>JAZRXH010000134.1:0-9764 GCA_045600125.1 Eubacteriales bacterium | reverse complement strand
AGCAAAAGCGGAAAGCTCTGCGTTGGCATCCTCGATCAGCACACCATTGCTGTCGAGGGTCTCGTGCAGAACATCGGTGCGGAAGCCTTCCGGGATAAGGGCGAGTTCCAGATCGCCGTCATAGCCCATATTGTTGTTGATCACATAATAGGCGACACCATCGGCATAGAAGTTTTCCGGCTCACCGTTCGCGTCCAGGCTGATGGAAACGGAACCGGGCATCGGCACGGGCGTTCCGAAAGAGGGAGTGCCGTCATTGCCGAAAGTCAGAAGAGCGTAGTGGGCATTCTTCAGATTGTATTTGACTTTGTTGTTGTCAGGCATGGTTGTTATACCTCCATTTCAAATGTGTACAGGACTTCGTAGAGCTTTTCGCTCTCGATCCATACTTCGGTTTTGTTATAGAAAATGCCGTGCGCGTCCAGAACGGCTTCCACCGCCGACTCACACGACAAGTCCTTCTTGTCCGTATAGAGTTCGATATTGATGTTTTCTATCTTGAAATACACCCGACCGTCCGCCGCGAAGTTGTCGCTGCCCGGAAGCAGATAACAGATGAACGGAGGGTCGGGGGCTTCACCCTCGGCGAAGTGGTCGTAGGCGAAGGGTATCTGTATTTCAGACACGATCAGAAGCAGCTCATCCATTTCGCAGACTCCTTTCGATTTCGGATTCCAGCTCCTCGATACCGTGCTGTTCCGCCGGAGCGATATGGACGATAGCGGATGTCCTGCCGCCGTTACGCTTAGCATGACCGTGTTCGAGCAGATGCGGTAGTCCGGGAATGCCGGAATAAACCGTAATCTCCAGAGCGTGGCTGTCGGACTTGGTGGTCTGTGTTTTCCAGCTCCTGGCGTACTTTCCGGTACGGGCAGGAGCGTTGGCGGATATCTCATCCTTGACAGTCTTCGAGGACTTTTTTACGGCTTTTCGCATGGTGTCATCGGCGAGGTCGGCGTATTCCTCAAGTATCTTGCTGACTGCGGAAGCCATCTCACCGATGGAAACCTTCTGTCCCATTACGACCGCCTCACTTTCCGGCAGCGGAGCTTGACGCATTTCCGCTTGTTGTTCATGTGGTCGATGCCGATGATGTCGTACAGCTCCCCGGCATAAAGGACACGGTATTCGGTGATGTTCACAGTGGCAACAGCGGAGCAGTAGCGGACGGTGAAGTCGATGCCGGAGTGGTCGGTGACCGTTCCGGCTTGTGTTTCCTCGCTGCCCTTGGAGCTTCCATTCTCGCCGCCGGTGGTGGCGTGGCAGGAATAGTGATCCGTCCATGCCGTGGTATGGTTGCCGATGCTGTCCGTAACGACAACATTTTTCTGTATCGCGATTTTCGTATTGAGCAGAGCGATATCCATCAGAAAGCCGCCTCCCGTTCCGTAGAAAGGATATAGCGGAGGTTTTTCATTAGCTCCGCCATATCCGCATCCTCCCGGTGTTCAAAGAGGTACGCCACAGCGAAAAGGACTGCCACCCGGACGGTGGCGTTTGGCTGAAAGTCCTCCTCACTTATGCGAAGCGTATCCTTAACGAGCATCGACCCCGTCCGGATGAACTTGCGGATGAGGGTGTCCTCATCATCGTAGTCCACCCTCAGATATTTCTTTGCTTCGGCAAGAGATACAAGCATGAGAACACTCCCCTCGATTATTCGGGCCTGACGATCTCGACCGACCAGCTCTGCTCACCGCTGCCGGTGTGCCAGAGAGTCACGGTCTTGCCGTTAATAGTGTCGGCGGCGAAGTACAGACTGAGATCGCCTGCGCTGCCGCTGTGGTCGACGGCTTCCTGGGCATCGGACTCGGTGAGAGCGGTGCCGTTCAGCTTCATGCCGACAATGCTGTCGAAGCCCGTGGTGACAAGAAAGCCGATCCACTTGTGATTACCGTAGCCGGTCGCGCCCTCGTAGGCGGTGAGGGCATTCACATCGACTGTGACGGTGATCTTGCCGTCTGCGATAGTGACAGCATCGACCTCTGCCATATTTGCCTCGTAGGTTGCCTTGCTGATTTCGCCGGAAGCGGCTGCCTGTTTTGCGATGGAAACCGCAGGCCATGCGTCGGGTTTCATCAGACCGGCATCCTTCAGCTTGGTGAGGAGGGCGTTATGAGCGGCTTTGAGGTCGGCAACGGTCGAAGCCGAGCTGTCCGCCTGATTGGGAACGATGCCACCCTTGAGGACGGCACCCTCGGTAAATTCGAGAGTGCCGCCGATCACGGTTTTTTCGCCGCCCTGCTCGGTATAGTTTTTGGTGTTATAGCTCATAGCGCTTCACCTCACGCCTTCTGCTGGAGGATCTTGATAGCCTCCGGCAGAACAGTCTTGCCGTCCAGACGTCTGTATGCAAGGAAACCGACCTGACCGTAGTCAGCGAAACGCTCGTTAAGACGCTTGAAGGTGATGCCGGTGCGGTCACCGATCCAGTAATAGTTCAGATCGCCGAAGATGATGGTCTTGGCACCTGCGGCAATTTCGGGAGCGTAGGGCGTGGTGAAGTAGGGCTTGCCGAGGATGGTGGGAACATCGCCGTCCTTCAGTGCGGGCTGCCACAGGTAGTCGCCGGCACCGTTCTTCAGCTTGCGGATCGCCTTGACGGTGCTATCGTTCAGAATCCATACGGCGTTCTGACGGTACGGAGCCTTGAGGCTGTAGAAGAGGTCAATGACCTCATCGGCGGTAATGCCTGTAGCGGATGCGGTGGTCACACCCACCTGACCGCCGGCAGTGGCATCGAGAATGCCCGTGGGCTTGCCGGTTCCGTTGCCGGTGAGGAAGGCTTCCTCTTCTTTGTTGCCGATGCGACGGGCAAACTCGGAGGTGAGATAGCTTTCCAAATCAAAGGCAGAGTCCTGCAGAAGTTCCTCGGACACCTTGATGATGGTACCGACCTTGTGGGCATCCAGCTGAACCTGTCCGAAAACCTCATCGCTCTCGGTGTACTGACCACCCTCATCCAGCCATGCGGCAGAACCGTGAGAAGCCACAACAGGGATTTTGTGGGAGCCACTGGAGGTAGTGATGATGTGGGCGTGGTTGCGGATGACGGTTGCCTGTTCCAGAGCCTGCACAAGGGTATGCTCAAACTCATCGGGGACGAGATAGCCACCTTCGGAATCGGTACCTTCACGCAGGGCGTTCTTCATTTCGGGGGTAACGCTGTCCTTGTGACGGGTGTTCTCCCAGAATGCCTTCTTATAGGCATCGGAAGCAGTGCCGGTCTTGGTGTCTTCCTTCACGGAATCGGGGCGGGCGGTGAGCGGCTTATTCACGGGCTTGTTTAGCTCGGCATCCATTGCCTCCTGACGCTCCATACGGGTGATCTCCTTGCCGAGGTCTGCAATGTCCTTCTCCATACGGGTGTAGGCGGCATCGTCTTCGGCGGAGAGGACACCCTTTTCATTGCGGTGCGCTTCGAGGAAAGCCTTGGTGCCTTCCCACAGCTGATTGCGCTTTGTACGAAGTTCGTTGACAGTCATTTTGATTTCCTCCAATCAATATTTCAAAAGATTAAGCCGCTCCATGAGTTCATCCACAGAGCGACCTTCGGGTTTATCCGCTGCCTTGGCTTTGACCTTGGCGGCGATTTTGTTCATGATGGCATTCTCAATGCTTGTGGTCGAAAAGCTGTAGGCTTCCACATTGACCGCTCTTTTGGCATCCTCCAGAAGAGCATCTGCGAAGCCAAGCTCCACAGCCTTTTTCGCATTCATCCATGTGGTCTCATCCATCATGTGCGAGAGCTGTGCGTGAGACAGATCGGTTCTGATCTCATAGGCATTGATGATGCTTTCCTTCACCTCGTCCAGCATTTTGATGACCTTTTCCATATCCTTGTGGTCACCGTAAGCACCGGTGGACGGATTGTGGATCATCATCATGGCGGTGGGAGCCATCAGCACCTTCGTTCCTGCCATTGCGATCACGGATGCGGCAGAGGCGGCAATGCCGTCGATCTTGACGGTGACCTCGTCCTTGTAATCCATGAGCATGGCGTAGATCTGGCTTGCGGCAATGCAGTCACCGCCGGGGCTGTTGATCCAGATGGTGACGGGACCGTGTTCGGCAAAGAGTTCATCACGGAACATCTGCGGCGTGATGTCATCATCAAACCAGGATTCTTCTGCAATGGTGCCGTAGATCTCAAGAACCCTTTCGGCGGACGGTTCGTTCTCTGCCTGATTCGCCCAGTTCCAGAACCTTTTCGTTTTCTGCGTCATCAGGGGTCGTATCCTCCTTTTCCTCAGTATTGGTATCTGCAAAAGCTGTCCCATAGGCGTTGTTTGAAAGCAGCGTTTTGATGGGCAGCATATTGCCGTTTACAAGATAGAGATCACCGCCGTCCTCCGCAGGGATACGGTCGAGGTCTTCCAGTTCACGGATGTCGTTTGCCGACATCCAGCCGTTTTGTCTCGCTGTTGCATATCCCTGCATACGGGACTGGTAATCTCCACGGAGCAGACCTTCCACATTGAATTTCACGAAATATCTGCTCTTTTCATCCGGGTTCAGAAGCTGCCGCTGAATGGACTGCTCCCAGCGAACTACCCACGGGTCGAGCGTGTATTTTACGAACTCAAGGGACTGCTGCTCAATATTGGAAAACGAGGATTTATCCAGATCGCCCACCATATGCGGCGGGACACGGAAGATCCTCGCTATCTCATTGATCTGGAATTTTCTCGTTTCGAGGAACTGTGCCTCGTTGGGGCTTATGGAGATGGGCGTGTATTTCATGCCCTCCTCCAATATTGCTGTCTTTCCGGAATTGCCGCTGCCGCCGAAGGCTCTGTTCCAGCTCTCTCTGATCCGTTCCGGATCTTTGACCGTGCCGGGGTGTTCGAGGATTCCGCCGGGGGTAGCTCCGTTGGCAAAGAACTTGGCTCCGAACTCCTCTGTAGCAATTGCCAATCCTATGGCGTTTTTCGCCATAGCAATGGGCGAATAGCCTACCAGCCCGTCAAAGCCCAAGCCGGGAATATGCAGCACATCCGCAGGTCGAAGAATAACGGAGTTGTTCTCCATCGTATCTGCTTCATCGCTGCTGTGCTGATAGCGGTAATAAAGCTGTCCGTTGGCATCTCTGTCCACGGTCATCTTGTTCGGCATCAGAGGATATAAGGCTATGACTTCGCCTCTGCCGTTGCGGATGATTTGAGCGTAGCCGTTCCCCCATAGCAAAAGGTGGGTCATGAGTGTTTCACGGAAGACAAAAGAACTCATCTCCGGATTTGGCTCATCGTGGAGAAGCCGATACAGCGGATGGTCAACTGCCTTTTCTTTGCCGCCCTCATCGTTGTAGCGGTAGACGTTGAGCGGCAGTCCGGCGATTGCCTCTGCCAGAATGCGGACGCAGGAATACACCGCTGTCATCTGCATGGCGGAGCGTTCATTGACCGCCTTGCCGGAAGAACTGCCCCCCATGAAGAATGTATAAGTGGAACCGGCTGTGCGGTTTTGTGGCTTGTCCCGCGCCTTAAAAATACTTGAAAATAAATCCATCTACTATTTTCCTCTCATTGTAAAATATTTCTTCGTATAAATACTTGACAAAGAAACTCCTCTGATATATAATCGGTTTGCGAGGTGACAAAGATGAAGACTGACAAAGACACACTTGAAAAGCTCCGTCGGGATCTCCCGACAATCCGCAGCATCGCAGGTTGGTCTGCGGAGCGGTTAGCCGAACTCTTGGGTGTTTCCAGGGCTACGATTGTAAACTTGGAAAACACCGAAAACAAAATGTCTATTATTCAGTACCTTGCAATCCGTAAGCTCATCGATGAAGAGATCAAGGAAAGCTACAACCAGCAACTTGAATGGGCTGTATCTTTCTTTGTAGACCGAGAGGACGTTCCCGAATTGGCAAAAGCCAAATTGAGGGAGGATACCGAAAGAATAGCCAGAAAAGTCGGCCGCAAGGCTGGTAGCAAAACTCTCGGTGAAATGCTCATCAGCGAAATCTCTCCCGAAACCATTGAGCGCGGAAAAGCGGTTTTGGATGACCTTCTTGCTAAACCCATATCAACTCACAGAACTAAACCGAAGGGAGGTGGAACAGATGAGTGAGTTTTCAAATATGCTAAAGAATGAATTTCGGGATTTTCCCGATCAGATCAGACAGCGTTTTCAGGATGAACGTCGCTCTGAAATAGAGTTTGCTTGTTCCGAGGAACGTGATAACAACATTGCTATTGCAGCCACAGCAATGCTTGACGCC
This sequence comes from Eubacteriales bacterium, assembly GCA_045600125.1. Classification (GTDB taxonomy): domain Bacteria; phylum Bacillota; class Clostridia; order Oscillospirales; family CAG-382; genus SIG622. Next base: position 3,538 of record JAZRXH010000134.1, on the reverse strand, counting down.
GGATTATCCCGTGATATAGTTCAGCAAATGCTTCAAAAGCATTGGGATCTTCGGCAAAGCGAGGCAAACAGCTTCATCGCATGGTCACAGAGACGCCTCGCCCAGTCTGGTGCAAACTAAATGAAAAGCAGTCCACGACTGTCGTAGACTGACTCCCCGGTGTCGTTGCCGCAGCGAATCGCTCTGTCCAGAGCCATGACCGTTGCAACGGCACCGTCTATTTTTTCTGTGGACTTTTCCTTGTCCATTTTTATGTTTCCGGCAGGGTCGGTCTTGGCACAGACGTTGTCCAGCATCCAGCGGAGGACGGGGTGTCCGCCGTGGGCGATCCTCTGCTCAAGGGTCAGCTTCATTAACTCTTTTGTGGGAGGACTCATATCTTTGAAGCCCTGTCCGAAGGGGATAACGGTGAAGCCCATATTCTCAAGGTTCTGCACCATCTGTATCGCACCCCAACGGTCGAAAGCGATCTCCCGGATATTGAAACGCTCACCGAGCTTTTCGATGAACTTCTCGATGTATCCGTAGTGAACGACATTGCCCTCCGTAGTTTCGAGATAACCCTGCCGCTGCCAAAGATCATACGGCACATGGTCGCGCCGGACACGCAGTTCGATGTTGTCCTCCGGTATCCAGAAGTACGGAAGAATGATGTATTTGTCATCCTCATCCAGCGGAGGAAACACCAGAACGAATGCCGTAATATCCGTGGTGGAGGACAAGTCCAGACCGCCGTAACAGACACGCCCTTCGAGTTCCTCCTCATTTACGGCAAAGGCGCATTTGTCCCACAGATGCATCGGCATCCAGCGGACTGCCTGTTTGACCCATTGATTTAATCTCAACTGCCGGAAAGCGTTCTCTTCGGCGGGGTTCTGCTTCGCCTGGTCACAGGCGGCCTGCACCTTATCGATGCCGACCGTAATGCCGAGAGACGGGTTTGCTTTTACCCATGTTTTCGGATCAGTCCAGTCATCGGACTCGTCAGCACCGTAGATCACGGGATAGAAGGTCGGGTCGAATTTCCTGCCCTCCAGGATATCCTTTGCCTTCTGATGCACCTCGTAGCAGATGGAGTTGGTGTTGTCCCCGGCAGTCGTTATAAGAAAATACAGCGGCTGCATTCTCGCATCGCCGCTGCCTTTCAGCATGACATCATACAGTTTTCTGTTGGGTTGCGTGTGCAGCTCGTCAAAGATGACCCCGTGGGTATTAAAGCCGTGTTTATTCGCCACGTCTGCCGACAGAGCCTTATACTTGCTCCCCGTGGGGATGTACTCCATTTCCTTCTGGGAAGCCTTGATGTTCATCTTGTTCGCCAGCACCGGACACCGCTTGACCATAGCGAGGGCAACGTCAAAGACGATCTGCGCCTGGTTTCGGTCGGCGGCACAGCCGTACACCTCTGCCCCCGGCTCGAAGTCCGCGCAGAGGAGGTACAAGGCAACGGCGGCGGCAAGCTCGGACTTGCCCTGCTTCTTTGGGATTTCGATATAAGCGGTATTAAATTGTCTGTAGCCGTTGGGCTTCAAGACACCGAAGATGTCCCGGATGATCTGCTCCTGCCAGTCGATAAGCTCGAAGGGCTGACCGTCCCATGTGCCTTTGGTATGGCAGCAAAACTTTTCGATGAAACACACCGCATGATCGGCGGCATCCTTGTCGTAGTGGCTGTCCTCCGCCATGAAGCGTGTCGGCTTGTAATGTTTCAGTTTTCGTATCATAGGCATAAAAAACAGCCGCCACCCGGATGGGTGCGACTTCTATCACATATACGAGAGAAAGAGCCGCGAGGCTCAATCTCCGCTGATTCGGTTTATCAGTAGTTTTCGCTGTGCAGGAGAATTTCCAGGGCAAAGGCGGTGTTTTCATCGACCGGGGCAACGTCCACGCCTCTGTCATAGTTGTAGACGATCTCGCCGCTGCGCTTGAGCATCAGCTTGGAAATGCGACCGCCGTCAATGCCCCATTCGGAGCCTTCATCGTACTGCTTCATCCAGTAATGAAAAATCTCTCCGTTTACCCGCAGATTTCCTTCTTTCCACATTGTGCTTTCCTCCTTACTTCGTAATGCAAACCGTGAGGTAACCGGTGCCGTTCTGCCAGGTCTTGAGCTGGCTCTTGCCGCTCTTGATGGCTTCGGCGGTGGCGGCTTTGACAAAGGCTTTACCGAAGTACCACTCGGTGAGGCTCTTGGTGGTGTAGGCTGCGTTGGTTTTGTAGGTGATGGTCATTGGGGTGTCCTCCGTTCCTTTTGTTGTACACATATTCGCTCTGAACGCCTGAAATAGCAAGTCAATTCTGAACGATAACATACACAAAGATCAGCCGGAGAAAGTGTGTGTTTTATACGAGAGAAAGAGCCGTCCGGCTCAGTCTCTGTTGTGGAGAAAAATCAAAGGCTCATCAGGATCGCGGGGATGCGCTCCTTCTCGCCGGTCCGCCAGTCGTTGAAGCGGCTGTTGATCTCGGTCAGCCCCTTCATCATGCAGCCGTGCTTCTGGAACTCGGCAAGGGTCTCGATGAGGCTTGAGAAGGTGGAGCTGACGGTGAACTCGGTCGTTCCGGTCTTGCGGCAGTCGGCGATGATCTGCTCGATCTCGCTGTCCCAAATGACCTCGCCGAAGTTCGGCAGGTCGTTCCCGGCTTCGAGGCTGTAAAGGTAAGCCTGTCCGAAGGTGGGGTTGAAGCCGAGTTCGTTCCAGGTCAAGCGGCTGTGGTTCTCAAGGGCGGTGTCAATGGCTGCGATGCGGTTCTTCATGGTGTTTTCCTCCTGTATTCGGGGTCTTGCCCCTTTCGTTGTGTACATTAATCACTCTAAACGCCCGGAATAGCAAGCTATATCTGAGTCATAATCTACACAATTATTCGGAAGGAAAAGTGTGTATATTACCGCTGATCTGTGCAGCGGTGGATCGTTTCGAGGATCTTTTCCTGCTCCTCCGGCTCAACGCCGAGACTGTCCAGGGCTTCACGTACCCCGCAGTCCGGGCAGATGAGGGTCTCGTTGTCCACACGGGAAAGTGCCGGATGTCCGATGTAGGTCTGTCCGCACTTGGGACAGACAGCGATCCTCGTTATTTCAGTCTTCATAATCTGCCTCCGTGTAAAAGCTGTGATTGTATGCCTCCATCAGCAGGGCGGTGTCGAAACCGAAGTCTCTGTAGCCCTGGGCGCAGGTCGTAAAGTACCGTGTGCTTGGGATGCCGAGCTTCCGTTCTTCGTGCATGATGTAAACGAAGGCGGTGCTGGTGCGAGGCAAGTTGGAGAGGATACCCTTGTAGGTGATCGTCAGTCTGGCTTTGTAGTAGAAAGCCGGGTAGCCTTCGTAACGGTCGAGCACACGCTCGTCTTCCTCTGTCACCGCCCACACCGCAACGGGAACGCTGTAGCCTTCGGCGGGTTCTATCGTGAGGTATGCTCCGGTCTGACTGCCCTTGAAAAGCAGTCGGTAGTTCTCGATCACCGCGGTGCCGAGGGGTTTCGCGCCGGGGCAGCGGACACGCATCTGGTAGCGGTTCAGGTTGCTGCCGTAGGC
>JAZRXH010000133.1:0-11309 GCA_045600125.1 Eubacteriales bacterium | reverse complement strand
TTGCAAAGTCAAATAGGACGCTTCAGCGAGGCGACAATGCGCTCCCGTAGGAGAAGCTCCGAGTCATAGCGTCCGTTGCGGACGCACTGCTTGCTACTATGGAAAGTTTTCGCAGAAAACTTTCTTCATCGGTGCTTGCACCGATGATTGTGGCGGCGGGAGGGGGCAAGGTGCAACAAGAACGAGCGCTGTGCTCATAAAGCATTGCTGTGCCGGTTGCAGAAGGATATGGGTGTTGAAAGTTTTCGAAGAAAACTTTAGCGCTGTTGCAAGCGCCAAGGGAGGCGCTTGCGACAGGCAGGACTGCCGCCCTCCCGTACCCGCCGGGCTCTTTTGGTGCGATACCGCACGAAATGCATATCATGCATTTCGAAGTGTATCGGCTTTTGCAGCTCTTGGCAAAAGTACCACCCCCGTTCGTGTGCAACTGGGCGATCGATACACCCACGGCGGGAGCCGAAAATAATCAATATGACAATCCCTCAGTCAGCTATCGCTGACAGCTCCCTTTACACAAGGGAGCCTTAGACCTAAGGCGGGAGCCGAGGATAATACGCTTCCGTTTTCAAAGAGGGCGGTCAATCGCTGCACTCACGGCGGGAGCCGAGGATAATACGCTCCCTTTCCCGAGAAAAGCCGCAAAACATACCGTTGACAAGCCGAAAAATACCGCATGGCGCCAAAATCCCCACAAGGCGAAAAAAGTGTGCTATGATACCTTCCGAGGAAGCGGGCGGTCGGTGCACAGACCGTCCGGGACCCGGGAGGCAGAGAAATCACAAAAAACTTCAAACGGAGTGAAAGCATGAAATTCAGGATCGAGATCATAGGCGGCGACCGGGAAGAAGAGACCGTCGCATACGTCCGGGCTCCGGGCGGCTTCACCGAAAAGCTGGAAAAATTTCTTTCCGAAAACGAAAAAGACTCCGGCTTCACGGTTTACAGCGAGGAGCGGGATATGTTTTTCACGCTGCCGGCGGAGGTCATCGAGAGCATTTCGGTGATCGGGACAAAGACGGTGGTGGTAGACAAGGACGGCAGGGAGTACACCTCGAAGCTGCGTCTTTACGAGGCGGAGAGCCGCCTTCCCGGCACCTTCTTCCGCATCAACAGGTCGGCGCTCATCAACCGGGAATATACCGAGCGCTTCGAGGCTTCCTTCGGCGGCGGAATGCGGGCGGTCATGAAGTCCGGGCACAGCGATATCATCTCAAGGCGCTGTCTTGCGGCGATACGAAGACGGTTTGCCGGCAAAAAATGACCGCCGTTTCCCGAAAACGGAAAAGGCGGCGATCGGTCGGCAATCCGGTCGGCAATCGGTCGGCAATCGGTCGGCAATTTACGGAAAGGATAAAGGAAAAGGCATATGGAACAGAAGCAGAACCAAAGGAGAAGCAGGGGCTTTCTTGCGGATTTTTTAATGCGGGGACTTGTGTCCTCGGTGGGCGGGCCGCTGGTGCTCGCCGTCGTATATCTCATACTCGAAAGGAACGGGACCGTCGTCGACCTCCCGGCAGGCACCGTAGTGCTCGGGATCTTCACCTCGGCGCTGCTCGCCTTTGTGGCGGGAGGCATCCCGGCGGTCTACAGCGTGGAAAGCCTTCCCACCGTCACGGCGGCGCTCATCCATCTGGCGGTGCTTTATGCGGACTATCTGGCGATCTATCTTATCAACGGCTGGCTCGGCAGGGAAAAGATACTGCTCTTCACCCTCTTCTTTGCCCTCGGCTACGCCGTCGTCTGGGCGATCATCTACTTTACGGCGGTGCGCCGGGCGAAGAAGATGAGCTCTGCCCTCCGCACAGAGTGCCCTTCGGAGCACTCCTCCGCAAAGTAAATACCCGCCGGGTGTGAAATACGGAGCCGCCGCACTCTCGCCGGGGGCAGTGGGGACCGCCCTTGACAATTTATGTCTTGCCGACTACGCAGCCGATAGTTGTTCTATCGACCGCTTCCCACGGGAACGGGAGCGTGTTGTTTTCGGCACACGCCGGGAGTGCGCCATTCCGAAAAACAAAATCCGCAGAGGCATGATACCGACCTCTGCGGAAAAGTATTCTGTCGGAATTACAGCGCCGAAGTTTCGGTAATCTGTTCTATCCTCACATCGGCGGAGAATTTCCGCCGGAACTCGAAGAGGCTCCTCAGAACATCCGGTGCGATGCCGGACGGCTCGAAGGAAAGGATCCCGACCTCGGAAAAGTATTCTGTCGGAATTACAGTGCCGAAGTTTCGGTGATCTGTTCTATCCTCACATCGGCGGAGAATTTCCGCCGGAACTCGAAGAGGCTCCTCAGAACATCCGGCGCGATGCCGGACGGCTCGAAGGAAAGGATCCCGACCTCGGTGCGGCGGACAGCCTGCATGTTCCGGACGGTGCTTTCCAGCTTCGTCCACGCCGTCGATGCATAGCCGCTGCCGGTGCCGGCGCTGATGGCGGGAGAGACGACCCGCATTCCGAGAGAGGTCACGATCTCCGACACCGGCTCCGCCCTTTCGCCGTCCGCCGCAGGGGCAAGCTCGCCGCTTACCGCACGGAAGAGCCTCGTCTTCACCCTCGCCGTCTCGAAGAGGAGCGACTGGGTATCGGCAATCGCCTTCCGGAATTCGTCATCGGTCATTTCATCGCTTATCCCGACGCAGATGCCCGGCGTGTGCCCGTCTGTCACGATCCGCCGCACCGTGTCCGGATACGCCATGATGTCCTCGCCTGTCAAAAAGAACAGCGCCCGGATATCGGCTTTTTTAAGGACGTCCAGGATCGCCGCCGTGTTTTCGGAAAGCCCCGGCTCTATGCACAGATACAGCGTCCGCTTCCCGAAGCGCTTGTCCTTCTCCGGGATCTCGGGATCGGTCACCGGCTTTACCGGAGGCTCCCGGTCGGTGCCGGGCGTATACACCGCAGGAGCGGGAGGGTCGTTTACGGAAGGTATCTCGGGCTTGCCTTCTTCCTCGGGCGCTTCCGCATCGTTGGTCGTGAAGAGATTCGGCGCATAGATCTTCACAAGATTCTCCGCCGAAAGCCCGGGGGAGGTATAGATCTTCACGGCGAAAAGTCCCTTGGACGGATCGTCGTATACCTCGTACCCGATGCCCGTGGCGCCGCAGACCGCCGCCAGCGGCAGATAATAGGTGCTGTAAAACTGCCTCGGGGAGGCGTTTATCACCTTGCTGTTCCCGATGACCGCCGCAGAGCTGTTGAAGCGGAAGGAAATATACCCGCCTTTTTTGTTCTGTATGTAGAAGCTGGTGTTGTCCTCCGAGAAGTTCAGCGTCACGTCCCGCAGGTTCGCAAAGGCGTCGAGAGGCACGTAGACCGTCCCGCCGTTTATGACCGGCGGATTCGTCCGGTAGCCGTAGTAGGTGCTGTCGTTCAGGAATATGCCCGGGATGGAAGAGCCCATGTCCAGATTCGCATACCCCGCATACGCCGCATCGCTGAAGGGGGAAGCCCCGCGCGCCCTTTCAAAGGAAAGCCCGTCCGAGGACAGCATACCGAGCGCCAGCGCCACGGCAAGCGCCGCCGTACCGAGCCGCCTTCCGCAGCCTTCACGCCGGCTCCTTCCCGGATCCCTGCCGGGTCTTTTCGTCCACTTCATCCGAACCGCACCTCCCGTCGCCGAAGCCCTTTGACCTTCCCCGCCTTCTTTGGGGAAGTCTTTTCTTTCTTATCCCTTATTATTGTACACGTTTTTCCCCCGACTGTCAAGGGGAAAAGAAATCCACGGACGAAAAAAGAAAAAGAAAGAAATCCACAGACGAAAAAAGCCGCCGGTCGCGGGAATTTCCGTTTTTACCGTTTTTACCGTTTTTACCGTTTTTACCGAAACTTTCGCTTGACAAAACAGGGGGCACTATGCTATACTTATCAGAGAAAGAATCAATACATGGCTTTGACGGGAACAAGTAGGTGCGGAAAGATTTGCCCCAGAGAGCGGACGGTCGGTGCGAGTCCGTGCAGTCGCCGCAGTGAATACCTCCCCGAGCTCCTCGCCCGAAGGTGTGAAAGAGATTTTTCCGTTGTCCCGTTGTCCCGTTCTCTTGTCCTCTTTAGTAGGGTGCGGCGTCCCCGTGCGTTAAACGGAAGGCAGAAATGCCGTTTGAGGTGTCGGGTTCCTCCGGCACGAACTAAGGTGGTACCACGGGTCAGGCTCGTCCTTTGAATTTTCACGGGACGACCTTTTTTTAGTCTATTTTTGAAAATAAATGCAAAGGAGACTGATAAAAATGCAGATTTTTGAAGAACTCAAAGCGAGAGGACTTCTCGCCCAGCTGACAGACGAAAACGAAATACGGGAGCTTGTGAACGACGGGAAAGCCACCTTCTACATCGGCTTCGACCCCACGGCGGACTCCCTTCACGTAGGGCACTTCATGGCGCTCTGCCTCATGAAGAGACTCCAGATGGCGGGCAACAAGCCCATCGCCCTCATCGGCGGCGGTACCGCCCACATCGGCGACCCCTCCGGCAGGACCGATATGCGTTCGATGATGACCCCCGAGACCATTCAGCACAACGCCGACTGCTTCAAGACCCAGATGTCCCGCTTCATCGAATTCGGGGACGGCAAGGCGAGAATGGTGAACAACGCCGACTGGCTTCTGAAGCTCAACTACGTGGACGTGCTCCGGGACGTGGGCGCCTGCTTCTCGGTCAACAACATGCTCCGTGCCGAGTGCTATAAGCAGAGAATGGAGAAGGGACTTTCCTTCCTCGAATTCAACTACATGATCATGCAGTCCTACGACTTCTATTATCTGTATCAGAACTACGGCTGCAACATGCAGTTCGGCGGCGACGACCAGTGGTCGAACATGCTGGGCGGCACCGAGCTTATCCGCCGGAAGCTGGGCAGGGACGCTTACGCCATGACCATCACCCTCCTTCTCAACTCCGAGGGCAAGAAGATGGGCAAGACGGTGGGCGGCGCCGTATGGCTCGACCCCAACAAGACCTCGCCCTACGACTTCTATCAGTACTGGAGGAACGTGGGAGACGCCGACGTCCTCAAGTGCATCCGCATGCTGACCTTCCTTCCTCTTGAGCAGATTGACGAGATGGACAGGTGGGAGGGCTCGAGGCTCAACGAAGCCAAGGAGATCCTCGCCTACGACCTCACAAAGCTCGTACACGGCGAAGAGGAAGCAAGGAAAGCCCAGGAGGGCGCAAGAGCCGTCTTCTCCGGCGCCAGCACCGAGCATATGCCCACCGCCGAGATCACCGACGCAGACTTCACAGACGGCGCCATCGACATCCTTACGCTTCTTGTTACCGCAAAGCTTGTGGCAAGCAAGTCCGAGGCAAGACGTGCCGTCGAGCAGGGCGGCGCTTCGGTGAACGGCGAAAAGGTCACCGACGTCAAGAAGACCTACACGAAGGAAGAGATCGCCGCCGCCGACTTCGTGCTCAGAAGGGGCAAGAAGAGCTTTGCGAAGATCCTCGTGAAATAAGGCGCTGAGCCAGCGCAGGCGGGGAGTCCCCGCTGACCCTTCGAGACCCCACGCGGGGAAGCCCCCGCGGGCAATTCGAGACTCTACCGCAGACAAAACCGGGGTTGCAGATTCCCGAGTATTGTCCCGCTTTGCCGCCATATATGCGAGCGGCAAAGCTCAGTTGTTTAGCAAAAACAATAAGCTTCTACTATCCGCAGAGGTCAAACGCCGACCTCTGCGGAGTTTTGTTTTTGTCTTTGTCTTTGTCAAACCAACCCGTAGGGGACGATGCCCACATCGTCCCGACAAAACACGGCTCTGAGAGTCAAGAGCGGCGGCGGGGAGTCCCCGCTGACCCTTCGAGACCCTACCTTGGATAAAAACGGGGTTGCAGATGCCCGAGTATAGTCCCGTTTGACCGCCAGCGGGGAAGCCCCCGCGGCAAACTCGAGACCATACCGCAGACAAAACCGGGGGCTAAAGATGCCCGAGTATAGTCCCGTTTGACCGCCAGCGGGGAAGCCCCGCGGCAAAATCGAGACCCCACCGCAGACTGAATCGTGAGTGCAGATGCCCGAGTGTTGTCCCGTTTGACCGCCATATATTAAAGCGGTCAAACTCAGCAAGTATCGCCAAAAGTCAGTCGAAATGAAAGTTTTCGAAGAAAACTTTAGCGCTGTCGTAAGCGCCAAGGGAGGCGCTTGCGACAGGCACTGCCCGCAGGGGTCAAACGCAGACCTCATCGGAGGTTTGCTTTTGGAAAGGCGCACTTAGGAAGTGCGGCAAATGACCACCCTTCTTGAATACGGGGGCGTGTTATTTTCGCCTCACGCCGGGGGCAGGGGGGCGACCACCCTTCTTGAATACGGGAGCGTATTGCTTTCGGCTCACGCCGGGAGGGTGGCGGACGACCGGCTTTCACGAATACGGGGGCGTATTATTTTCGCCTCTCGCCGGGAGTGTAGCAATCGCCTCACTGCACACGAATGGGGGTGGTACTTTTGCCAAGAGCTGCAAAAGTACCCAAAAGAGCCCGTCGGGTACGGGAGGAGGCAGTCCATAAACGGTAACTGCAGAGGAACCACTGCACAGCAATGCTTTATGAGCGCTGTTCTCGTTCTTGTTGCTGTTTGCCCCCTCCCGCCGACACCACACCCACCCATTCTACACCAATATCTCTGCAAAACCTTGTGGGGCATTGCGGTTTCCCATTGTTGCAGCGCGTCCGCAGCGGACGCTATGACTCGGAGCTTCTCCTACGGGAGTGCATTGTCGCCTCGCTGTGGTGTCCTATTTGGCTTTGCACACTGATAAGTGTCGGCTATATCAAAAAGTAAAGGCTTCACCATAGCAAGCGCCTTTCCCGTGGGAAAGAGCCCCCGGCATTGCCGAAAAGCACTAGTTTTTGCAACCCCCCCTCGGTTACACTCGTGGTTACTGCGGGTACGGTTTTGTCTGGGTCCCGACCAAAACTCGGTGTCGGGCATAAGGATAGCGACAAATTTTGTCTTTGTTCCGGAGCGGCGCTGTGGGGCTGTCGGAACAGCACCGAGGTGACAGTTTAGTCTGCGCCATTCTGGTGTCCAAAAGGGGAAAGGTATCGGAAAACCGCATAGGTTTTCTGATGGTAGACCGTTTGCTGTCGTTAAAATGCGAGGAATAGCCCCACACGCCGCCGAAACTGAGTGCGCAGGGTTGGCGTCGGAGGGCAAAGCCCTACCCGACGGGCTTTTTTGGGTACTTTTGCAGCTCTTGGCAAAAGTACCACCCCCGTTCTCAGAGAAGGCGGTCAATCGCTGCACCCCCGGCGAGAGCCGAAGCTAATACATCCGTGAGAAAGGGCGGGTCGCCCCCTGCTCCCGGCGTGCGCCGGAAACAATACGCCTCCGTATTCAAGAAAGGCGGTCATTTACCGCACTCCCGCCGGGAGCGAAAAAGCATCAGTGCATCCGATAGTCAAGGGCATAGGGGATGGGATACCTCTCCAGCACCTCCCCGTCGGAGATCTCCCGCATTCCCTCATCTCTCTGCATGATTTTGCGGTAAAGCTCCGTCCACAGATAGGAAACCGAGTACTCGCCCTCCCGCATATCCGGAATATCGAGATCCGGTCGAAGGAACGTTCTTGCTCTGTCAAGAAGCGAAAGCCCGGTGCAGCACATGGCGGCGTACATCCGCACCCTGCCGTCGGCGCAGACCTCGCTCTCTCCCTTCTCTTCCTTTTCTCCCTTTTCTCCCTTTTCTCCCTTCTCTCCCTTCTCTCCCTTCTCTCCCCTGCCGGCACTGCCTTCGAGGGAGTCGAACAGCGAAAGGAAATCACCGTATTTTTTCGCTCCGAGGCACAACTCCCCGTAGGTGCGCATGGCGGCTATGCTTCCGGCGCAGCTCTCCCGGCAGAGGCAGGCGGTGCGGTACGCCTTTTCGGGGTCGTGAAGGATATTCGCCTCGTACAGCGCCATGGCAAGCCGCACGGACGTGTCTTCGGTGCCTTCGGCGGCGCTCGTAAGATACGGAAGCGCTTCGCTCTCTCTTCCGAGGGAAAGAAGAGCCATGGCGATGAGATAGTCGTCCTTCGCCGTCTTCTTCTCCTTTTTCAGCATGAGTGAGAGCAGATTTTCGTCCCCCGTAAAGTCGGTGAGGAAGCTTTCGGCGCCGCCTTTCTCTTCATTTTCCCTGCCGAGAAGAAGGTCTTCATAATACTTTTCGTTTTCCGTCACGCTCTCCTTCGGGAATTCGAGGGAAGCGCTGAAATTTTCTCCTGCACAAAGCCTTGCAAGATAGCCTCTTCCCGAGCCGAAAAGGACCGGCTTCTCCGGCTTTGCGCCCGCGAACAGCCCTGCATGGATATCGGGGCAGACGAAGGACCCTGCGATCTCGGCGGTCGCCTCGGCGTAGTCGGCGCCTGCTTTATCAAAAGAATAGGGCGTGTAGGACTCGTTCCATGTGATTTTGGCTCTGCCGGGGATAAGGGTATGCTCGAACTGGGTCTTGTACAGTCCCGCCTGGATCTCGAGGTAGTCGCCGCCCTCTGTCAGGCGCTCGTTCCAGTGTCTGCCGCCCTGGGTCGAGCCCCAGAGGAAGGTCTTCCGTCCCACAAGGCAGGGAGAGGAGCAGTGGAGAAGACCGTAGCCTTCCCCGTCGGTACACGCCTCCCACTTATCGGCGTCCTCGGGGATGTCGAAGAAATAGTCGATCGCTCCCACGGCGCTTTCCGGGCGGCTGATGTCCCTGCCGTCCACGTACGGGATCTTTATTCTCGAAATGCAGTAGCCGCCGTCCCGGTAGGCGGTGACGTAGGAATGGTCGGCGGGCACGAAGATACGGGTGCCCTCCTTCTGGGGCATGGCGATGTTCGACCACCAGTACATATAGGTCGGCGTATCCCTCGTGTTCTCCACGTCCACACGGACAAGGAGCGAGTTTTCATGAAGGGCAAAGGACAGGCAGTAGGTCAGTCCCCGCTTCTCCTCGTATTCGTACATCTGCAGTATATCTTCGCCGCCCTTTCCCTTCGCCGCTCTGGTAAAAAGACAGCGGCAGGTAAGGGGGGTATGCCCCTTGATACCGATGTTCCACTCCACGCCGCCGGCGAACCATGCGTTGCAGAGGGCGAGGTTGGCAAAGATCAGAGCGCCGTTGTGATAGATGACGTCCTTTTCCTTCTTTTTGTCGTACAGCCGCCAGAGCCTGCCGCCCAGCTCCGGCAGGAATTCCGCGCGGAGAAATTCGTTTTCAAGGACCGCCGTCGTGTATTCCCGTTCGGAAAGCTCACGGCTGTAAAGGTTCTGCAGCTTATAAGGCAGGATAGACGGCACACAGCCCTTGCCGATGTTTGCCTTCTGCCGTTCGGGCACCGAGTCGTCGGTGTTGAAAAAAGGGATGGCGCCCGAATCATGGATATCCGGGATAGCGCTCTCGCAGGGGCGGGCGGCGCTGCGTATTTTTTCTTTTCGGAATGTGAGCATGGCATGACCTCCACATACAAATAGGATTATATTATGCATCCATTATAGTCTTGTCCGCCGCTTCGGTCAAGGTATAAAACGGCAGCTTTATTGTACGATTTGACTTTATTTGTTCTCGGTTTATCCCGAAAAGCTCTTGAATTTTCTCGGATCCCGTTGTATAATTCAATTCAGCAAAGAAAAGTGCAAAAAATAAGGAGAAGGACGCTTATGGAGCCGGAAAGAGATTTCAACATTCTGTTTGAGAAAATATACATCATCATCCGGAAGACCGCCCTGCCCGGCTTTGATTTTCAAAGCGACAGTCGGCAGTGGGACGGCTTTACCCTTGTAACGAGCGGCAGGGCGACCTACTGCGGCGAGGGCGGGAGGACGGTCGGGCTTTCGGCGGGAGACATGGTGCTTCTGTCCCGGGGCGAGAAGTACCGGGTCTTCTCGGACACGGCGTTCACCTACGTGACCACGGCGTACGACGTCTCGGTCTTTTCCGGGAGCAAGGCGGATTTTCCCAAGATTTACACCTGCACGAAGGAAGAGGTGGGCGAGATACTGCAGATGGCGAAGGAATGGCAGGCCCGTTCGTGGGAGGCGTCCTGCCTCTGTCAGAGCGCCCTTCTGCGGCTGTACGTGAATATCCTGCGCACCGAAAACAGCCGCCGCATCGGCGCCGCCGACGAGGACGTGGCGAGGGCGTGCGAGTACATCCGCCGGCACTGCATCGAGGGCTTCCGCTGTGCCGAGCTTGCCGCCGCCTGCGCCGTCAGCGAATCGTATCTGCGCACGAAGTTCCGGCGGGAGACGGGGCACAGCTTCGGCTTCTTCCGGGACAGTCTGCGGATATCCTCCGCCTGCGAGATGCTGGAAAGCGGGCTTTTTTCGGCAGCCGAGACCGGCTCGCATCTGGGCTTCTACGACGCCAGCCATTTCGAGCGGGTATTCAAAAAGCATATGGGCATTTCGGCGGGAGAGTACAAGAAGCAGGGTGCCCCTGCAGGCAATCCGTGACCCCACTTTGCCGCCAGCGGTGTGCCGCCGTTGGTGCGGCAAGTGACCTTCTTTCCTCGAGAACGGGAGCGTAATGTTTTCGGCTCACGCCGTGAGTGCAGCGATTGACCGCCCTCTTTGAAAACGGAAGCGTATTATCCTCGGCTCTCGCCGTGGGTGTAGCAATTGCCCTACTGCACACGAACGGGGTGTATTGTCCTCGGCTCCCGCCGTGAGTGCAGCAATAGCCCCACTGCACACGATACGGGGGCGTTACTTTTGTCACGAGCGACAAAAGTAACCAAAAGCGCCCGTCGGGTAAGGCTTTCAGCCTTCCGACACCAATCCGAGTCGCACTCGCTTTCGGCTATGCCGTGCTCTTGTTCCCGCAACGAACCGACAGCAAACCGACACCGAAAGGGAACCTATGCGGTTCTAATCATCGGCACGAGTGCCGATGAAGAAAGTTTTCTGCGAAAACTTTCCGCTTACTCCTCCCCTTGTGGATACCAGAATGGTGCAGACAAAACTATCACCTCGGTGCTGTTCCAAAAGACCCACAGCTCCGCTCCGGAACAAAGAGAAAATTTGTCACTTCAAATATCCCCGACACCGAGTTTTGGTCGGGACCCAGACAGAACCGACACCGCAGTAAGCACGATTGTAACCGAGTGGGATTTGCTAAAGCTATTACTTCTTCACAACGTCGGGGGGCAGTTCTTCCCATGTGAAAGGCGCTCGACAAAAAGTGGCACTCTCATCTTGACGCAACCGACACTTATCAGCTTGCAAAGTCAAATAGGACGCTTCAGCGAGGCGACAATGCGCTCCCGTAGGAGAAGCTCCGAGTCATAGCGTCCGTTGCGGACGCACTGCTTGCTACTATGGAAAGTTTTCGCAGAAAACTTTCTTCATCGGTGCTTGCAC
>JAZRXH010000132.1:0-21584 GCA_045600125.1 Eubacteriales bacterium | reverse complement strand
TTTCAGCGTCATAGCGTCCGCTGCGGACGCACTGCAGCAATGGGAAACCACAACGTCCCACCAAGTTTTGCAGAGATTCTGGCATATTTCTGGGTGGGTATGGCGGCGGGAGGGGGCAAACTGCAGCAAGAACGAGAACAGTACTCATAAAGTATCGCTGTACCGGTTGCAGAAGGATATGGGTGTTGAAAGTTTTCGAAGAAAACTTTAGCATGGAACAAGCGCCAAGGGAGGCGCTTGCGACAGGCAGGACTGCCGCCCTCCCGTACCCGACGGGCGCTTTTTGGCGACTTTTTCTCGCTCGTGAGAAAAAGTCAGCGCCTTCGTTTGTGTGCAGTAGGGCAATTGCTGCGCCTGCGGCGTGAGCCGAGGACAATACATTCCCGTTCCCGAGAAGGGCGGTCACTCGCCGTACCTTCGGCGTGAGCCGAAAAAAGCAAATTTCCTTTGCGACTTTCCGAAAGCGGAAAGCCCGAAAAACATTCCAACTATTTCAAAGTGAGGTGCATACATTCCATCATGGAAGCCTTCTCCGAATCCCGAAAGAAGAATATCTTTTTTACGGTCGTCTTTTTGCTGTTTTATATTTTCACCGTAGCGGCTCTGCCTCACATGGGGGTAAAAATGCGTTTTCTCACCTTCGGAGGAAGACTCACCGCCGCCGAGGTAAGACCCGATTTTATCTTTGCGCTCGTCCTCTGTACGGCGCTGCTCTGCTCCAAAAGAGCTGCCGTGGTGCTGGGGATCCTCTTCGGCTTTCTTTGCGACCTCACCTGCCGGGCGCCGCTGTTTTCCCCCATGTGCTGTGCGCTGTGCGGACTGTACGCCTATAAGCTCTCGGGGATCATGGCGGGGAAAGGACTCCTCAACGCCGTTCTGGTGTCCTTCCCTCTGCTTCTCACAAAGGCACTGGCAAGCACCTTCTTCCTTCTGGGCACGTGGCACACCGCCGGGATCCTCGACATCCTTTTCGGCGCCGTTATCCCGGAGTTTATCTATAACGTGATCATTGTGATCCCCGTGTACTTCATCCTGAAGGGTCTCATGCGCCTCTTCGGGATCGAGCAGATCTTATGATGAATATGAATGATGTGAAAGAAACGGAAACGAATCCGATATACGAAGCGGCGCACTGCACCCTCTGTCCCCGGAAATGCGGCGCAGACAGAAGTGCCGTCGGGGAAGCGTGCCGTTCCTTCTGCGGTGCGGACGCTCTCGTGCGGATCGCACGGGTGGGACTTCACGAATGGGAGGAGCCGGTCCTTTCCTACGGCAAAGGCTCCGGTACCGTCTTTTTTTCCGGCTGCTCGCTGAAATGCGTCTTCTGTCAGAATCACGAGATATCCGCCGGTCTTAAAGGACGGGATATTTCCCCCTCGGAGCTTCCCGATATCTTTCTGAAGGTGCGGGACATGGGGGCGTCCAATCTCAATCTGGTCAATCCGACCCACTACGTGCGGGAGATCCGTGCGGCGCTGGAAAAGGTAAAGGGCTCCCTCGGGATCCCCGTTGTGTACAACACCGGCGGCTATGACCGGGTCGAGGCGCTGCAGACCCTTGACGGCCTTGTGGATATTTATCTGCCGGACATGAAATACGTCTCTTCCGAATATTCAAAGAAATATTCCGGCGCTGCCGATTATTTTGCAGTCGCTTCGAATGCCGTAGCGGAAATGTTCCGGCAGGTCGGTTACCCCGCCTTCGATGCGGAGGGACACATGACACACGGTACCCTCGTGCGGCACCTCGTTCTGCCGGGACTCTGCCGGGACTCCTTCGCCGTTCTCGAACACCTCGCACAAAACTACGACGTTTCCCGTCTGTACGTGAGCATCATGCGGCAGTATTTCCCCTGCCATAAGGCATTTGACTTCCCCGAAATTTCACGGAAGCTGACCGGTCTCGAATACGACAAGGTTCTTGAATACGCCGAAAAGCTCGGCATCACCCACGGCTTTGCACAGGAAAGATCCTCCGCCCGGGAGGAGTACGTCCCCGCTTTTGATTTCTGATTGTTTTCCCGGGGGGCTGCCCGACCCGTTGCCGGCTTTTGGCGGCAGGCTGCGGTTTTGCACCCGTTTTTTGACTGTTACATCAAATGAAAGAAGGAACCGAAAAATGGAAATCACAAAAATCGTTATCACCGGAGGTCCGTGCGCCGGAAAATCAACGGCGATGAGCTGGATCTATGACGCATTCACGCAAATGGGATATGCGGTGCTTTTTGTGGCTGAAACCGCAACGGAGCTGATCACCGGCGGCGTTGCCCCGTGGACCGTCGTCAGAAAAGCGGATTATCAGAAATGTCAGATGAAGCTGCAGCTTGAAAAGGAGAAAATCTATGCGCAGGCGGCACGGGCGATGAAAGCGGACAAGGTCCTTATCGTCTGCGACCGGGGCGTGTCGGACTGCAAGGCATATATGACGGATGAGGAGTTTGCCGAAGCAGTGGCTTCCCTCGGCTCGAACGAGGTGGAGCTGCGGGACGATTACGACGCCGTCTTTCACCTTGTGACAGCCGCCAAGGGTGCCGAGGAGTTCTACACGACGGCGAACAATCCGGCAAGAAAGGAAACCGCCGGGGAGGCAGCCGCTCTGGATGACAGGCTGATTTCTGCATGGACGGGGCATCCGCACCTTCGTGTGATCGACAATTCCACTTCGTTTGAAAACAAAATGAAGCGTCTTGTCACGGAGATCGCTTCCTTCCTCGGCGAGCCGGAGCCTTACGAGATCGAGCGCAAATTCCTCATCGAGTACCCGGATATCAAGTGGCTGGAATCCAATCCCTCCTGCCGGCGTATCGAGATTATCCAGACCTATCTGAACAGCGCCGACGGCGAGGAGATCCGTGTGCGTCAGAGAGGCACGGACGGGAGCTACGTATACTTCCACACGACCAAGAAAAAGGTGTCCGACGCCAAAAGGGTCGAGATCGAGACCCGCCTTTCCCAGGCAGAATACCTGAAGCTGCTGATGGAGGCGGATACCTCCAAGCATCAGATCCGCAAGACAAGATACTGTCTGACCTACGAAAACCAGTATTTTGAAATAGACGTATATCCTTTTTGGAACGACAAGGCGATCATCGAAATCGAACTGAGCGACGAGAATGCGGAGATCATGTTCCCCGAGCAGCTCCGGATCATAAAAGAAGTCACGCAGGACGAAGCCTATAAGAATGCGTCCCTCGCCGGGCTCCGGGAGTGACGGACGGCAAAAGAAGAGCGTCATACCGCCCGGCAAGCCGGAAGCGGACGGTCCTTTTGTAAATTTCAGTGTCGGAAGGAAAAAAACGATATGGCGAATGCGCTTTCAGAATTCTTTGGAAAAATCCGTGCATTTTTGCGGGAAGGACCGCAGGAAAGCGGTACGGATAAACAGTTTTCAGCCATGGCAGATGAACGCATAAAATACTCTATGGATATATATGTTAATGATGATAATCCCATGGGATTATTTGCGGCAATTTTAGGATGGGGTCCATTACGTCTTGAGTATAGGCCTGGCAACGGTCACTATTACTATGAAATTATAGATGCAATATATAGGTATAATAAATTTCATCCTAAAAATGGCATAGGTGAACTTTATTATGATACTTTATTAAGAATGGCTAGGACAATAGTAGCATCTGCCGCTTCGTTACCAAAGCTTTTTAATGTAATAATATATGAATTGGATAATGAGAAAAAAGGAATATCACCGTTTAAAATAGATTTACCTGCGATCTTAAAGACGCTAAAGGAAAATATTAAACAATATCCTAAACTTGTGCAGGACAAAGATTGTATGGATGAGTTACGTAAATACGATTCCTATTTCAAAGAGCATTACGGTGCAAAAATTCTGTGAGCGGGAGCTTGCGCAAGCGGAAATGCTTTTTCAGCCGTGAAAACAAAACAGCGCCGAGGTCATGTCCCGACCCCGGCGTTTTTCTTTGCTCTTCAATTATCTGTTATCTGTTATCTGTTATCTGCGTTTTTGTCAAGCCCCGGGAGAGCGAGGCTCTGCGGGAGCCCGGTGCCGTCCTCCTTTACGGGCTCGGTCTTTTTGTCGCTTTTCAGCATGGCGCAAAGACCGGTATAGCGCTTGATCTGGCGGTCGTTCTGCACCATGTGCCCGATGACCTCCGAGCGGCCGACGAGGATGACACGCTCCTGCGCCCGGGTGACGGCGGTGTAGAGCATATTCCTCGTGAGAAGCCCGGGCGGTGCGTCAAAGAGGGGAATGATCACGCAGGGGTACTCGCTTCCCTGACTCTTGTGGATGGTCACGGCGTAGGCGTGTTCCAGCTCCTCGAGCTGTTCGGCGTCGTATTCCACATGCCGGGAGTCGAAGTTCACCCGGAAGGTCTCTTCAAAATTGTTGATGCTCTCGATGATGCCGATCTCCCCGTTGTATACGCCGGTGCCGCTGCGGCCGTCGTCGTATTTCCATTCCTGAGAGTAGTTGTTCCGGATCTGCATTACCTTGTCTCCCTCCCGGAAGACGATATCGTGAAATTTCCGTTCGATTTTGGAGGAGCCCGGCGGATTGAGAACCGACTGCAGGACTGCGTTGAGGTTTGCCGTGCCTGCCGCCCCCTTTCTCGAGGGCGTGATGACCTGAATGTCCTCCGTGGGGGAATATCCGTAGGAGGAGGGGAGGCGCTTGGTGCAAAGGTCGCTGATCGCCCCGGTAAGGCTCTCGGAGGTCTCACGGCGCAGAAAGAAAAAGTCCTCGTTTTTGTTGTCGATGGGAGGCATAAGCCCGTGGTTGATCTTGTGGGCGCTCTCCACGATCATGCTTCCGTCG
The DNA here is from genome assembly GCA_045600125.1 of Eubacteriales bacterium. Classification (GTDB taxonomy): domain Bacteria; phylum Bacillota; class Clostridia; order Oscillospirales; family CAG-382; genus SIG622. Next base: position 16,787 of record JAZRXH010000132.1, on the reverse strand, counting down.
CTCTGACGGAACACCTCGTCAAGGCGCACCGTGGGGATCTCGCAGGAGTCTATCATGTCCCGGAGCGTATCGCCCGCCCCCACCGGCGGAAGCTGATCGCTGTCCCCGAGGAAAATCACCTTCGTGCCGGGCTTTATCGCCCGCAGAAGGGAGGATAGGAGCATGATATCGCACATGGAAACCTCGTCCACGATGAGAGCGTCGCATTCGAGGGGATTGTTTTCGTCTCTGGCGAAGGAGGCTTCCCCCTCGGAATTTTCACCGGTGTAGCCGCTTTCGAGAAGGCGGTGGACCGTCCTTGCTTCCCGCTCGGTGGCGGCGGTCATGCGCTTGGCGGCTCTGCCGGTGGGAGCGGCGAGGAGCGTATCCATGCCGAGGCTGTCGAACAGCTTGAGGATCGCCCTTATGACGGTGGTCTTTCCGGTGCCGGGACCGCCGGTGACGATGAGCATCCCGTTTGTGACGGCGCTTTTGATGGCAAGGCGCTGTAAGGGCGCAAAGGTCAGGGACATTTCCGCCTCGGCGTTGTCGATGAGGCGATCCGCCTTGGCGATGGGGATATTGATGGAAGAGGCGGCAAGCACCTTCAGCTGTGCGGCGCAGTACTTCTCCGCCCGGTATACGAAATCGGGGTAGATCCCCAGCGTATCGCCGAACCGCACGGCGATGGCTTCGCCTGTCGATGTCAGCGACCGCAGCGCCTCTTCCGCATCCTCTTCGGAGATGCCGAGAAGACGGCAGGAGTCTGCGATCAGTTTTTCCTTCGGTATGTAGCAGTTGCCGTCCCGGTTGTAGCCGAGCCGCAGGACGTACTTCATGCCTGCCTTGGCACGGAAGGGGGAGTTCTGATCGAAGCCCAGCTCTTTTGCCACGGCGTCCGCTCTTTCAAAGCCGATGCCCCGGATCTGTTCGCAGAGGATATACGGGTTCCGCCTGACGATATCCACCGACGCCGCACCGAATTTCGTGTAGATCTTCACCGCCATTGTCTGTCCGAAGATGCCGTTGAAGTACATCATCACGTTGCGAAGACCGAACTGTTCGCCGAAGCGTTCGCCGATCTCGATGGCTTTTTTGCGGGAGATCCCGGGAATATCCGCCAGATACTCCGGATGCTGTTCGAGGACCTCGAAGGTGTCGGCGCCGAACTTCTCCACAATCCGCTTTGCCATGACGGGACCGATCCCCTTGATGGCGCCGGAGGAGAGGTACGCCATCACCGATTCCTCGTTTGTGGGCAGCTCTTTTTCGTAGTACTCCACCTTGAACTGCCTTCCGAAGGTGGGATGGACGACGTATTTGCCCTTGGCGGTCACCGTTTCGCCCACATTCAGAAAGGGCATATTGCCCACCAAGGTGACGAGCTCGCCGTCCACACCGATGCTGCATACCGTGTAGCCGGTCTGGGCGCTCGAAAAGGTGATGTCTATGACCTCGCCCCGGACGGTCGTCTGTTCTGTTTCCGCCACGGCGTCCTCCTTTCTCCGCAAAGCGGTCTCGGCTGCACATTTGTGTCGGGAGCCGGAATGCGGGATATCTTCGTTTTTCTTGCGTCTTTACGCTTCTCAGAAGCTCTTGCTTCTCGAGAGATTGAGTACTCCCTCCGGGATGAGGGAAATATTATCCAGCGATCTGCCGCAGCCGACGGCGACGCAGGTGACGGGATTTTCGGGAATATGAGTCCTTATGCCGGTGGCACGCTCGAGGAGCTTGTCAAGACCCCGGAGACGGCATCCGCCGCCGGTGAGGACGATGCCCTCGGAGGCGATATCCCCCACAAGCTCCGGAGGCGTCACCTCGATGACACGGCAGACGGCTTCCACGATCTGGGTCAGCGGCTCGTCCATGGCCTCGAAGACCTCCTTGGAGGTGAGGGTCACTTTTTTCGGAAGACCCTCAAGGAGGCATCTGCCCTTCACATCGGCGGTCTGCACCTCGTTGAAGGGGAAGGCGGTGCCGATCTTCAGCTTGACCTCCTCGGCGGTGGCTTCGCCGATGAGCATGCTGTGCTTCCGGCGCACGTATTTGATGATGGCGTCGTCCAGACGGTCGCCCGCCACCTTGATGGATTCCGAAGCGACCACCTCGCCCAGAGACATAACGGCTATATCCGTGGTGCCGCCGCCGATATCCACCACCATGTTGCCGCAGGGCTTGGTGATGTCGAGTCCCGCTCCCAGCGCCGCCGCTGCCGGCTCCTCGATGAGGTGTACCTTTTTTGCGCCTGCCCGGAGAGCTACCTCGCAGACGGCACGCTCCTCCACCTCGGTGATGCCGCTGGGCACGCCGATGATGACACGGGGCTTGAAGAAGGTATTGCCGGACGCCTTTTTGATGAAGTATTTCATCATGTTGAGGGTCATATCGTAATGGTCGATGACGCCGCCCCGAAGGGGATGCACCGCCACGAGTCCCGCCGGTGTTCTGCCGAGGAGCCTTGCGGCTTCCTTTCCCACCGAGAGTACCTTCCCGGTATTCTTATCGGCGACGACCACCGAGGGTTCTTCTATGATAACGCCCTTGCCTTTGACGTAAACGAGAACGGTCGACGTTCCCAGATCGATTCCCAAATCGTGTGCCATTTTTTATGACCATTCCTTTCTCGAAAGGCTGCATTTGTGCCGTTTTTTCTTTGCATTGCGAAGAAAACCCGGAAGTCGGTTCTGTCTCCGAAAGGCACAGAAGCTGTTTGAAAAAAGAGATTTTTTCAAACCGATTCCCTTTCTTTTCCGGGAGGACCCGGATTCTTTCTTTGTTCTTTTTCGGGGGAGTCCTGCTTTTTATTTTCCCGCCGGCTTCCGTTCATCGGAGGCGTGCTTCGAGCCATAGGGCAGGGTGAAGAGGAAGGCGCAGTATTTTCCCTCCTCCGATTCTGCCCACACCTTTTCGCCGTGGGAGTTGATGATGGTTTTTACGATATAGAGCCCGAGCCCCGCTCCCGACTTGTCGAGACCTCTCGAGGGGTCTGCCTTGTAGAAACGGTCGAAGATGTAGGGAAGCTCGCTCTTTGCGATGCCCTTTCCGGTGTTGTATACCGTGATGACGTATTTTTTGCCCTCGTATTTCTCCACGCCGAGGCGGAGCGTACCGCCCTCTTCGGTAAATTTGATGGCGTTGTGGACGAGGTTGTAGACCACCTGATGGATACCGTCGCTGTCCGCCTTGACGAAGCACTTGCCGTCGCAGGGCTCGAATTCGACAGAGAGCTTTTTCTCGTCGATCTGCCCCTCCATCGAGATGAGCACCAGACGGAGAAGCTCGCAGATATCAAAGCTTGCCATGTTGAACTTCCGCTCGCCCGACTGGATGCGGGTGATGTCCAGCATGGAATTCACAAGGCGGGAAAGACGGTGCGTCTCGGCGGAAACGATCTTCAGATAGTGCTCCTGCTTTTCCGGCGGGATGGTGCCGTCGAGGATGCCGTCCACGAAGCCCGCAATGCTGGTCATCGGCGTCCGCATATCGTGGGAGACGCTTCCGAGGAAGCTCCGGCGCTGCATTTCGTTTTCCTTGATGACCTTCGACATCCCGTTGAACGCCGAAGCGAGATTCGCCACCTCGCTGTCGATACCGGTTTCCGGCACCGTGACGTCAAAGTTGCCCAGTGAGTAACTCTTCGCCGCTTTTTCCATTTCCTTCAGAGGCTGCGTGATCCGCTCGCTGATCATGATCGCCACGATGACGGTGGCAAGAAGGATCCATATAAAGGAAACGGCAACGGTTTTCACCACGTAGGCGATGAAAAAGTTGATGTCTTCCATGGGGCTGCTCGTTACGATGAGTCCCACCAGCTCTCCGCTGTCCGAATAAACGGGGGTGCAGATATTCAGATGCTTTTCTCTGAGGATCCCGAACAGATCGCTGAAGTTCTCGTGATTCTGTCCCGTGACGATCAGGTTCAGAGTACCGGCATCGAGCCTTTCCACGGCAAGACGTTCCCTGGCGCTTTCGGTGGAAAGCAGGATGCTGCCGGAGCCGTCGGTGAAAAATACCGAGTTTTTTTCGGGACCCATGAGTTTTTCGTAGATATCGGTGAGCTGCTCATCGTAGGTCCGCAGAGATTCGTAATAGGTAAGTCCCGCTTCCTCCGAGAGGTTCTGTATGATCTCGAATACGCCGTCCGCCGCTCTTTGCAGATCGTCCCGCCGGTGAGAGGTGGTGTACTGCGAAACGATCGAGGTGATGACGATCGCCATGATGATGTAGGACAGCGACATGATCAGCGTAAAGGTCACGATGTACTTGGCGCGGATGCTGTTGAATATGGCGGGAAGACGGCGTTTTTTCGGTGTCGGAGCTCCGGAGCCTGCCGTCCCGGCGCCGGTTTCCGCATTTTCACCTGTCCCGCTTATTTCATTCGTTTTACTGATTTCGTATTTTTCGTATTTTTCGTTTTCGGGATCCATGGCTTCCAATCCTTTCCTGTCCCCTTGGTATCTGTTTTCATTCGGCTTTCGGTTTTCGTCCGATCCCCGTCCGGTCCGTTATTTTTTGAATGCAAAGAACTTCATGCAAAGAAAGGTCACCGGAGCGCCGATCGCCGCCGCAAGGATAAGCCCCAGGAGCTTCGGAAGATGCAGAAGCTCGCAGGTGACGAATACGACGAGAAGCTGCACGAGATAGTTCGGTATGTAGGACGGTATGAATTTCAGATACCGCATAAACGACAGCTCTTTTTTGAAGGAAAAGGCGCTGTTTATAAAATAGGAAAGAGAAATGCTGAGAAAATAGCCGAGAAGATGCGCCGCTTCGATGTTCGGAATGATAAAGGAAAGAAGGTAGCTGAGAAGGACGCACACCACCGTGTTGATACAGCCGCAGACGGCAAAGCGGAAGAAGGTGGGGTCAAAAAAGACGTTTATGCACTTCTTGATAAAGGGAAGACGGTACTCCTCCCAGGGGGTGAGCTCTTCCCCCGTGACGACGTAGGCTTTTTTCGCCGTGTTCGCCATGGGTGTGTCGGAAAGGGAGTCCGAGTAAAACTCCTCCACGTCCTCGATACGGAAGCCCGCCTCGGTGAAGCGTCTCACCTTTTCCTCGCCGCTGCAGTTTTCTCCCGTGGTCTTCCCCGTCCTTTTGTCCACGTCGGAGGCAAGGACGTGACGGATGCCCAGCTTATCGCAGAAGGGCTGTATCATGAAGAGAGAGGAGGCGGAGATGATCACGTCGTCCTCTCTTTGCCTTTCCAGATAGAACTTCTTCACCTTCGGGAAGGTCTTCTCGAAATACTCGGGATACAGAGCGTCCGCGTCCACCTTCGGCAGGAGCTTTTCGTAGAACAGCTCCTTGTATCTCGTCTTTGTCATGAAGCCGAGAAGAAAGGGAAACGTGGGCGGGATCATCCCGAACACGCCGAGGGCAAGAAGAGGCTTTTTGGAGAGACAGTGCTTTACGAACATCGTCGTGCTGTCTCCGTCAAGAATGGTTTTGTCAAAGTCGTATACGTTCATAGATCGCAGAAACCTCAAAGGAACGGAGCGGGAAGCTCCGCATGATATTGTCTACGGACAGAGCCGTTTTCAGTTCTCTGTGGGAGAAGGACTTTCCGGGGAAAGGCTTTTCGGTGAAAGGGTGGACGTTTCCAGCACGAAGGTCGCATAATCACTGCCCGAGGGGCGGGAGAGTACGGTGATCTCACCGAGCTCTTCACTGACCGCTCCGCCGGAAAGGGAGGTCATTTTCCCGTTTTCGTCATACTCTGCAAAGTAGACGGAGGTGTCGAGCGCCGTATCGGGGATGCCTCTTCGGAAGGCGATGTTCGTCGTACCGTTGTATTCGAGAAACCCGGAGCGCCAGTTCACGCCCGCAAGGAGCCTTGAGAGAGCGCCGGAGCAGTTGACGATACCGTAGCCGTACCTGTCATCATAGCCTTCTTCTCCGGCGTCGACCGCCGTCTCGCAAAGGATGCTCTTCACCCGGGCGGGAGTGAGATCGGGTCTTGCGGACAGCATGCAGGCGACCACGCCGCTCACGATGGGGCAGGCAAAGGAGGTGCCCCGGGCGGTGGAATAGGTACTGTAGGAGGAGGCGGAAACGAGGAACACCGAATTACCGCCGTGAGCGGCAACATCCACTTTATTGTTTTGGTTGCTGAAGCTGCACCATACGCCGTACTCATCCACGGCAGAAACGCCGATGACGTTGTCGTAGGCGGCAGGATACCGGTAGCTCGTGTTTTTGTCATTTCCCGCCGCCGACACGATGACCACGCCGTTGGCAACGGCGTCATCCACCGCACTGCGCAGAGCGTCCGAGCTTTTACCGAAGCCAAGGCTCATGTTGATGACACGGCAGCCGCATTCGTGTACCGCCGCCGCAATGGCGTTGGTAATTTCATCCACGGTGCCGCTTTTTTCGGAGGAGCCTTCCCGGACGTCGCTGTACACCTTGAGCGGGACGATCTCGGCGTCGTAGGCAACGCCGAAGTATCTCGACGGCTTTTTCCCGGCGATGATGCCCGCTACCTTCGTGCCGTGTCCGCTCGTGCTTCCCGAGCCGGAATCGTAACGGCCGTCGGCGACGGGATCTCCGTCCGCATCCACGGCGGTCGTCAGAAAGCATTTGCCGGGCAGCAGCTTGCCGCTGTCGCCGAAGACCTCGTGGGGCGAAACGCCGCTGTCGATGACGCCCACCCGGATCGCTTTCCCGCTGATGCCGCATTTCCAGACCGGCGAGAGGGACATGATGTTGTAGGAGGGCGCAAGATTTGCAAAATCCGAGGGAGAGGGCATATCGAACAGCTCGGCACATTCTCCGGTGTCTTCCTCAAAGAATTCCACGATGCCGAGAGCGCAGAGCTCGTCCAGGTATTCCTTGTCCTCGGTCGTGTGGATGCCGAGGTACTTTTCCATGGGCGGCAGTTCTTTTTTCTCTTCCGTTCCGTATGCTTCTTCGGTAAGTCCGGACAGATCGGCACGGAGCTTGCCGCTCTCTTTGGCTCTTGCAAGATAAGAGGCGGGAAGCACCGTATCCGCATCGGTTTTCAGCTTATACCGGTAGCCCGCCGCCGCAGGGCGCAGAGTGCAGAGCGACACAAAAGCGGAAAACGCCGTGCAGAGAAACAGCGCCCGGAAAAAGCGCAGATGATTTCGTTCCATTTTCTGTAAAACACCTTCTTTGCTTCCCGCAGGATAATGCCGCACGGCACGGGTCAGCCGACGGCGGAATCTTTTGGGTTTATGAGGGATCCTTTTCGGTTTTTAAGTAGAGTCCGTCCCCGCCGTCCGAGTAAAGGCAAACCGTGCCGTAATCCTTTGTGACGTAGCAGGGGATGCTTCTCTTTTTCAGCGCCGTCCTTGTTTCGGCATGGGGATGACCGTAGTCGTTGTTCTTCGCACAGGATATGACCGCTATGGCGGGAGATACCGCATCGAGGAAGGCGGCGCTTGTAGCGGAGGAGGAGCCGTGGTGTCCCACCTTCAGAACGTCGCTTTTCAGCGGATAATCCTTTCCCAGAATGCGTGCCTCGGAGGCCTTTCCCGCATCGCCCATGAAGAGCGCCGAGAAATCTCCGTACACGAGCCGCAAAACGACGCTGCAGTCGTTGAAATCCTCTCGGTCGATATAAAGCGGGCCGTAGACCGTCAAGGTACAGCCGTCCACGGGATAGAAGTCTCCGGGATTTGCCCGCAAAAGTTTACAGCCGTGCTCGTTCTTCTCGTTTTCGATGGATTTCAGCAGCTTTTCATAGGCGTAGCCGGAGGCGGAAACGTCGGGGAGGATCACGTTACGGACGTCATAATTTTCGAGTACCCAAGCGGCGTTGCCCATGTGGTCGGAATGGGGATGGGTGACGACGAAATATTCGATCTCGGAAACGCTCTCGCTTGTGAGATATTTCTTCAGCCGCTCTTCGCTTTCCTTGGGTCCCGAGTCGATGAGGATATATTTCCCGTTGGGAGTCCGTATCAGCTCGCTGTCGCCCTGCCCTACGTCGATAAAGGACAGCTTCAGCATTCCCTTTACTTCCTCCGGCTCACCGGAGGCGGAGACCTGCGTCACCCCGTCTTTTCCGGCGTGGAAAAGTCCGTGCAGTTTTCCCTTGAGGCTGCTGCCGTTTCCCGTAAAGAAGAACAAGAGCAGCACCGCAAGGATCGCAAAGACCACCGCAAGGAAGCCTTTGCCCTTTTTCTTTTTGCCTCGTTTCACGGCAGCGGTCGTGCCCGGAAGCCGCTCCGGCTCACCGTCCGTGTCCTCCTCTTCCGAAGGGAGCGAGCGCTCCGGAAGTGCATCTGCATAGGGAGCGAAAAGCTCCTCGTCGTCCGCTTCTTCGGCTTTTCTTTTTTTGCCGCCGCTTTTACGGTCGCTGTCGTATTCGTGATCGTGCATATTCCGGTCGGCTCCTTTACTGGTGTGTTATCCGCCGCAAGGGCTTCTTTGCGGCACGGCTTTATGCTTTTCAGCCGTCTATGTTCTGCTCCTGCTTGATCTGCATGAGCTCGGTGTGGTTGATGATGACCTTACGGGGCTTCGAGCCCTCGAAGGGACCGACGTAGCCCATCTCCGCCAGCATATCCACGATCCTTGCCGCCCGGGCGTAGCCGAGAGACAGTTTTCTCTGAATGAGGGAGGTGGAGATCTGTCCCATCTCGACGCCAAGCTCGAGGGCGGGGAGCATCATATCGTCCCGGGAGAAGTCGCTGGTGCTGCCCACGTAGGTTTCCTCGGAATCGGCGGCGCTGCCCTTGCCCTTCTTCTTTTCGGAGCATCTTGCGGCTTCCTTGTCGATGGCTTCGTCGATGCTGCTGTCATAGGAGGTGAGACCGCTGGCTCGGAGGTAATCGGTGATCGCTTCGATGACGTCGTCCGAGCCCACGAAGGAGCCCTGCACACGGGTGGGCTTCATGCTGCCCACCGGAGCGAAGAGCATGTCGCCCTTGCCCACGAGGTTTTCGGCGCCCGCCACGTCGATGATGGTACGGGAGTCCACCTGCGAAGCCACGGTGAAGGCGATACGGGAGGGGATGTTCGCCTTGATGACGCCGGTAATGACGTCAACCGAAGGTCTCTGGGTACCGATGATCAGGTGCATACCGGCGGCTCTTGCCTTCTGCGCAAGACGGCAGATGGAGTTTTCCACCTCGTCCCGGGAGGTCATCATGAGATCGGCAAGCTCGTCGATGATGATGACGATCTGGCTCATCTTCCTGAGACCCAGCTCCGGCTGCTTTTCACAGACCGCATTGAAGGACTTGATATCACGGCACTTTGCCGCCTCGATGAGGCTGAAGCGGTGTTCCATTTCGTTGACCGCCCACGCAAGGGTGCCTGCCGCACGCTTGGGGTCGGTGACCACCGGCACGAGCAGATGCGGGATCCGGTCGTACATCGAGAATTCGACCTTCTTCGGGTCGATGAGGATGAGCTTTACCTCGTCGGGACGTGCCTTGTAAAGGATGCTGATGATGAAGCTGTTGATGCAGACCGATTTACCCATACCGGTGGCGCCGGCGATGAGCAGGTGGGGCATCTTGGCGATATCCATATAGACGGGGGAGCCGGAAACGTCCATGCCGAGCGCCACCGAAAGGCGGCTCTTCAGATCCCGGAAGTCCTGCCGGTCGATGAGCTCACGGATGTATACCGTGGAGACTTCTTTGTTGGGGATCTCGATGCCCACGGCGTCCTTGCCGGGAATGGGGGCTTCGATACGGACGGAGGAGGCTCTCAGGTGGAGAGCGATGTCGTTGGCAAGGTTCTGGATCGAGCTGACCTTGACGCCCACGTCGGGCTTCAGCTCGTATCTTGTGACGGTAGGACCGCAGGAGATGTTCATGACCTTGGTGCGCACCTTGAAGGAGGCAAGGGTGGTCACAAGGGAGGTCGCCGTTTCCTTCAGCTCGTCGGTGACGGCGAAGACCGAAGGATTGGGATTGCCGGGAAGAAGCGCGAGGGGCGGGAACTCGTAGCTCTTTTCGAGGTCGATCTCCTCGGCGTCCTCTGCGTCTTCAAGACCGAAGTCTTCTTCTTCCGCAGGCTCCTCAAGACCCTCTGTCCTTTCTCCGGTCACGGCGTCGGCAGAAAGGCTCTGCTCCGTGCTCTCGCTTTGACCGAGCTTGCCCGGACGGATGACCGTACCGGCGCCGGCGATAAAGGCGTCGTCGGTGAAGATATCGTCGAAGCCCACGTCCCCGGAGAGAGCGGAACCGGCAGAGGCGGCGGAAACGACGTTGGCGTCGGCGAGATCCACGCCGCTTTCCTCGCACAGCTCGTCGAAGACCTTTTCGTCCGGGACGGTGTAGTCCTTTTCAAGACCCGTCTTTTCCGGCTCCAGTTCGTCGTCGGCGTCGCATTCCACCACTTCTTTTTCGGTTTTGTCGAACTCCTCGAGGAAGTCGTTTATGATGTCCTTGGCTCTGCTCTTTTTCTTCTTGCCCCTGGATTCCTCGCCGCCTTCGTCGATGGAAAGATCCTTTTCGTATTCGTCCTGCTCTTCGATGGACAGCTCGTGTACGCCGTCGGAGGAGTCGGATCGGCGTCCGGTCTTTCCCGGCTTCCCCGATTTTCCGGCAGCGGGCTCTTCTTCGGAGGCTTCGCCGCCTTCCGATCTTTCACGAAGGATGCGCTCTTTTTCTTCCCGGCGCAGTCTCTTGTCCTCTTCCTCTTCCTTTCGCTGTTCTCTTGCCGCCTTCACGTCGTAGTACGCTTCGTGCGCCTTGCCCTTGAACATATACCACAGATCGGAGAAGGTGATGCCGAACATCAGAAAACCGCACAGAAGCGTGAGGAATACCGTGATGATCGCCGTACCAACGCCTCCGGTCAGCTTGAAGAGCGCAAGGCAGATGAGCCCGCCGAACACGCCGCCGCCGATGAGCCTCGTGCCGTTGACGAACAGCTCCGGGATGTCAAAGACGAGGTTTTCGGGATCCACCAGCACAAGGTTCATGAACGCCGAGAAGAACACGACGCACAGCACCATGAACACAAGACGGTAGCGCACCAGCTTCTTCGGGGCATCGTACTTCCAGCGGTACGCCACGAGAAGGAGCGCCGGAGGCACCAGCCACAGACCGTAGGACACAAGGCCGTACAGCCACTCGGTCATTTTCCCGATGAAATTCATTTTGCCGTGCCATAGGAAGGTCACGAGCATGAAAAGCCCTATGAAGGTGAGAAGATACGGCGCCATCACGTTCAGGGGCGCATTGGCGTTGTAGGGCTTTTCCTCTCTCGCCGCACGGGCGGGAGCCGTATACTCCCGGCTTGCGGCAGAGGCTTTTTCTTTTCCTTTTTCGCTTTCCCTGCCGCTCCGGCGGGACTTTGTGCCCTCGTATTCACGGGCGGCGGTATTTTTCGGTTTCGTTTCTTTCTTCTCTTGCTTCTTTGCCACGGTGTTTCTCCTGTCTTATCTGTCGATTGTTTCGATTGTTTCGATTGTTTCGATTTTTTCGATTATTCCGATCATGTCGGGTATTCCGGATATTTCAAGCATTGCGAATATGCCGACCGTGCCGTTCCCGGTCTGCTTTTCACTTTCCGCTTCCGCTTCCGCTCCCGCCGTGCCGTCGGCGATATCGGCTCTTCGGGACGGTCAAGGGGAACGGATTTACCGCTTTTTCACCGAAGGCTCCGGGAGTGATGCGGGATTGGCGCTTCCTTTTGGGGAACACTCCGCCTTATAGCATATCATTACATAATACATTATAGCAGAGCCGCACAGGAAATGCAATACCAAATTGTAAACACTTATCCCGACGGCAGAGGTCCGAAAGCGGGGGAAAGACGAGCCGCTGCCCGCCGGAGAGGAGGGAAATGAAAAGAAATTGTAAAAAATCATAATATTAAAGTGAAATTCTTCCGAAATGTATGGAAATGGAAGTCCGTCTGTGGTATAATGTTCGTCGCAAATAATTTTGTAATAAATTTTAGGAGGAATACTACCCATGGCAAAAAAGTATGTATACCTTTTCACCGAAGGCAACGCCAGCATGCGTGAGCTTCTCGGCGGTAAGGGCGCAAACCTCGCAGAAATGACAAACATCGGTCTTCCCGTACCGCAGGGCTTTACCATCACCACCGAAGCCTGCACCCAGTACTATGAAGACGGCAGAACCATCAACGATGAGATAATGAACGAAATCTGGGCGAACGTAGCCAAGATGGAAGAGATCAACGGCAAGAAGTTCGGCGACCTCAAGAACCCTCTTCTCGTTTCCGTTCGTTCCGGCGCCAGAGCTTCCATGCCCGGTATGATGGACACCATCCTCAACCTCGGTCTTAACGACGAGGTCGTTGCCGCCATGATCGCCGGCAACCCCGATCCCAAGTTCGAGCGTTTCGTATACGACTCCTACAGAAGATTCATTCAGATGTTCTCCGACGTCGTTATGGAAGTCGGCAAGAAGTACTTCGAGGCTCTTATCGACGCCATGAAGGAAAAGAAGGGCGTACAGTTCGACGTTGACCTTACCGCCGCTGACCTCAAGGAGCTCGCTTCCCAGTTCAAGGCTGAGTACAAGAAGCAGCTCGGTGAAGACTTCCCGTCCGATCCCAAGGTACAGCTTTACGAAGCGATCCGCGCCGTATTCCGTTCCTGGGACAACCCCAGAGCCAACGTTTACAGACGTGACAACGATATTCCGTACTCCTGGGGCACTGCCGTTAACGTAATGCCCATGGTATTCGGTAACCTCAACGACAACTCCGGTACCGGTGTTGCCTTCACCCGTGACCCCGCTACCGGCGAGAAAAAGCTCATGGGCGAATTCCTCTTCAACGCACAGGGCGAGGACGTCGTTGCCGGCGTTCGTACTCCCATGCCCATCGCACAGATGGCTGACAAGTTCCCGGAAGCATACGCTGATTTCGTAAAGGTCTGCAAGCTCCTCGAAGAGCATTACCACGATATGCAGGATATGGAATTTACCGTTGAAAACGGCAAGCTCTATATGCTCCAGTGCCGTAACGGCAAGAGAACCGCTCCCGCAGCCCTCAAGATCGCCTGCGACCTCGTAGACGAAGGCATGAAGACCGAGCAGGAAGCAGTCCTCATGATCGACCCCAGAAACCTCGACACACTTCTCCACCCCCAGTTCGATGCGAAGGCGCTTAAGGCAGCCACTCCCATCGGCAAGGGTCTCGGCGCTTCTCCCGGAGCTGCCTGCGGTAAGGTCGTATTCACGGCTGACGACGCAGAGGCATGGAAGGCAAGAGGCGAGAAGGTCGTTCTCGTAAGACTTGAAACCTCTCCCGAAGACATCACCGGCATGAAGGCGGCTCAGGGTATCCTCACCGTCCGCGGCGGTATGACTTCCCACGCAGCCGTTGTTGCCCGCGGTATGGGCTCCTGCTGCGTATCCGGCTGCGGCGACATCAAGATGGACGAAGAGAACAAGAAGTTCGAGCTCGGCGGCGAGACCTTCGTAGAAGGCGACTTCATCTCCATCGACGGCACCACCGGCAACATCTACAAGGGTCTTATCCCCACCGTTGACGCCAAGATCGCAGGCGAATTCGGCAGAGTAATGGCATGGGCTGACAAGTACAGAAAGCTCAAGGTAAGAACCAACGCCGACACTCCCAGAGACGCAAAGAAGGCTCGTGAGCTCGGCGCAGAAGGTATCGGTCTCTGCCGTACCGAGCACATGTTCTTTGAGGCTGACAGAATCGCAGCGTTCAGAGAAATGATCTGCTCCGACACCGTAGAAGAAAGAGAAGCGGCTCTTGCCAAGATTCTTCCTTATCAGCAGAGCGACTTCGAGGCTCTCTATGAGGCTCTTGAAGGCACTCCCGTCTGCATCCGTTTCCTCGATCCTCCGCTCCACGAGTTCGTTCCCAACACCGAAGAAGAGATCAAGCTCCTTGCTGACGCTCAGGGCAAGTCGGTTGAGACCATCAAGAACATCATCTCCTCTCTCCACGAGTTCAACCCCATGATGGGTCACAGAGGATGCCGTCTTGCCGTTACCTATCCCGAGATCGCAAAGATGCAGACGACCGCCGTTATCCGTGCAGCCATCAACACCCAGAAGAAGCATCCCGACTGGAACGTAAAGCCCGAGATCATGATCCCGCTCGTAGGCGAAGTCAAGGAGCTCAAGTACGTGAAGAACGTAGTCGTTGCTACCGCTGATGCAGAGATCGCTGCAGCCGGCGCAGCCCTCGAATACGAAGTAGGTACCATGATCGAGATCCCGAGAGCAGCTCTTACCGCTGACGACATCGCCAAGGAAGCTGACTTCTTCTGCTTCGGTACCAACGACCTCACCCAGATGACCTACGGCTTCTCCAGAGACGACGCAGGCAAGTTCCTCGGCGCTTACTACGATGCAAAGATCTTCGAGAACGATCCCTTCGCAAAGCTCGACCAGACCGGCGTAGGCAAGCTCATGAAGATGGCTATCTCCCTCGGTAAGGACGCTAACTCCAAGCTCCACATCGGTATCTGCGGTGAGCATGGCGGCGACCCCACATCCGTAGAGTTCTGCCACTCCATCGGTCTTGATTACGTTTCCTGCTCGCCCTTCCGTGTTCCGATCGCAAGACTCGCAGCGGCACAGGCAGCTATCAAGGAAAGCAAGTAATCTTGCCCATTTGACCGCATAAAATCATAAATGTACCCCGGTGTCCCAAAAAGGCACCGGGGCAAATTGTTATTTCAAATTTGGAAACTATATTTTCTATATCGTCAAAAACAGAAAAATATCTCGATGTAGAAGAATATAAGCGTATTTTACAACCAAAACTATTGACATTTGGTTACAACTGTGCTATTATTTATATAAATTAAGGAGGTAGACACTATGAATGGTGCTTATGAGGCAGAATTGTTGCCATTAGCAACAGAAAGAATCGATCAATCCGTCTTTTTTGATGAATTGATTGACGCCACTGCGAAGCTTGAAGTATATAAAGAAAAAATAAAAGACAGTAAATTAGATAGTTCCTGGTTTATGCCTACCCTCCAACAAAAAGAAGCACTTGCTTCTTCTCAGTTAGAAGGGACACAGGCAACACTTGATGGTGTACTTATCAATCAAGCGCTTCCGAATAACAAGGATGTTAATTTGAATGAGGTACTCAATTATTATCGGGCAACTGCGAAAGGACACGATATTTTGACCCGCCACGATTTTTCCGATGACTTTTTCTTTGACATTCATAAAGCACTTATGGTTGGAAATGTTCGCAAGCCAAAAATAATCGGGGAATATCGGAAAGAACAAAACTTTGTTGGCCGAAGCAATCCGTTTCATGACATTACGTTTATCCCGCCCAAACCGGAAGATGTTCCTTCATTGATGGACAATCTTGTTGAGTATATCAACAGCCCCCAAGACAATTTCAGACCGCTTGTCAGAACAGCTATTATTCACGCACAGTTTGAAACTATCCACCCTTTTATGGATGGAAACGGGCGTGTCGGACGTATGCTTATTCCAATGTACCTTTTCTCACAAAAGCAGATAGAATTGCCATGCTTTTTTATCAGTGAGGCTCTCGAGAGAGATAAAATCCGTTATTACAACCTACTAAATGATATTCGATACAAAGGAAATTGGAATGAGTGGATTAAATTCTTCCTTTCTACCGTAACAAAACAGTGCGAAAAATATATTGACATCATTACAAAAATAAATGCCCTCTATGAGCGACATCTCGATACCGCTCGCAATTTGGCACATTCTTCCAACATTGTCGACGTAATCAACGCCCTATACCGCTATCCTATCACGACAGCAAAGCAAGTCGCAGAAATCACAAAGATTCCGCCAACAAGTGTAAGCAGATACTTATCAACATTAACCGAAAGTAAGGTCATTTATTCGGACAATAAGAGCAGAAATCGCACTTACTATTACTTTGAGCTGCTCGACATTCTCCGTTGATGATAGAAAATACACGAAAGGTTGGTGATGAAAATTGATTGTTTTTTCAAAAGAAAAAGCCTTCTGTAAGTTACTGCAATAACTCGCAAAAGGCTCTTTCCCCCGAATATCTCTATTCGCAGTTTGGTACACTCATTATAGAGGTTTTCGGGCAGTTTGTCAAGATATTTTGTCAAAAAACTAAAAACTCTTGACAAAAAATTCAATTAGTCCTCCGAATATCTCTATTTGCAGTTTGGTCTATTGGATACAGATGTTCGGAGGGAGTACCCCTCAAGGCAAAATTTTCATTTATTCGTACGACATTGCTTTGTTGTAAGTACATAAGATAGGCATTATTATACAAAAGATAAAAAAGGAGTTTCATTTAAGATGAAAAAAAACGAATATAATGCGATAGAAGAATTTATATCGGAGTACCAAGGCGTAAGAGATCCGGTCAACAATAAGTGGTTAGGACTTGAGTTTAAGTATGATAACCGATACTTTCGGCTAAGCACGGATTCGCCTCACGAACTGAAAGGATGCGACAAAGTGTTTTGCCTTTATAAATTTCTTGTGACTGGCCCGTGTTATTTTTTAGATAACGATGGATGTGAATTGCTTGGAGAGTTTGAAAACATAGAAAGTTTGCTTGATTCATTGGTAATTGACGAAATAAAGTTCAGAGAAATCATTATGGATGACAATACTGAAATATTGGCAAAAGACTGATACTATAAAGGAGAATCAGTACAACGAAAATCAATTTTTCTAAGTAGGAAATAAACCTTTCGCTCACAAAAATCCCCAAATGTACCCCGGTGTCCCAAAAAGGCACCGGGGCATTCTCTTATTCTTCTGTTCCTTCTGCGCCTGCGGCTCATCCGCAAAAGAAGTTTTCGTTTTTCTCAAAAGCCGCTTTACGCCTTTTTCGGAAGCATCTCCATGGTTTCCTTTGCCATGTCCTCCACCGAA
>JAZRXH010000131.1:0-37228 GCA_045600125.1 Eubacteriales bacterium | reverse complement strand
ACGTCGTAGGTGGTGCCTTTTACTGCGTTTTCGATCGTGATCGTGCCGGAGTCAGCGAGCGAGGGGATGCAGAGTGCTGCGGTCATAAGGGAAGCAAGCACTACTGCCATGATCTTTTTCAGTGTTTTCATGGTGCTTTTTCCTTTCTTAATTATAATATGGTTTCTTTTTATTCGGGTCCTATCTCGGCGCATTAGATTTACGCCGCTTTCCGGAGGCTTAAGTAAACCTCCTTTCGCGCCTGCGCCTCGATACGGATCCGTACACAAGGGCGATCACTATAAGAGCGATGCCGCATAATGTATAAGGTTTGGTGCCGCTTCCGCCTGTTTCGGGAAGCTCAAAGCCCGATTCGTTTTCCACGTCCATGCTGAGCACGCCGCCCACTTCGGAGTAGCTTGCGAGCACGATGGAGTCGGGCCAGTCGGCAAGGGTGTTCCCTTCCTCGTCGGTGGGTACTGCCACAACGCTGCCGCCGGAAACCGTGACACGGAAGCAGATCGGCTCGGTGAGGGAGTAGTAACCGTCGGGTGCATGGGTCTCGAGCAGCTTATAGACCTTTCCGGGACTCAGACCTTCAAGGGTCAGAGCACCGTCGGTGCTGACGCTTCCGGTGTCTGCCTCGCTCCAGACGCCGCCTTCCAGCTCATACAAAGCGAACTCGGCGCCGCCGAAGCCGTGGTAGCTTCCGCCGGAGTCACGGAATACCTTGGTGATGGAAAGATCGTATACGTCCGGCACCCACTGTGCGTAGAGAACCGTTACGTTGTCACTGAGCGTGATGATGGAGTCCGCAGCGTAGGTGTCGCCGGTTCCGTCCGCCCTCGTGTTCCAGGAGGCGAAGCGGTAGCCGGTCTTCGTGTAGTAGTCTGTGCCGACTCCTCTGTTGTCCCACACGACGGCGTTGGAATCCTTCAGGTAGGTAAAGCCCTGCGCATTGGGGTACTCGGAATTGGGGGTCGCACCGTTTCCGTCGTATTTCAGATATACGACCTGATCGGCGTTCGCCCACTGTGCCTTGAGCGTTACGGAGGGCAGCCATTCCAAATCCACGAGAATGTGGTTGCCGGGCTGATAGATATTGCCGTCCGCATCGAGCTTCCATCCGACGAATACCTTTCCGTAGGTATTTTCCGCCGTCGTCATACCGTGCGCCACGGGGAACTTGGTTCCCACATCGTAGGTATCCGGATCGACGGGAGCACGGGAGGCGATACCGCCGTCTCTTACATTGGCGTCATAGTATACGTGGATGTAGTTGTTCAGCCACATACCGTAGAGCTTTACGACCCATCGGATGTCCGGCGTTACACCGTCCTCCTTCAGACCGATCTCCTCCTGCACGCCGTAAGCGCCGTACATGGGTGAGCTCCAGTAATCATCGTAGAACTCCTCGGTGATCTGTTTATCCGAGTTGTCCCATTCCCATCCGGCGAATTCCTCCGGGAAGTCAAACTGTCCGATATCGGGCTCGGAGAAATATTCACCGTCCTCGAAGGTCGCTGTGTAAACCGGATCATCGAAATAGCGGCTCTTATAATACTGTACGATGTTGCCGTTGATCGGCTCCCAGACCGCCTCGAAGATCATGGTGTCGCCTTCGGTATCGGTTCGGTTGATAAGCTCTTCCCAGTCCTCGTCGGTCATCATCTCACCGGCGGCGTTGTGCCAGCCGACAAAGCGGTAGCCTTCCCGGGTCAGCTTTGCATGTCTCGTTCCGTCCGGCATAGCGTACTTGTACGCTTCCAACGGATCCTGATACTTGACCTCGTAGGTCACGGAGCTGCCGGTGCCGTCGTTGAAATTGAACTTGATATCCGTCCGGATACGGTTATAGATGAAGAAATCAAAGCCGGCGAACTGGCTTTCTGTAAGGTTACCGAAGTCCGCTGCATAGGTACTTGTATAAAGCGGCTTTACCTTATTGATCTCACTGGCAGCGGACAACTTGGTACCCGATCCCATTCCCTTTACGGGCTTAGCAGACAACGAACCGTTATATATCAACTGGTTGTATGCTCTGTCGACAAGATAACTCTTGCCGCCCGTGGTATAACTCGGGGTGATGCCCGATGCAAGCTGTTCATTGGTCATCTCGAAGGCATACATGATACCGCGTGCGCTGGAAGTACCAAACGATGCGTTATAAGTGACACCCAACGCTTGACGGCCTGTATAACCGTTATAGAAACAGCTTTGCGGTTCTGCGCTGATTCGCTTGCTGGACTGACCGTTACCGCCGGAAGCACCGGCACCGTTATACGTCTGAACCTGCCACGAAGCAAAATGCTGACCATTCGTTTTACATGTAAACCAAACCGCTACCGGCCATTCTGCCGCGACGGTCTGATTGTACTTTACGTCCCTGAAAACAAGAACATTATTCGACGAGCTGTAATTCGGTCTCGGAGTGTAGTCCCACTGAATACCGTCTTCAAACACACCGTGCGCCGCATGGTTGTTCGCATTGTTGTAGCCGGACGTCGATTCAACGACGGCGGTTCCGGGAATAATGCCGTTGTCGACAAGCTGTTGAAAATTCATATATGCGCTGTTGTCGGAGATATTGAAGGTAATATTTATACGCACACGCATATAATTGAAATGAACTACGCTGGTGCCGTTCGGTTCGATTTGAGCCGTGCTGTACGGCATCTGCACTCGCCTGTTGTGATCCTTGATGATCTGCCAGTATGCCCGGTAATCGGCGTTGGGATCGTCAGCATTATTGAAAACGAAGTAATCGCTGTGTACGTCCGGTATCGTCGCCTGCTGCGTCAGCGCCGCATTGGTGTAGACCGGCACCATATCGGCGTCGGTACCGCCCTCGGGGATACAGTAGACTCTATGGGTTCTCGTATTGCCGCTTGCGGTGGTCACGACCCTGATGGTAGAGCCGGCAAGAGCGTACCACGTACCCAGCTCACCCGCCGAGGTGAAGTTGTAATCGTCCTCGTTCTCGGTGTAGGTCAGTGCTGAGAAGGGAACGTAGTCGGGTTCCCATCCGGCGTAGAGGTACATATAGTTTCCGGTCTCGTTCTCCACGTTCGGCTCGACGGTGATCGTTTCACCGGCTGCGCCGTTTTCTCCGGCAACCTGCGTACACTCCTCATCGAGGTACCACCGGGTGAATTCATAACCGAGTCTTTCGGGCTCCGGAAGAGTGAGCATATCGCCCTCCGCCAATGTCACGGGAGGTATTCGCATACCGAGAGTCACATAGAGAACACGGCAGGCGGAGACTTTTCCGGGATACAGATAAAGATCCTTGTAATCCACGCCGGTAAGATGAGAGTCGGTGCTGATGACCGTCGAGGTGTCGAATTCCTGCGTGCATTCGGGGTCGTAGTACCATTTGCCGTCCCAGGCGAAGCCTCTGTCCGGAACGTATCTCGGCGTACAGTTGACGCCCTGATCGAGGAGCGACTGTCCGGCGGGTACCGGGTAGGTCATCTTGACGGAACGGAGCTCCGAACCGTCACGCTCGAAGTCCATCCAGTGAACGTAATAAGCGCTGTCAAGGCTTCCCCACCTTGCGTAAAGCACGGTGTCTTCGGTGATGGGCTGACCCGTATAGGCTGTTGTGAAGGCGTCATCCAGATACCATCCGTAGAAGGGCATCGGTGTGGAGCCGGGATCGTGCTCCGTGTCGTAGTCCCACGCAGGCGGCGCCGTAAAGTCCTCGGAAAGGATCGAACCGTGAGGAATCCTTACGTTGCCCATTTCCTCGTAGTCATCCTCGTATTCACCTAAGTCATAGGATACATTATGAAGAATCTGTCCGTAGACCGCATCCACGGTGATATTGCCGTTGACCGCTGTGTCGGCGGTAAAGGGTGTATCGGTGCCGTGGATCACGTATCCGATAATCTCCCAGGAGCCGTCCGGATCGTCCCAGGTAACCTCAGGAAGTCCGACTCCCTCGTCGTTCAGGCTCTGACCGGGATCCATGGTATGCGTTGTATAGGAAGGTGAAAGCTCGGAGGCGTGAGCGCCGTAATCGAAGGTGACGGTCACCTCGGAGACTTTCTTGTAGAGGCGGACGGTGCTGGTATTGGAGCTGCTTCCGGTAAATGTATCGTTGCTGTACGCCAGATAATACCGATTACTGCCGTACGTTCTGCTTATCGTTGTATTTCCGCCGACGGTAGTGCCAATGGTGAGGTTAGATGACGATGAATCAACAGCTCTTCGATAAGTGGCGCTGTTGTTATAGTTGCTCGGAGAAATATATCGACTGCCGTTTTTCAGTGTATAACTGTTGGAACTGCCTCCCAGCGTCCACTTGTTGAGATTGTAGCCGCCAATCGTATACAGACCGTTGCCGAGACTCGTAATAGTAACATCCGAAGTCTGCGCTACCTGTTCGTTAACATCCTTCAGCGCCTTGTCTGTTCCGGAAGGCGCCACGATCAGGTATTCCTCGCCTGCTACAAGGTCGTCGGTGCTCGTCACGAGCTTCCACTTTTCTTCTTCGAGTTCGGGAAGAACCGCCTGCTTGTAGATATAGAGATCGGAACTGGTGCTGCTTCTGCTGTAATTGTTGTTGTTGAAACGCAAATATCTTCCGTTTGTACCGTACCGCAATCTGAACGCATCGTTGTTGAGACTGAAGGTGACATTTGCGGTGGTGGTATTCAGCCAGGTGTCGTTATTCAGGTTCAGACCGATTGCGGGATACGCCGCATTCGTAACGGTCTTGGCGTTATTGTCGGTGGAGAAATTCCAAAGAGCGCTTTGGGGGACTGTGCCGCTGTTGTACGTGAAGCTGTAATAACCGTCGAGACCGGTCTTGGCAGGGCTGCGGGTGATCTGCAAGCCCTGCTGATTACCAGACAGGTTACCACCGCTGCCGCTGTAATTCAGTGCACGCACGCTGTCACCGTTTCCGCTGACGATGAGATACGGACCATCTGCTGCCTTAAGGCCGGTAAGAGCCGTTACCATCACCCATCCGTATTCCGGCTCATCCGCAAAGAGCGTTGCTTCTTCAATGGTGAAATCCATGAGAAGAGCGGTCTCGGCAATGTCGGTCACGTTCTCACGGTCGTCCTCGTACTGTCCCGGAAGAGCGCCGGTCGTCTGTGTCGGTGTGTTGTCGATAACGCCGACCCAATCCTTTTCCTCCTGTGCGGGGGAAGCTTCCTTCGGTGCGGTCGCTTCGACCTTTTCGATCTGTACCGGTGCGGTCGCTGCTTCGACCGTCTCCCGCTCTGCTGCGGGAGTACTTACTTCGGCGGCTTTTCTTTCCGCCTCTATCTCTCTTTCACGGGCTTCGAGAAGCTCTTGCTCCTTTGCCTGCTTCTCGGTGGTGTTCTCCAGCATCGACAGAGCGATGCGGTCGAGGCTTCCGCGGTAAGCACGGCTGCTGCACTGTTCGGTGTGCGTATGCTCGGGCTTTGTGCAGGTGAGGAGTCCCGAATCATCGTAGCACTTCCCGGGGTCGTGTACATGCTCTTCCAGACCGCAGTCCGGCGGCACTTCGAGGGTAATGGCGGGTATGATCAGCGCATAGGTCGTGACGAACACAACAACGGCTGCCAGCGCACTGACGATCCTTTGCCACCGGCTTCGGCGGCTTCGCCGCTTCAGCATCTCGCTTATTTGCTTTTCTGTTTTAACGTTCAATACGGAGCTCCTCCTTTCCGCACTCGTCTCTTTGACGCATTGCTTTTCGCACTGTCTTCCGATTTCCGACAAAAAGCGGTCAACTGCGACCCGTGCTTTTATTTGCGGAGAAATGCAGACAGCGCCGCTTCCCGGCACGGTTCTGCAGAAAAATCAAAATGCCATATACCTGAAAAAGGGGAAAGAATCAAATGCGATCGAGCGGCTCCCGAAAGCCTGCCGCCGCTCACTTGCAGCGCCGGAGCTTGCAGAACCCGTCTCAGCCTTCATTTTTTAGTTTCTGAGTTATTTTCTGTTTTATTCTCTCTCCCGAATCCCGGATAATCCGAGTACTCCGAGAGATTCCTGAAGTTCTTGTAGGGCCAGACCGTGTAGGTCAGCTTGCCGACGATCTGATCCTTGGTGATGCACCCGATGACCGAGCTTCGGGAATCGAGAGACACCTCACGGTGATCGCCGAGCACGAAATACTTTTCGTCCGGCACGGTGAACGGGAAGATGATGTTGCACTCGCCCGGAGATTTTTCCGAAACGTAGGGCTCGTCGATGACCTTGCCGTTGACCGAAATGTTTCCCAGCTCGTCCATGTTGATCACGTCGCCCGGAAGTCCGATCACTCTTTTAACGAGCAGCTTGTTGTTGTAATAGAAGCTGATAACATCGCCCGCATCGAACTGTGGACTGATGACCGAAAGAACGATATCGCCCTCGGTAAGGGTCGGCGACATGGAGTTGCCGTAGATCTGAAGCACCGGCATCCAGAGCGTCGCCACAAGGACGGCGATCGCCGCCACCGTCACGAGAATGTACACGGTGCTCCGGAAGGTGGCTCCGTAGCGGTGCTTGTACCGTTCCCGGGCAAGCTCCTTCTCGATCTGCTCGGCTGTGGGGAAATCCGTGATTTTCTTTTTCTTCATTTCTCACTCGCCCCGTTGTCCTTTGCCTTCGCTTTTCGTCCGAAGAGTCCGACGTGCTTATTTTCGCCGTTCTTTTTCTCTTTCAGCTCTTTTTTCGCTGTTTTTGCTTCTTCTTTTGCTTTTTTGGCTTCTTCTTTGAGTCTCTTATCCTTTTCTCTTTTCGTTTCCGGTTTTCCGTTCTTCTCCGGTACGTCGGAATCGGCGGGATCGCCGTCCTCCGTGTCTTCCATGGCTCCGGGACCATACTGCCCGTCCCTCTCTCCTGCCGTCCAGCCGGAAACGAAACCGCTTTCGCTGTTGGACTTCAGGTTTTCGAGGTACAGATCCGCCGCCTTCTGGGCGCTTTCCATGATCCCGCTCACCGCCAGTGCCGCATCCGCAAGAGAGCCGGAGTTGGCGATGGCGATCTCCCTTGAGGCGAGCTTTGCTTTCGCTTCGCTCAGCTCCTCGGTGAGTGCGTCGATCTTTTTTGTCTGCTCAAGGAGCATTTCGAGAAGCTCCGTGCGGGTGAGCCGCTTCAGTTCTTTTTCCGTCATATCGTAACTGCCGCCCCCGCCATTGCGAAAGCTCCTGCTCCTTTTCCGTTTTTCTTCTTTGTCTTTCCGTCCGACGTGTGAACGTCTTTTACACCGTAAAGTGCATACAATCGTCGCCAGACGGTAAGCAAAGCAAAGACGTCCTCCGGTTCGTCCCGTACACCGTTCTCCGACAGACGCACAGATCCGGCATTTTTCGTCCTGCCGGCGTCGAAAATTCACATAAACGGGCACAATACAAACACATTACCATTTTCGTTTATATTATACTCTTACCGTCATTTTTGTTCAATGTTGATTTTGTAAACAAAGTTGCACCCCTATTCACTTTCTTCTTCGCCGAAGAGGCAATGCGCACGCAGTGCCGCTTTGTGCATATTGCACAATTCATAGCAGTCCGGTTTAATAATACCGTTGCATTTTAGGCAAAACGCAGTTAAAAAAACGATAATATGCTCAGATTTATTGTGCATTTTTGCCATATTTACCATTTTGAGTATCTCGTAAAAAATCATTAACATTCACACGTTTCGGCGCCGATTTCAAGAAAGAGCAACATAATATTAGATGAAAAGACCAAATAAGAGCCGAAAGCGGAAGAGGCGGCAAAGCAGGGCGGTTTTCCCTGCTTTTCCCTGCTTTTCCCTGCTTTTCCCTGCTTTCCCCTGCTTTTCCCTGCCTTTTCGGAGACCTTTTCCGCAAGGTACTGCCGTATTTTCCTCTTTTTGAGGTCGTTATATGCATTATAATATTCACAGAACGACGTAATTTTGTATATTTACTCAGGCAAAAGAATATTGAATTCACAATATCCCGGTAGAATTCAAGGTGTCGGATATGGTAGAATAAAGTAAAATGTCGTACAGCTCAGAATCATAGCGGAAAGTGAGTGAAGTATCTTTGAAAAACGTAAGCATCGTCATCCCTTCCCTGGATCCCGACAAGCGTCTTGCGGGGGTCGTGGATGGGCTTCTGGCACTCGGTTTTGAAGACATCATCCTTGTAAATGACGGCAGTAAAGAGGAAAATCTCCGGTATTTTCCGGAGGGGGAACATATAACATGTCTTACCCACGAGGTAAACAAGGGCAAGGGCGAGGCGCTGAAGACAGCCTACCGCTACATCCTTGAAAACCGTCCGGAGTGCCTTGGCTGCGTCACCTGCGACGGCGACGGACAGCACCTCGGAAAGGACATCCTGCGCACCGCCGAGCGGATGGCGGAGACCGGGAAGGTCGTCCTCGGCTCCCGGGATTTTTCCGGTGAGGACGTACCGGCCAAGAGCCGGGTAGGAAATCACGTGTCCGCCCTTATCATCTCCATTGTATGCGGATTCAGAATAACCGACACACAGACGGGGCTCCGGGGCATCCCCGCAAGGTTCCTTGCCGACATGGAGAAGGTGGAGGGCTCCCGTTTCGAATACGAGACCAACGTCCTTCTCGAGCTGAAGAGTATGGGCGCCGAGTGCGAGGAGCTGAAGATCGAGACGGTATATCTCGATGAAAACAAGAGCAGTCATTACCGTCCCGTGCGGGATTCGCTCCGCATTTTCGGGCTCATTCTCAAGTATCTTCTCAGCTCGGTGATCTCCTTCCTCGTGGATATGCTCCTTTACACGATCCTCAATACGGCGGCGGGGCTTCCCATCGTTCTCTCCACGGTACTGGCAAGAGCGGTGTCCTCGGTGACGAATTTCCTTCTCAACAAGAAAATGGTGTTCCGGAGCGGCAACGCTTTTCTTCCCACCGTCCTGAAATACTACGCCGTGGCGATCCCGGTGATGCTGATCTCCGCCTTCGGCGTGAAGGGTCTTGCCGCTCTTTTCTCGATCTCCGAGAATTCGCCGCTGCTCATCGTCGTAAAGCTGGTGGTGGATACCGTTCTCTTCATCCTCAATTTCAAGATCCAGAAGACGTGGATCTTTGCAAAGAATAAAGCAAAGAATAAGACAAGCACAAACACAAGCAGGGAGTGAAACTTCGTTGAAATACGGAAAAAGAAAAAGCGGGTTCGGTGTGACCCGTGACGACATGGAAGGCAGAAATGCGGACACGGCTCGCTCGCCGAGACGCTCCGCCTTCGCCGCCGATGAGCCGGCAGATGAAGCGGAAGAAAAGACCGCCCGTCTCGGTCCCGGAAAGATTATCGGAAGAATATTCCTGTGCCTCGGCACGTTTCTGTTATACGTCGTCCTTGCGGCGGCGGTGCTCGCCAAGGTACTGGTGAGCAGCGGATGCGAGCCGCTGAAGGTGAAGCTCGTTCTCTCGGCGACACAGGCAAGCGCCGTAAAATGGCTTCCCGGTCTTTTCATGCCGCAGTCGGAGGTCGACAAAATCGTGGAAAACAGCCTTGTGGTGAGCACCGACGTGATGAGCCTCGAGGAGTACGCCGCTCTTGCGGAAAGCAGCGCTGACGGTGAGACCGAAGCCGACGAATGGGCAAATGCCAGGGACGGTATGATCTTTGAAACGATAAACGGCTCCACCTTCACCGGGTATATCCTCATCGTAAAGGACCCCTCCCGGGTCTTCGTCGGCACCGCCAGCGACTTTACGCAGGGGCTTGCGGGCATGAAGATCTTCGATATCGTGAAGAAGGAAAACGCCGTGGCGGCGATCAATGCAGGTGAATTTGCGGATCCCGGCGGACGGGGTGCCGGCAACAATCCCATGGGCATCACCTTCTCAAGAGGAAAAATGGTCTGGAACGACGGTCTGCGCCGCACCTTCCTCGGCTTCGACAAAAACGACCGTTTTATCGTGCGGGAATCCATGACGAAGGCGGAAGCAGAGTCTCTCGGCATCCGGGACGGCGTAAGCTTCCAGAACGGAAACACGCTGATCACCAGTGAGGACGGCAATATCACGCTGAACTACGCCGACTCCAACACCGGCACGGCACAGCGTACCGCCATCGGGCAGAGAGCCGACGGGGCGGTCATCCTTCTGGTCACCGACGGACGGAGCGCCAGCAGCCTCGGCGCCACCCGGAACGACATCATCGACGTGATGGTGCGCTACGGCGCCGTTACGGCGGGTATGCTGGACGGCGGCTCCTCGAGCCTCATGTACTACGAGGACTACTACGACAAGTACGGCTTCGACGCCGAAAAGCTGGACGAGTATCAGAAAATGGGTCTTGTCAACAAGTACAAGGCGTTCACGACACCGAGAAGAATGCCCACCTTCATCTGTGTGGCAAAGGAAGCGTCGGAAAGCACGGAGGGCACAGCAGAATGAAACAGACGGAAAAGACGAATAAAAAGCACGGCGTATTTTACAAAATATATTTCGCCGTCCTCGGCTTTATGCTTGCGGCGCTTGCTGCCTGTGCCGTGCTTCTATCCCGAGGCATCGCCGAATACAACAAGGGAATCCCCGAAACGGTATCGAAAGAATATTTTGACACGCACTTTGCGTACCCCGACGATCATTCGCTTTCGGAGCTGTGTCCCGAGGTGAGCGAATTCGAGAGTCACGAAACGGTCTATGCCTATCTCAGAGATCTTTTCGCCAAAGACGAGCTCTCCTACACCAGTATCTCCTCGGGCGCCGACGCACTTCCGGGTCAGAAGGATTACATCGTAAAATCCGGGGACTACAAAATCGCTTCCTTCACCCTTTTACCGGATGAAAAGAACGACTATCATCCAAGTTTTGCAAAGCTGACTCTCCCCTCCTCTGCGGCGCTGAAATGCAAGGTATACGACGGGTCGGTACTTATGCTGAACGGCAAGGACGTGCCGGACACGTATATTTCGGGAAGCGAAGAGACCCGCATCACAAAGCTCCTTCCCGAAGGGACGCCCGGCGCAAGACTCGTTCTTTACGAGATACCGGGACTCGTTGGCATTCCCAACGTCGAAATAAAGGACAGACACGGGAATGTCACGCCCCTCACCCCCGGTGAGGACGGGATCTACGCCGAACCGCTCACCTACGACGAGCCGGAGACCGATCTTGTAGACCGTATCACCGAGGGAGCCAAAAAATACGCCGCCTGCATGCAGAGCGACGCCGCCAAGTACACGGTGTACCCCTACTTTGAAGAGGGCAGCGAGCTGTACGAAAATATCCGCAGCGCCGAGAATATGTTCGTCTGGGACCATAACGGCTACGAGATCACCGACGTGAAGGTCACGGAGTTCCGCCGCTACGACGAAAATACCGTCTCCTGCCGGATCTCCTTCACCCATATCCTCCATAAGTACGGCTCCGCCGACTACCGGGACTATTTCGACATGACCTACTTTGCCCGCAAGGGTGACGACGGCGTCTACCGCATCTATGCAAGCCTGAACAACTGATTTGTACGGGGCTGCTCGCCCCACACCCTCGCCGCCTTTTGAAAAAGGCGGGCGAAAACTTTGAAATAATCCCAAGTCCTGAACGGACTTGGGATGTTTTTTCTTGGATAAAGGGGTGTTGCCTGCTGTCTGTTGCGGCAAGAGAGCAACGCCGCAACAGAGTTGGGACATAGTTTTGGAGAAAACTCTGCGTTTTGCCGATCGCATTTATGACGGCAAAACGGGGACAGTTTCGGGCATCTGCCTGTCGCAAGCGCTCCCTTGGCGCTTGCTCCAAGCTAAAGTTTTCTTTGAAAACTTGCACTCAGAGTAAATTTGTCTGAAGTAGGGTCACGAATTGCCCGCGGGTGCTCCCCGCATCCGCTGAAGTCAAGCTCCGACTTCAGCGGAGATTTGTTTTTGTGAACCATCGTCCCGAAATAACCTCTGTTGCGGCACTGCTTTCCTGCCGCAACAGACAGCAGAAAGTACCCATTTTCCCCCAAAAAAGCGCCGTGGCAGTCCGTATGGACTGCCACCGAGTAAAAGTTTTCGCCCGCCTTTTTCAAAAGGCGGCGACGGGGTTTGGGGGCGAGGAGCCCCCAATAACACTACTCACGGGCACCGTGCAATGCCCTGCGCCCAGAGGCAGGCGCCGCAGGTGGGGGCGGTATTGTACATGCAGTCCTTCCGGTTTTCGAGGCGATCCTCACAGCCCAGACAGACGGTACAGCAGGGAAAGTCGAAATCTTCGACACGCTTCCGAAAGTCGGAATATTCCGGGGAGTTCCATATTTCGTCTATGCTTTTGTCCTTTATGTTCCCGAAGGAATGTGCATAGACTTTCCGCTTCTCGGTGTAGAGGTATGTGTAAGAGCTGTGCAGAAGCTGCATGCAGGGACAGACCTCTCCGTCAAAGCGTACGAATACCGCACCTTCCCCGATGAAAGGGCAGTAGTCTTCCTTACGTCTGCAGGGCGACGGGACGCTCCCGAAGCCGGGAAAACGGCGCATTTTCCCGATTTCGTACCCTCTATCGTACAGGGCTTCGTCTTCCTTCAAGGCCTTGCCCGGAATGGCGAAGCTCAGATTCAGCTCGTCCGCTCCGAACTCGTCCGCAAAGGCGTTGATCCGGTTC
Organism: Eubacteriales bacterium; assembly: GCA_045600125.1. Classification (GTDB taxonomy): domain Bacteria; phylum Bacillota; class Clostridia; order Oscillospirales; family CAG-382; genus SIG622. The sequence continues at coordinate 24,722 of JAZRXH010000131.1, read as the reverse complement.
AGTTCTTCCTCATTCTCTCTCGTTATCACAAACGTGAACCCCAGCGAAATGCCTCCGCACAGCTCCTTGAACCGGGAAAGATTCTCCCTGAGAAGTCGGAACAGACTACCCTTTCGCACCCGCTCGTAGCTCTCTTTGCGGAACCCGTCCGCCGAGACCCACAGCCTCGAAAGAGACGACGACGCAAGTTCTCTGCACATTGCCTCACTGAGAAGCACTCCGTTCGTGAGCAGCTCGGTTTTCTTCCCCGCCAGTGAGGCGGTTCTTATGAGCGAGCAAAGCTCGGGATGCATCAGCGGCTCTCCCATGCCGCCGAAGAATACCGTGTTCACATTACCGTGCCCGATGTACTTCCGCAGACGCTCGACGTTCTCCTTCGACATAAGTCCCGGCGTCTCGCCAAACCAGCTGTTCCGAAAGCACATCACGCAGTGCAGATTGCACGCCGAGGACAGCTCTATATACAGCTTGTCCGGCATATATTTTCACTCCAATCACATAAACATACAAGTACCATATCCACGTTCACGACCTCTCCCGGTACTTTTTCGGCGAAGTGCCGAAGCGTTCACGGAAAAGTCTGTGGAACCAGGAAAGATTGTCGAAGCCCGCCTCCATGCTTACCTCCAGTACCGAAAGATTCGTGTTTTTGAGAAGGTTCTCCGCATAATTCAGCCGTATCTCCGCAAGGTATTCCGAGGGCGTCACACCGAGATATTTCCGGAAGGATCGTGAAATATGCTCCTTCGTCTTTCCGCAGAGAGCGCTCATGTCCACCTTTTTCCTTGCAAAGCATTCCGGTCTTCCGAGGCTCTCACACAGATAGTCGAGCCAGGCGGGAAGCTCGTTCTCTCTCGCTCTGTATTTTGAAAAATAGCGTGAAAAGACCTCGAACAGCACCGTCCGCATCCGCAGCAGTTTTTCCGCCGTGTCATAGCCCGATACTGCATAAATATTCTGCATCGACATAAGCAGCCTTTCGGTTTCCGGTGCCGGGATCGTCACGGCAGGCGGGTATTCCGAGTGAAGGAGCGCCGGGATATCGCAGGCATCCTCAAGGTACGAAAACAGCTTTTCGGCGTTCTCTTTTGTAAAGGCAAGGTTGGCAAAGGTGAATTCGTGTACGTAATCGTAGGCGTAAACGTGCCGGTCCTCCGGCCGGATAAAACAGAGCGCTCCCGATCCGAGGCAGGTCGTTTCCCCGTTGCAGGTGTGGAGAAGATTTCCTCCCGTCACGAGAAAGACCTCGTAAAAATCGTGCCGGTGCTCCACGAAATACTCGGTGCGGCTGTGGATGTAGCGGTACTTGAAGCCGGTGTCCGCATCGGTGTGATACAGCGACAAAAGCCGCTTTACCTCGCCCGTGTCATGTTTGTTTTCAGCCGTTTTCCCTCGCCTCTTCTCGCCTTTTCTTTTCTGCATATCAATATAGCACATTTTCGGTATCATGTCAATACACGATATTCCAGAAAGAAGTGTGTTATAATATCATTATAGTGAAACTTTGCACATTCACCTTTTTCACCTTGTATAACGAAAGGACGATGAAGAATCTCATGAACAGGCTTTTCGGCAAAAAAGCGGAAAACACCGTGAACATCCTTGCGGAAAACTCCTATCGCCGTCTTGAACTTTTTCCCGAATGGGAAAGCGCCGAATGCGGCTACAAGAAAGAAAACTACCTCCCCGTGCCATCCGGAGAATATACGAAAGTCACCCTTCCCCACACCTTCGGCGGCATGGACGGACACTACATCCTCCGGTGCACCGTCAATCTGCCGACCCCGGCAGAGGGCGCCGAGCTCGTCCTCCGTGTCAGGACCGGACGGGAGGGACAGTGGGACGCTCTGAACCCCCAGTTCATTTTATATGTTGACGGAAAGATCTCTCAGGGACTCGACGTGAACCACACCGAATCGCTTCTCTCGGGCGGAAAGACCACCGAGATCCTTCTCTACGGCTACAATGGGACAAACGGCGGTACGTACGAGCTCTCGGCGGATTTTTACGAGCTCGACAAGCTCTGCGAAAAGGTGATGTACGACATCAAGGTCGCTTATGAGTCCTTCGAGGTACTCCCGGAAAACTCCCTTGAAAAAGCCACCCTTTACCGGAACCTCGAGGTCGCCATGAATGCGCTCAATCTCTCCTCCCCCGGCTCGGATGCCTTCCGGAAGAGCCTTCTCGAGGTCTCGGACTATATGGACAAAAACGTCTATAACGGCACCTCGTCAAAGGTCAAGATCTACGCCACCGGTCACACCCACATCGACGTAGCGTGGCAGTGGACGCTTGCCCAGACCGAGGAGAAGACCCAGCGGAGCTTTGCCACGGCTCTGAAGCTCATGGAGCAGTACCCCGACTACGTCTTCACCATGAGCCAGCCTCAGCTGTATAAGTACCTGAAGCAAAACGCTCCCGACGTCTACGAAAAGGTGAAAAAAGCCGTAGCCGAAGGCAGATGGCAGCCCGAGGGCGCCATGTGGCTGGAAGCCGACTGCAACGTCACCGGCGGTGAAAGCTTCATCCGGCAGATCCAGCACGGCAAGGACTTCTACCGGGAAGAATTCGGCACCGACACAAGAGTTCTGTGGCTCCCCGACGTATTCGGCTACAGCGCCGCTCTGCCGCAGATTCTGAACAAGTGCGGCGTCGATACCTTCGTCACCAGTAAGATCAGCTGGAACGAATCCAACAAGCTCCCCTATGATAACTTTATGTGGCAGGGCATCGACGGAAGCGAGATCTACACCTGCTTCTTCACTGCCGTCGGTAAGCACGACGACTACGAGCATAACTGGGGCACCACCTACGTTGCCAGAATCACCCCCTCTTACCTTGTGGGAACGTGGGAACGGTATCAGCAGAAGGAATATTCCGATAAGGCGTTCATCACCTACGGCTACGGCGACGGCGGCGGAGGACCTACGAAGGATCATCTTGAATATGCAAAGCGCCTCTGCGCCGGCGTGGACGGTCTGCCCTCTCTGAGGCTGACAAACGCCACCGATTATCTCGACGACCGCAAGAAGGACTTTTTTGAAAACTCGGCGCTTCTTAAAAAAACTCCCCGCTGGGTCGGCGAGCTTTACCTCGAAATGCACCGGGGCACCTACACTTCCATCGCCAAGATCAAGAAAAATATGCGCAAGAGCGAACAGCTCCTCCGGAAGGTCGAGGGACTTTCGAGCCTTGCCCTCACCCTTTTCGGAAAGGAATATCCCGCAAAGAAGTTGTACGACACATGGGAAACGGTGCTTCTGAACCAGTTCCACGACATCCTTCCCGGCTCCTCCATCCTTGAGGTCTACAAGGACAGCGACACTCAGTTCCGGAAGGTCTTCGAGGACGGTCACGCCATCGAAGCCGAAATGCTCCACACCCTTTCGGAAAACACCTGCGGCGAAGGAAAAGCCCTCGTCTATAATCCCTCTCCCTTTGCGGCAAGCGGCGTATATACGCTCGGCGAAAAGAAATACTACACCGAAAACGTTCCCGCCCACGGCTATAAGCTCTGCTCTCTCACAGAGCCGGAAAACACCGTAAAAATCGAAGGACGCACCGTGGAGAACCGCTTCTTCAAGGCGATCTTCGACGAAAACGGCAGCATTGCCTCCCTCTATGACAAGCGGAACCGCCGGGAGCTTGCAAAGAACGGCGAGGCGCTGAACCGTCTCGAGATCTCCGAGGACTATCCCAAGAGCTACGACGCATGGGAGATCAGCGACTACTATAAGCAAAAGACCGCCCCTATCGACTCGCTTCTTTCCTTCGAGAGCTTCCGGGACGAGGTCAGCGGCGGCTTTATCGCCGAAAGAAAATATCAGGATTCTCTCATCCGGCAGAAGTTCGTGTTCTATTCGGATACAGACCGCATCGACGTGGAAAACGAGATCGACTGGCACGAGGATCACAAGCTCCTCAAGGCGTCCTTCCCGCTCGATATCGTCGCCGACAGCGCCAAGTATGAGATCCAGTTCGGTCACGTCACCCGCCCCACCCACGAGAACACCTCCTGGGACGCCGCACGGTTCGAGGTCTGCGCCCATAAGTGGGCGGATATTTCCGACAGCGGCTTCGGCTTTTCGCTCCTCAACGACTGCAAATACGGCTGCAGTGCCGAGGGCAGCACGCTGAAGCTCACCCTTCTGAAGTGCGCCACCTACCCGAATCCCGAGGCGGACAGGCACTTCCATACCTTCACCTACTCCCTCTATCCCCACGCAGGACCGCTGTCCGGTTCTACCGTCAAAGCCGCCTACCTCCTCGGCGAGCCCCTTACGGCGGTGCTTCCCTGCGGCAAGGGCAATGCTCTGGGCGAAGAATATTCCTTCGTGTCTTCGTCAAACGAGCAGTTTGTCCTCGAGACCGTCAAGAAGGCGGAAAAGAACGAAAGCATCGTCATCCGGGGCTATGAATCGCTGAACAGACGGGGAAACACCCGCATCTCCTTCGGCTTCGACGTTGAAAAGCTGTATCTCTGCGATATGCTGGAAAACGTCACATCGGAAATTCCCGTAACAGATAACGGCGCAGAGCTTGACTTCTCGAACTTCGAGATCGTCACCCTCATGGCGGTGCCGAAGAAAAAGGCGTAAGACGGTAAATTTCCCGGAAGAAGGGAAAGTGTAAAAAAGCACTTGATTTTCCTGTGCTTTCGTGGTATACTTTTCCTCGGTAACAACCGTATCCCCTGCGAAAATGAATGCAAAAATGATTGTGAAAGGAAGACATGCCATGACGAATTTTGAAAAAATGAAAGCCGCCAACCCCGACCTCGGTCTCGAAATGCTCAACGATGAGAGTTTCCGTGCATACGGCAGAGTCGTTACCGGCTTCGACTACGCTCCCCTCATAAAGTACATGGAGGACTGCACCGAGATCCCCGAGGGCTGTACCTACTGCCCCACCGTTCCCGAAATGGAAGCGACCGATACGGCAAAGAAGATCGTCGCCGTTTTTGAAGGCGGCATGCCCGCTCAGTTCGGCTACACCAACGGCAAGACCGAATACCTCGACGCCCTCGAATACCACAAGGCAAGCGAGCTCGTCATCGCCGTCACCGACCTCATCGTCCTCGTGGCTCTGCGCAGCGAGATCGTGAACGAAAAGCTGGATTCCTCCCTCGTAAAGGCGTTCTACGTAGAGAAAGGCACTGCCTTCGAGATGTACGCCACCACCCTTCACTATGCTCCCATAAGAGTATATCCCGAGGGCTACAAGTCGGTGGTCGTTCTCCCCAAGGGCACCAACTACTCCATCGACAGAAGCGCGCTCGATCCCACTCTCTGGGGCACCAACAAGTGGCTCATCGCCCATCCCGACGTAAAGACTCTCGCCGACAAGGGCGCCGCCCTCTGGATCACCGGCAAGAACATCCACGTAAGCCTCTGATGACGAAAAGCAGCCTTCTCAAAACGACATAAGGCAAAAAAACAAGGACGGGACTCTTTCCAATCGGAAGGTCCCGCCCTTTTTGTCTTTATTATTTTCCGTTTCTCATTTTCCGGAGCCGTCGGGTGCGTCACTGCCGTCCTTCGGCTTTACGAAGAGACCGAGATTGTTGTACATCTGCTCGATCTGCTCCTTCATCCGGATGATGCAGTTGTTGACGCTCGCCTTTCCCTTTACTATGTCCTCGGCAAGGGCACGGCAGGAGGGAGCTCCGCAGGAGCCGCAGTCAAGGCCGGGAAGCGTTTCAAGGATGCTCTGGATATTGCTCATCATCCGCATGGCCTCGCCTACATCCTTGTTGAGAAGGCTGACGGGACGGTAGCTCAGCTCGTCCGACCACAGAAAGTCCTTCGGTACGCCGCCGGTGCTGCTGTTTTCGTCGTATTCCGTCTCCGCCTGGTTCTGCGCCACGGGGAGATACCGCCGCAGATTCTGCAGCCGCGCCTTTGCGATGAAGGGATTCTCCACCGTGAGGGTACCGCCCACACAGCCGCCGCTGCAGGCGTTGAGCTCGATGAATTCCACGTCGCTCAGCTTGTCGTTCTCCAGCTGATCCAGCACCTCGATAACGTTGTCGATGCCGTCCGCCGCAAGATAGCGGTCGTTGAACAGCGAGGACGCCTCGCCGCCGGTGCCCGCCCAGCTCACGCCCACGACGCCCACCTTGGAAAGGGGCAGCGGGTTCTTGATGTTCTTCAGCTTTCCGAGGATCATGAAATACAGCTCGCTGATGGAAAGAACGGCATCTATGGCGCTCTTCTCCACCCCGATGGGATTCTTTACGTAGCTGACCTTGGCGGGACACGGCGAAATGAAGAACACGCCGATATCCTCCGGTGAAAGCTCGGGATGCTTTTCGAGGGCATTCTTCCTTGCCTCCCCGGCAGCAAGCTCCAGAGGCGCCTTCAGCGGCAGGAGATTGTCGAGAAGGTCGGGATACCGCACGCTGATAAGCCGTGCGATAACGGGACACGCCGAGCTGATGACCGGCTTGTCGCATTTTCCCGCCTTGATGTAATATCTCGTATACGCCGAGATCAGCTCCGCTGCTCTGGCGACCTCAAAGACCTCGTCGAAGCCGCACTCGAGGAGGGCGGAAAGGATGTAATCGATGTCGTCTATGTTGTCGAACTGACCGTACAGTGCCGGTGCGGGAAGCGCAATTTTCCACTTGAAGCCGGACTCTTCAAAATCCGACAGCTTATCGTATATGGCTTTTTTCGCTTTATACGGGCATTTGCGTATACACTCGCCGCAATCGATGCACAGCTTCGAGTCTATGACCGCTCTGCCGTTTCTCACGCGTATCGCCTCGGTGGGACAGTGCTTCAGACAGTTGGTACAGCCCCTGCACTTCTCCACGTCGAGAGATACGGAATGGATATACTCTCGCATTTCTCGGTTATCCTTTCGTTAATTTCGGTTCTTTGCTCTTCTTTGAAAAGCAGACAGCCTCCGGGAAGAAGTTCTTCCGGTCATCCCTCTCCCTTGAGAAAGAGCGGTGACCCTTTTCCGGAACGCTTCAGCTCTGCGGTACGTTCACCGTCATATAGATGGTGGTGCCTACGCCGACGGTGGATTCGATCCGCATGTCGTCGGTGTATCTCTTCATGTTGGGAAGACCCATGCCCGCTCCGAAGCCGAGGGAGCGGATATTGTCCGGCGCCGTGGAATAGCCCTCCTGCATGGCGAGATTGATGTCCACGATACCGGGACCCTCGTCGGCGAGGATGATCTCGATCTTTTCGGGGTACACGTTCACGGTGGCAACACCGCCGCTGGCGTGGATGACCATGTTGATCTCCCCCTCGTACATGGCGATCGCCACACGTCTTATGACGTCCTGCGGGAAGCCGAGCTGACGCAGCGACTTCTTGACGGCTACCGACGCCTCACCGGCGGAGGTGAAATTCTCGCCGTCCACGTTGTAAGTAAATACGATCGGCTCGCTCATTGGCTTATCACACTTCCTCCCGCAAGTCCGGCGGTATAGAGTTTACCGCAGGCAACATACATTCTTTCCTTGGTGGCAAGGATGGCGATATCCAGCGACTGCGCAAGGGAGATCACGTTCTCCGGAGGACGCTTGCCCCGGACGAAAACGATGCACCGGATGTCCATCATGTCCGCCGTCCTTACGACCTGCGGATTGACGAGTCCCGTGAGAAGCACCGCATGATCCTTGACGAAAGCGAGCACGTCGCTCATCATATCGCTTCCGCAGGCGGAATTCAGCTCTGTATCGAGAAACTCTTCCCCGCAGAGGACTTCTGCGTCGAGAAGGTCACGAATGGCACTTATTTTCATATATGCAGACCAACCTTTCAAAATGACGTTTCCGCAACAGTCGGTGATGTCCCTGCCGTAAAAGAGCGGTCGTTTTTTAATTTATTCCCGTTCTTTCGGCACATCAAGCCATTTTGTTAATTATATCACAACCTTTCGGGAATGTAAAGCCTTTTTGCAGAAAAACCGAAAATTTACAAAAAGCCCCCTCTGTTTTGTGCAATGTTGCCGCAAAAACGGCACATTTTACGGCTTTGCCCTTGATTTTTATCCCCGGCTGTGCTATAATCCGAAAAACGCCGTGCGCCCCTTTGCCGGGAGTACGCAGAGCGGGAACGGTCCTTCGGTGCATTTTTTCTTTTCTTTTGGAAGCCCCGAAGGACAAAAAGCGCACGAAAAACACAAAAGACCGAAAGGATAAAAAGCAAGCTATGACAGTAAAAGAAGCGGCTCTTCTCCTCGACCTTGTTCCCCTTTGCGAGGAGGATCCTTCGAGAGAGATCGCCGGAGCCTATACCGGAGACCTGCTCAGCTGGGTCATGGGAAGAGCCAAAAGCGGCAATATCTGGGTCACCATCATGTCGAACATCAACGTGATCGCCGTGGCGACTCTCTGCGACACTTCCATGGTGATCCTCGCCGAGAATTCCAAACTGGAGCCCGACGCCCTTGCCAAAGCCCACGAGGAGTGCATCAACGTGTATACGAGTCCCCTCACCTCCTTCGAGCTCTGCGCCGCCATCGGAAAGAATATCCCGGTGTAAAACGCCCATGAAGCACCTGTACGACCTCCACCTCCATTCCTGCCTCTCCCCCTGCGGCGACAACGACGCAAGACCTGCGGAGATTGCCGGGATGGGAGCCCTCGGCGGACTTTCGCTGATGGCGCTGACCGATCACAATTCATGCCGCAACTGCCCTGCATTCTTTGAAGCCTGCAGGGCTTACGGCGTTGTGCCGGTAGCGGGGATGGAGCTGACCACTGCCGAGGACATCCACGTGGTCTGCCTCTTCCGGGAGCTCGATGCGGCGCTTGCCTTCTCGGATACGATCCACGAGCGGCTCATGCCCATAAAAAACAAGCCCGAGGTCTTCGGCGACCAGATCGTCTCGGACAGCGACGGGAACGATATCGGCACCGAGGAGCTTCTTCTCATCAGCTCCACCGACATTTCTCTGGAGGAAGCTCCGTCCCTCTGCGCCGAATACGGCGGCGTGTGCTTCCCCGCCCACATCGACCGGGACGCCAACGGCATCATCGCCATCCTCGGCGACATCCCCCCCGAACCGGGCTTCGTCTGTGCCGAGATCCACGACAAGGACAAGCTGGAGGAGTACCGGGAAAACTACCCGATCACGAGAGATCTTCGCTTTGTGGCAAACAGCGACGCTCACCGTCTGCTCGACGTGGGCGCCTCCGGCGGCGAGCTGGAGCTTTCCGGCGAGACCGAGGAGGAGATCCGGGCTTCCCTCTTTGATTATCTTTCGGGGAAATGAAGCGGTATGCTTCCGGCTTTCCCCATTTCCCCTTTGTCTTCATAAAGAAGGTGCGGATTTCCGACGGATTTTCGCATCTTATTCTTTTTTCGCTCATCTTTTCCCGTTTTTCTTTGAATTTCCCGAAAAATTAATAATTAACGGTTGACAACCAACTCATTGTAGTATATAATATATGCGTTATGCTATATACGAAGATTTGTATTCTCAAGATTGTTAAATTTTTGGCAATCATTTCGGGGACAGCTTCCGAAAAGCAATAAGTAAATTTTGCGGCACTGCCGCAGGGAGGTAAATAAAACATGAAAAAAAGACTGACGACAGTCACCTTCAAGGGCACCAAGGAGCAGGAAGAAAAGCTTCTCGGCGTCATTGAAAAGTACAACGGCGTCAAGGGCGCCATGATGCCTATTCTTCAGGAAGCACAGGACATCTACGGCTATCTTCCCATCGAAGTGCAGAAGATAATCGCAGACAAGACCGGCGTTTCTCTCGAAGAGATCTACGGCATCGCATCCTTCTATTCTCAGTTCACCCTCAACCCTCAGGGCGAGGTCGCCATTTCCGTCTGCCTCGGTACAGCCTGCTACGTTAAGGGCTCGAAGGACGTTCTCGACAGAATTTCCCTCCGTCTCGGCATCAAGGACGGCGACACCAGCGCCGACGGGAAGTACTCCCTCACCGCTACCCGCTGCATCGGTGCCTGCGGTCTTGCTCCCGTCATGACCGTCAACGGCGAAGTATACGGACGTCTCAAGAAAGAAGACGTTGACACCATTCTCGCAAAGTATTGATTGCCTGATTTTCCATCCGAAGCGTAAAACACTTCCCCGCACCATCACGCACCTAAGGAAGGGACCCGTCTTATGAAAGAGCTCTCGCTCAACATCCTCGACATCACCGAAAACTCACTGTCCGCAAAGGCAAAGAACGTAGCCATCGAGATCGACGAAACGCCGGACTCGCTCTTCGTTCTCACCATCACGGACGACGGCTGCGGCATGTCCCGCGAAATGGTGGAGAGCGTCACGAATCCCTTCTGTACCTCACGAACCACCCGGAAGGTGGGGCTCGGCGTGCCGCTTCTGAAGCTGGCAGCGGAGCAGACCGGCGGATTTCTTTCCATCGAGTCGAAGACCGAAGCCGAATTTCCCGACGGTCACGGTACCGTGCTTCGTGCGGTGTTCCATTCCGACAGCATCGACTTTACGCCTCTGGGCGATATCATCTCGACGCTGACGGTGCTTCTCTCGGGAAGCCCCGAGGTCGACTTCCTCTATCGGCACACAAAACCGTCCGGTGAGGTAAGGCTCGACACGAAGGAAATGCGGGAAATGCTCGGTGACGTTTCGCTTGCGTCGCCGGAGGTACTCGGATGGGTACGGGACTTCCTTACGGAGTCCTATGAAAATCTGTAAAAAATAATCTATATTGAATCGGAGGTAATTTCAGTGAAAAGCTTAGCTGAACTCAAAGCCATTCGTGACAGAATGCAGAACAACGTCAATCTTCGTGAGTCTGCCGAAGGCGGTATGCGTATCGTCGTAGGTATGGCTACCTGCGGTATCGCCGCCGGCGCAAGACCCGTTCTCAACGCCTTCGTTGAAAAGGTTGCCGAGAAGAAGCTCGAAAACGTTATCGTTACACAGACCGGCTGTATCGGCATCTGCCAGTACGAGCCCGTCGTTGAGATTTCCGAGCCCGGCAAGGAAAAGGTAACATATGTAAAGATGACCGCCGAAAAGGCAGCCGAAGTCATCGAAAAGCACGTAATAGGCGGTAAGGTAGTGACCGAATACACTATCGGAGCTGCTGCAAAATAAACATAGGAGGAAAAAAGAATTATGTTTCGTTCACACGTATTGATTTGCGGTGGTACCGGTTGTACTTCCTCCAAGAGCCCCGAAATTAAGGCACGCATGGAAGCAGAGCTCGCCGCAAAAGGGCTTGAAAACGAGGTCAAGGTCGTAACCACAGGTTGTTTCGGTCTTTGCGCTCTCGGTCCCGTTATGATCATCTATCCCGAAGGCACCTTCTACAGCATGGTAAAGCCCGAAGACGTTCCCGAGATCGTTGAGGAGCACCTCCTCAAGGGTCGTGTCGTTGACAGACTCGTCTACAACGAGACAAAGCAGGAAGCAGAAGCTGCTTACTCTTCTCTCGGCGAGACCAACTTCTACAAGAAGCAGCACAGAGTCGCTCTTCGCAACTGCGGCGTCATCAACCCCGAAGTCATCGACGAGTACATAGCCATGGACGGTTACCAGGCACTCGGCAAGGTCCTCACCGAAATGACCCCCGATGACGTTATCAAGGTGATCACCGACTCCGGTCTCCGCGGCAGAGGCGGCGGCGGATTCCCCACCGGTACAAAGTGGAAGTTCGCAGCAGCTCAGCCCAAAGGCAAGAAGTACGTTTGCTGTAACGCCGACGAGGGCGACCCCGGCGCATTCATGGACAGATCCGTCCTCGAAGGTGACCCCCACGCCGTTCTCGAAGCCATGGCTATCGCCGGCTACGCTATCGGCGCTGACGAAGGTTATATCTACGTTCGTGCAGAATACCCGATCGCCATCAAGAGACTGGAGATCGCCATCTCCCAGGCCCGTGAATACGGTCTTCTCGGCAAGAACATCTTCGGTACCGACTTCTGCTTCGACATCACCCTCCGTTTCGGTGCGGGCGCATTCGTATGCGGTGAGGAAACCGCTCTCATGACCTCCATCGAGGGCTTCAGAGGCGAGCCTCGTCCCCGTCCTCCGTTCCCCGCTGTCAAGGGTCTGTTCGGCAAGCCTACCATCCTCAACAACGTTGAGACCTACGCAAACGTAGCACAGATCATCCTCAAGGGCGCTGATTGGTTCTCCTCCATGGGTACTGAAAAGTCCAAGGGCACCAAGGTATTCGCTCTCGGCGGAAAGATCCACAATACCGGTCTTGTGGAGATCCCCATGGGAACCACTCTCCGTGAGATCATCGAAGAGATCGGCGGCGGCATCCCGAACGGCAAGAAGTTCAAGGCTGCCCAGACCGGCGGACCTTCCGGCGGCTGTATCCCCGCAAAGCTCATCGACACTCCCATCGACTATGACAACCTCATCGCCATCGGCTCCATGATGGGCTCCGGCGGTCTGATCGTTATGGACGAGGATACCTGTATGGTGGATATCGCCCGCTTCTTCCTCGACTTCACCGTCGACGAGAGCTGCGGTAAGTGTACTCCCTGCCGTATCGGTACCAAGAGACTTCTCGAGTTCCTCGACAAGATCATTGCCGGTAACGCTTCCCTTGAAGATATCGACAAGCTCGAAGAGCTCTGCTATCATATCAAGAAGGCTTCCCTCTGCGGCCTCGGTCAGACGGCTCCGAACCCCGTTATCTCCACTCTCCGCTACTACCGTGACGAGTATGTAGCTCACGTGGTCGACAAAAAGTGCCCCGCAGGCGTATGTAAGTCTCTCCTCTCCTACGAGATCGACCCTGAAAAGTGCAAAGGCTGCTCCGCTTGCTCGAGAGTATGTCCCGCATCCGCTATCAGCGGCGTGATCAAGAGCCCCTTCACCATCGACAAGTCCAAGTGTATCAAGTGCGGCGCTTGTATCGAAAAGTGTAAGTTCGGCGCTATTGTCAAGAAATAAGGAAGGAGAAAGATAGAAATGGCTAATGTAGTTATTAACGGCAAAGAGTATACCGTCAGAGATAACTGTACGATCCTCGAAGCCTGCAGAGAAGCGTCTATTGACATCCCTACTCTCTGCTATATGAAAGAACTGAATGAGATCGGCGCCTGCCGTATCTGCCTCGTTGACTGTGCGACCAAGGTCGGCGGTCCCAGAAAGCTCGTCGCTGCCTGCGTAATGCCCGTTTCCGAGGGTATGGAGATCCTCACCAACACCGAAGAGGTACTGAAGGCAAGAAAGCTCAACCTCGAGCTCCTTCTCTCCGACCATGAAAAGAAGTGCCTTTCCTGCGTCAGAAGCCAGACCTGCGAGTTCCAGAAGCTCTGTAAAGAATACGGCACCGACGAGGACAAGATCGGCGGCTTTGCGAACGATTACAAGCCGGATACCTCCACACTTTACCTCGTTCGTGAAAACAACAAGTGTATCAACTGCCGCAGATGCTCCGCTGTATGTAAGCATCAGCAGGGCGTAGGCGTTATCGGCGCCAACGACAGAGGCTTTGATACCCATATCGGATGTGCCTTTGAGACCGACCTTGCCAACACCGCCTGCATCGGATGCGGTCAGTGTACGGCTGTCTGCCCCACCGGCGCTCTCCATGAAGTAGACGATACCGCAAAGGTACTCGCCGCTCTCAACGATCCTACCAAGCACGTATTCATCTCCTGCGCTCCCTCCGTTCGTGCCACCATCGGCGAATGCTTCGGCTTCGCACCCGGAACCGACGTGGAAGGAAAGATGGTAGCGGCTTGCAGAAGACTCGGCTTCGACGGCGTCTTCGACCTCAATTTTGCCGCTGACCTCACCATCATGGAAGAATCCACCGAGCTCATCGAAAGAATCCAGAACGGCGGCAAGCTTCCTCTTATCACCTCCTGCTGCCCCGGCTGGATCAAGTTCTGTGAGCACTACTTCCCCGAATTCACCGACAACCTTTCCAGCTGCAAGTCTCCTCAGCAGATGTTCGGTGCCGTCCTCAAGACCTACTATGCCGAAAAGCACGGTATCGACCCCAAGGATATCTTCTTCGTTTCCTGCATTCCCTGCACCGCCAAGAAGTTTGAGGTAAAGCGTGACGATGAGGACGCTGCCGGCGTATGCGACGTTGACGTGGCTCTCACCACCCGTGAGCTTGCCAGAATGATCTCCAAGGGAAGCATCGACTTTGCCGCTCTTCCCGATGAGAAGTTTGATTCTCCCTTCGCAGTTGGTTCCGGCGCCGGCGTTATCTTCGGTGCTACCGGCGGCGTTATGGAAGCAGCTCTCCGGACCGCAGCGGAAACCATCCTCGGCACGACCCTCGAAAAGCTCGAATTTGAAGAAGTCCGCGGTACCGAAGGTATCAAGCGTGCGACCTACAAGCTCGGTGATCTTGAAGTCAAGGTAGCCGTATGCTCCGGAACCGCTAACGCCAAGGAGCTCCTCACAAAGATCAAGAACGGCGAAGAGGACTATCAGTTCGTGGAAGTTATGGCTTGTCCCGGCGGCTGTGTAAACGGCGGCGGTCAGCCCTATCAGCCCATGAACGTTCGTAACTTCACCGACCTCAAGGCTAAGAGAGCTTCCGTTCTCTACGATGCCGACAAGAATATGCCCCTGAGAAAGTCCCACGAGAACCCCGACATCAAGACCATCTACGCCGACTTCTTCGGAAAGCCCGGCAGCCACAAGGCTCATGAGGTTCTTCATACCTCTTACGTTAAGAGAGGTCTCTACAACGACTGAGTTCCCGGGTAAGTCAAAAGAATAACGCACATTTTTACGAACGGCATGGCTTCGGCTGTGCCGTTCCTTTTTTATTTTCATTCCTAAAATGAGCGCAAAAATTGAAGGGGCAAGGCATGAAAAACCTTGTCCCTCCCCTATTATCCGTTCCCGTTATTTCTTTCGGATAAGCAGAAAATAATCCAAAACAATCATGCCCAGCACCGCAAAGCCCACGTAGCCGAAGATGGGATATACCGTTCCCACCAGTTGTCCGAAACCGAAAAGGCTGAGAACGAAGCCGAGAAGCCCCAGCACCGACGTGAGAAGAATGCGGTGCTTCTGCAGCCTCGGGTGCTTCTCCTCAAGGTAGCAAAGGATCGCCACGAAGCTTGCAAGTGACGTCCCGAACATGGCAAACAGCAAAAGAACGGCGTACACGATGCCCACCGGCGTCGAAAGCCGGAACGCCACGTCCAGCATGGGAAGCTCCTCCGCCGTCGCCATGGGAAGGGCTATAAGCGTGAAAAGAATCCCCAGCGCCACGGCGCACAGCATAAGGCAGGCAAGACCGATGCCCAGATAGACCGTCGATTTTTTATGCATCCCCGCCCCGATCGGTGCCAGCGTCCCGAAGGACGCCACAAGATTGAAGGAAACGTAGGTCACCGCCGAAAACGCCCAGTTCCCGAGAAGCCCGTTGGTGTTCGTGCTTTCCGGAATCGTCCCGAAGCCGAATTTCAGAAGCGCTCCCACGCAGATGGCAATGGTCAGCGCCACCAGCACCGGGACGAGAGTGGAAAAGGACTTCACCGCTCCGCCGATACCGAAGGTGGCAATGACACAGACCACCACGCTGAACACGATCCCGCCGACAAAGGGCGGTATGCCGAAGATCCTCGCCATCAGCGCTCCCGAGCCTGCCGCCATGATGATAAAGATGCCGAAGAAAAAGAAAAGGCTGATGCCTCCGAAGATCCGGCGCAGTACCGGCAGCTTCCAGAGGATGATCTGCTCGTCAAGAGAGCTCTTTTTCGATCTTGCGGCGTTGCGGAGAAAGAGGATACCGAAGAGAAGAAACAGCAGTACCGCCAGAATACAGCCGAATATACCGTACAGTCCGAAGGAGCCGAAGAACTGCCACAGCTCCTGCCCCGATACGAAGCCCGCTCCGAAAAAGCACCCGGCGTAGGTAAAGGCAAGGCTTGCGGCGCTGATTTTTTTATAGTCCATAAGATAAACACCCCGAATCAAAATCGGTACTATTGTATCATATATTCGGGTCAAAATCAAGGAATAACCGTAAACATTCCGCATAAACGGATTTTTTGCAAAAAATGAGAATATTAACAAATAAAGCCTTTAATTTGTTCCTGCATTGCGTTAATGTATAGATTGAGAAAGCAGAGAAAAGGCTCTCCCTCTTCCCTGCCGAAAAAAGAAACAAACGGAGGAATCAAAAAACCATGACGATTTACGACGCACACATGCACATCGGAGGGCTCTCCGATCCGGAGCCTGCGAAGCTTCTTGAAAAACTGAACAAGTGCGGCATCACCGGGGGAAACGTGCTTTCCATCGACCCGGACGATCCCCGCTTTGATTACAAGTACCGTATCGACAATCTGTTCCAATGGGTAAAGGGCTGTGAGGACAGACTTTTCCCGGTGGCTTGGCTCCATCCTTACGAGGAGAACATCCTTGACAAGGTCCGTGACTGTGCCGCAAGAGGCGTGAAGGCGTTCAAGTTCATCCCGAACAACTATCACGTTTACGATGAGATCCCCACCAAGGTATTCAAGCTCATTGAGGAGCTCGGACTTCCGATCATGTTCCACTCCGGAACACTCTACGATTTCCTCCCCTCCTCCCAGTACAATATGCCCAACGACTGGGAGTGTTTCATAGGCTACGATAATCTGCGCTTCTCCATGGCGCACTGTGCGAATCCCTGGGTGACCGAGTGCCTCATCCTCTACGGAAAATATCGCTGGATCGCTCAGCACGCAGACTCGGTGGCAAAGGGTAAACCCGATATCTATGTGGAATTTCCATGGATCAAGAGTCACGTATACACCGATGAAAACGGAAACAGAACCTATAAGTCTCCCCAGCTCTTCATCGATACCACCCCCGGTACCCACGGCGTATACCGCCGGGAGATGCTGCGGAATTACTGCTCGAGCTACCCGGACGGCATGAATATGTTCTTCGGCACAGACAAATACGTCGAAGAATACCCCGTGGACATCGTCACCACATGGCTTGCCGAGGAAAAGGAAGCCCTCGAAAGCGTGAACGCCACCGAAGAATTCTACGACAATATGTACTGGAAGAATATGTTCAAGTTCCTCGGCATCGAGCGCAAGGTCTGAGCATCCTCCGGAGGCTCTGCCCCTGCACCCTGCCGCCTTTTGAAAAAGGCGGGCGAAATCTTTGAAAAATGCCCAAGTCCATACGGACTTGGGCTGCATTTTTTTGAAAAAGAATCATTGCCTGCTGTCTGTTGCGGTGGGAAACAGTGCCGCAGCAGAGGCAGCACGGGGACGAGCAGTCCCCCAAAAAGGGGCTCCCTATTACTCTACGTCGCAGTCTGCGTACTCGATGCCCCGGAGATACCGCTCCTCGGACCCAAAGGGACCGGACAGAGTTTCCGTTTTATCCTCATAGTCCGAGCGCACAACATCCAGCGCCTCCGATTCCTTTTCGGCGCAGAACAGCGTGAACACAAAGCGGAAGGAGTGGGGACGAAGCTCAAACTCCGGCTCCGGCTGCGGGCCGCAGGAATTGCTTCCCAAGGGACGCATGCGGTAGTCGATATACAGATGGTTGCAGGACTCGTCCTCGTAAAGCTCGTTCCGGTGCTGTGCTCGGATCAGTGCGTCCATCGTAAACGGGTGGTAGGAGAACGCAAACGGCTCGGAGGATGCAGCGGCGAGTTTCTTTTCTGTTTTGCCGTCTTCCAGAAGCACAAAGAAGGTCCCCTCCCGGTTTCCCGTTTCCTGCGGATAATCGTACAGGAAGTTCAGCCCGTCTGCGCTTTTTTCGTAAAGTCCCGGGAATACGCCCCGCTTTGCGTCGGCATAGCTCTGATCCTCCCCGAGACCGTACCACTTGACGTCCGTAAACTGCTTCGGCATATCAAAGCATACCCCAATCCTCGGCAGCGTTTCCGGCATTTTCCCGTAAGGAGCGCCGGTAAACGTCACCGTCACCGCTCCGCCCTTCATGATCCGGTATTTCAGCGTCACGTCAAAACCGCTGAAGCTCGCCGCCGGAGCGCACTTTCCCGTAAAGGTGAGAATGACGCCGTCGTCCTCCCTCTCGGCACAGAGCGCAGCCGGAAGGAAGGTAAACTGTTTCAGGAACACCTTGTTCCACTTCGAGATCATCCGCCGCTTAAAATTCGCAATGCCGTCGTTATCGGTGGGCGCCCGGTAGAAATTCAGTTTCATCTTCGGATCGAAATTGCAAAGCCCTTCGTAACAAAGGCGGGAAATAAGGCCATTTTTGAACTCGATGGCAAAGCCCTCTCCCTCGATAACGGCATGCTCGGCATTGCCCGAAGCCTTTGGGCTGTACTTCCCGAAGCTCAGCTTTTTCTCCGCCTTATTTCTGCCTGCGGAAACGGAATAGGTCGAGAGGCGAGTGTCACCCTTATAAAAGTCCAGCGTCAGATAAAACCTTGCACCGCCGTCCTTCGGAAGCTCTCCGTAGTCGATCACGAGCTCGCCCTCCTTATGAGGAAGAAGCGCCGGAACGGGAAGACTTCCGCTCCGAAGCACGGTATGATCCTCCAACAGCCGCCATTTGCAGACGATCCCGCAAAGGGGCAGAAAATCGCAGGTGTTTTTGAGGAGGATGTGTCCGTCCTCGACCCGGGCATAGACCGGTGAGGACACCTCCCGCAGCTCGTTCCACGTCGGCTTCGGCGTTCCGTCGGAGGTGTGATAGCCGTCCAGCACGAAATTTGCCCAGTGTACGTAATCCCCGAAATCGCCGCCGTACAGATAGCCCGGCTTTCCGTCCCTGTCCTCGGTGTAAAAGCCGTGGTTCTTGTATTCCCACACAAAGCCGCCTACCATGTTCTCATGGGTATAGACGTAGTCCCAGTACCCCTCAAGGTTTCCTGGGCTGTTGCCCATGGCGTGAGCGTACTCCACCATGAGCACCGGCTTTCCGTCCTCCGGGAAGGCACGTATTTTCTCCATGGGAGGATACCCCGCAAGGCCAAAGCGGGAAATGCCGTCCGACTGCACGTTCAGTACCTCACGGGTCGGATCGAACTTGCGGATAAATTCGGCACATCGGTCAAGGTTTTCGCCTCGTCCGCATTCGTTTCCGATCGACCACAAAAAGACGCAGGGCTCGTTCTTTTCCCCCTCCAGCATCCGGGTAACTCTGTCAAGGTACGCATCGTACCACTCGGGCATTTTGGACAAATACCCCTGATCGTCGGTCACCTGCGCTCCGTGTGTCTCGATATCCGCCTCGTCCATCACGTAGATCCCCATCTCCGAGCAAAGCTCGTAGAAAGCGGGGTTGTTGGTGTAGTGAGAGGTCCGTATCGCATTGAGGTTCGCATTTTTTATGTCCCGGAGTTCCTTTTCGATAAGTTCCGTGCTGATCGCTCTGCCGTTTTTGCAGTCGTATTCGTGCCGGTTCACGCCCTTGATGTACACGGGCATACCGTTGACAAGGAACTTGTTGCCCGCCACCTCGGTGTGGCAGTATCCGATCTTCTTCGAGTGTACCTCCACAATCTCGTTCCCTTTACAGAGCACAAGATCGAGAAGATACAGATTCGGCTCTTCGGCATTCCATTTTTTGAGATCCTCAATAAAGAAGCGGCAGGACATTTTCCCGGACAGTGCAAGGCACATCGACTGCCCGTCCAGCTCGCAAACGACGGTATATTCTGAAAGATCGCCTTCGAGTTTCCCGTATTCCGGCGCTATTTCGACCGTAAAGCCGTCCTCGTGAGAAAAGACACGGTAGTCCCGGATATAGCACTCGTCGAGAAAAAGAAGATACACGTCCCGGAAAATGCCGTTTGCCAACAGCATATCCTGATTTTCAAGATAGGTCGCATCGGAATAGGTGAACACCTTGACCGCCAGCGTATTCTCCCCGTCGTGCAAAAAGCGGGTCACGTCGAACTCGGCGGGGATACGGCTTCCCTTTGAAAAGCCCGCAAATTCTCCGTTGACGTAAACAAAAAACGCATTGTCCACGCCGCCGAAATGAAGGATGGCATTCTTACATCCGGGATCCCCTGTAAAGCTCCGACGGTAATACCCGACGGGATTCACGCACCGAACGTGCGGCGGATCAAAGGGAATGGGATACCGCACGTTGGGATAAGTGCACTTGCCGTAGCCCCGGTACTGCCACACGGACGGCACGTCGATGGTGTCCCACGACGAGTCGTCATAGCTTTCAGCATAGAAATCCGGGATGCAGTCGCTTTCCCGGTATGCGAAGCGCCACGTGCCGTTCAGAGAACAGAGCCGCTCGGACTCCTCCTTGTTCCGATAGTATACGCCCTTGTGCTTTGCGTGGAGAAGATTCGACCGCCCGGGGAGTTTTCCGACGCCGAGGCATTTCTGATTTTCAAGAAAATTTTCGTATTCCCCGCTTTGCGTCCTGCAAACGTCGCCGCCCTTTTTCAGAAGCGAAAGATCTATTTCCATTCTGTCATCCGTCTTCCGCAGCAGGCTTTTGCCGCCCCGGAAGCTTCCTTTCCTTGTTTCTCTTTGCATTTTTATAATTTCATCGCATTTTCTGCGCTCTTATCCCCACGCATCGGGCATCGCCCCCTGCGCCATTCTTTCTTTTCGATGATAGCACAATTTTTACAAATCGGCAATAGTATTTTCGCCCGGATATATGGTAAAATCGTACTGTAAAAAGTGCAAAGGAAGTGAGCGGCATGGAAGACTTGTGGATCGACGAAGCACGAATCGAGAAATGCAGCGCCGACAAAGCACCGTTGAATCTGATCTGCAACCGCACAGCCATCCACTACAT
Organism: Eubacteriales bacterium; assembly: GCA_045600125.1. Taxonomy (GTDB): domain Bacteria; phylum Bacillota; class Clostridia; order Oscillospirales; family CAG-382; genus SIG622. The sequence continues at coordinate 4,068 of JAZRXH010000131.1, read as the reverse complement.
TCTGTCCGGAAGCGGCTTTTTCAACGGAAAGACCCTCGGCAAGGGGCAGGGCTTTATCACGCTGCGGAACGAAAAAGCGGAGTATTATCCCGACAAAAGTGACCCATGGGAGTACGTCTGGTTCCGTCTTTGCGGGGAGAACGTCGAAAGGCTCCTTTCGGACGTGGGGATCCTTGCGGAAGACCGATGCTTTTCCTTTGATTATGCGGAAGGATTGCTGCATCTCTGCGGCTTTCTTTTTGAAAACGGCGTCTTCCGGCACCGAAGCGATCTGTACGATGAAGGCGCTTTGAAAATGGTATTATCGTATCATAGGAAAAGCTGTCCCTCCTCCCCTCTTTCCCAAGCCGTCCTCCACGCCGAAGAAGCGAAAAGGTTCCTTGCCGCAAATCTTCACCGGAACGTCACTGTCCGGGAATGCGCCGATTCGCTGTTTCTTTCAAGATCGTACCTTCGCAACATCTTCTTCTCGGTCTTCGGCATGTCCCCAAGGGAGTACCTGACCCTTCTTCGCATCGAGCGTGCCAAGGAGCTTCTTTCCTCCGGAAGTGCCTCGGTTTCGGTCATCGCCCGCTCGGTGGGCTACGAGGACGCTCTGCAGTTCAGCAAGTTCTTCAAAAAACACACCGGGACGTCCCCGACGGTCTTCCGTGAGGCGGCTCGCAAAAGCGTCCAAAGGGAATAACGCTGCCAAGACCATTTTTTAACTTTGGATAATAATTCCTGTCAAGACCGCTCCTTTTGGAAGTTTTCTCTTGACTTTTGCCGTAAATTCACTATAATTAAAGTGTGCAGAAAGAATAAAAAACGCCCTTTTTCGAGCGCAGGACAAAAAGCAGAAAGAGCTTTCCGTCTTTCTGTCCTCCCAAAAGGGCAAATCCCAATACAGAAAGGAAAAACGAAGATGAACATCCTTGCCAAAGTCGTCTCCCCTCTTGAAAAGGTCTTTTACGACGACAAACTCACCTCCTTCAAAAAATACGAAAAGTCAAGCGCACTCCTCGGCGAACGCCATTCCTTTGAGGTCGCCTACGTTTACGACGCTTTTGCTCCCCACGCTTATCCGAGAGGTTCCGCCTTCGTCTTTGCCGAGGTCACAAAGTCCGGCAAGAAGTGCAAAAGCGCCGAAAAGGCGGTAAAGATCAGTCTTATCGAGCACGTTCCCTCGGTCTTCCCCGCCGCTCTCATGCAGGAGCCGGACGAGCATATCCGCTCGATGCCCGGACTCTTCCCGGACGTTCTCATTCCCTGCGACAAGAATACCGAGGTGTTCGTTCTTCCCCGGATCTGCGCCAGCCTCTGGGTCGATTTCTACACCGAAGGTCTTGACGCCGGCGACTATGATATCAGCATCGTCTTCACCGACAGCGCCAGAGCCGAAGCCTGCCGTGTATCCCACAAGGTACACGTCATCGGCGCAGAGCTTCCCGAGCAGGAGATCGCCGTGACGCACTGGCTGCATACCGACTGCATCGCCGATTACTATCACACAAAGGTATTCTCGAAGAACTACTGGAAAGCCGTCGAAGACCTCTTCAGGAAAGCGGTAAACAACGGCACCAACATCATCTACACACCTCTCTTCACGCCTCCGCTTGACACCAATATCGGCGGCGAGCGCACCACCGTTCAGCTTCTCGACGTGAAGCGGGACAAAAAGGGCAGCTACACCTTCGGCTTCGAGCGCTTTGAAAAGTGGGTGGCTCTTGCCAAGAAGTGCGGCGGCAAATACTTTGAGATGTCGCATCTCTTCACCCAGTGGGGCGCCTTCCACGCTCCGAAGATCCTCTGCGAGTGTGAGGACGGAAAGGTACGTAAGATCTTCGGCTGGGAGACCGACTCCCACGGCGCCGAATACGAGCATTTCCTCTCGCAGCTCTTCCCCGCTCTGAATAAAGAACTGATTTCCCTCGGCATCGACAAGTGTACCTTCTTCCACATTTCCGACGAGCCCTCCCTTGAGCATCTCGAAAGCTACAAGGCTTGCCGCAGGATTGTGGAGAAGTACCTCGGCAATTACAAGATTCTCGACGCCATGGGCAAGACGGAATTCTACACGGAGGGTCTTGTGGACATTCCCGTGCCCTTCGTAGAGCATGCCGACGGCTTCTTCGCCCTCGATCCTCACCCCCGCTTCGTATACTACTGCGGCACGAGCAGGAATCACATGGGACGCACCTTCGGTCTGCACTCCTCCCGCAACCGTCTCTCGGGACTCCAGTTCTACGCCTTTGAAATCGAAGGCTTCCTCCAGTGGGGCTTCAACTTCTACAATTCCGTCCGTTCTCTCCGCCCCATCGATCCCTATGCAATCACCGACGCCGACAAGGGCTTCTGCTCCGGCGACTCCTTCCTCGTTTATCCCGCACCGGGCTATAAGTTCTACGACTCAATCCGTCTTGCCGTCTTCGGCAGCGGCATCGAAGACCTCCGTGCGATGAAGCTCTGTGAAAAGCTCTGCGGCAGGGATGCCGTCATGGACGTGATCCGGCAGTGCAACGGCGGCGAGGACGTTTCCCTCCACAAGATCCCCAAGGATAAGGAGATCACGCTGAAGGTGAGAGAGAAGATCAACGCCATGATCGAAAAGGAGGCAAAATGACAAAGAACGGCATTCCGTCGGAAATATCCGCAGCGTCGGCGTCCCCGCTCGTTGCGTGTCACTACTTTCCCGGATGGAAGGTATACGAAAACGGCTACTCCCCTTTTGCCGACCTGAAAAACTTCCCTCTTCGCACGCCGCTTCTCGGCTTCTATGATGAAAGCCGTCCCGACGTTTTCGACCTGCAGGCAAAATGGGCGCTGGAGCATGGCATTGGCTGTTTCATCTACTGCTGGTACCGTCGGTTCCAAAACGTAGGAAAACCGGTGACAAAGGAAGGACTGTCGCTCTGCCATGCCATCGAGGCGCAGAAGCATTCCCGTTTCGGGAAGGTTCTTTCCTATGCCATCATGTGGGAATGCGACAATGCGGGAAGCATAGCGGATGCAAGCGATCTTACCGAACACCTGCTTCCCTTCTGGGTAAAAGAATATTTCAACGACGAAAACTACCTGAAAATCGAAAACTGCCCGGTACTATTCTTCTACGACCCGCTTCTGAAGCTTGCCAAAACACTCGGAGGGCGTGACAAGGTAGAGGAAGCCTTTGCAAAGCTGCGCGAAAAGATCCGTCTCTACGGCTATGACGACGTTATCCTCCTTGCCGAATACCGGGGCAAAAAGCCGGAAGATATGGACAACTGGAAATCTCTCGGATTCACGGGACAGTTTGCCTACTGCCTTCCCGTCAAGGGAATCGATCCTCCTCAGGAAGAGATCCTTACCGAGCAGTTCTCCCGGATGCAGGCGTTTTTCGACTACGATCCCGCCTTCTCGCTTTTGACGTGCTCGGTGGGGTGGGACCCGAGTCCGTGGACGGAAAACCACACGGAGGTCCACTACGAAGAAAACCGCTGGCTTTTGACTCCCGAAAATTTCAAGAAAGTCCTTCGGCGTGCAAAGGAGTTCTCCTCCAAAGCCCCCAAAGACTCTCTTATGGCGAAGCTCATTCTTCTTGACAACTGGAACGAGTGGTGCGAAGGGCACTACATCGCCCCCCACGCCGCCGGTGGCTTTGAATATCTGAAAGCCGTCCGGGAGGTCTTTACCGCCTGCGACAATACCCCGGACTATCGGCTTCCCGACGATGCCGACAAGACCCGTTTCGGCGAAGGGATCCGTCCCGGTGCCGAGTGCTTCTGGTACTCCTTTGAATGAATCGGGGACGGGGTGCCCCCGCAGGCAGGCGGAGATGCCTCCGCAGGCAAGCGGGGTGCCCCCGCAGGCAATTCGGGACCCCACATCAGAAAAAACCGGGAACGCAGGTGCCCGGTTATTGTTCCGTTTGACCGCCTTATATGCAAGCGGTCAAACTCATGGGTGAAGACGAAATAATCACTTTCTACTGTTCCGACGAAGTCAAACGCCGACTTCATCGGAAGCAGAGTGCCCCTGCGGGCAGGCGGGGCGCCCCCGCAGGCAATTCGAGACCCAACATCAGAAAAAATCGGGAACGCAGGTGCCCGG
>JAZRXH010000130.1:0-1245 GCA_045600125.1 Eubacteriales bacterium | reverse complement strand
CCATTGTACTATAACGGGGAAATTTTGTCAAGGGGTTCGGTCAAAAATATTGTTAATTTTTTGTAAACGTGTGAAACCGGGCGGGATTCGACACGGATTTCGGCGCTTTTCGGGTATGATGAAGGAAACGCAGGGTCAGGGTCTGAGGATTTGACGCTCTGTAAGCGGGGCAGGAACAATCTCCTTATCGGGTAAGGCGAGCTTTTCAAAGCCTCTTCCGTCACGGCTTTGCCGTGCCCCTTCAGCCAAGGGCAGAAGCCCCTTCCCCAAAGGGGAAGGCTATGTCGCAGATAAAGCAAAATCCACAGAGGTCGGCGTTTGACCTCTGCGGACGGTGTACACTAATTATTTATGCTGAAATTTCGCTGAGCTTTGCCGCTTGGATATATGGCGGCAAAGCGGGGATATACTCGGGCATCTGCACTCCCGTTTTATACTGAGGTGCATTCCCGATTTGCCTGCGGTGGCTCCTTTGCAAAAGGCGGCGAGGCGCAGGGCGAGCAGCCCTGCATATAATATAATAATAGGAAGGAAGTACAAAGATGAATGGGCTGACAAAAGTGAAAGGGTTTGCAGAGAAGAAGGTGCGGATCCCGTATGAGAAAACCGTCAGGGCGGCAATGCCGTATCTTATTCCGGCTTCGCACGCAGCGCTGGGGTTTCTGTTCGGGCTGTGCGACCCGGTCGGCGGTATGCATCCTCTCGGCATTGCGCTGCTGATCTGCTCGGGACATTATTCGTTTTTCACCTTTGCAGGGAGCGCCGCCGCCTGCCTTACCTATTCGGAAAGCGCCCTTGTGTTCTTCGGCATCAACGTCCTCGTGTACCTGCTGCGGAAGCTGGCGCTGTCCGAGGACTTCTGCGAAGGACTCCGCACCCGGGTGATCCTCGGCGCCTCCTTCGGACTCTTTACCGGTATTTTGCAGACGGTCTTCAGTGAAAACGGCAGACAGCCCGATTCCCTCGCCCTTGCCGTCGCCTTTGCGCTCACCCTCCCGGCGGCGGTGTACCTCATTTATCCCGTTCTGTCGAAGGAGAGCTTTCCGAGGAACGTGTCAAGACGGGCGCTCGTATTCTTCTGCACCTGCGGCATTCTGTCCTTCGCCTTCGGCGTGCCCGGTGCCGGACGGCATATCGCCGTTCTGCTCGGCGCCGCTCTGTCGCTCTTCGTGTGCTGTGCCTTCGGTGAGGGAGAAGCGCTGTGTGCCTGCGCCCTTTTCGGCTTCGGAACGGGGTATTTCGGCA
>JAZRXH010000129.1:0-39292 GCA_045600125.1 Eubacteriales bacterium | reverse complement strand
CCGCCTGTGGTGTCGGTTTTCACTCGGTTCGGTGCGGGAGCAAAAGGAAGTCATAGCAAAAAGCGAGTGCGACGCCCGGATAGTGTAGGAAGGGCGGGCTTAGCCCTTCCTACGGGCGCTTTTGGTTACTTTTGTCGCTCGAGACAAAAGTGACATACGTAGGCAGTGGTCGATAGAGAAATTACTGGAAGCGTAGGCAGTAAAACGCATTTTTACAAAAGGCGGTCGTTCGCCACCCTCCCGGCGTGAGCCAAGAACAATACGTTTCCGTTTCAAAATAAGGGCGGTCGTCCGCCACCCTCACGGCGAGAGCCGAGGACAGCACGCCTCGCCGTGAAGGGCGGAGCCCCCTCCGCATACGGCGCTGCCGGACGCTATGTGCGGGAACGCATTTCCGGCACTTCCGGCATTTCCGGCACTTTCCCCGAAAAGTCCCTTTCCCCACTTGACAAGGAGGAGGAACCGGAGTATAATGTATATTTGAATATATATGTGCAGAATACGGCACCCGAAAGGAACGAATCACCATGATACAGAAACCGAAAGGCACGCTGGACATCCTCCCCGAGGAGGCTCTGATCTGGCAGTACGCCGAGAAAGTCATGCGGGAGACCGCCGAGAAGTACGGCTTCTTTGAGACCCGCTTCCCCACCTTTGAAAGCTCCGCCCTCTTCCGCCGGGGCGTCGGCTCCACCACCGACATCGTGCAGAAGGAAATGTTCACCATGCCCGACCGGGACGGCAACGAGCTTTGCCTGCGCCCCGAGGGCACGGCGTGCGTCGTCCGCAGCCTCATCGAAAACGGTCTGCACAACGAGCCCATGCCTCTCCGCCTTTACTACATCGCTCCCTTCTTCCGCTACGAAAAGCCGCAGGCGGGCAGAAGCCGTGAGTTCTATCAGTTCGGCGTCGAGATGTTCGGCGCTCCCACCGCCTACGCCGACGCCACCGTCATTTCCATCGCCGACACGGTGCTGAAAAGGCTGGGCGTGAAGAACACCCTCAACATCAACTCCATCGGCTGTCCCCAGTGCCGCCCGAAGTACCGGGAGGCGCTTGTGGAATACTTCTCGGCGCACGAGTCCGAGCTCTGTGACACCTGCCGGGAAAGACTGAAAACAAACCCACTCCGCATCCTCGACTGCAAGAGCCCCGTTTGCTCGAAGATCGCCGAGGGCTGTCCCAGCACCGTCGACCATCTCTGCGACGACTGCCGGGAGCATCTCGAGACCCTCGAGGGCGCTCTGAGCGCCATGCACATCGACTACGTTATCAACCCCAAGATCGTCAGAGGTCTTGACTATTACGTAAGAACGGTGTTTGAATTCATCTCCGATGACATCGGCGCCCAGAGCACCGTCTGCGGCGGCGGACGGTACGACGGACTCGTCGAGGAGCTGGACGGTCCCGCACTCTGCGGTATCGGCTTCGGTCTCGGACTGACAAGGCTCGTGCTCGCCATGCGTGCCAACGCCGAAAAGGGCGGTCTCAGCCTTCCCGAAAAGAAGTGCCCGAAGCTGTATGCGGCTCCCATGGGCAAGCGGGCGGGCGACTATGCGGTCTTTCTCACCCACGAGCTCCGGAAGATGGGCGTCATCGCCGACTGCGACATCGTGGGCAGAAGCCTCAAGGCGCAGATGAAGTACGCCGATAAGCTGGGCGCCGAATACGCCCTCGTCATCGGCGATAACGAGCTGGACGAAGGAAGGGCACAGCTGAAAAACCTCAAAAACGGCGAAAAGCTGGATATCGAGCTTGCCACGGCGGCGGAATTTATCGCAAAACTTTGAGTTCCTTTTGTGGGGGCTCCTCGCCCCCACACCCCATCGCCGCCTTTTGAAAAAGGCGGACGAAAACTTTCAATAGTCAAAGTCCTTACGGACTTTGACGGAGTTTTTTGAAAACCTGCACTGACCGCCGGTTCCCGTGTTGAGCTCCGATTAACGGAATGGGAATGAATTTGGCTTTGTTGAACGGGGGACCGTCTTTCTTCTGCGGGTCCTTTCCCATATAGCAGAATGCGAGGTTTGAAATGAAGCTGACCTTTCTCGGCACCGGCGCCGCCGACTACCCCGAAACGCCGGAGGCATTTGCAAAAAACGCAAAGCCCGGTGAGCTCTTCCGGGGTCTCTCGTCGCTTCTCATAGGCGAAGACCTGCTGGTGGACTGCTCGGCGGGAACGGAGAACCATCTGAAAAAGGATCCCGACGCACTCTCCGGCGTGTCGGACATCCTTATCTCCCACACCCACGCCGATCACTACCGACCGGATATCATAAGAAAATACGGCAGGGACGGTACCTTCGGCTCTGTCCCCTGCCTCGGCATAGAGCAGAACGCCGCAAAGAAAGCCGCCGAAGAGCTCGGGGGCGCCGCTCGTCTTGTGTCCCTTCGATGCTTTGAGGAAACGAAGCTTGGCGGCTATACCGTGCTTCCGCTCCCTGCCAATCACTCGATAAAATCCGATTTTTCCCTCGTTCCCACCCACTTCGTCATAGACGACGGCGAGAAAAGGCTGTTCTACGGCTGTGACGGAGCGCACCTCCTTTGCCGGACTTTTGATTTTCTGTCGCATCTGCGCCTCGACGGCATGATCCTCGACTGCACCTTCGGGGAAGTCCCGGGCGATCCTCGGCTCTTTGAGCACAACGACTTTGAAAACGTCCTGCGGATGGTGCGGGTATTCCGGAAAAGCGGGATCCTCAGGGAAAACGGGAAGGTCTTCCTCTCCCACTTCTCACGGTTCGGTCATTTTCCGAAAGATGAGCTTTGCGAAAAGGCGAAAGAGCACGGGATGACGGCGGCGTACGACGGGACGGAAGCCGAAATTTAACGATGGAAACACTTGCAGAAAAATAAAAAAACAAATGAGCAAAAATAAAAGCGAAAGGACGAAAATATCATGGCAGAATTTTTGGGAAATACAAAGCGTACCGACTACTGCGGTACCGTTACCGAAGAAAAGATCGGCAAGCTCGTCACGGTCATGGGCTGGGTGCAGAAGCAGAGAGACCTCGGCAGCATCCTGTTCATCGACCTTCGTGACAGAAGCGGCATCGTACAGATAGCCCTCGACGAAAACAGCGACAGAGAGGTATTCGCCAAGGCGCAGAGCGTCCGTTCCGAGTACGTTCTCGCCGTGACCGGCTCGGTTCGTGAGCGCTCCAGCAAGAACCCCAACATCCCCACCGGCAGCGTCGAGATCTTTGCCACCGCCATCAAGATCCTCGGCGAGAGCAAGACGCCTCCCTTCGAGATCGCCGAAAACACCAACGTAAAGGACGAAATCAGACTCAAGTACCGTTATCTCGATCTTCGCCGTCCCGACCTCATGAAGAACATCCTCTTCCGTCACAAGGTCGCCAAGGTGACCCGTGACTATTTCGACGAGAACGGCTTTATCGAGATCGAGACCCCCATGATGATCAAGTCCACGCCCGAGGGCGCCAGAGACTACCTCGTTCCCAGCCGTGTGCATCCCGGCTCCTTCTACGCCCTTCCCCAGTCTCCTCAGCTCTATAAGCAGCTCTCGATGGTAGCCGGCTTCGACCGCTATATGCAGATTGCCCGCTGCTTCCGTGACGAGGATCTGCGTGCCGACAGACAGCCGGAGTTCACCCAGATCGACGTGGAAATGTCCTTCGTGGACATGGAGGACGTGCTTGCCATGGGCGAAGGCTTCATGAAGCGCATCTATAAGGACGTCATGGGCGTTGACCTTGTGACTCCTCTGCCCCGCCTCACCTACAGCGAAGCCATGGAGCGCTTCGGCTCGGATAAGCCGGACGTGCGCTACGGCATGGAGATATTCGATCTTTCCGACGTAGTGAGAAGCAGCGAATTCGTCGTATTCAGGAATGCGCTTGCCGAGGGCGGTACCGTCCGCGCCATCAAGGCGGAAGGCGCCGCAAAAGTCCTTACGAGAAAAGAGATCGACAAGCTCACCGATTTTGTCAAGGGCATCGGCGCCAAGGGTCTTGCATGGATCCGCATGACCGAGGAAGGCGTTTCCTCCTCCTTCGCAAAGTTCATGACCGAGGACGAAATGGCTGCCATCATTGCGAAAGCGGATGCGAAGACCGGCGACGTCATCATGATCATCGCCGACAGAAATAAGGGACACGTCCTCAGCCAGCTGGGCGCTCTCAGAATCGAGACCTCCAACAAGCTGGGCATCGAAAAGAAGGGTCTGGGACTTCTCTGGATCACCGAGTTCCCCTTCTTCGAATTCAACGAAGAGACCGGCAGCTGGGACGCCATGCATCACCCCTTCACCTCGCCTCTTGACGAGTGCCTTGAATATCTCGAAAGCGACAAGGCGAGAGTCCGTGCGAAGGCATACGATCTGGTTCTGAACGGCATCGAGCTCTGCAGCGGCTCCATCCGTATCACCAACCCCGATCTGCAGAAGCGTATGTTCAATCTTCTCGGCTTCACCGACGAAGAGGCGTATGCGAAGTTCGGCTTCCTCACCGACGCCTTCCGGTACGGCGCGCCCCCTCACGGCGGCTTCGGTCTGGGTCTCGACAGACTCTGCATGCAGCTTCTCGGCGCCGAGAGCCTTCGTGACGTCATCGCCTTCCCGAAGAATCAGGCGGCGATCGAGCTCATGACCATGGCTCCCGCCGGCGTGGACGAGCAGGCGCTGAAGGATCTCCACATCAAGCTCGACGTGGAAGAAAAGGAAGAAAAGAAAGAAGACAAAGAATAATAAGCTTTGCTTCCGCCGTGGGGAAACCTGCGGCGGAGAAGTTTCATGTGAGTTGGGAGTGTGGAGTGTGGAGTGTGGAGTTGTTTGACAAAACCGGAACGGTTCGGACAGACGAAACAGAATGAAGAATTGAAAAGACATTTAAACTGAAACCGAGAATTTTCCGCTATTTTGAAAGCAAGATGCAGGAGCATACTCACCAAAAGCGGCAAGCCACGGTTTTTGATGAGTCCTTTTCTTTCGACTGTTTCCCGGTGCAATAAAATAGACTTTTCAATTCCGAATTCTGAATTCATAATTCCGAATTTTACACCCCAAACTCCAAACTCCTAACTCCTAAATCAATCTCTTTTTCGGAGGTACAAATTATGCGTTTCTGTATCCCCGTCCCCTGCTTTTTCGGGGGGCTTGATTTCTGCGATGCCATAAAGAAGATCGCTTCTCTCGGCTTTGACGCCGCAGAGACCTATGACTGGAAAGGTCTCGACGCCGAAAAGGTTCGCGGGGTCTGCGAAGATTCCGGCGTGGAGCTTCTCAGTATGTGTACCACCGAATTTTGCATGACCGAGCCGGAAATGCGAAAGGCGTGGCTCTCGGGGCTTCTCGAAAGCTGCCGTGCGGCAAAGGATATGGGCGTAGGGCGTCTTATCACGCAGGTGGGTCCCGATACCGGAAAAGAGCGGGCGTATCAGCACGAGAGCATCGCAGCGGCGCTCAAGGCGGCAAAGCCCATCCTCGAGGAATACGGCGTGACGGTGATGATCGAGCCGCTGAACACCCTTGTGAACCATCCGGGCTATTATCTGTGGAAGGCGGCCGAGGCGTTCGACATCGTGCGGGAAGTCGGCAGTCCCTTCGTGAAGGTGGTCTACGACATCTATCATCAGCAGATTATGGAAGGGAACATCATCCCGAGCATCACAAAGAATCTCGACTGCATCGCCCACCTGCATTCGGCGGGACACCCCGGGCGGGGCGATCTCCAGTTCGGCGAGACAGACTACAAGGTGGTCTTCGCCGCCGCCGACAAGGCGGGCTACACCGGCGCCTGCGGACTCGAGTACACCTCGAAGGTCTATCCGGCAAAGGAAAGCCTCATCCGCTTCAAGCAGATCTATATGTGAGGGAACGGCATCGGACCGTTGCTAATTTATATTAGTAATAATATTAGTTCCTGCGGTATTGCTGCGGCGTCCTTCACGGCTGTTTTCGGAATCAGTCCTCTTCCTTCGGGTAAAAGCAGGCAAAGGCATATCGGCAGGAAGTACGCCGTATAAACAGCAGAACGCATCGGATGCCCGGCGCCGGCAGACGCATCCGGTAAAGTAAGCAGCACAAAAAACGTAAGCAGCACAGAAAGGATAAATAACGATGACATTCAGAGAAGCATACGAAAAGATCCGCCTCGCCGCTTCCGCCCTTTCCACCGACAAGGTAGAGGGACACATCGCCGTGCAGGTAAATCTCTGCGACGAGGATGCGGCGGGAATCCTGTACATCGAGGTAAAGGACGGCAGCGTTTTCATAGAGCCCTACGACTACGTGGACAGAGACGCCATCTTTTTCCTCGACGCCGAGGATGCGGCGGCAGCCGTAAGCGGCAAGGTTTCCTTTGCATCGCTTGCCGAGGGCGGAAAGCTCACCGTGGAAGGGAACTACGAGAGAGCCTTTGAGCTGGACAAGGTTTTTGCTCCGGCAAAGAAAGCCGGAAGGGCAGCGAAAAAAAGCGCCGCAAAAGAGCCCTCCGCCGCAGAAAAGCCGAAGCGCCCCGCCAAGAAGGCGTCGCCCGCAAAGGAAAACGCTGCGGAAAAGGCAGAGGAAAAGGCAGAGGAAAAGGCAGAGGAAAAGACAAAGGAAAAGGCAGAGGAAAAGACAAAGGAAAAGACAAAGGAAAAGACAAAGGAAAAGGGAAAGACCGCAGCGGAAAAGGGCGCAAGGGAAAAGACCGCCACGGCTCCGAAAGCCGCTTCAAAAGCATCCTCGCAGCCGGCTCCGAAAAAGGCGGCAAAGGCGGCAAAGGCGGCAAAGAAAGAACAAAAGTAAAAGAGAAAGCGGAGCCGCAGGGGCGGTGCCGCAACGACAGAAGGACAGTTGTCTTATTTGAAAATACCGGGAGGAGTCCTTCGGCTTTCTTCCGGTTTTTCTTATGAAACGGCGGCAAAATTCGTCTTATTGCCGAAAATGCCGCAACTCTATTGACATTGCCATGGGAATGAAGTACAATACCCGTAACGAGCGGCAAAGACGGTCAAAGCCCGGCGCTTCCGGCTCTTGCCGGGCAAACAACCGCTGTGAACGGGAAAGGGGCAAACAGAACCATGAGCAAGACCGGACGCAGATACGGAAAGAACCTTCTGTCAAACTTCCTCCACGATCCGGACACGAAGATGATCCTCGTCATCTTCTTCCCGATCTTCGTGGATATGATACTGAACAACCTCATCAGCACGGTACACTCCTATTTTGTAGCGGGCGTCGGCGAGGCGGCGATCTCCGGCATCGGACTTGTAGGCAACATCAACAACATCATCAGCGTGGTCTTCACCTGCCTTCCCTCCGCCGCCACGATCCTCGTTTCGCAGTACCGGGGTGCGCAGAACCCGGACGGAGCCCGCCGGTGCGTCTCCCAGTCGATGGCGATGGTCGTCCTGTTCTCCTCGGCGGTCTGTGCGGTCATGCTTCTCTTCCCACAGCAGCTGTTCAATCTCTTCTTCTCCAAGACGGCGCCCGACGTTCTGGAGGAAGGCCTGAAATATATGTCCTGCATGGCGCTTTCGCTTCCCTTCTACGGTATCTTCCAGACGGGCGCCTGCGTCTGCCGGGGCTACGGCAACAACAAGATACCGCTGTTCGTATCGGTATCCGGCAGTGTGATCAACGTCGTGCTTGCTTACGTATTCATCGTGCTTCTTGATTACGGCGTTGTGGGCGCCGGTATCGCGCTCATCGTTTCGAGAGCCTACACGGCGATCCTCGCTTCGATCCTTCTTGCCAAAAACGGATGGTTTGCCGCCTTCGGTGAGTTCATCCACATCGACTGGCACACCCTCGGCGCCATCGTGAAGCTGGGTATCCTGTCCAGCTCCGAGTCGCTGATCGTACAGTTCGGTGCGACCATGAAGACCCGGTTCATCGTCGAGGCGGGTACGGCGCACCTTGCGGCGAACTCCATCCACGGAACGCTTTTCGGTCTGACGGGCGTGCCGATCACCGCCATGGGCACCGTGGCGATCACCCTTGTGGGTCGCTACATCGGCTCGGGTGACAAGGAGGAAACAAAGTCCGTCCTCGGCAAGATCATCCGTCTGACGATCGGCATGTACGCCGTCATGATGACAGCGGCGTTCTTCGTTTTCCCGTACGTTTATCCGCTTTACACCGAGAATCCCGAGACCCTCGGACTTCTCCGGACAATGCTGTACATCCATATCCCCATGATGCTCCTTGCCAATCCCTTCGTTTCCATTATCACGAACGCCTTCAAGGGCGCCGGAGACGCCACCTCCTGCACCGTCGTTTCGGTGGTCTGCATGTGGGTGGTTAACGTGGGACTCGGCGTGTTCCTTGCTTCGCAGCGCTTCCTCGGACTCGGCGTGATCGGCTCGCTCATCTCCGGCAACGCCTCGATCTGCGTGAAGGGCATCATCTATTTCCTGCGCTACCGCACCGACAAGTGGATGAAGAAGCGTCTGGTCTGAATCGAAAAGGAAAAAAGAAACGGAAGCCCGCCTATGGACTTCCGTTTTTTGGTGCTCCCCTTCAAAGGGTCACCTCCCGGTTCTGTTTCCGGAACTCTCCCGGGGAGATCCCGGTCTCCTTTTTGAAGGCGTAGCTGAAATAGGAAAGGCTGTCAAAGCCGCACCGCTCGGAGATCTCCTCGATACCGGCATTGGTATTGAGGAGAAGATTTTTGGCGTTGGCAAGGCGGACGTTCATCACATACCGCTGAGGCGTCACGCCGATGGTGGCTTTGAAAACGGTGTGGAAATAGGTCTGCGACATATGGGCTTTATCGGCGAGGACGGCAAGAGTCAGGCGCTTTGAAAAGCTGCTTCGGATATACTCCCCCGTCTTATACACTGCGTCACGGTAACGGATGTACTTGTCGTTGGTGACAGTGAGTCCCCGCGCCTTGTCCCGTTCAAGATAGCTCACCAGCTCGAAGAGCTTCGCCGTACACAGAAGCTCGCTCCCCGGCACGGAGGAGATCTTTGTCTGTATCATATCGTCGAAGACCGCAAAATACTGCTCGATATCGTACAGCTCCAGCATGTCCGGCAGCGTGTTCAGATGCTCCTCCACCCACGCCTTCTGCGCCTCGTTCGACGGGCGGACGCTGAAATGGATCGTATAGCATTCGAGGGGCGGGACGCTCTGCCGGGTCTGTCCGGGCTTTGCCACGATGATGCGGCTCTTTTTGATGCGGTACTCCTCCCCGTCGATATACGACACGCCGCCGTCGATGGTATGGAAGTCGATCTCGTATTCCTTCGCCGTGCGCAGAGGCGTCAGGACGCCGTCCCGGAAGCGTCCCTTGCTCGTATAATACCCGAAATAGCGGAAAGTGATATCCGGAAGCTCCATTTCTCTTCCCCCTCCACAGTAAGATTTCTATAATAAATCTTTGTATTTTGATAAGAATATGCTTGAAAAGCAGACGCTTCGGTGCTATAATGCAGATACAGTATAATAGCATTTATAAAATTTGTCAAGCGAAAGAATACATTTTGATCTGAAAGGAAGTACCGTTATGGAAAGACTTACGAAAATCGGCTCTGTCGTTCCGAAGCACGCAAAAGAGGTTCCCTTCTCCCGCCTTGGAGTCGGCTTTGAAAAGCTGGACAGAAACGCATTCGATCCCTCGAAGGCTTACGACAAGATCGCCGCTACCGGCGTAAAGTGGGTAAGGATCCAATCCGGCTGGCAGCGCACCGAAAAGGAAAAGGGTGTATACGACTGGGCGTGGATCGACGACGTGATTGGCAACCTCTATGACAGAGGAATGCAGCCCTGGGTCTGCCTCTGCTATGGAAACGAAATATATACCGAGGCAGCGAAGCATTACTACGGCGCCGTCGGCGTGCCTCCGATCCATACGGAGGAAGAACGGCAGGGCTGGGCAAACTACGTCACCGCCTTTGTAGAACGATATAAGGGTAAGGTGGAATACTTCGAGGTATGGAACGAGCCCGATTGGTGCTGGCGGCATAGTGCAGACCGCACCGAGCCGGACGTATCGGGTACCGAGTACGGCAATTTCGTCATCGCCACAGCCGATGCCATAAAGAAAGGTAACCCCGACGCCAAGGTGATCGGCGGCTCGATCTGCGTGCGGAGCATGAACTTCTTTGACGAAGCGCTGAAGACCGGCATGGGCAGGTACATCGACGCTCTGACCTTCCACGAATACACGAGCACCGAACGGGACGTTGCCGAAAGAGTCCGTACTCTGCGGGGACTTCTCGACGCTTACGGCGCCGAGCACGTGGAGATCATTCAGGGCGAGTCGGGTTCTCAGTCGAGAAGCGGCGGTCACGGCGCTCTCTGGAGAGGCGCATGGACGCCCCGGAAGCAGGCAAAGGAGCTTCTCCGTCACGCCATGGCGGATCTTTTTGCCGGCGTGAAGTTCACGTCCTACTTCTCCTGCATGGATATGCAGGAAGCGCTCAACGGCGTACCGGGCGACGTAAGCTCGATCCTCGACTTCGGTTATTTCGGCGTTCTCGGCGCAGAGTTTGACGAAAAGGGCTTCGCCACCGGCGAATACACGCCCAAGCCTTCCTACTACGCTCTTTCCAATCTCGCCTCCATGTTCTCGGGCGAGATGAAGCTCACGGCACTGCCCGTTCTTCGTATCGTGAACCCGTCCGACCGTATCTTCGGAAGCGACTGCACCCGTGACTTCGATATCTTCTCCGGCGGCTTCAAACGCCCCGACGGAAGCATGGCGTACGTTTACTGGAAGTCAAGCGACCTCATGACAAGCGAATTCGACGGCACCGGCAGCTTCGAGATCAGCAGTACCTCCGAGGTGCCGAAGCTCGTCGACCTCCTCGACGGCTCGATCTACGAGATCCCCGAGTCCATGATCGAAAAGTATTCCGATACCTGCTTCCTCATCAAAAACCTCCCGCTCCGGGACTATCCGCTTGCACTTGTTTTCGGCGACTTCGGAAAGTAAGTATACATCTGTGGGGCTACTCGCCCCACACCCTCGTCAGCCTTTTGAAAAAGGCTGAGCGAAAACTTTGAAATAAGCCCAAGTCCTAAACGGACTTGGGCTGCGTTTTTCTTGAATAAGGGGTCATTGCCTACTGTTTGTTGCGGCAAGAAAGCAGTGCCGCAACAGATTTTTTCTTTTGTTTTTGGAGAATGCCGCGAGCTTTGCCGCTTGCGTATATGGCGGCAAAGCTCGTGTGTACAGCATAAACGGTTAGTCCCTGCCGTCCGCAGAGGTCAAGACACGACCTCTGCGGAGATTGTTCTTGGTGTGTTCGCAAAGTTACTCTGAGTGAAAGTTTTCGAAGAAAACTTTAGCATGGAGCAAGCGCCAAGGGAGGCGCTTGCGACAGGCAGAGCCCCCGCGGGCAATTCGGGACCTTACCACAGACAAAAGCGTGAGTGCAGATACCCGAGTATATTACCGCTTTGCCGCCATATACGCAAGCGGCAAAGCTCGTGTGTACAGCATAAACGGTTAGTCCCTGCCGTCCGCAGAGGTCAAGACACGACCTCTGCGGAGGTTTGTTTTTGGGAAAGGCGCACTTGGTAAGTGCGGTATCCCAAATAGAAAAACTCCGATGAAGTCGGAGCTTGACTTCATCGGAGCAGTAAAAACTAATCATTTATGCCGAACCCATTAGCTTTGCCGCTTGCGTATATGGCGGCAAAGCGGGACTATACTCGGGCATCAAAACTCACCATTAAAGCTGAGGTGGGGTCTCGAGGTGCCCGCAGGGGCTACCCTGCGGCGGCAAAACGGGACGATACTCGGGCATCTGCACTACCGATTTTGCCTGAGGTGGGGTCTCGAATTGCCTGCGGGGGCACCCCGCTCGCTCGGGCACTGCTGCCCGAGCGGCTTTTTTGCCTTATTGATATACTCTCACATAGTCGATCACGTACTCGTCCCGGTAGTCCCCTTCCTCGGGAGAGCCGGGCCAGGAGCCGCCGACAGCTAAATTGACGAGCATATAGTCCGCATACCTGCGGTAGATATCGAACTTTTCGTCCGTTATGTCGATGACCTGCACGATGCGGTCATCCACGTACCACGCAAGCTCCTTGTCGGTCCAGATAAAGCCGAACACGTGGAAATCCTCGTCGAAGGTACCGCCGGACAGCCGGTAATTCTCCCCGATGGAGAAATATTCGAACCCCTTGAAGGTGGGCGTGTGGAGCGTCTGATAAACGACCCTGTTGTCGTCCTTTTTGCTGATGCTCTCCATGATGTCGATCTCTCCGGTGAAGGGCCAGCTCCGAAGAGAGAAGAACCTCTTCTGCCCCATCATCCAGAAGGCGGGCCA
Organism: Eubacteriales bacterium; assembly: GCA_045600125.1. Classification (GTDB taxonomy): domain Bacteria; phylum Bacillota; class Clostridia; order Oscillospirales; family CAG-382; genus SIG622. Next base: position 27,055 of record JAZRXH010000129.1, on the reverse strand, counting down.
GGAGCCCTGAAGACCCGGAAGCTTTGCCCGCATCTCGAAGCGGCCGTATTTGAAGGTCGCCTTGCCCCCGGTCAGGAGCGATGCGCTGGTGTACTGCTTTCCGAAGCGTTCTTCCTTTTTGCCGACGATGTGGAGCATCCCGTCCGAAAGCACGGTATTGCCGTCCGCTTCGCTGTCGGCGTAGCTCTGCAGCTCGTGGTTGCGGCATGTCCGGTGTCCTTCAAAGCGCCACTTGCTCCTGTCAAGCTCGGTGCCGTCGAATTCGTCGTTCCATACGAGGGTGTCGTAGTATTCTTTGTATTGTTCAAGATCGTGTACGGCTTCGATGCCGCACTTTCCGATGTGCTCCTTGGAACGGTTGGAAAGATAGGTTCCAAGCTGAAAAAGGAGGAATGCCGCTATCGCTGCGGCGATAATGATAAGAACCGTCATGCCTTTTCTGCGGGGCCTCTTCCCCTCTTGTGCCTTCGTGTTTTCCTTTGTGATTTTCTGCTCCATATTACTGCTTTCTGCTTTCTTTTTCGGTCATTTTCCGGAAAGCGCTTATTTCTCGGCGCCGTCCTTCCGCTTTTTCTTTTCCCGTTTTTCCTTTATGTTTTCCTTCAGCTTTTTCACCTTTTCGCCGGCGGGGAGGTTCTTTCTGTCCCGGCTTCTCTCGGATTCCTCCAGATACTGCACGTCCCGTCCTTCGGCGTAGGCGATGCTTTCGGTGGGCTTTTCCTTCTCCTCCAGCCGCTTTTCGGCGAACTGCTTTACTTCATAGTAGATCACCGAGAAGAGCGGGACGGCGAGGATCATGCCCACGATGCCGTGGAGAGAACCCATGACGATGAGGGCGAACAGCACCCAGAAGGAGGAAAGTCCCGTGCTCTCGCCGAGGATCTTCGGACCGATAAAGTTTCCGTCGAGCTGCTGGAGCACGATGATGAAGACGATGAACCACAGCGCCTTCTGCGGATCGACAAGGAGAATAAGGAATGCCGACGGCACCGCTCCGAGGAACGGTCCCACGATGGGCACGATGTTCGTGATCCCCACGATGAAGCTGATGAGCTCGGGATACGGAAAACGGAAAACAAGACAGCAGACGTAGCAGATGATGCCCACGATCAGCGAGTCGATCAGTTTTCCGATGATGAAGCCGCCGAAGCGCTTGTCGCTCTCGGAAGCGATCTCGAGGATTTTCTTTCCTGCGTTCTCCGAGCAGAAGGCGCCGATCATCTTCTTGCTCTGCGCCTTGAAGCGCTCCTTGCCGATAAGCATATAAACCGAGATAAAGAGCGCCAGAAGGATGTCCTTGATATCCGCCGCAAAGTCGCCGAGACCCTCCACCACCGTGAGGAGCTTCGGGGTATATTCCGAAATGAAGCCGCTGATGTACTCCATCAGTTTCTCGATATCTTCGGCGAAGCGTTCGCCGTATACCGTCTCCCGCAGGATGGGGAAGCGGTCGAACAGACCGTCCAGCACCTTGGCGCCTGCCTCCATGTACCGCTTGTAGTTCCCGAGCAGATTCTGGATGCTCCTTGCCACCTCCGGTACGGCGATGCTGAGAAAGGCGTACACGAGAAGCCCGAGGAGAATATACGCAAGGACGATCGAAACACCCTTAACAAAGCGCATACCGATCTTTTTGCGATTTCTGTTTTCAAGACGGGCGTTTATCTTATCGAACCACTTTTCAAAAAGATTGACCGCCTTGTTGAGAATATAGGCAATGGCAAAGGCATAGAAAAACGGCGTCAGCGCTCTGGTGTACTTGGAAAAATCGTTGTCCAGGATAAACACTTTGACGACGAAAGCACTGATAACGACGGTCACGAAGGAATACAGTGCGATCCTTCCCGCCTTTGCGTCCTTGAAAAGCTTCATAAAGTCATAATCACCTCGATTTTCGGATATCGTTCCCGGGATCCTTTTTCCGACGCCGGAGAACCTATACAACTGCCCGTATATCATATTACCACAAAAGACTTCGGAAGTAAAGTGTTTTTTTGTTAAAAGTCGAAAAGCAGCCCCTTCCCGCTGCCGCCCGGGAAAATCCTCCTCCGGCAAAAGAGGCGCCGGTCCGAAAAAAGCCGAATAAGTATCAAATTATGCGTAAAATTGTAATTTATTTGTGATTAACTTGAATTTTCGCAAAAAGTGTAGTATAATGGGACGGTTATAAAAATAACACACTATACGGAGGATACGCAAATGTTAGTTTCAGCAAAGGAAATGCTCACGAAGGCGAAGGAAGGCCACTACGCAGTCGGTCAGTTCAACATCAACAACCTTGAGTGGGCAAAGGCCATTCTTCAGACTGCCGAGGAGATGAAGTCTCCCGTCATTCTCGGTGTTTCCGAGGGCGCAGGCAAGTATATGTGCGGCTACAAGACCATCGTCGGCATGATAGGCGGCATGATCGAGGGTCTCGGCATCACCGTTCCGGTCGCTCTTCACCTTGACCACGGCACCTACGAAGCCTGCTACAAGTGCATCGAAGCCGGCTTCTCTTCCATCATGTTCGACGGCTCTCACTATCCGATCGAAGAAAACATCGAAAAGACCAAGGAGCTCGTAAGAGTCACCGGCGAAAAGGGGCTTTCTCTCGAAGCGGAGGTCGGCGCCATCGGCGGTGAGGAGGACGGCGTGATCGGCATGGGCGAATGCGCAGATCCCGACGAATGCAAGATGATCGCCGACCTCGGCGTGACCATGCTCGCAGCCGGCATCGGCAACATCCACGGCAAGTACCCCGAAAACTGGAAGGGTCTCTCCTTCGAGACTCTCGCCAAGGTTCAGGAAAAGACCGGCAAGATGCCCCTCGTTCTCCACGGCGGCACAGGTATCCCCGCAGATATGATCAAGAAGGCCATTGACCTCGGCGTATCCAAGATCAACGTCAACACCGAGTGCCAGCTTTCCTTCGCCGCTGCTACCAGAAAGTATATCGAAGAGGGCAAGGACCTCGTCGGCAAGGGCTTCGACCCCAGAAAGCTCCTCGCTCCCGGCGCAGAAGCCATCAAGGCTACCGTCAGGGAAAAGATCGAGCTCTTCGGCTCCGCCGGCAGAGCGTAAGCGATGGCTTCGCAGCACGTATAATACGGATGAAAAAACGGGAAGGGTTCGCCTTTCCCGTTCTTTTTTGCCTTCTGTACGCCGAAGGGCTGCTTCCTGTGCTTTCACCGAAAGAAGCGGAAGGCGCCGGAAGCGCTATGCAAAAAGCGAAGCAGAAAATGCCCTCCGGAAAGGCTCAGTACCTCTTCGGAGGGCAAGTTCATTCATTCATTCATTCGGATTTTCCGCCGTGTCCGGCTTTACACTCGTTTCCGAACGCTTTTCCGGGCACAGACGGAGGTCTTCGGCATCAGCCTCTGAGAAGGACGTCCTTCGGGGTGATGTCCACGGTCTTTCTCTGATAGAATGCCGGTTCTTTCGTGATCTCACCGGTGATGCCGTCGGCGGTAGCGGTGTTGTAGATGTCGAATACCGCCTTGCGGGTATGGATCTCTACGACTGCCCAGCGGGAGGTGGTAGAGCCGATGTTGATGTCGGTGAGGCAGCCTGCCTTACCGGTAGGATAACGGCTGTTGTGCTCGTGACCGTTGATGTAGAAGTCACAGCCGTACTGCTCGCAGAGGCTGAGGAGCTTGTTGCGGTTGTCGTTGTAGCCGTTTTCGGGGCAGGCGTCGTAAATCGGCCAGGTGAAGTTGGAGTCGTTCTGAACGATGCTCCAGTGGCAGTTGAGGATGATGTGCTTGATCGAATCATCGGCTGCCGCCTCCTTCAGCTCTGCCTCGATGAAGTCCACTGCCTCGTCCGAGATCTTACCGGTGCTCTTGTAGGAGCCTTCCGGCGCGGGAAGTCCCACATAGGATGCGAAGTAGCAGATGAACCTGGTGTCGCCGCTCGTAAAGGCGCACTGACGGTAGAAGTCCTCCACGCCGGTGTCGTGGTTGCCCTGGAAGGCAATGACTCTCGAATTCAGCTCGGGATGCGTGTAGACCACGTTTCTGTCCACGAAGGTGGGCGTCTTGGTGAACCGGAGCTTCTCGGCAAGGTCGCCCTCGGTCTTGGAATTCTTGTAGAGATCAAGGTACTCAAGGGTCTTGTAGTAGTTGACTCTCTCGTCCTCAAGATTCTGCGGCTGGTTGGAATAGCCGGTGTTCAGCTGGTCGCCGCAGAGAAGAGCGAATTCAAGATCCGGGAAGTTCTCGTTGATGTACTCATAGGTGCGGATCAGCGACTGGAAGTCGGGCTTCCAACCGGTGTAAACGTCTCTGCCGTTTTCGAGGAAGTCGGACTCGATGTGGGTGTCGGACATCAGAAGGAACTTCGTGCCGACTCTGTCTCTGTCACGGAGGATATAGCCGTTTTCAAGAGTCAGAACGCCGGTGGAGGCGTCATAGCCTGCGTTTTCGGTGCCGATCATCTGCTCGACCGTATCGTAAGCGGCGATCTCGGGACCGAACTCGCCTTCGTAGGCAACGAAGATATCGCCGTTCAGAACGCCGATCAGCGTCTCGTCCTCGCCAAGGCTCGGATAGGTCATAAGACCCGTATCACCCACGAGGATGCGGTGATCGCCTGCCTCGGAAGCGTTCTTGACGCTCAGCTTGTAGCCGTAGGTCTTTTCGATGCCGGTCCGTACGATCTCCGCCATAGCGGAAGCGACGGCGTCGGCGGCGTCGGGAATGATGATATCGAAGAAGCGGAGCTCGTTTCCGTCTACAAGCACCTTGTCGAGCCTGTAATCACGGCTGTACTTCATGCCGCCCATGACGTTCGCATTTCCGCTGCCGTCAAGGCAGACGTCCGCAAAGGTCTCTGCGGCGTGGAGCACAGCTTCAAGGCTGCCCGCCCGGAGCGTCACGACGTCGCCGTCCTTTGTGAGCTCCCAGTCGTAAGCCTTATATTCGGTGCTGCAGATCTCGAGGATAAGTCCGCTGCCTTGAGCCGTACCGGAAACGGTGATCTCGGCGCCGGCTCTCTCGGAAAGGAGGTCTGCGATCTCCTGCGCCGCCTCGGCAGCTTCTCCTGCCGCATAAAGCTTGAAGTCAGTAAGTGCAATTCCAGTCATAAGCATCGTCTTTACTTTGATAAGGTCTCCTACGCTGACCGTGCCGTCCTCGTTCACGTCGAGGGCACGTCTTGTATCGGGATCGGTATCGGCGCTGAAGCCTCTCATGACTCTTACGAAGTCACCGAGGTCTACCTTGCCGTCGCCGAGTCCCGTCTCGTCTCTGACATCTCCCGCAATGAAGCCTCTGTCGGAAAGCTGTGTCTTTCCTGCCGAAGCCGCAACGGGGGTTCTGCGGTGTACGTAACCGTCCTTGATAAACTCGAATACGTATCTTCCTTCGGGGATCTCCACCGAATAGGAAGCCGTGCGGGCATCCGAGCCGATGCTTTCGAGAAGCGCCGCATTCACGATATCGCCCGCTTCATCCCGTACAAAGAGGACGGCGGGGGTCTTCGCATCCTCACCCGGTTCTCTTGCGGTAAAGGAAACGGTGCCCTCCACGGTGGCGTAATCGGCATAGCCCTGCTTTTCGGTAACGGCTCTTGCAAGGCATTCGTACTCTTCGTCATCACGGACGAATTTCTGCGTTTCGGTGAAGAACAGCTTGTCCTCGGGGAGAAGCGCATCGGAAACCGTCTTTTCGCAGGTGAAGAACAGCCTCATAAGAAGTCTTTCATCGCCGATCCTGTAGTAGCTGTCCTCGGCGCTCCAGCGGCAGTATACGGTATCCGAGCCGATGACCGAGGAAGTGACCTCGGCGCCGAGCGCACCCTCGCAGGACTTGAATTTCAGGCTCTTGGCAAAGTCGATGCTGAATTCGCCGCTCTCTGCATAGCCGCCCTTGAAGTAGACCTCGGCAACGTACGCCTTGTCGACGTCCGAGTATCTTGCCTTGGTGAGGTAAACGCCGCCCTCGGACCATACGGCGTACAGAGTCCTGTTTTCTTCGTGCTGGTAGTGGATGACGCCGAAGGAATCGCCCTCGGTCTCGGACCAGCCGACGAAGTATGCGTTCTCATCCTCGAGAACGGGAAGAGAAGAGATCTCGTAGAGGAAGTTCGTTACATTCTCCGGCTTTGTGCCGTAAGCGCCGTTGTCGAGCTCGAGCGTTACGGGAGGCGCCGCTTCCCATACCGCCGTCAGAACGATGTTCTCACCCGGCATGGTGAAGTTGTCGCCTGCGGCGTAGATCACGCCGTCGTATTCCCAGCCCGCAAAGAGGTAACCTACGTTCTTCACGCCGTTCCGGATCATGAAGTTCGCATCGGCGGCGTGCCATTCCCTCTCGGCGACGGCGCTGCAGCCGGTGTCGAAGGTGATGGAGAAGTAGGGGTCGTCGGTAAATTCGACGATATAGCTTCCTTCCTTCGGAAGCTCAAGGTCTGCTTCGTAGTTCGCATCCAGCTCCACGGTATCGAACAGCACGTCGTCGTCGATGTAGAGCTCGGCGAAGAAGTAGGGAGAAACGGGGGTCTTCACGTGGATCTTATCGGTGCTTCCGGCGTAGGAAAGAACGCCGTCCCTCGCCTTGACGGACACCTTTCTCGTCTTATAGGAGAGAGGAGCCTCCAAAGGAGCGGAGGTGAGCTCTACGTCGTTGTTGCAGATATAGAGCACGTCGCCGGAAACGTGGTCAAGGTAATTGCCGGTGGAATAGCCCTTGGGAAGTCCGTCGTAGGTGATGATGTAGTCGCCGTTTACGGTCAGGGTGCCGGTGTTGGCGCCGAGACGGATGGAATCCTCGGGGAGGTCGCTTGTAAGGTGGAGCTTTACGCCTGCGACCTCAGCGCTTCCGCCGCCGCCCACGTTGATCTCCATGGTACCTGCCTCAAGGGCGTGGAGGGTGATGTCAAGACCCGTGGGAAGCGACCCGATCGAGCCGCTTTCGCCCATGCCTCTGATCTGCAGCGTACCCACATCAATGCCGGTGGAGCGGGTGCCGTTGTAAACACGCACGCCCTCGCCGATCTCGCAGGGATGGCTGTCGAAGTTGAGGTAGGTGGAAGCGCCCTTCAGCATGGTCACGTTCTTATAGGTGATCTTACCGGTCATAACGGTCTGACCGCCGTTTACGCCGTTTGCATAGAAAATATAGCCGCCCTCGCCGAAATCGCCCCGGACGCTGTCGAATTCAGCCCGGTAGTCGATGCCGGTGTAATCGTCGACGGAGGTGATGACGATATCGCCGGCGTTGTTGAAGGAGCCGGACTGCTTGGGATAATCGGAGGTACCCGTCTTTGACTGGCTGTTTGAGAAGGAGGTAAGACCCGTCACGACGATGGTGCCGCCTGCCGCACCGACGGCACCGAGAGCCGCCGTCAGGGTATTGAAGGGAGTATCCGGCGTCGTGCCGTCACCGTTTGTCTCTGCCATGCCGTTGAGGTATACGGTGCGGGCACTGCCGCTCTGGGGAGCGTAGACGGGATATACCGTCACGTTTTCGGCGGGAACCTCGGTGATGAATACCTCGGAATTCTTCTGTGCCCATCCGGCGATGTAATAGCCGTAGCGGTGGATAGAGGCGGTCGCAGGGAATTCGATGGGCGCTCCCGCATAGGCGCTGAAGACGCCGAGCTCGGTCTCGTCCTCCGTGCGGAAGGTCACGTCAAAGGAGGGTATCTTCGTCCATACCGCATAAAGCGTGGCGCTGGCGCTGATGTTATAGATCTCGCCGCCCTCGTACTCTGCCTCCTCGGCGTCCGGTGCGGAAGCCCAGCCGGCGAAGGTATGGGTCAGAGTTCTGCGGAAGGTGGGAAGCGTATAGGTAAGGTTCTCGGTATCCTCTGCGAAGACGTAATAAGGTGCGATCGCATGGTCGAAGGTCTCGTCGAGGAGGACCAGCTTATAGATGTTCTTGTTGCCGTAGGTGACCTCGAAATCGCCCGACTCGGAAAGAGTGAAGCTGCCCGCGCCGTCCCGGAGGATCACGTCGAAGGAGCTGCCGTTTCCGGTGACCGTCGCACAGTTATAGGCGTCGGGGTCATCCAGCGTCACTTCAAATTCGCCGATGTTCTTCGAAGCGCAGAGATAAGCGCCGGGAGCGGAGGTCACGATCATGGTATTGCCCTCGGGCTTTGCCGCATCCGAAACCGTGCCCATGGCGGCGCCGTCGTTCACGGCGATGCAGAGGTTGCCCACGAAGGAGGCAAGACCGGATTTACCGGAAGCGGATACCACGGTAACAGCCCCGAGGCGTGCGCCGGAGGAAACGGTGACGTCTATGTCGCCTTCGATCGTCAGCTGTCCCTGAGTGTTGTTCTTGATGTCACTGCCGACGACGAGGGAGTTGAGGGTGCCGTTCACGATGATGCTTCTTCCGGGGATACTGAGCTCGCCTCTCGTTCCGAGGAAGTACTGGTTGACAGCGGAATCACCGCCGACAACAGAGGTCTTGACCTGAGATTCCTCCATAACGGAGGTCTCGATGCCGTAGGAACGGATCTGGAAGGAGGTGGGGTTCCGGAAGGAGGTGCAGGTCACGTCGTTGGCGGTCGGTTCAAGGATCTTCATGCCGTCGCCGAGCTCGAAGGGATGACCCGCAAAGTTGAACGCACCGTACTGGGATCGCATGAGAAGGTTGATATTCTCAAAGGTGACCTTTCCGGAAGCGGACTTGATAAAGGAAATGGGTGAGTTCACCGGCTGTTCGAGGTAAGCGCCGGTGATGCCGGAAAGCTCGCCGGGACCGAAAGCGCCCCGGTAGTCCACGCCGCCGTATACCGAGGTGATGAGCACTTCTTCGGTATTGGCGATGTTGAGGGTGCCGACGGCAACACGGCTCATGATGACGAGGGTGCCGCCGCCTGTGAGCTTTCCGTTAAGGCTGTTGCCGTTGTTGAAGGGCTTTTCGGGAGAAAGACCGGCGTCGTCCCCTTCGGGAGCGGGAGCGGTCTCATCGAGGAAGTATACCGGACCGTTTGCGTTTTCTTCATAGACCGCTGTGGCGACCGCATCGTATGCGGGGACTGCCTTCACGGGATTTGTACCGTCGATCGTCCACATCACGAAGGTGTAGCCGATGCGGAAGGCGGGAGTGGGAAGGGAAGAAATGATCGCTCCCTCCACGCCCTCGAAGGTGCCCGCCGTCGTGCCGTCGTAGTTCTCGAAGGTGACGGTATTGGTAGGAAGGGCTTCGTAGATGGCATACAGCGTCACGTTTTCGGTGATGTTGAAGCTCTCGCCGCCCGCATATTCGGGGCTTGCGGTGTTTTCGTCCTCAGACCAGCCGAGGAACACGGCGATGTCGGTGTCCGCAAGAGCGGGAAGCACAACCGTGTCGCCGATGCCCGAGCCTGCCACCGTGCTGTAGGTGGCGTTCGGTGTGCCGAGAACCTTGTTTACAAGCGTAAGGGTGTACATATCACGGCTTGCGGGGGTGACGGTATAGTCGCCGGTCTCGGTAAGGGTGAAGGAAGCCTTGCCGCCGAGCGCCGGGAATACCGAGCCTGCGGCGCCGTCCTTCGAGACGGTCACGCAGTTATAGCTCTCGCCCACTGCCGCTTCAAAGCTGCCGGACTCTTCCCCGTGGGAAAGGGTCACGTCGGCGTTTGCCGCCCGCACGGTATAGGTGCTGCCGCTTGCGGGCTTTGCCGATGCGTCGATGGAGGTAAGGGTCGCCCCGTTTTCCACGATGACCGCAAGGTCGCCGTTAAAGGCGGCAAGACCGACCTTTCCGGAAGCGGACTGGGTGGTGATGTTCTTCACGGTCCCGCCGGGAGCGACCGTCACCTTGACGTCGCCGTTCACGGTCAGAGCGCCCTGCTCGACCTTCTTGATATCGTTTGAAATATAGAGATTAGTAAGCGTACCGCCCACGTCCACGGTGTAGCCGCCGGTGGTTCTGTTGATCCGGTCACCGAAATAGTAAGCGTTGAGGCTTGTGCCTTCGCCGAGTTCAAAATAGTGCTCAGCCGTATCCGAAACGGTACTGCCGTCCTGTGTTGTCGCATAGGCTCTGACCGAGAAGGTCGTGGCGCTGCGGAAGGTGCTGCAGGCTGCGTTGTTGACAGTCGGCTCAAAGATGCCGGTATCCCGGAAGGAAACGGCGTGACCGTTGGCGTTGAAGCCGGAATACTGGGTACGGAAGACAAGGTTCACACCGTCAAAGGAGATCCTGCCGGTGCCGGAAGCCGACGCACTGTAGGGCGAGCTGCTTTCCCAGATGAGATAAGCGCCGCTCACCGACTGGTCGGACAGAAGCTCGCCTCTGTAATCTCTGCCGCCGTACACCGAGGTGAACACGATGTCGCCGTTCTTGTTAAGAGAGCCGCTGGTCATGGGCGTCTTTCCCATCACGACGATGGTACCGCCGTTCGAAACGGCGTTCACCGCCGACGACATGGTGTTGAAGGGTCTGGCGGGGGAAAGTCCGTCTCCGTTCTGCGCCGCCTCGCCGTTCAGGAAGCGGATGACTCTTGCGTCGGGTCTGTATTTCGGAACGAGAGTCACGGAATACCCGGGGACTGCCGTCAGCTCTTCGCCGTCTTCGGTCTCCCATCTGACAAACTCGAAGCCCTGCTTCTGAGCTGCGTAGGGGAAATTGGTAATCTCGGCGCCCTCGATGCCCACGAAGGTACCGGCGATGCTGTCGTCCTCATTCTTGAAGGTCACGGTGAAGGTAGGTACCGAGTTCCATACGGCGTAAAGGGTCGTATCCCCGGTAAGCGTAAAGCTCTCCCCTGCCTCGTAATCGGGCACGTCGGCGCCGTTTTCGGCAGCCCAGCCGAGGAAGCCGTGTACGCCGTCGGATTCAAGGAAGGGAAGCACGACGGGAGAGGAAGCCGCCAGCAGCTCGGGAAGAGTCACCGAAGCGGGCACCTCGCCGTAGGGCGTGCTGTAGGTCAGCGTATAGAAGCTTGCCATTCCCGTAGAAACGGTATAGGTACCTTCCTCGGTGGGGAACAGCTTTGCCTTGCCGTCCTCGATGACGCCAAAGCAGGTCGATGCGCCGGAGGACGCAAAGACGCAGTTATCGGAAACGCTTCCGTCTGCGCTTGCGACAACGCACCCTTCCGCAAAATCATAGGAAAGCGAAACGCCGTCGCAGGTGTTGAAGATGTATGTATTGCCTTCGTCGGGCTTTGCCTCGGCAGAAATGTTCGCCGTATTCAGCGTGCCGCCGTTCACGAGGAAATAGAGGTCGCCGGTAAATGCGGCACGTCCGGAGGAGTCGGCGCCGGTGGAAGAAAGGGTCGCATGCTGGAGCGCCGTCTTCTTGAGGCTGCCGTTCTCGCCGATAACGACCGCAACGTCCCCTGCGATCTTCAGACCGCCCACGGTAGCCGCTTTGGTATCGTCGCCGAGATAGAGGCAATTCACGGTGGAGTTGACGTTTATCTCCGCACCGGGAATGGTGAGACCGCCTCGGTCGCCGAGGTATACGGCGTTCACGGCAGTACAGCCGTCCAGCGTGAGTTTCACTCTGTCGGTCTTTGTCTCGGTGGTATTGGCGGAAATATCATAGGGTCTTATCTGGAAGGTAGTGGAAACACGGAGCGTGTTGACGGCTACGTTATTCTCCGTCGGCTCGTAGACCGTTACGCCCTCGCCCAGCGTCAGGGGATGACCCGCCGCATTGATGGCGCCGTACTGCGCCATGGTGCGGATATTCACGTTCTCAAAGACGACCTCGCCCGCCCCGTTTCCGAGAGTGATGGGGCTGTTGGAGCCCTGAGAGATGAAGGCTCCGGTGAGGAGGTTTCCGCCGTCCAGTGCGCCTCTGTAGTCCACGCCGTCATACACGGAGGTGACGGTCATGGTGGTGCCTGCCGGATTTGTGAAATAATACTTATTGGCGTCTGCACCGGAAGCCGGTGTAAAGGTGGGACCCGTCACAACGATGGTGCCGCCGTTCGGAAGAGCACTTGCCGCCGCCTTGACGGTATTGAAGGGGGAAGCGAGGCTGCCGTCACCGGCGGCTGTTTTTGAACCGTCGAGGAATACCACCGTTCCCTCGGCGTACACGATGCTTGCGGGTGCGGTGATGCTGACGGTGCAGAGCATCATAAGGATACAGAGAAGCAGGGAAAGGATTCTTTTTGTTTTCATTATGGAACTTCCTTCCTGCAAAGGAACGGAAAAACCCGTCTTTGCAAATCACAATTCAAACGGAACGCCCCCAAAAAAGGCGTCGAAGAATCTCCGATACGCCGGGAATCCGGCGATTTTCCGGATAAAAGGGTTGTATTACGGCATACGGAAGGGTTCGCCGACCGTATGCCGAACATACAAGGATATCAAAATTCGTTTTGTCCCGCAGGGACTGGATTTTTCCCTTCCCTGCGGGATCCCGGAACGCCTCGTGATACACTCAGAAGCCGAATATATCCGCCGAGCCGCTCTCGGGCTGACCGTTTTCGTTGTCCTTCGACCAGCTGCCGCTCTCGGTGCTGCTGCGGATAATGTCCTCGCCGGTCTTCACCTTTTCAAAAGCGGGCTTTTCATAGTTCTCGTTCTTGTTCTTCTTATTCTTATCGGTCATATTCATAACGTTCACCTTTCCTTTCGTTTTCGATTCGACGGGCGCTTTCGTGCTCAGAAGCCGCTCAGTTTGCGTAAGCAGCGGCGAAGCCCTCGAGGACAGCCCTCTGAGCGTCTGTGTAGGAAGCGGATGCGTCAAGCAGTGCGCTGTGTGCGACCTCTGCCACGCTTCTGCAGTTTGCAGAGGTGTCAAAGGCGGAATAGAGGATGCCTTCCGTGCCGTCGGAATAGGTGAAGCGGATATATCCTCTGCCGGCAAAGGCTCTTGTATAGTTTGCGTTCTTGATGTTGGAGATAACGCTCTTGAATTCGCAGTAAACGTCGTTGGTTTCGGAGAAGGCTTCGTTGACGATGTTCAGATATGCCTTGCCCTCATTGTCAAAGGCTTCCATGGTGAACTCGTCGGTGATGTAATCGGCAGGAGCGATGATCGTACCGAAGGTCACGCTGTCGGCAACGTACCCGAGGTTTGCAAAGCTGTCTGCCTCGATGTCGGTGGTGAAGCGGAGACCCGTGGGGTCAATCATGCGGACGGAAGCGCCCTCCAGCGTTTCGATCGCTACCCAAACGGTTGTAAACATGATTCTTTCCTCGCCTACGGTGTATTCGGCACCGGCAGGGAGTAAGCCGCCTTCGGGAGTAGCCCAGCCGGCAAACTGATAGCCCTCTTCATAGAATTCGCACTCGGGAAGGGTGATAACGGTACCCGCCTCGCAGAAATCGGTACCCGTGTCGCCGCAGAGGCTGTCGGTGTAATCGACTTCCACATACTCGATGCTTTGGAAGGTGATCTCGTATGCGCCGCTTTCACTGATCTCGAAGATGCCTTCGCCATCGAGCAGCGGCACGTTGAAGGAACCCTCATCGCCGGTGACGATCGCATCGGTAGCGCCCTCGACACCGAAGTAGTTGACGAGGAAATAACGGCCGAAGCCGGTACACTCAACAGAGCCCCACTCATCGTCCGCTACCTTTACAACGGCAGTGATGTTGTCTTCGCCGGCAGGCAGTGCGGAGCCATCGATGTTCTGCACGGAGCCGCCGGGTCCGACGGCAACAAGAAGGTCGCCGTTAAAGGCGGCAAGACCGGACTTTGCGTCAGCAGCCTGAGTAGTGATTTTCTTAACGGTTCCGCCGGCGTCTACGTTCACGTATACGCTGCCGTTGACCGTCAGCTGTCCCTGCTCTGCCTTCTTGATATCATTCGAGATATAGAGGTTGTTCAGCGTGCCGCCCACGCTCACGGTGTAGCCGCCGGTGGTTCTGTCGATACGGTCGCCGAAGTAGTAAGCATTGAGGGTAGTGCCTCGACCGAAGGCAGCGTAATGGCTGTTTGTGTCGGAGGCGGTGCTTCCGTCCTGCGTAGTCGCATAGGCTCTTACCGAGAAGGTAGTCGCCGCACGGAAGGTCTCGCAGGTGTTTTTGTTCTCAATAGGCTCGTAAATATCGGTGCCGTTGACCTCTACGGGATGTCCGTTGGCGTTGAAGCCGGAATACTGGCTTCTGAAGACGAGAGCCATATCGTTGAAGATGATCCTGCCGGTGCCGTAGGAGGATGCGCTGTAAGGCGATGCGGTGGACCAGATCAGATAGGCGCCGTCGGCTTCAAGATCGTCAAAGCCGTTCGCACCGTGGAAGCCCTTTCTGTAGTCCTTGCCGCCGTATACCGAGGTGAATTCGATATCACCGTTATACTTGAGAGAGCTGTTTTCGAAAGCGGTCTTACCGAGTACCACGACGGTACCGCCGTTCTTGACAGCCTCGGTAGCCTTCGCCATGGAGTTGAAGGGCGTATCGGGGGTCAAGCCGTTGCCGTTCGCTGTCTTTTCGCCGTTGAGGAAGACGATGTTTCTGTCATCCTCTTCATAAACGGCATAGTAGTCCACGTCATGATCGTGGATAACGCCGTAGTAGAGGCCGCTGCCGTCATCCCACCACTTGAACTCATAGCCGGAAACGAAGGGAGCCTCGGGAATATCGGTCACAGGAGTGCCCTCGGGACCGGTAAAGGCGGCGAGAACGTTGCCGTCCTTGTCGTAGAACGTATTGGTATAAACGTCTTCCATCGTCCATACGGGATAAAGCTCCATGTCTCCGGTGACGAGAACGCCTGTGCCGGCGGCAAAGTCGGGCGCCGCCGCATCGGCGCTGAGTGCCCATCCGAGGAAGGACGCCTCTTCGCTTTCGAGCACGGGGAGCTCTGCGGGAATCGAGGAAGCAAAGTCGGGCACGACAAGAGCCTCAAGATCGCATCCTGCAAAGGAAACGGTATAAGAGTCTGCCGTTACCGTGTCGACCGTATAATCGCCGGAGGCGGGAAGAGCTGCCTCGGCAAAGCATTCAACGATGGGAGCGTAGGAAACGGTGTCGTCGCCGTCCTTGATAACCAGGAAGTTATCACCTGAAGGATTATAGTATTTGATTTTTTTGGTGTCTCTGTCGTAGTCGGTGAAAGCTACATGATCTGTAACTTCGTTCAGAACGACCGTCTTTTGGGCTGCAGCCCTTACCTCGGCAGAAATGTTGGCGGAATTGAAGGTGCCGCCTTCCACAATCACGACGAGGCTGCCGTTAAAGGCTTTAAGACCGTTGAACGTCACACCGGAGGATGTCACGCTCTGCAGAGCGATCTTCTTGAGGTTTCCGCCGGGACCTATACCAACGATCACGTCGCCGTCGATGGTCAGACCGCCCACGGAATTCGACTTGGTGTCGTCGCCGACAATCAGATTGTTCACGGTACTGCAGAGGATGATCTGCGCACCGGGAATAGTCAGACCGCCCCGGTCGCCGAGGTACAGGCTGTTGATGAGATTCGTGCCTTCGTACAGACCGACAGAGACGATTTCGTCCTTGACAGCGGTAGATCCGGTTGAAATATCAAAGGGTCTTATCTGGAAGGTGGTCGCTTCACGGAGAGTTTCCACGCTCGGATCGTTGGTGGTAGGCTCGAAAATGCGAAGCCCCTCGGAAGCAAACGGATGTCCCTCCAGATTGAAGGCGCCGTACTGACCGTGAACACGGACGTCGATATCGAAGAAATTTACGCCGCCGAGTCCTGCGCCGAAGGAAAGAGGAGAGGTGTCGGCAAAGTCGGCAAGATAAGCGCCGGTCAGAGTCTGATTCTCATCGAGAACGCCTCTGTAGTCATTTCCGCCGTAAACGGAGGTAAACGTGATCGTATTGCCGGCTCCGTTCGTAAGACCGAGCTTGTTCTTCGCCGAAGAGGGCGTACCGGGCGTGGAGGTGGGACCCATCACGACGATGGTACCGCCGGTATTCTTGAGAGCCGCCGTGGCGGAGGTAATAAGGTTAAAGGGGCTGTCGATGCTTCCGTCGCCGTTTGTTTCGGCTGTGCCGTCGAGGAATACGACGTCTTGCGACGCCATAGCGGGCGAAGCAGTGATGCTGATGAGCGTACCGAGCATCAGAACGCTGAGTACGAGAGCCAGAAGTCTGCGCATTTTCATAATACAGTTCCTTCCTTTTCCATAATTTTTAACGCTGTCTTTTCCGCAGGAAGCGGCTTTCTTTTTTACAGCATTTCATATCTTCATTATAAACGGAAAACAGTGGTTTGAAAATAAATTATTTACCGAATTTTATGGAGTTTTTTTGACCTGAAAGCAATTTTTCAGCATTTTTGCCCCGTTTTTATCGGCTCCCGGCTTTTCTTCCTCTTTTTTCTCTTTCTTCCTGCTCCCGACCGCCGGCGCTCTTTGACAAGGCGCCCGGCACAGCGGGAGTAAAACCGTTTTCCCCGAAGGCAGGGCACGCCCCCTTTTGCCTTGAACCTTTCACGGAAATAGCCGCCGTTTTCCCCGAAGGCAGGGCACAGCCCCCCTTTTGCCTTGAACCTTTCACGGAAATAGCCGCCGTTTTCCCCGAAGGCAGGGCACGCCCCCGTCTCCGGCAAAAAGCAGCGCCCCGCTTACCCGTTTTCCAAAAGGCGGGGGAGGAAAACCTCACGGGGCAAAAAAAGCGCAGACCCTTTCGGACCTGCGCCTTTCTGCGTATTATTCTGCTCTTCCCGTATTCAAATATGCGGAAGAGGCGGGAACGGAAAACGGCTGCCGTGTCGGGCTTTCATTCCCCGCCCCCTGCTCTTTCCGGACGCCGGTGCTTCACCGACGTTCGGAAGGGCTCGGGAAACGCCGATCCTGCGAACGATCAATAGGAGAAAATGTCCGCAGAACCGCTCTCGGATTTGCCGTCGTCGCCGGGAAGCGTCCAGTCACCGGACTCATAGCTGGTCCTGATAAAGTCTTCTCCGGGCATTACGGTTTCAAAAGAGGGCGTTTCGTACTTCTTTCTTTCCATAACACTCACCTTTCCTTGTGCGTATATGTGTTGTTGTTATGACTGTTTTATCAGCCTGCAAAGCCTTCGAGAACGGTTCTCTGAGCGTCTGTGTAGGTTGCGGAGGCATCGGCAAGAGCGGCTGCGGCAACGTCCTTTACGCTTCTTGCGTTCCTGTCGATGTCAATGTCAGCATATACGATACCCTCGGTACCGTCGGAGTATGTGAAGCTTACATACGATCTGCCGACAAACAATCTTGAGTAATTGGCTGTCTTGATGTTGGAGATAACGCTTCTGAATTCCTTGTATAAGTCGTTTTCATCGGCAAATGCTTCGTTGACGATGTTGAGGTACGTGATGCCCGCACTGTCGAGATCGGCGAAGGTAACGGTGTCAACGATGTAGTCAACCGGCAGAATGATGGTGCCGAACTTCACATCGGAGGAAATGCCTGCAAGGAAGTCATACTCTTCAGCGTCTACGAAGGAGGTGAAGCGGAGACCGGTCGGATCGACCATTCTCACGGATGCGCCTGCAGCCTGCTCGAGATCAAGAGCAACGCCGACAAAATCAACGTCCTTTGTTATCGTGTAGGTGGCGCCGAGGGGAAGGAAGTCCGTACCGTCGTACCAGCCGATGATATTATAGGAAGCGGGAATAACCCCTGCATCGGGAAGCGTGAGCTCGGTGTTTTCCTCGACCTTGCCGGATTCGGTCAGGTCGCCGATGGAGACGGTCACGTTGTACATGACAGCGGGCTCTTCATCGGTGTAGGTAACGTTGTGAACGCCTGCCGCAAGAGCGATGGGAGATTCGGATGCTTCGTAGTAGTCCTCGCCGTCCACAACGACGTACTTGCACTCGGTGTCGAATGCGAAGGTGCCTGCGGTCTCGGTGAAGGCTGCCATACCGCCTTCTGCGGAGCTGATAGCCCAGAACTTGTTTTCGTCGTAGGTTACAGATTCGGGAATGGTGGGCACGGTTGCAACGCCGTTGTTGGCGATGAACTGATAGTTGCCGGTGATGGCGCTGATGTTGCTGTGACCGTAGGATCTGGGAGCTGCGTTGAGGAGTACCTTTACGTTGGTAAGGATACCGGTCTTGCCATTGTCACCGTCGTTACCGCAGTTTATTCCGGCGGAACCGCCGTAGAATTCAAAGTCGATGTCGCCGAAGGTGCCGGTGCTCTTGCTTGCGAGGTGAGCGGTGTTAAAGGAACCGCTGCGGATGATCTGCTTTCCGCCGTAAATATTCGCAGCGCCCTCGCCGCCTGCACGGATGCAAAGGGTCTTGTAGGACTTGCCGTCGGGATCGGTGCCGGTGAGCATTCCGACGCCTTCGCCGAATTCATAGGCGGTGCCCTTGAAGTTTATGAACTTCCACTGCATCGCTTCGCTGACTGCGAAGTTGATATTTTCAAACCTGATGCCTGCAGTGAGATGAGAAGCAGCGCCGTTGAAGTTAACGGAGCCTGCCATTCTGAGGATCGCCTTTGTCTCGCTGTCGGGATCGCCGGTCACAACGACCTCGCCGTTGCCTACGCTGAATTCGCCGGCGAAGGGGAAGTCGCCTACAACGTAGACAGTACCGCCGTCAGCCTTTACCTTGTCGTATGCTGCGCCGAAGGTAGCGAGAGCGTTCTCTGCGGTACGTCCGTCGTTATCGTCGCTGCCGCTTGCGCTTACGTATACCTCGGTGTATCTTGTGTCTACGTTCGTGTATTCGACGGTATGGGTTCCTGCGTCAAGAGCGAGAGTGAGGACTCCGTCTTCGGGTTCATAGTAACCGCCGTCGATGACAACGTATGCCTTATCGGTCGTGAAGGCGAAGGACTCTGCTTCCTTTGCACCGGATTCGGTGAAAATCACGTCAGCGCTTCCGCCGATGCCGGACTGGATATAGTAATCAAGGTTTGCGGTGTTGACCTTGCCGCCGAGCGTATTCGCAAGACCGTTGTTGAGGATGAGAACGGTGTCCTTGGTGACCTTGGTGGAATCCTTTGCGGTGATCGAACCGGTGAGCGTGCCGATACCGTTGATGACAACGGCTGCGGAACCGGTAACAAAACCGCTGGACGCAGGACCTACCGTGATGCTGCCGAAGGTACCGCCGTTGATAACGCCCTTGCTGCCGCCGATGTTCTCAGCCTTGGGACCGTGACCGCCGATACCGAATGCTACAATGTTAGCGTCCTCGATCACGTAGGATACGTCGCCGGTCACGTGACATTCATTGTAACCGGACGCACGGGTCTGAGCAATCGTGAGGTTGGGGGAGTTTACGGTGATGGTGCCGTGGTTTACGGAAGTATAGGTTCCGCCGCCGTCCGCAAAGCTGTGGAGATAGAGACCGACGTTTCTTGTCGTACCGTCGGTGCCGGTAGCATAGCCGATGATCGAAACGTTGTCGAAAAGAACCTCGGAACCGTATGCGCTGAAATAGATCTCGCCGTTGATGTTGCTCTTATCCTTTGCGGGGTCACCGAGGATTATGTCGATGTCCTTGAAGGTGACGAGCTCGGGAGCGGTTGCGTTTGCGAGATTGATATGGGACAGAAGGTGAAGAACAGCGCCTTCTTCTGCCGTGAAGGTAAGGTTCGGGATGCCGCCTGCCTGGATGTTGCCGGCATTGGCGATCTGTGTGCAATCGCCCACGAGGACGATGTAAGCGTCCTTGGAAGCGTAATCCGGGTACGCCGACTTGAAGTTAGCCACGGCGGTGGGGAGCTTCGTCGAGAAGGAAGCGGGAGCGTCGGGGGATTTACCGTTGCCGAAGCCGCTGTCGCTGATGTAATATACATTGGCGTCTGCGGGGAAGGTGGTCCATACCTGTGCGGTAGCCACGCCGTCAGCGCCTGCATATCTGAGCTCGTAGATGCCGGCTGCAAGACCGGTGATCTCGGTAGCGCCTGCTTCGATGAGCTCGGCTGCCGACCAGTCCTCGGACGCCTTCTTGATCTCTACGTCATTCGGGAGCGCCTCTTCGAATACGAGCTTTGCGTCGTCGCCGTAGGCTTCGGTTGCGGGAACGAAGGAGAAGCCGTTCGGTACCGAAAGGTCGATCTCCTCGAGCACTGCCGTATAAGTTACATCGGCGGAAGGAGCGTTGATGAATTCGGTACCTTCCACGCCGCCCTTTCCGGTCACGATCGCAAGGGCAGGCTGCCAGCCGACGAACTTCTTGCCTTCGGGAACGGGCACTTCGATATCATCCACACGAACCTTTTCACCTGCGCAGGTGTCAACGGCCTTGAAGACGCTGCCGTCAGCCTCGAAGCTTACGGTCACCTTGCTTACTGCGAGAGAAGCAGCCATATCGTATGCTTCCGCTTCTTCCAGAGTACCGAAGAATGCGACGCCGGCAAGGTCAACGTACTCGCCGCCGGAACGGGTGAAGGGAGCGCCGAACGGACGGATCCGGGGCTGGAAGAACTTTACGGCATCTGCACGTTCACCGTAAACGATGACCTTTTCCCATTCGCCGCTGCCGACAGCCGCACTCTCAGCGAAAGCGTGAACGGCGTTTCCGCTGCGTTCCGTAGCACCGTCCATCGTCAACTGTGCAAACGTGATACCGGGTGTTACCTGCACGTTGGTACGCATGTACATGGCAGCGTAAACCTTGCCGTTGGGCATAGTGATGTCCTTGGCGTAGTTGTTGAAGCAGAAGCCGCCGCTTGCACTGATATCCGAAATAAGGGTAACGTGTGCATAGGGGAAGCCTGCCGTCGCATCGTAGAACACTTCCGTTACGAACGGATCGTTCTCCGAGAAGTTTCCGAACTGCGAATAGCCGTTTCTGCCGGAGGTCGCATAACCGCCGAGGAAACCGCCGTCAGCAGCCGATGCTGTAAACATCATTGCCGAGCAGAGCATCAGCACGCTGAGGATCAGCGCCAATGCTTTTTTGAAGTTTTTCATACTGAAAATCTCCTCTTTCCTGTAAATTTGCGGGCATGTATCCTTTATAACTATAATGCATACATACCGACACATACTCCGATTATAGCATCGTTTTTTCCAAAAGTCAATGATTCGCTTTGATATGTTACAATTTTTGGCATTATATATAAAGCAGACAGCGCAGGTTCGGCAAAATAAATAAAAAGCGTGGTCTTGATAAATTTTACTCCCATTCTTTCTGAGTTTTATTGACTTTTCCGGCGGAATATGTTATACTTTGGAAGGAAAACAATGTGAAAAGAAACGAAAATCACAAAACGCAGGAGGGCGGGCGTATGGGAAAATTCACGGAAACGCTGGATTATCAGATCCACTCCATCAACAAGGGCTTTCGGACTTCGTTTTTCTATATCACCTCGGCGGGCATCGTTTACAAGGACAAGCGGTACGACACCAACACCAAGAACCCGGAACGGAATCTGTTCGAGTACATCGTCAGCGGAAAAGGGCACATCGAGTGCGAGGGCAAGCGGTACACCGTCAATGCCGGAGACTGTGCGGTGATCCGGGCAAACCACGAGGTGCGCTACTACTCCGACCCGTCGGATCCCTACATCAAGCTGTGGTTCACCGCCGTGGGCAATTTTGCGGACACGGTATGCCGGATGTTCGCAGGGGACGCCCCGGTGACGGTGGTGGCGAAGGACGTATACTCCGCCTTTGAAAAGCTTTTGGGCAACCTTGAGAACGACGGGGCGGATTCGCTCCGGGACGCCCATTCCTTCCTCGACATCATGCATGCGGTGTTCGTCAGTGAAAGCCAGAAGGAGCCGAAATACCTGAGTCTTACCGACCGGATCAAGTCGTACGTGGAGACCTTCTATCAGGAGGACATCTCGGTACACGACGTGGCGGAGCATTTCGGCATCAGCGAGCGGTATCTCATCGAGCAGTTCAAGAAGGAATTCGACACGACTCCCTACCAATACATAAAAAAGCGCCGTCTTTCGGCGGCACAGCAGCTGGTGATCAAATCCGAGTACACCATCAGTGAGATCTCCGGCATCCTCAACTTCTGTGAGCCGGGCTATTTCACAAAAGAATTCAAGAAGGAGTTCGGCGTCTCCCCCGCCGAGATGCGGAAGAACAAGGATAAATATCTCGCCGGGAGCGTCGCCGCCGTTCCCGCAAGGCAGGACGCTCAGCGCCGTGCCGAACGGTTCGGGCTGGGGACGGAACCGACCGACGTGCCGTGATTCCCGCCTCTCCTCTGCCCTTGCTTTTTTTGCAGAAAACCCTGCGTCGGATTTCCGGCGGGTGCGTAAGGAAGTATTTCGAGATGTGGATTTTGTACGGCAAAATCTGATGCTCGCTGAAGTTGTAGACAAGTCATTAGTATGAAGGTTGAGATGATGAATAAAGAGCTGATTTGTCCGATTTGCGGAAAAACAACATTTGGTCAACTTTACGACTATAATATTTGCAAATTCTGCGGATGGGAAAATGATGGGCATTATGAAGCAGGAGGGGCAAATGAAATCAGTCGGGAAGAATATAAAAAGCGTTATAAGAAATATATTCAGTTGAACAACAAGTATATTTGGAAGACAGACGGATTCCCCGAAATCACACTCAAAGATGAATACACATTAGCTCATATGTTTTCATCCTCCAATGAGCAGGAAATAAAGAACAGTCACAAGTGCGGATGTTTTTTCTGCTTAAAAACATTCAAACCGGAAGAAATAACCGATTGGCTTTCCGATAGAAACGGGCGGACTGCTATTTGTCCTTATTGTGGCATCGACTCCGTTTTACCAGACAGTGAAATTTGTTTCGATCGCGTTTTCCTTGAAGGCATGAATAAGCTGTGGTTTGAATAAACAAAAATATAAATCTGAATTTGTCAAGCTAAAAAAGCAAGCCGCCGAAAGAGATCTTTTTTCTCTTTCGGCGGGTTTAATTATGTCAAAATACTTCCTTATGGAGCGGTGCCGTTTCCCGATGCAGGGCTTTTACTGTACACAGAGTGCCTTTCCCGCAAGAAGATAAATGCAGATAAAGAGCAGTGAAAGATTATAGCCCGTCCGCACAACGACGAATCCCGCCCCGAGGCAGAGAAGGAAGACCGAAGCGTCGGAGACGGCGTCGGGGAGGCGGCAGCCTTTTCCGGAAAGCGCCTCCGGGCTTTTTCGCAGAAGAAGGCATTCGAGGATCACGCCGCCGTCAAGTCCCCTTGCGGGAAGGATATTGACGGCGAAAAAGGCGCCGTTTGCGGCGGCAAGGGCGAAGGCGTACACGCTTCCGGAGGCGGCAAACAGAGCGGCGGACAGAGCGAAAAGCACAAGACTCACTCCCGGTCCTGCGGCGGCGCACAGCGCCTCGGCACCGTAGGAGGCATAGGAGGTATCGCACAGAATTTCCGCTCCGAAGGGATAGATCCTCACCCCGTAAAGAGGGATCCCGCAAAGGCGCATGGCGGCAAGATGCCCCGCCTCGTGGAGAAGCGCCGCCGAAAGAGCAAGAGCGTACCAAACTCTGTCCCCCGACAGAGCAAGGCAGAGCGCCACCGGCAGGGTAAACACCGAGAAGGCGAATCTTTTCCCGAAGAAAATCAAAAGCGGCGTTTTCAAGTGCTCCTCTCCCCTTCCGAAAGACGGGCGCTTGCTCCCCGGACGAGCTCCGAGACCGTCACCCCGCCCCGGTCAATGCTTCTCCCGGAGCCGAAGCTCCCCGCCTCAGCGCACTCGTTTTCCATCGAGAGGCGGGCGATGACGAGGGTGAAGAGGACGGCGATAAGGGCAAGGCAGACCTCGAGGAGGATGCGGCGGGCGCTGCTTCTTTCGTCCTCCTTCGGCGCCGTGTTTCTCCGGCTTTTCATCTTTATCATTTCCACTCCTTCTTTCCGTCTTCTGTCTTCCGTATCCCGGCGGGAGCGTCGAAGAACGCAAAAAACGACCCGCACAGACGGTACAGTCTATGCGGGCAAAAGAGCAAATATGAAAATGCAAAGAGAAGCGCCGTTTATCTCTCCACGTCGAGGGCGCTTGTCTGTGCCGCAAGGGACAGCTCGGCGCAGTAGAAGGCGTGGGTCTGGGTCATTGCCGTTTCGGTGCGGTCGAGGCAGTCGTTTATCACATCGAAGAAAAACGGAAGTCCGACTTTTCCGGTGACGCACATTTTCCGCACGCCGTCGTTCGTTGCCACGATCACGTTGTCCCGGTCGTCGGATACGCCGATGTCGGTGTATTTCCGGAGCTCGATATACCCTTCGGTACCGACGATGAGCGTTCTGCCGTCGCCGAAGGTCTTCACGCCGTCGGGGGTGAACCAGTCCACACGGAAATAGCCGGTCGCTCCGTTCTCGCCCACGATGCTGCAGTCGCCGAAGTCGTCGAACTCCGGGTATTCCCTATGGGCGAAGTTCGCAATTCTCGACGAGGTGATCTTCGCCTTCGTGTTGCCGGTATAGGCGAGGAACTGGTCGAGCTGATGGCTGCCGATGTCGATGAGGATACCGCCCTGAGTCTCCCGCTTATAGAACCACTCGCCCCGCTTCTCGCTGCCGAACAGCTTATGGGGTCCCGTGCCGATGACGTTCACGACTCTGCCGATGACGCCCCGGTCGATGAGAAGTCCCGCATAGACCCCCGCCTCGCTGCCGGTCCTTTCGCTGTAAAAGACGAAATACCTTCTGCCGGTGCGGGCAGCGCATTCCCTTGCGGCGCATAGCTGCTCTTCGCTTGTCAGCGGCGCTTTATCGCACACGTAGTCCTTGCCGCTCTCCATGACCCGGATACCGAGGGGACAGCGCCGGGACGGGATATCCGCCGAGGCAACGAGCTTTATTCCGGGGTCTTTCAGTATTTCCGCTTCGCTCTCTGCCACACGGGTGCCGGGGAATCTTTGAAGAAAACGGTCAACCAGCTCTCTGTCCTCGTCCCATATGCACGCAAGCTCGGCTCCTGCCTTTTCGAGTCCCTCGCACATGCCGTAGATATGCCCGTGGGCAAGCCCTATTGCGGCAAACCTGAATTCGCCTTTTTGCACACGCACCTGCGGCTTTTCGGGGAAGGCGAATAACGATTCATCTGTCATTTGAATATTACCTCCGTCTGTTGCAAAAGCGGCGGGAAAACACTTCTCCCCTGCCGCCTTTTATCATCACCCTTGCGGAACCGCAGATCAAAGCTCGGCGGCTTTCTCCCAGAGGGAAGTTTCGGAAAGGATCCTGCCCTCATGATAGCATTCGAGCATGGCGTCATACAGTCCGTCCACGTAGAGAAGACCGTCCTTTTCGCATACGGCGCTCTTCTTCACGTCACAGACCGTATTCTCCGCATGGAGCTTCGACACGAAGCACACCTCGCCGGTCGCTGCATCCACGCCGCAGGGCACGTCACGGCTTTGTGCCTTAATAAGATCTACGCAGGTAAAGAATTTCTTTGTGCGCTCGGCAAACGGATCACCGTAGTCGATAACTCTTCCGTCTGCGAGCCTTCCGAGGATCTTTCCCTGCTCGTCCGAGAAGGTGACCTTGCCCTTTTCGAAGGTATACTCGAAGCAGGGCTCATAGTTTTTATCGGTGGAGTGGGAAACGGCGTAGATGCCCTTCGCTCCGCAGTCGAGAGTAAACCTTACGGTCGCCGTATCGAAGGTCTCGATCTCGTTGAGGCGCAGGAGCGAGGCTTCCATGTCGGTCACCTCGGCACAGCCGTCGACGTCCCTGCCGAGAACATACAGGATGTTATGGATGTAGTGCGCCGTGGCGTTGTTCACTACACTGTCGAGGATTTTTCTTCCGTCGCTTCCGCAGAGCTTGCCCGCCCAGCCGGTACTGCGCTTGAAGTACGCTTTATCTCTCGGCCACAGAACGAGGCTCTTCATTTCGAGGGCTTTGCCGTAGACGCCGCTCATAATGTCCTTTTTAAGGCTCTGAATGGCGTCGCTGTACGACCACTGATAGCCGATGGCGATAAAGCCGCCGCAGACCTTCTTCGACTGTCCGAGCATGAACAGATCGCCTATTTCACCGGTCATGGGCTTTTCGCACAGCACCGAGGACTTATGCGACATGGCGTAGCAGATCTGATGGGTGTGGAACTCGATGGGGGTGGAGATGACGCAGAGGTCGGGAACGAGCTTTTTCTCATTCCAGAGACCGTCGTAAAGCTCCTCGATGGTATCGTAAATGGGGATACCCGCTTCGGAAATGCGCGCATAGTGCTTCGAGCCCCCGGCGAAGGGGTCGGCGGCGCCGACGATCTCGAAGTCGTCCCGTCCGGCGTCGAGCGATATGAAAACATCCTCGAGGGTAAGATTGGCAAAGCCGCCGATCCCGACGAAGGCGACCTTCACTTTATTCGTAATTTCGGGCATACAGAAAACCACCTTTTCACAGCAATTTGTTTACTTGTTCACAAATTGGGATTACAATGACATTGTAGCATAAAGAAAGTGATATGTATATAACTTTTCTACGACAAAATATCACTTTTTTGTAAAAACGAAGTCGGAGAAGGAACCATGGATGAAATACGCATCAGTGAAGTGAACATCGGGGTATCCTCGGAGTACCCCATTCTATTCAGCCACATGAAAACCGAAGCAAAGCCGGAGGAGCAGGATTTCCATCTGCACGACACGGCGGAGCTGTACGTATACGTATCGGGCAACGTGGATTTTATCATCTCGGACTCGGTGATGCACCTCTCCTGCGGGGACGTGCTGACGGCGAGGAGCAACGAGCTTCACCGGGCGGTGATCAACGGGAATACCGAATACGAGCGGTACTACGTCACCTTCCCAGCCGAGGCGTTCGACTCCTTCAGCGCCTGCGCTTATTCCCCGGCGGCTTTTCTTCTGGAGGAGAAGGGACACAAGATCTCTCTGGGCGAAGAAAAGAAGGCTTCTTTTCTGAAGATCATGGAAAAAATAAGCGCCCTCGTGAAGGAGGACGCCGAAAAGAACCGTTATCTTGCCTACTCCTACTTTCTGCGGGCGCTGTATATCCTCAACGAAGCCGACGACATGGAGAGCGTCGACAGCGCCGAGATCCCCGAGCTGATCCGGGAGGTCATGAACTTCATATCGAAGAACTACGCCTCGGTGACCTCGGTCAGCGAGATCGCCTCGCATTTCCACGTGAGCACCTCCTACCTCTCCTCCCTCTTCTCCAGCCGCACCCACGTGGGACTGAAAAAATACCTCCAGTACAGAAAGATCTCCGAAGCCAAACGGATGCTCGCCTCCGGCGCCGGCGTCACCGACACCTGCTTCGAGTGCGGCTTCAACAGCTGCTCCCACTTCATCGCCGTCTTCCGGGAAGCCACCGGCACGACCCCCAATAAGTACCGCGCCGCCG
>JAZRXH010000128.1:0-2293 GCA_045600125.1 Eubacteriales bacterium | reverse complement strand
TTTCAGCGTCATAGCGTCCGCTGCGGACGCACTGCAGCAATGGGAAACCACAACGTCCCACCAAGTTTTGCAGAGATTCTGGCATATTTCTGGGTGGGTATGGCGGCGGGAGGGGGCAAACTGCAGCAAGAACGAGAACAGCACTCATAAAGCATCGCTGTACCGGTTGCAGAAGGATATGGGTGTTGAAAGTTTTCGAAGAAAACTTTAACATGGAACAAGTGCCAAGGGAGGCGCTTGCGACAGGCAGGACTGCCTCCTCCCGTATCCGCCGGGCGTTTTTGGTGCGATACCGCACGAAATGCATATCATGAATTTCGAAGTGTATCGGCTTTTGCCGCTCTTGGCAAAAGGAACGCCCCCGTTCGTGTGCAATAGGGCAATCGCTATGCTCACGGCGGGAGCCGAAACAAAGCGGGCGAACGCAGTTCGCCCCTACGGTCTGCGCCGGTTTGACGAAGACTAAAAACAAACCTCCGATGAAGTCGTGTCTTGACTTCATCGGGCAGTAGGCAACGACCATATAACCCCTAAAAAACTCCGTGGCAGTCCGTATGGACTGCCACTATTGAAAGTTTTCGCCCCGCCTTTTTCAAAAGGCGGGCGATGGGGTGCAGGGGGCGAGTAGCCCCCGCATATAAGCGATGGGGTCTAGGGCTCCCCGCCCCCGCATTTGTATAAACACTTAAATATGCCCTTCAAGGTCGCTCTTTTCGAGCTTTACCGTTTCCCCTTCGGGCACGAGGGCGTCGTCGAAGTGGACGTCGGCACCGTCTGATGCGAGCATATTCTGGAGCTTCTTTATATCCACGTCATAGATCGCACAGCCTTCGTCGATGGCATTTGATGCGGCGGCGCCAGCCGCCTGACCCGTCACGATCGCAGGGGGAATAACTCTCAGAACGTCCCACGCATAGCCGGTGGCGTCCACGCATCTTCCGCAGGTGATGAGGTTGTCAAAGCCCTTCTTGGTCATGGCACGAAGAGGTACTTCAAACAGAAGATCCTTGTGGGAGAAGTCGTTGGATACCGCTACCGAGTCCTCGAAGTGGCGGTATACGTCCTCCATCTTCACCGAGTAATCGCCCGCAATGTGGCGGGTGGTACGGAGCTGCGCCATGCCCGGCATCGTCACGATATCACGGGTGAAGCGGTCGGTGCCCTTGATGCCTTCAAGGCAGTCGAGCTGGTTGAGAATGAGATATTCCGAAACGTCCTCCACGTTGGTGCCGGTGTAGAGCTTCTTGTCGGCAGGCTGGTTGTAGCCCTCCAGCGTCGCTCTGCCGCCGTGGTGATGGATCATCACATTTGCAATATTTCCCGTGTCGATTGCCTTCTTGCAGGATTCGAGACTTATGAGGTGGGATACATAGGTGTAGTAGTTCCCGCCCGTGACGGTGGGCACGCCCGCAAGAGCGAGGATGTCGGCGTCGCCGGTAGCGTCAACGACCACCTTGGCACCGTAGAATTCCCGTCCCGACTTCGACTGAAGGATAACGCCCCGGCAATGGTTTCCGTCCATGACCGGCTCGGAGGCAATGCAGTCGAAATACAGCTTCACGCCCTCCTTGTAGAGGATCTCGTTGAAGGTCAGAGCGAAGATCTGAGGGGAATACCTCGAGGAATAGCCCACCGTGCAGGGACCTTTTGGCTCGCCGTCCTTCCATTCGGGACGGATGGTGTCGTAGCTGTATTTTTTGGCAAGCTCCACAAACTCCTGACACATACCCTTGACGATCAGTTTCCCTCTGCCGTTGTCCATCGTCACAAAGAGATTGATGAGACCGAGAGTCGCAAGACCGCCGAGAATGGTGCTCTTCTCCACAAGCAGTACGCTCTTGCCCTTCCGCTTTGCACAGAGAGCCGCCGCAATGCCCGCCACGCCCGCACCGCAGACGATGACGTCATAGCTTTCCTTTACCGGTATTTCACTGGTTATTTTCAGCTTTTCCATAGTATGCATTTCCTCCGATTTTTATTGTACGGCGCAGTCGCCGGCACCTTTCCGATGCCTATTGTATCACAGTTTCCCGCAGAATTCAAGCACTGCGGGAACTTTTTTCTTTATTTACAGTATTTCGGGGAAATCCCGGAGTATTTCCTGCGGAATCCCATTAAGAATCCGCGGGAAATGCGGCAGATTTCGCCGTAGTGCTTGACACGGAGGGCGGTTTTGTGCTATGATACATAAGGATTTATGTGCACTTATCGCATTTTCACGAAAGTGAAAGAAGGCGAAAGAAAATGAAAAAAGCGAAAGGATGAAGAGAGTTAGTATGATGATCTATAAGGG
>JAZRXH010000127.1:0-2665 GCA_045600125.1 Eubacteriales bacterium | reverse complement strand
CAACACTCTTCATACAAAAACACAAAAGCAAAAATACAAAGGGGCAAAGCCCCACACTGACACGAGGTGAAAAGAATGGGAATCCCGCTCGAAACAATGATATTCGTAATGTTTCTCGGAATATGCTGTGCGGCGTTCAGTGCGTACTTTCACAAGAAGTTCATCGGAGACGTCGTCCGTGACCTGATCGAAGTGAAGGCGCATTCGGAATCCACCGCCGTAAGCCTTGAGGAGCTGGGCTATACCATGGTCGGAAAGGCTGTCCTTGCCCATTCTCTGAAAAAGACCGGTTCTCTTCGCCGGTTCGTGGAGGCGGTGGGCGAGGAAGAGGAGGAGGAAACTGAGGAATCGCTGTTCTTCGGCAAAAAGAAAGCCTCCGCCGTAAAATACTACCTCCCCTATGAGAAATACGAGGAAGCCGGGCATCGGTACGACGACAAGGGCACGACCTTTGCGGCGGTGGTCATCTGCACCGTCGTATTTGCCGTGGTGGCTCTCGTCTGCACGGCGGTCATCCCGCTTTTGCAGAACCTTGCCCTCGGCGTTCCGGACAGCTTCAAGCTCGATGCGAATGCGGTAGGCGAGGTCACCGAAAGCGTCACGACCCAGAGCGGGGAGGACGTTGCAAGGCGGGCAGAAGAGGAAGAAAGAAGAGCCGCCGAGGATAAGGCTGCAAAGGAAGAGCAGCAGAAGGTCCTCAGTGAGCTTTACGGCGAAAACGGCTGACGTCATGCGGCTTTACCGATATTTGCCGTAACGATACAAAAACGATACAAATAAGAAAGAAAAGCCGAAGAAAGGGGGAAGCAAGCGGCATGAAGAAAAAATTCGAGCGCAATAACGCCGTCATCGTCATCACGGCGCTTGTGATGCTTGCCGTCTGCGCCATTGCCGTTTCCCGTCTCGGGTATCGGTATATCCTGCCCGGGAACAATCTTAAATACTTCGGTAAGACCGAGGACAAATACCCCACGGTGGGGACGGTGTTCTACCCCGACGGGAAAAGGGGAAAGATCGACACCTCTGCCGGGACGGTGCATTTCAACGACGGCAGCGTCTATACCGGGGGACTCTACGGCATCGAACGCCACGGCAGCGGTACGCTCACCTATGCCGACGGCTCGGTCTACGTGGGGGAATTCTCCCACGACGCCATATGCGGCGAGGGCAGTCTTACCCGCCCGGACGGCGAAAGCTATACCGGCAGCTTCAAGGACGGTCTGCGGGACGGCGAGGGGACCTACAAATACGCCGACGGAAGCGTCTATATCGGTGAATTCTCCGAGGACCTCCGCTCGGGTCACGGGATCCTTCGCAAGGCGGACGGCAGCACCTACGAGGGCGAATTCCGCAACAACCTCAAGAACGGCTCCGGCACCGTCACCTACAGCAACCGGGATACCTACGTCGGCACCTTCCGGGACGACGTCCGGGAGGGCAGCGGCACCTACACCTGGTCGCAGGGTATGAAATACATCGGCGGCTTTTCCAAGGACGTCCTTTCGGGAAGCGGAAGATATATCCTCCCCGACGGCAGTATCATCGAGGGCAATTTCGAGAACGGCGAGCTCGTCCGGGACGGCTCCCCCTCTGTTATCATCCCCGAAACGGCGAATGGCGGCGGCAGGGATGCCCCTGCGGGCAGCTCGTGACCCCACCTCGGATAAAACCGGGGTCGCAGATACCCGAGTATTGTCCCGTTTGACCGCCTGCGGGGAAGCCCCGCGGCAAAATCGAGACCCCACCTCGGATAAAACCGGGGTCGCAGATACCCGAGTGTTGTCCCGTTTGACCGCCATATATGAGAGCGGTCAAACTCATGAGTTTGGCAAGAATAATCAATCTCTACTGCTACGATGAAGTCAAGATCCGACTTCATCGTAGGGTAGCCGTCTGTTGCAGGCTGCGGGGATGGCGGGGAAGCCCCTGCGGGCAGCGCTGAGCCAGCGCGGGCAATTCGAGACCCCACCGCAGACTAAACCGTGAGTCCCGATGCCCGAGTGTTGTCCCGTTTGACCGCCATATATGCGAGCGGTCAAACTCAGCAAGTTTTCAGCAAAAACAATAAGTTTACATCGTCCGCCGAGGTCAAGACACGACCTCGGCGGATTTTGTTTTTGTCTTTGTCAAACCAAACCGTAGGGGACGATGCCCACATCGTCCCGACAAAATACGGCTCTGAGAGTAATGAATAATTATTCGTAAAATCGTAGGGGCAAGCTTCGTTCGCCCGCATAGTTCGGCGCACGCCGGGAGTGAAGCAATCGCCTTGCTGCACACGATACGGGGGCGTATTGTTCTCGGCTCACGCCGTGAGTGTAGCAATAGCCTCACTTTTCTCGAGAACGGGGGTGGTACTTTTGCCAAGAGCTGCAAATGTACCCAAAAGAGCCCGTCGGGTACGGGAGGAGGCAGTCCATAAACGGTAACTGCAGAAAAACCACTGCACAGCAATGCTTTATGAGCACAGCGCTCGTTCTTGTTGCACCTTGCCCCCTCCCGCCGACACCACACCCACCCGAAAATACACCAATATCTTTGCGAAACTTGGTGGGGCGTTGTGGTTTCCCATTGTTGCAGCGCGTCCGCAGCGGACGCTATGACTCGGAGCTTCTCCTACGGGAGTGCATTGTCGCCTCGCTGTGGTGTCCTATTTGGCTTTGCA
>JAZRXH010000126.1:0-1180 GCA_045600125.1 Eubacteriales bacterium | reverse complement strand
TCCTCCGGTACGCTGAAAATACCGGCATACTCTTCTGCCGATACCGGAGCGGTGCAAAGCGGGATCATACCGGCTGTCATAATGAGAGAAAGTATGACGCTCAAAAGTCTTTTTCTCATAGGTTTCTTCCTTTCGTTTCCTTATAGGAGTGAATAATAGCGCATATTACACTTATTATAACACAGTTTCCTTATTTGTCAACTGTTTTTGCCGATTTTTTCATCTTTTTCGTTAAAGCGTCCGATTTGCTGCTTTGCCGGTGCGTAAATATACAAAAGAGGGGCAGCCGCTGTCTGCGGCTGCCCCGTTTTGCATGATTTTTTATTTTGCCGTTCAACAGAAACTACTCAATAATTGAACAGGCTGTACGACTTATACCCCGTCGCCGTATCGGCGCCGCCGTCTGTCATGGAGGACAGAAGCGCATTCGAGGTGCGGATGACGTCCTCGCCCTTTCCCAGTTCGATGACCTCGATCTCGGGCTTCGGCATGGATTTTTTCTTGATGTTTTCCATAATTCTATCTCCCTTCCTCAATGCATCAGGCGGCTTCTTCGGTTTCCGCAAGGTCGCCGAGGCTGAAGGTTATCGGTTCACCGGTGAGGTAGGTTTTCTCGTCGGCAAGAAGGACGTAGGGCGTTACGGCGATCTCGAGGTTTGCCTCAACCGCATCCTTTGCGAAGTCAACGTCACGCAGGATGAAGTATTCTTCGCCGAGTCCGAAGTCGCCGACCTTCACGGTCTTGCCGTCAACAACGTAAGAGGTATTACCGAACTGGGTGGTAAGCGGATCGAAGGAGTCCGCACCGCCTACGGTGTAGGTGAAGCCTGCCTCGCAGTAGTCCTCGAGGTTCTCGTCCAGCATCGAAACGAAACGAACGTTCACGCCGCCGTCTCCGGTTTCCTTATGATGAATCGAGGTGCGCAGGTACCACTGGGCGAAGGAGACCTCAAGGTCTTCCCCGAGAAGTCCGCTTTCCACTCCGATTTTTTCGTCGTTGTCATTGATATAGTAGGCACGCTTGTTGACAAGACCGTTCTCGCCGCCGGCGATCGGTTTTCTGCCGTTTGCGAAATAGTATTCGGTGTAAGCCGGGACAGAAGCTTCACAGACGCACATTGCCGTGCCGGTGCCGTCGTGGTTGTCGATGTATCTGTCATAGGTATGCGCCACCGGCTCT
>JAZRXH010000125.1:0-8306 GCA_045600125.1 Eubacteriales bacterium | reverse complement strand
TTTCATATTGTAGCAATGCTCTTCCAAACATGTCAATGGCAAGCCGCTTCGCGGTGGCTGCATTATACCACGATGCTCCGGATCTATGAGCAGATTTTTTGAGATTTGACTTTTCAAAGTAAACAAGACTCTTTATGTTTTGCAAAGTAAACCGGAGTCAGGGGTCCAGTTTACTTTGCAAATTAACTATTTGAAAAAAGTATTAGCCCTTTTTCCGTTTCATTCGTATAAAGAGATATATAACATAAAAGGATGGATGCCCACTATGAAAAAACGCATTATCAGCATACTTTTTGCGGTGCTGATGGTCTGCGCCATGATCCCGCTTGCGGCGGTCCCTGCTTTTGCGGCGGAGTCTTTTTTTGAGGTGGATTCGGACAGATACATCGACCGCAGTTTTGACGAAGCAAGCAATACGATGGTGTATACAGCAAAGACGATCCCGGCAGATGCCGGAGAGATCACAAGCGGTACGGAGGTTCTGTCTTCGGGTCTGTATGTGGTGGAGGGAACCGTTGTCTTAGACAAGCGCCCCACCGTACAAGGAAACGTCGGCATCATTCTGAAAAACGGTGCAGAGCTAACGGCAAATAAAGGTATCACCGTAGAGGAAGGCAATACGCTGAGCATTTATGCCCAGACGGATGATGAAAGCTCAATGGGCAAGCTGAGTATTGCCGCCACCGAGGAAAACAGCAGTGCGGGCGTTACCGCTATCGGCGGCAGAAACGGCAGCAGAGGTGCAGACGCTTACCCCAATAGCGATGATGACGGCGGCAATGGCGGCAGCGGCTGCAACGGCGGCAATGTAAATTTCTATGGCGGCAGGATCTCGCTTAAAAGCTCGGGCGCCGTGTGCATCGGCGGCGGCAACGGCGGTGACGGTGGCAAAGGCGGCGACTATGTAATGTTATCGTTGGTGGATTATGGTGGCGCGGGCACCAACGTCGGCAACGGCGGCAACGGCGGCAGCGGCGGCGGCAGCGGCAAGGTGTATTTTTACGGCGGAAATATCCGGCTTGACAGCGCCGGCGCCGGATGTATCGGCGGCGGCAAAGGCGGCAAAGGCGGCAGCCATGGTGCAGCAGGCTACAGGAACGGAAGCTCCGGTTCGCCGGGCTCATTCAAAGCAGAAGAAGATTTGATCGTATACGGTACTCCCGTTATGAAAGCCGGTAAATCTGCCGAGAGTGTAAAAGTTTTTACCGATGTTACCGAATACACCAATCAATCGTATCTTTCGGTGCTATATGACGAAGGCGCACAGTCTGTCAAGCTCCTTGTACCGTTCGCCCAATTACAGGACTATCGGGATAAACACAGTGCCGGAAATGTCACGGTGGATACTTATTCCGGTGAGGGCATAAAAACTGATTCCCAAAACGGCACGCTCACGGTGAGCGGTAACGGAAGCATTCCGGATAAGGCCTTTGCCGGGGTGTTCGGGATCCAAAAAGTTGTAATTGAAGACGGCGTGACCGGTATCGGCAACGGTGCTTTTGCCGGTTCGGAATTCAGCTCCGTTCAGATCCCCGGAAGCGTGCAGTACATCGGCAATAACGCTTTCGATTACTGCTATAATCTGTCCTCCGTAACAATCAGTGCCGGAAATCTGCAAACGATCGGAAATCGGGCGTTTTTCATGTGCCAAAGCCTTTCGGAGATCACGATCCCGGCAAACGTGGAGAGCATCGGCGCCGAAGCCTTTGCGAGCTCCGGGCTTGAGAAGATCGTATTTCAAGGGGATTGCAGCATCGGAGAAAATGCGTTCAGAGAATGTGATTTGAATCAGCCCTTGACCGTCGTTGTCCCCTCGGGCTGGACACACGGAACCGACGAGTGGTACGGCGCATATTCTTACGGTCTGCAGTATGTTATCTCGGAACCGGAAACGACCGAAAACATCATTGAGGACGAGCCGATTTCCGATAACTGTGATCACCGCTTTACGGATTACGTCGTGGATATTCCCGCCACATGTATGACCCCCGGTGTGGAGACTGTGTATTGCTCCATCTGCCATACGTCCGTAACACGCGAGATCCCCAAGGACCCGAATGTACACGTTTTTTCGACTGAATGGTCATTCGATGAAACCCATCACTGGCACGAGCCAATCTGCGGGTGCGATGTAGATGTAAAAGCCGATTATGCGGAACATGACAGGGATCTCTCCGTGAGCGGGTATCCGTGCCGCGTCTGCGGGGCGGAAGTGAGCTGGTGGGCTTCCACGCTTTCCGAGGGCAACGTTTGGATTCTCTGCGCGCTCGGTGTCGCGGCGGTCGTCGCGGTCGGGGCGATCGTGATCGGGAAGAAGAAAAGAGTGAGGAATGAGGAGTGAGGAGTGAGGAGTTGAGAGTGGAGATAAACACCATGAAAAAACTGATTCCCGTTCTTCTGGTCGTGCTGCTTATGGTGGGACTTTTGCCCACGGTCGCGTTTGCTGAGGGTGTAAATACCGACACTATCAAATTCAACGGCAGCTATCAAGCGACAAGCGAAAAAGGCATCTTTGAGTTGAATACAACGTGGGTTACTGAAGATGGCTGGTGCTGCGGCGGTACGGATACTCTCACGATCAGACCAACGCAAAACGGTATTACGATCACGCGCATTGACGTTGTGCTTGGCTTTTTTGGCGAAGATTTTCCGAATGTGCTTGTCAGCAGCGGGACAAAGAGTGAGGGCGAAGTGGGCGAGGGCGACATGGTCTCCGTGACCGAAATCAACAGCCCGAATGTATCCTTTTATGGTAATCCTGCAAATGGCGCTTACGTATATTTCAAGGACATCACAGTTTATTATAATTATCATAAAGTCGAAATAGGGGCGAATCACGTCCACACCTATATCTGTGAGTGCGGCGACATCTACATCCCCGACGGCACCGCCTCCACGCTCTCTGAGGGCAATATGACCATCGTGGTCGGCGTGGCTTGTCTTGCTCTTGGTCTGGTCGGCGGTCTGCTGATCGGCAAGAAGAAAAAGAACGTTGCTGCCAACGGCAAGGAAGATTGATTCTTTGACTTTCCGCAGGAACCGCCGAAAGAACATGGCAATAAAAATTTATCAGCATCAGTTTTATGTGCAGTCGGAAACGGCTGCACATTTTTATTTTACGAAAAAGGAGGATGAATCATGCCGGGAAAAGTGGAATTCTATTCCGAAATGGCAGTAAAGGTATCTGCCCGGCTGACGGACAGCGCGGAGCGGTGGACGGCTTTCCTGGAAACGGCGGCGAGGCTGTATAAGTACCCGTTTCATGAACAGCTCATGATCTTCGCCCAGCGCCCGGAGGCGACCGCCTGCGCGGAGTACGATCTATGGAACGAGAAAATGCACCGCTATGTAAAGCGCGGCTCCAAAGGCATCGCGCTGATCGACACCACCGGAGACATGCCCAGGCTCAAATACGTTTTCGATGTGGCAGACACCGGCGGCAACGAGCGTTCCCGTCGTCCGTTTTTATGGGAGCTGAAGCCGGAGCATACGGATACGGTCACAGCGGCGCTCTCTGACCGTTTTTCCGTAGAGGGGAATGTCCTCCCCAATCAGGTAGAGCGCATTGCCGATACTCTTGCCGCAGAGTATTGGGAGGAAAACCAACGGGATATTCTCGACATCGTTGCCGATTCCTATCTGGAAGAGTACGATGAATACAACATCGGAGCAGCCTTCCGCCGCGCAGCCGCCGTCAGCACCGCCTATGCCGTTTTATCCCGCTGCGGTTTATCCCCGGAGGACTATTTCGATCACGAGGATTTCCAGAACGTCTTTGATTTCAACACCCCCGCGACCGTAACGGCGCTTGGCACGGCGGTCAGTGAGCACAGCGAACGGATGCTGCGGCAGATCGAAGTCACGATAAAAAAGATAGAACACGAAAGGAGCGAAAGCTATGAACGAACTAAACTACACGATGAACGGGGATTATCTGATCCCGAACCTCTCCCTGCGCCGGCAGGAGACGGAGCCGCTCGGTCGGTACGGGAGAATGCGGAAGAAGTACCTTCGGGAGCAGCGCCCGATCCTGTGGGATTGGATGATCCTCAACGAGACGCTGTACCCCCATCTGCAGGAGATCGACGAGACGGCGAACCGGAGATTGGAGCAGATGATGCCCCGGCTGATGGCGAGCGCGGGAGTGACGGAGAGCCTGAAAGCGAGCGACCCGATGAAGTGGACGCGCCTGATGAACGCGCTTCGGGCGCAGGCGGAGGAGATGATCTGCCGGGAGCTCATTTACAGTTGACCTTTTTCCCCTCGGAGCAGGAACAAATCCATACGATAGAAGAAGCGGAGAGCGCACAACAAACGCTCTTCGCTTTTTCCTGTCCCGAAGAGGATCTTCAACAGATCCTGCGGCACGGCAGCAACAGCGCAAACGGTCGGCTTGCCGTTGTCGCCGCCTTTTCCAAGGGGAAAAGCGCGGAAGATCTTACGGAATTTCTGAAAGAGCAGTATCACGGCGGTTACGGGCTTCATACCACACAGGGCGACATTTCCGCATGGTACGCCGAGGACGGCATCCGCCTTGCCCGCGGGAACAACGCCCGGTATGCGCGGGTAACGGATATCGTTCCCTGGGAAAAAGCGGCAGAACAGATCTACCAAATGCTTCGGGACGGCACCTTTGCCACCAACGTGGAGCTTGCGGAGGCGAACAGCTATGAACGCCGACAGATTGCAGAAAAGCTTTGGTATCTCTATCACGATATGAGTGAGGAAGCGCACGAGATCGGTTTCCTCGGCAGGATAGATGAGCTGCGCGGCGGCGGTTTCTCCGAGGAAACGGCGCGGCTTGCCGAAAGGATCGGAGAATCGGAGTTTCGGAATAATCTGATCCCACAGGTCAACGCCTTTCTGCTTGCCTACGGGGATGATCGCAGTCTGATGCGCTTTCATTACCACAGAGGAGACAGAATTCTCCACGATCTTTTGGACTTGAATCTGCCACGGACGGAATACCACACCGAGCTTGCGGAGCTTCCGAGCGCCTATCCGTTTATTACGGAGGATGAGATCAACGAGGCCGTCTGCGGCGGCAGCGGCTTTTCAGAGGGCAAGCTGCGTATCTATGAGTTTTTCAAAGCCGATCACACGACAAAAGAGAAAGCGGACTTTCTGAAAAACGAGTACGGCATCGGCGGCAGAAGCCCCGCGGTTTCCGGTGCCAGGCACAGCGATGAAGCCCACGATGCAAAGGGCGAGCGGTTCAAAAAGGCCGACTGTCCCGATGTATCTTTATCCTGGACGAATGTGGCGAATCGAATTGACGATCTTATAAAAAAAGACCGTTATCTGACTGCCGTGGAGCTGGAGAAATTCAAAGCGATCCATGATGCGCCCACCGCTTATAATAGTGTCAAAGAACAACACCCGGATGATATTGTTCTCTATCAGGTCGGAGATTTCTTTGAAATGTACGGTGAGGATGCGAAGGTCGCGGCAAAAGAGCTTGATCTGTATCTTACGTTCCGCAGAATTCCCGATATCGGAAGCGTGGATATGTGCGGTTTTCCAAAATGGAAGTTGGCGAACTATTGCGATAAGCTCCGGGAAAATCACAATGTGACAATCTCATCTGTGGACAGTAAAACAAATATGCGTCGTGTCGAAACGGCTCTCGCATATGAGCACGAGGAAGAGCTCGCAGAGGACAGCTTTGAAGCAGAGCCCGAAGCGGGCAAACCGGAAGAGCCCAAGCAGGAGCCTTCGCAAGAGGATATCGACGAGGCTCTTCTGCGCTGGAACGGCGATGCGGACAGTCAACGCCGCATGTTCTCCTATATGCGTGAGCACGGCAGAGAACGCGGTGCGGCAGAGTGGCTCGAAAAGGAATACGGCGGTGCGGAAAATGAACTGCCGCTTTTTGCTGACACAGCATTGAAATGGCCGCAGGTACAGCGCCGGCTTTTGCAGCTCATGAACGACGGACGATTCCCGGAGGAGCAGAAGAATATAGCGGAATACCTCGGAGAGCGCGGCAACACGCTCTATTTTTATGCCCCGGTGAGCTTCGGCAGTGAAACGGATTTCGGGGCTGTGCCGAAGCTCCGCGACGATCAGCGCGTGGTGATCGCCTCGCCGGTCTGCTATCACGGGGATGAGTTTCTGCGGGATCATCACGTTACTTTTCTGAAGATCGGTCGGGATATTGACGCATCACAGCTCGTAGGACAATCCCCCACGGAACGGATCACCGCCATGGAGCAGGCGGAAAATGCTTTTCTCACGCCGGAGGGGAGAATATATCACGTTGGCGACCATGTCCGCGCCGGAACGATGGACGGTAATGAGGCCAGAATCGTTCTCTCCGGCGTGGATGAGGACTACGTTTATTACACGATCCCGGATATTCCCGAGCAGGAGCCGGTGGAGATCCTCCGCGCCCGGTTTGACGCACATTTGGACGATGGATTCTTTTCCGTTATCCGTGACGAGCCGGTTTCGGAGCAAGACCGGGATATGGACGAAATCCTTGATGAAGCGCCCATCAGCACTGTGATCGAGGGTGAAGTAAAAGTCTTTCCCAACGCGGATGCCTTATCACACTATGAGGAGCAGCGCATCAGCGCCCTATACTCCGTCGGCGATACCGTCTATCTCGACGGAAAACCCTTTGAGATCACAAACGTCGGAGACTACGATGTGCAGATGCGCGATCCGTCGCTGTACTATCCGATCTTCCGCGCCGAGAGCAAAGAAAACCTTGACCGCATGCTGCACCAGGATGCCCGGAACGCGCAGTATATCAACGAGCCGGAACCGTCCAAATTCACGACCGAAACCGTCGCCGTTTATCCCGCCGAGGAAAACCACCTTCCCTATGATGTGGTGATCCAGACCATCAAGACCACTGAGCCTGATCCGCCTGCCCAAAACTTCCGTATTACCGACGATCATTTAGGCGAAGGCGGTCCGAAAGCCAAGTTCCGCATGAACATGGACGCCATCAATCTTTTGAAAGAGTTGGAGTTCGATGACCGCACGGCGACGCCGGAGGAACAGGAGATTCTGTCCCGCTATGTCGGCTGGGGCGGCATTCCCGACGCTTTCGACGAAAGCAAAGAAAACTGGAAGAACGAGTTTCAGGAGCTCTACGCCACGCTCTCCCCGGAGGAGTATGCGGCGGCAAGAGCCTCTACGCTGAACGCGCATTTTACCAGTCCCACCGTCATCCGCGCCATCTATGAGGCCGTCGGCAACATGGGCTTTAGCTCCGGCAACATTCTGGAGCCCGCGATGGGCGTCGGCAACTTCTTCGGTATGCTGCCCCCGGAAATGTCCGGCAGTAAGCTCTACGGCGTGGAGCTCGACAGCATCACGGGACGTATCGCGCAAAAGCTCTATCCCAACGCCAATATAACCGTGGCGGGCTTTGAGAACACCGACCGGAGAGACTTCTTCGATCTTGCCGTCGGAAACGTCCCCTTCGGTCAGTACCAGGTGAACGATAAGGCGTACAATAAGCTCGGCTTCTCCATCCATAACTATTTCTTTGCCAAGGCGCTCGATCAGGTGCGTCCGGGTGGCGTGGTGGCGTTTGTTACGAGCCGTTATACGATGGACGCGAAGGACAGCACGGCACGGCGGTATATGGCGGAGCGGGCGGATTTCCTCGGCGCGATCCGTCTGCCGAATAACGCCTTCAAAGCGAATGCCGGCACGGATGTGGTGTCCGACATCATCTTCCTCCAAAAGCGCGATCATCCCATCACCATTGATGCCGAGTGGACGCACCTTGCCGAGAATGATGACGGATTTACCATCAACAGCTATTTTGTTGAGCACCCGGAAATGATCCTCGGTCGGCAGAGCTCGGACAGCACACAGTATGGGCGGCAGGATTTCACCGTGGAGCCCATTGAGGGTTTGGAGCTTGCCGATCAGCTTGCCGATGCGGTAAAGAACATCCGCGGCACCTACAGGGAAGCGGAGCTCCCCGATCTCGGTGAGGAGGAAGCCATCCGTGACACGCTTCCCGCCGATCCCGATGTGAAGAATTACAGCTATACCGTCGTGGACGGTGAGGTATATTTCCGGGAAAACAGCATCATGGTGCGCCCGGAGCTCAACGCCACAGCCAAAGAACGCATCAAGGGCATGGTGGAGCTGCGCGACTGTGTTCACGCTCTCATTGATCTTCAGCTCTCCGAATACACGCAGGAAACGGAGGTAAAGGCACAGCAGGCGGAGCTCTCCCGGCTCTAT
Source organism: Eubacteriales bacterium (assembly GCA_045600125.1). Lineage (GTDB taxonomy): Bacteria > Bacillota > Clostridia > Oscillospirales > CAG-382 > SIG622. The sequence goes on along the minus strand of JAZRXH010000125.1, from coordinate 92 downwards.
GATAGCTTCACGAATAAGTACGGGCTTATAAACGACCGCGCCAACCGTCTCGCATTTTCGGACGACAGCTCGTATTACCTCCTCTGCTCTCT
>JAZRXH010000124.1:0-8844 GCA_045600125.1 Eubacteriales bacterium | reverse complement strand
CACCCACCCCGAAATACACCAAAATCTTTAGCGAAACTTGGTGGGGCTGTGTGGTTCCCCATTGTTGCAGTGCGCCCGCAGCGGGCGCTATGACAAGTCGGAGGCCAAGCGGTCTTAGGAAGACAACTGTGGTACCCAACTCCTTGGCCCACAGAACGACATGGCTACGATCCGACTTCCCGTAGGCGAAGCTCCGAGTCATAGCGTCCGCTGCGGACGCGCTGCAACAACTGAAGACCACAACGCCCCACCACGTTTCGCTAAAGATTTTGGTGTATTTCGGGGTGGGTATGGTGTCGGCGGGAGGGGGCAAACAGCAACAAGAACGAGAACAGTACTCATAAAGTATTGCTGTGCAGTGGTTTTTCTGCAGTTACCGTTTATGGACTGCCTCCTCCCGTACCCGACGGGCGTTTTTGGTTACTTTTGTCGCTCGAGACAAAAGTGACATACGTAGGCAGTGGTCGATAGAGAAATTACTGGAAGCGTAGGCAGTAAAACGCATTTTTACAAAAGGCGGTCGTTCGCCCCCCCCTGCCCCCGGCGAGAGCCGAGGATAATACATCCGTGAGAATGGGCGTTCGCCGCCCTCCCGGCGAGAGCCGAGGATAATACACCCGTGAGAAAGGGCGGTCGCCCCCCTGCCCCCTGGCGTGAGCCGAAGATAATACATCCGTGAGAAGGGCGGTTCCCCCCTGCCCCCGGCGAGAGCCGAGGATAATACATCCGTGAGAAAGGGCGTCCGCCACCCTCCCGGCGTGCGCCGCTGACACCCGTCACGCACCGCTTCGGCATAGTAACCGAAAATTATTTTCACGGTTTGTACATTCTGCCAAATCTTGTGAAAAGCCGCAAACCCTTATTGACGGATGCGCCCGAAAGTGCTATAATGTGTCTGTATAAATTTATTATGGAGGAGAGAAATCCATGAAAAAAGCGCTATCCTTTATCCTGTCGGTACTGATGCTCGCATCCTGTATCGGCACCTTCACGGCATCTGCGGAGACCCCGGACTCCATACAGATCGCCATCACCACCTGCGGCGCCAAGGACCAGCGGTGTACCTATACCAACACCACCGATTCCGAAGGCCGTCCCGTGCAGAAGATCATCCCCGATGATTCGCAGGCACCCACATCCAACATGGCTCCCGCCTATTTCAGCGACAGCGGCGCCGTCAACACCTTTACCGGCGAAAGCTACACCAAGGCAGACCGCCAGAACTACGACTACAAAGCCGTAAAGATCGTCGTGTATACCTCCAAGGGCAGCACGTCGACCCCGTCGCTTGCCTGCTTCAACAGCAGCTACGCACAGAAGGCGGTCAACCCCGCCGTGGGCGGTCCCCTGCAGGGCGGCAAGTGGAATACCCTCATCTTTGATATTTCCGACTGTACCAACCTTACCGCCGATACGCCCCTCTATGCGTATATGTTCCGCCTCTTCGGCTCCGACGCCGTTTCCGGCTACGTGGGCGAGGACATCTACATCGGCTACACCGGACTCTTCAAGACGGTAGACGCCGCCAAGGCGCACGTTTCCGAGTTTGAAGCGGAGGAAGAGGAAAAGGATAACGGTCTCCGCATCGCCATCACCGACTGCGGCGCTTCCGACCAGCGGTGTACCTACACCAACACCACCGATTCCGAAGGCCGTGCCGTTCAGAAGATCGTCCCCGACGATTCTTCAAAACCCACGTCCAACATGGCTCCCGCTTATTTCAGCGACCGCAGCTCCATCAACGCCTTTACCGGCGGCACCGAAACCAAGGAAGACCGCCAGAGCTACGACTTCAAGGCGGTAAAGATCGTGGTCTACGTTTCCGAGACCTCCACCGCCACTCCCGTGCTTTCGGCGTTCAACAGCAGCTACGCTTCCACGTCCGCCGCTCTCGTTTCCGGCGGTCCCCTGCAGGGCGGCAAGTGGAATACCCTCGTTTTTGATATTTCCGGCTGCTCGAACCTTTCCGCCGCAGCGCCTCTTTACGCCTATATGTTCAAGCTCTTCGGCTCGGAAGCCGTTTCCGCTCACATGGGCGAAGAGATTTACATCGGCTACACCGGACTCTTCAAGTCGGTAGACGCCGCCAAGGCGCACGTTTCCGAGTTCGAAACGGAAGAAGAGCTCTCGGATCTCCCCGCCATCCCGCTGACCGCCTCCTGGGCTTCCCCCAAGGATCAGCGCTGCAACAAGGAGACCGTGACCGATGAATTCGGCAGAACCTACAACAGATACAACGCCGTACAGCAGTACTTCGAGGGCGGCAGCGATCTGACCGCCAAGGGTGCGGTCGCTCCCGGCGGCTCGGTCGGCACTCCCGACAGCATCGGCGAATACAAGATCGCAAAGCTCGTATACAGAAGCACCGATACCTTCGTTCCCACCTTCTATGCGGTATCCTCCGGCTTCGCAAAGACCTACACCGCACAGCCCGTCGGCTCTGCCGATTCCACGGCGGACAAGTGGCACACCGTTTACTTCAACTTTGACAAGCTCGGCGACGCCATCAATATGTTCATGGTGAACTTCTCGCAGGACGACGTCGGCAACCATACCGGCGACAGCTACGAGATCGGTTACCTCGGACTGTTCCCCACCATGGCGAACGCACAGGCTCACGTTTCCGACTTTGAGGGCGACCTCAGCATCACCGACATCCGGCTTGACGGCACCGGCATCGGTGCGACCGCTCCCGCCGGCGGCGTAGACCTTGCGGGCAGCGCCAACGTTCCCGTCCTCACCGTCAAGGCGACCGGCAACACCAACGACGTCGTGATCGCCAACGGCACTCTCGACAGCGAAGGCAAGGCTGTTTCCACCGTCAAGAACGGCGCCGAAACCGTTGTCACCGTAAACTTCTACGGCGGCTCGAACGAGTTCAGAATCACGGGTATCCTCGTGAACGGCGAGCCTGTCGAGGGCTTCGTAAGCACCACCACGACCTATGAAGTGGTTCTTCCCTTCGGCTCCGGAAAGCCCGTCGTGACCTATACATATCAGGGCAAGGAGGAGACCGTCAACGTCGAAACGACGGAAAACGGCGCCGGCTATAAGACCGTGCTCTCCTCCGGCGGTACGCCCCTTTACACCATCAGCTTCACGGTTTCCACCGTAAAGCCCGAGGGACTCCTTCACACCCTCGCTCTTCTCCAGTCCGGCGAGCCCTTCACCGTGGGCTACTTCGGCGGTTCGGTCACCAGCGGTACCGGCTCCTCCAGCTCCAACAACAAGTCCTGGAGAGCCCTCACCCGTGAGTGGATCAAGTCCGGCTTCCCGGGCGCAAGCGTCACCGAGGTCAATGCCGCTGTCGGCGGTACCGGCTCGGTATTCGGCGTATTCCGTGCCGACAAGCAGTTCATCAAGGACAAGGCTCCCGACCTCTGCTTCATCGAAATGTGCGTAAACGATACCTACGACAGCTACGGCACACCGAACGGCAGCGAGGTGAACGCATATTCCAGCGGCAACTACGTGACCTTTGCGGAATCCATCATCCGCAAGATCTACGCCTCCAACCCCAAGGCGGACATCATCATCGTCATCACCGAGGACAACGGCCGAATGAAGTCCGAGAACTACGCAAATGACGTGCCCTCCTTCGGCTCCGGCTACACCGAGCTCGGCAAGTTCTACGACATCCCCGTGCTCTACGTTTCCCACGAGCTGGGCAAGGTGATCCTCGCCGAAAACGGCGGCAAGACCTTCCCGTCCACCGGCGACGCTGCATGGGCAAAGTACTTCGGCTCCGACTCGGTTCATCCCAACGATACCGGTTACGCCTTCTATGCCGACGTCATCAACGCATTCCTTGACGAGAACCTTCCCAAGAGCTATGTTCCCACCGCCGAGGACGATGCGGACAAGGTGCTTCCCGCCTCCAACTACTCCAAGTCTCCTCTTCTCCTCGACGCTTACATGGTAACCCCCAACGAGCTGAAGGACACCGAGGGCGGCAAGGTCTCCAACGGCCACGGCTCTCTCGGCGGCATGACTCTCTCCGAGTCCCTGACCTCCGCAAAGAGCGGTCAGTCCGCAACCTTCCTCTTCAAGGCTTCCACCTTCGGTCTCTGGACATGGTCCTACGGTACCAATAACGGCGTCAACGGCACCAACATCAAGGTTTCGATCGACGGCGGCGCCGAGAAGACCGTCAACCTCTACCGTTCCTACCCGAACCACAAGGTTTACATCCTCGCAGAGGGTCTTGACTCCACCAGGATGCACTCGGTCAAGATCACCCATGCGGACGCCAACGCCACCATGGATATCCGTCAGTTCTTCCTCGCCGGCGTGAGCGATCCCGCCTCCAAGGGCGTATTCGTCGCTCCCATCATCGGCGGCAGCGACATCAGCGTATCCGTCAAGCACGCAGACGGCGAGCCCATGGACTTCACCTTCGACCCCAAGGTTTATGAGTACACTCTTCCCGTGACCGACGAAGAGCTTGCCGTGGGTTACCCGATCGTTACCGTTACCACCGCTACCGGCTCCGGCTTTGTAGTGGAGAACGCAACACCCACCACAAGACGCGCCCTCATCACCCTTGACAGCAAGGAAGTTTACACCATCAACTTCGCCAACGGCAACATCCCCGACGGCTACACCGTTGAAAAGGCTTCCACCCCCTTCGGCGACGACGCAAGGCTCGTCTTTGAAGAAGCCACCGAAAAGGACATCCAGATTAAGAAGGACGGCGAAGGCTGGGACGACGCAGAGACTGTCAAGGCAGGTGCGACCGCCATCGAAGGTCTCTCTGCCGGGCTCTACCAGATCCGCTTCGTTATTGAAGACGGCAGCTACGGTATGCCCGTAGACGTCATCGTTCCCTTCACCTTCCCCGAAAACGCCAACGTTTACTACATCAGCGACAGCGGCAACGGCGACGGTCTGACTCCCGAAAATCCCGCAGCCTTCGGTCAGAGACTCTCGAACGCCGTTTCCGGCTACAAGACCGCCTTCAAGAACGATTACAAGACCAAGGACGCATACATCGTGCTTGTGGGCGACTGCACGCATGGCAACAGCGCTTCTCTTGACTTCGCCGACATCCCGAACATCACCTTCATGGCACAGCCCGGCGCTCTGCTCTATATGAGAACCCACATCAACCACGCCAACAAGGCGGCTCCCACCGGACTCGTTACCTGGAAGGATCTCAACATCATCCTCGGCGATCCCACAAAAGCCACCCAGAGCAACATGGACGGCGAGATCTACTACAACGCCTTCGGCAACAACGTGCTCTTTGACAACGTAGCCATCGCAGGCTATATCACCAACGAGGAACTCGGCATCACCAGAACCAAGGGCATTTATCTCCACTCCTTCGGCGACGGCGGCGGAAGCTATACCGTTCCCGCCAAGGGCACCATCACCGTGAACTCTCCCGACCTCAGGATCGAAGCGACCCGTTCCTCCGGCTTCGGCGCCTGCGAGGCTGCCGGCGACGCCTCCTACGTGATAGAGGACGCTGACATTGTTTCCTTCGGTATCGGCGGTCACGGCAGCGCTGCCTTCAACTCCGGCGCAAACAGGGGCGTGATCAACGGCGGTACCTTCGGCAACATCTACGTAGGTCCCTGCTCCAGCGGTACCATCCGGGGCTCGGCAGCCGTTATCATCAACGGCATCGGCTCGCTCTCCGGCAAGATCCAGGCAAAGAACACCACCACGCAGGATATCGTTCTCATTCTGAACAACGGTCTCTCGGATACTCTCTACTCCAAGGTGACCGCCGCCAATATGGACTACATCATCAAGTCCGGCGTGGGCGGCACGGCTGACGTTGAATTTGCAGGTGCGGACGGCACCGAAAAGACAGCCGACAGCTTCGTATTCACCACCGACAGACCCGCCATCCGGATCGACGGCGAGACCTATGAGGTCAAGGACGGTGTATACACCGTCAGCGCCGCTGACCTCGGCACCGGCGTTCATACCGTGGAATACATCGCAGGTCCCTCCGACATCACCTTCAAGGTGAACGGTCTTATCGGCATTACCCGCAGCAGCGCAGACGCTCCGGTCAACTTCGCAAAGCTCGCCGTCGCTTCTCCCGACCTCTCGGAGGTTTATGCGATCGCCGACATCGAAACGGCGGACACCCGCACCTTCAAGGGCAACGCCTTCCTTTATGAATCGGAATTCACCTTCAACTCCGGCGTGGTTTCCGAATTTGTTCTCGCCATCGTCAAGACCGGCTACCTCGTTGACGTTTCCGACTCTTACAGCCTGAACAACCTCGAGGACGGCGACGTGATCGGCTACAGCGCACAGCTCATCGGCGGCGACATTCCCGAAAAGGCAGGCGACATCCTCGGCGACGGCGTGATCGACATGGCAGACTTCGTTCGTCTGATCCACGCTATGGAAGCCGCAGAGTCCGGCGCCGACGTATCGGATGCCGACATCAACGAGGACGGCGTGATCACCGTGGCTGACCTTGCGTTCATCAAGGCTTCCTTCCCCATCATCGAAGAGCCCCTCTGCGTAAGAGCCGTGAAGACGAACAACGTATGCGCCGACTACGGCGGAGGACTTGACCACAGCGAGCCTCTCGTAGACGAAGCGACCGGTCTTAACTATATGCACTTCACGCCCAAGAGCGGCAGCACGAGCGGCGTTCATCTCGACTGCTGGGGACTTCCCAAGCTGGACGTGACCGGCGGCACCCTCATCATAAAGGGTCTTGTCCGCACGAATTACAGCAAGGAGCCTCCCTTCATCAACGTATACAACGTATACAACGCAGAAGGCACCAACATTTCCAGTTCTCTTTCCATCAACGCTGCGGCAGAGGAAAAGCTCAAGGCAGACGAGAACTGGGAAGAGTTCTACGTAGTCATCGACTCCTTTGCAGGCACCGGCGCCGTATACACCACCCAGACCCACGTTAAGACCTGGGGCGCAGGCGCAACGGCAGGCAACGTTCCCGCAGACGCCTACTACGACGTAGCCTGCTGGGCAGTCTTCACCGACATGTACTCCGCAGAGCACACCGACCTCAGGAAGTTCTGCAAGTAATTGAAAAAGCATACGGGAAGCTTCCCGTATAACAGAAAGTCGGGGGCGCCTCCAAGGTGCTCCCGATTATTCTTATGCCGCCGGCTTGTGGCGGGGACTTTGGACAAAAAGAAAGAAAAAGGTCGTTTTGTGCTAATTTGGTCGTTTTTGTGCTTTACAAACCGTGGAAAATGCGGTACAATGGAGGCATAAAGCGGCAAAAGACCCGACTGCCGCCATATTTGGAGGAAGAAAGTTTGAAAAAGGCACTTTTTCAAACATGCATTTGTGCCTTTCGGGAGCATAAATCCGACTCCCGAATTTTCTTCTCCGTGTAAAGAAAACCGGCGCAAATGCAGCCTCACAGAAAGGAACGGTCATAATTATGTACAACATCCGATTTGACAAATACATCCCGGAGCCGAGTCCCGCCAAGAGCGACCGCATCGTTGCGGCGCACTACTATGCGGCGTGGAAGTACGGTGCGGCAAGGATCCACGAGGGCTTCAACGACCTTGCAAGGGAATTCCCGGACAGAACGCCGCTCATGGGCTACTACGACGAGGAGAACCCCGAGGTCTGCGACTGGGAGATCAAGTGGGCGGTGGAGCACGGCATCAACTGCTTCATCTACTGCTGGTACCGCAATCTCGAAAACATGGGAAAGCCGGTCACGGTGGGCGATCTTCGCTGCGGTCACGGCATCCACGAGGCGCTTTTCAATGCGAGGTTCCAAAGGTACATGAAGTTCGCCATCATGTTCGAGGCTTCTCCCCGCTGGGGCGGCACCGACGAGCAGGATATGCTTGACAATCTGCTTCCCTTCTGGTTCGACACCTATTTTACAAGAGAGAATTATCTCGTCATCGACAACAAGCCCGTGCTGTTCGTGTACAATCAGAAGCGGCTTGCCGACGAGTGCTTCAGAAGCGCCGAGTCCCAGAAGGAGACCTACGACAAGTGCCGGGAGTACGCAAAGACACGTGGCTTTGACGGCATGATCTTTGCGGTGTGCAGCAACGACCTTGACAAGAAGGTCTTTGACGATCTTATGGCGAGGGGCTTTGACTTCCGCTTCGGTTACAATGCCGGCTATTCGACGCCGGTGGACAATCCCGAGGAGGAGGGCATCATCGAAAAGCAGTGCGAGCTGTTTCGTGAGCGTCTGAAGATCGACGAAATGCGCCACATCCCGACGCCCTCCTGCTTCAGCGACGCAACGCCCCGATATTCCAAGCGCTGGCAGGAGCTCGGCTACAACTTCCACAAGGGTCACGTATGGTATCTCAGCCCCGAGAACTACCGCCGTGTCATCCGCCGCATGAAGGAGATGTCCGACGCCCTTCCCGACGGCGCATGGGCGAAGAAGATCATGATGATCGACAACTGGAACGAGTGGGACGAGGGGCACTTCGTTTCCCCCAGCCACAAGTTCGGCTTCAAGTATCTCCAAGCCATCCGGGAGGAGCTTACCGACCGCTGTAACCTCCCCGACTACCGTACTCCGCAGGATACCGGCTTTACCGGCTACAACAGGTCATGGGTCACCCCGGACTTTGGGGAGTTCTGCAAAAACAACCTGAAATAAGCGTGAGTGCGGGGAGTCCCCGCTGACCCTTCGAGACCCCACCGCAGACAAAAGCGGGACTAAAGATGCCCGAGTGTTGTCCCGTTTGACCGCCATATATGCGAGCGGTCAAACTCAGCAAGTTTTCAGCATAAATAATAAGTTTACACTGTCCGATGAGGTCAAGACACGACCTCATCGGAGTTTTGTTTTTTGCCTTTGTCAAACCAATCCGTAGGGGACGATGCCCACATCGTCCCGACAAAACACGGCTC
>JAZRXH010000123.1:0-27059 GCA_045600125.1 Eubacteriales bacterium | reverse complement strand
TCCGAAACGGAACAAGGGGCTTTTGCCTTATCTCTGCTCTGTCTGGCACGACAGATTGCATCGGCGTTTCCGAGTTGTTCAGCAGGCGTTATTAACCCATTTTTCCCCGGAATTTTCGTTTTTTTCCGGAATTTTCGTTTTTTCTATTGACAAAATCCGCACTTTGCGGTATGATAGTTCCAAACGGAACAGTTCCAAATGGAACAGTCGCAAATGAAACAGTTTCGGATGGAACGGTTCCGAATGAAACGGCGGGCGAAAAAGCCCACCCGAGAAATGAGAAATGGAAATAAGGAGGGATCTCACGTGTCAACACTGACGCATAATATCATTATCATCAGCCGCTGTACCGCTTCCTATCGGCTGACGCACTCGACAGAGGGACTGCCGGGCGTGTACCACAGCTACGTGTTCGTGATCTGCCGCAATCCGGGCTGGTCTCAGGAAAAACTGGCACGGCATCTCTGCATCAGCAAGAGCAATATCACAAGACACCTCACGTATCTTGAGGAAAACGGCTATATCGAGCGCCGCACCGGCGAAAAGGATAAGCGGGAGCTGCTCGTTTACCCGACGCAAAAGATGCTCGATTCGCTCGAGGAAGTGACACGTATCACCCGGGAATGGAACGGACTTCTCGCCGAAGGAATCAGCGAGGAGGAGCTTTCCGCCTTTGTGTCCGTTCTCGAACGGCTCTCCGACCGGGCACGTGACCTTCTTTACGAGGGAGGAGGCACAAGCAACGGATGAAAACGGTCATCAGATATCTGCGTCCGTATCTCGGACGGATGGGTGTCGGCTTTCTGATCAAGACCGCCGGGACCGTCTCCGAGCTGATGCTTCCTTATATACTCAGCTTTATTCTGAAGGACGTCATCACCCGCTCGATGGGCGACATCGTTTTCTGGGGCTGTATGATGATCCTCTGCTCGGCGCTTGCGTGCGTTCTCAACATCACGGCGAACCGCATGGCGGCGAAGGTGTCGAAGGACTTTGCCGAGGGGATGCGGCGGGACCTCTTCCTCAAGACGCTGCGTCTGTCGGCTTCCCAGACCGACCGCTTTACCATCCCGTCCCTTGAATCCCGCATCACCACCGACACGTATAACGTCCACGGCTTCGTCAATACGATGCAGCGGCTCGGCGTCCGTGCCCCGATTATGCTGATCGGCGGCATTGCGATCACGCTCTTTATGGACTGGCGGCTTGCCCTCGTGATGATCGCCCTCATTCCGCTTATCTGCGGGGTGATCGGCTTTATCCGGATGAAGGGTATCCCCCTCTACGCCAAGGTACAGAAATCGACCGACGGGATGATCTCGGTCGTGCGGGAGGATACGCAGGGTATCCGGGTCATCAAGGCGCTTTCCAAGACCGATTACGAGCACCGCCGTTACGACACCGTCAACCGTGCCCTTGTGGCGGACGAGCTCCATGCGGGACGGATCATGAGCAGTATCAACCCCCTCATGAACGTCTTCATGAACCTCGGCAGCGTTGCCGTCATCGCCCTCGGCGGCGTCTACGTGGCAAAGGGGCTTTCGTCCCCCGAAACGATCATCGCCTTCATGCAGTATTTTACACAGATCTCGATGGCGATGATGTCGGTGACGAGAATTTTCGTGATGTATACCAAATGCGCCGCCTCCGCAAACCGTATCGAAGAGGTGCTGACGACCGAGGAGGATCTTCCCGTACTGCCCAAAGCGAGCTTTCCCGATAAGAAAGACGACGCCCACATCCGCTTCGATCACGTGACCTTCACCTATAACGGCAAGCGGAACAATCTCGACGACGTGAATTTCTCCGTCCGTCGCGGGGAGCGTATCGGCATCATCGGCGCAACGGGCTCCGGCAAGTCCACCATCGTAAAGCTGCTGCTCCGTTTTTATGAAACGACGTCGGGCAGTATCACAATAAACGGAGAGGACGTGCGCACCATTGATAAAGATCGTCTGTACGCCATGTTCGGCTCGGCTCTGCAGCACGATTTTCTCTACGCCGATACGATAGAAGAGAACATCCGCTTCGGGCGGGATATCCCGGAGGAGGACGTGCGCCGTGCCGCACGCATTGCCCAGGCGGACGGCTTCATCACCGATTTCCCCGAGGGGTACGAGCACGAGCTGTCGCCTCACGGAACGAACATCTCCGGCGGACAGAAGCAGCGTGTGCTCATTTCCCGTGCGCTGGCATCCCGTCCCGAGATCCTTATCCTCGACGACAGCAGCTCGGCACTCGACTATAAGACCGACGCTTCCCTGCGGCAGGCTCTTGCGGAAAATCTCCGTGACACCACCGTGATCACCGTTGCCCAGCGTGTCAGCTCGATCAAGGACTGCGATCTCATTCTCGTGATGGATTACGGAAAGATCATCGGCATGGGCAGGCACGACGAGCTGATGAAGACCTGCACGGAATACCGTGAGATCAGCGAATCGCAGATGGGAGGTGCTTTCGTTGAATAAACCGGGAAATACGGAAAAAGCGGGAAAAGCGGAAAAGCTTGACCGCAAAACAGCCGGCAGCGTATTTCTTCGTCTGTGCGGCTACGTGGCAAAATACTGGTACATTTTCCTCCCCGCCGTCGTTTTCACCCTTCTCTCGAATCAGCTCTCCCTTATGGGACCGAAGTATTCGGGACAGGCTATCGACGCACTGGCGGCAAAGGGCGGCGTGGATTTCGCCGTTGTGAAGAGCAGTACCGTCCGTATGCTCATCTGCTACGGCGTGTCGGCAATCCTCTCCTATATCCTTGCCGTGCTGATGATCCGGATGAGCCAGAGCATCGTCTATACGATGCGCCGCCAGCTTTTCGAGAAGCTGACCACCCTCCCCGTTGGCTATTTTGACAAGCACCCGACGGGGGACATCATCAGCCATATCTCGTATGATATCGACACGATCAACGCATCGCTTTCCCATGATCTGCTCCAGATCATGACGAGCATCTACACCGTTGTGGGCTCGGTCGCCTTCATGTGGAATATCTCAAAGCCGCTGCTGCTCGTCTTCGTTATCACGGTGCCGATCGCCGTGATCTTTACCCGGTTCCGCTCCAAGCGCATCCGTCCGCTCTTCCATACCCGCTCCAAGAAGCTGGGTGAGCTCAACGGCTATGCGGAGGAGATGCTGTCCGGCTGCCGCACCATCGGCGCTTACCATCGGGAAGAGGAGATCGGCAGCCGCTTCAACGAGCGGAACACCGATTCGATGAACGCCTATTACAAGGCGGATTATTACGGCTGCACCATGGGACCCACCGTCAACTTCATCAACAATCTTTCGATCTCGCTGGTGATGATCCTCGGCGGTATCCTCTACATGATCTCGCAGAACGGAACGGTGAAGGAGGCGTCGCTCTTCTTCATCACGCTGGGAGGCGTGGCGCAGTTCGTGCAGTATTCCCGTAAATTTGCGGGACCGATCAACGAATTTGCCAATATCCTTAGCGAATTGCAGTCCGCCTTCTCGGCGGCGGACCGTGTTTTCCGCATCCTCGATGAACCGAGTGAGGTCGGCGATGCCGAGGACGCAAAGGAACTGACAGACGCCGAGGGCAGCGTATCGTTTACCGACGTTTCTTTCGGCTATGTGCCGGAAAAGACCATCCTCAAGAACATAAGCTTCTCGGTAAAGCCGGGACAGACCGTCGCCTTCGTGGGTCCGACCGGCGCCGGAAAAACGACGCTCATCAGCCTTCTCATGCGCTTCTACGATCCCGATACGGGAAGCATCCGCATCGACGGGAACGACTCACTGGCGCTTACACGTGCTTCCCTGCGGCGGGCATATACGATGGTTTTGCAGGACACATGGCTCTTCTGCGGGTCGGTGTATGAGAATATTGCCTACGGCAGAGAGGGCGCCACGATGGAAATGGTGAAGGCAGCGGCAAAGGCGGCGCGTGTCGACGCATTTATCGACAGCCTGCCGGACGGGTACGATACCGTCCTGACCGATGAAGGCATCAATATTTCAAAAGGGCAAAGGCAGCTTATCACCATCGCCCGTGCGATGCTTGCCGACTCCCGGATGCTCATTTTGGACGAAGCCACGTCCAACGTGGACTCCCGTACCGAGATCAAGATCCAGGAAGCCATGCGGGAGCTGATGCGGGGACGCACCTGCTTTGTCATCGCACACCGTCTCTCGACGATCCGGAACGCCGACTGCATCTACGTCATCCAGAACGGGCAGATTACCGAGTCGGGCAGCCACGACGAGCTGATGACGAAAGGCGGCTTTTACTCTGCGCTCTATCAGTCGCAGTTCCGATGAGTCGGGCGCAGATCGGTCGGTGTGAGGCGGCAGTACCATGAAAGTGCCTGCGTGAAGTTTACGATGGGATAAATTCACAGATTTACAACAGAAAAGAGAGGTCACAACGGCCTCTCTTTTTGCTTTATTCTTCCTTTACGAATTATATGGAAAATCAGGACTCCCCGAAAATCTCTTCTCCTCTGAAACATGAAAGAAGATTTCCCACCCGCGTAATGATCGAGGCACCGTCTGTTCCGCAGTTGTCTGTCGTCACCCGGTGAATCACGCCGTCCTTGACGTATTTGCAGATATACATGCCTCCGCAAAGACCGAAGCCCTGCTTTCCTTCGTATTCTGCAAGATGCAGCTCTTCGGCGAGCTTCAGAAGAGCCTCATACGCTCCGTCCTTTGCTTTATAGGAATGGTGGCTTTCCTTCGGCATATAGACGTACTTTGCATAGGTGTGGATCTGGTAACTGCCGTCCGCTTCGTTTTTGTACAGAACGATCTCGTCGAAGCCGTCGCCGCCGACCGTCGCCACCGTCTTTTTGCAATAGTCCCCGACAAGCGTAAGACCGGCGTCATCTGCCGGCGGCTTTATTTTCGGCGCTTCGGCGCCGTCTCCGTCCCGCTTCTCCACACCACCGGGCACCATTTGCGGGTAGTAGAGCGGCCTCATGCCGGACAGCGGGAAGAATCCCGGCTTCTGCTCGGGAGGAGGCGTCGTGGGTGCCGTTTTTGGGGCTGTATCGGAAGCGGAAACCTTGGAAAGGGGAGCACCGCAGTCGGTGCAGAATTTTCCGGCGTGTACCGCCGCACCGCAGCACGGGCAGAGCACGGTTTCTTTGTTATCCGCATTATTCGATACGGTATTCGGTAAAGTCGTTTTCATGGTAATGCCTCCGTTTTTTAAGAATAAAGGGAACCTTCAATGTCGGATCGATCACGGAATCGACAGATCGGAGAACTTCCTGCAAAAACACTCTTCGCACAAAGCCTGCTCATCGACAAAATGCAGCTGGCTTTTCGGGTGCTCTGTGCCGCAAACCGAGCATTTTATATGAAAAAGGGCATGCTTTTCGCTTTCTTCTTTCAGAAGGCGCTTCCCGCAAATATCGCAGTACCGTTCTCCGTGAAGCGCAACGATTTCATCCTGCGGCATCAGATGAAGGTCAATGCCGCAGCCCGGGCAAACGATTTTGCTTAGTTTTTCCGTACCGGAGCTTTGAAAATATTCATCGCTTTTGCCCCGGTGTTCGATCGCTTTCGTGTTTATGACCATTCCGTTCCGAGGTCTGCGTTTGTATCGGTTTTCTTTGTGCGGCAAAGAAAATTCGGAGTCGGGTCTATGCTCCCGAAAGGCACAAATGCAAGCTTGAATAAAGCACCTTATTTCAAAAACCTGCCACACCTCCGGACAGCTCTCCGGCGGCGCCGCCGAGGAGGCAGCCGAGGATCCGGCTGTTTACGCCGTTATCCGAAGCAGATTCCGCACGGACGTCTCCGGCTGCGCTTTTTGCTTCCGGAATGCTGACCAATGTCATTGAAGCCGGGTCGCTCATGGCAGGATCGGCGCCCTGCGTTTCAAGGATCTCTTTCAGTTGACAGAGAGAGAAGAAAGTTTTTTCCGGCGACCCGTTTTCCGGAATTCTCTTTATAAACAGCATTAAGGACTCTTTATTCATGTCTTCTTGTCCCCCGACACGGAAATCCCCGCTTTTGTCTTATTTCTAATATGATAATAACACAATGACTGTAAGATGTCAAGAGTTTTTTCGTTTTTTCTGTTTTTATTTTTCAAGGCTTCCTGTTTCATCCGCTTCGGCGTCATGCCGCAGTGTTCCTTGAAGCACTTGAGAAAGTGCCGTGTGGAGTTGAAGCCGGAGGTCTCGGCGATCTCGTCCGGTGTGAAGGAGGAATCGGACAAAAGCAGGCTCTTTGCCTTGGAAAGGCGAAGGAAACAGATATAATCGGTAAGACTCATCCGCATAACGTCACGGAACCGCAGGGAAAGCTGCTGCTGATTGCATAAGAGCTGCGTGGCAATGTCCTTCACGGTGATCTTTTCAAGATAACGGTCGTTTATCGGCTCATGAAAAAAGAAACGCTCTGACCACGCTCCTTCCGCTTTGCGGCATTCGCATGAACGCCTGCGGCGGCGTTCCTCTGCGGGTAAACCGTGCGGGAAAGAGAGCTCGGAGAGGGCTTTGCTCAGGTCGGAAAGAGCGACGTGAGCCTTGCTGCCGAGCCGTCCGCCGGGCGGGCAGAGAAGGGGAAAGAAAGCCAACAGCAGTCCTGTGAACCGAAAAGATGCGGCGAAAAGACGAAGTTTTTTATTTTTTCACTGCCTTTTTTGCTTTTTTCGGCTTTCCTGCCCGTTTTATTCGCTTGGATAATTATACACTCAAGCCACCATGTGTTCATCATTTCGCCGACACTTCAAAGAGCCGGGAACCGTTTCCTGCGCTTTGTCGAAGCGTATGCTCGTCCGCAATCGCCGTATGACGTGCAAAAACAAGGCGGAACCGCATCGTGACGCAGAGACTTTGTCTGAAAAATATCAAAGTCTTTTCAACACGGTGCTGCATTATAATTTGTACAACGGTTCTTATTTCCGGAAAGCGGAACCGGAAAGCCGCAGGCTCGGGGAGAAACAGAAAGAAATCGAAATAAGAACAGCAATTCAGATTTTGTGAACACTATACGTTGAATTTGTAAAAAAACAAATATTTATTCAACAGCGCTTGATTTTTGGAAAAACCTGTGATATTAAACTTTATCATAAAGTGTGATAGTATGCAGTAGAATTCCATGCTTGTCCCCAAAAGTCGGAAATCCATTCCGTATCTTGTATCGTTTGCGGAAATGGGTGCAATATATGGGGGCGGATAATATTTTGCTGCGCTGATTCGACGGCGTTTTCAAAAGTTTTTCAAAGACATTGCAAAACGGTCGGAACGGCACTTTGGAATCGGGTTTTGCCGACACCTGCGGCGGAGAATTTCTTCTGTCCGGACAAAAAGGCGGCAGCAGGACGATTGTAATGAGGTAATACTGTTGAAGAAAGGACAAAAGCACAAGCCGAACCTTCCGAGCCCGGAGGCTTTGGAAGAGGAGCTGGCGCACGAGAATTACAAGCACAAATTCCGCCGGACGCTGCGAAGCACGATTTCGGTGCTGATCGTCACAGCGGCGGTGGTCGTTCTTCTGGCGTTCCTTATATTCCCCGTTTTCAGAATTTACGGAAGCTCCATGTCGCCGACCATCAACGAGGGCGAGATCGTGGTGTCCGTGAAGGGTACCTCCTTCAGCTGCGGGGACGTTATCGTTCTTTCCTATAATAATAAGATCCTTGTAAAAAGAGTCATTGCGGCACCCGGAGAGTGGTTTGACATGGACAGCGACGGAAACGTTTACGTGGACGGCAGGCTCATCGACGAACCGTATCTCTACGAGAAAGCCTACGGTGACTGTAATATATCCCTCCCGTATCAGATTCCCGAAGGACGGTATTTCGTTATGGGAGACAACAGAGCGACCAGCCAGGACAGCCGCAACAGCATCGTGGGATGCATTGCAGATGAACAGATCATCGGACGTGCCGTCATGCGCATCTGGCCCATTAAGAAGTTCGGCATCATCAACCGCTATTGAGTTACCTACAGGAGAAGAGCAAAGTGAACAATTCATTGCAAAACCAGGTGAACAGTTATACAAAAGTACATACCGCCCGGAGGAAGTGGCTTACGGCGGCAGTTATTCTCTGCGCCATCGTAGCCCTTGTTACCTCTTACATTCTCATCAATCCCGCAACGACCAAGTCGGCAGCGACCTACTGCGGCTTTGAGGAGCATGAGCATACCGACGAGTGCTGGGAGGAAACAAAGGTCCTTATCTGCGAGCTTGAGGAAGAAGCGGATACCGAAGACGAAGAGGAAGCGGAAGAGGAAGAAGAGGACGGGGAGCCCGAGGAAGAGGCTCACGTTCACACCGACGACTGCTTCCGGGAAACAAAGACGCTGACCTGCGAGCTTGAGGAGACCGACGGGCATGAGCACGGCGAAGAGTGCTATCGCATCGAGGAGCATCTTGTCTGCGAGATTGAAGACGAGGAGCACGAGCACGACGAGAGCTGCTACGAGACCGAAGAGATCCTTATCTGCAAAAAGGAAGAATGCGAGGCGCATCACCACGACGACGACTGCTGCACCGTCGAGTCCGAGTGCATCTGCGGTAAGGAAGAGACCGAAAAAACCGAAGTAAAGAAAACAAAGAAAGAAACCGAGAAAGAGCCCAAAAAGACAGCAAAGAAGGCTCACGTCCACACCGACGAGTGTTATAAGACCGAAAGAACGCTTGTCTGTGCGCTGGAGGAGCACGAGCACACGCTGCAGTGCTTCTCGGATCCCGACGCAGAGCTGGAGGAGCCGTCTGATTGGGAAAGATCCTTCAGCCGTGTCAGGAAGTCGGGCAACCGTCACAAGGACGCTCTTGAGATCGCAAAGACCCAGCTCGGCTATGCCGAAAGCAAAAAGAATTACGAAGCGGACGAGGACGGCGTGACCGCCCGCGGCTACACCCGCTACGGTGAAATGTTCGGCGACCGCTATGCCGATTGGGATTCCCTGTTCGTCTCTTTCTGTCTGTACTATGCGGGAGCGGATGAAGAGGTTCTTCCCGTGGAAAGCTCCGCCGCCCGTCTTGCCGCCGAGCTTGCCTGCTCGGAATACGACCTTTACAGAAAGGTCGGAAGCTACACGCCCATCCCCGGCGACCTTATCTTCCTTGACACCGACGGCGACGGAAAGGCAGACCGTGTCGGCTTCTTTGAGGAGCGGCTCGAGCCCGGAGAGGACGAGGAAGGCGAAAGCGCAAGGATCCGTACCATCGAGGGCGACATCGACGGCTGCGTCGGCAGAGGCACCTACGAATCTGACGACGAGAGCATCGTCGGCTACGCAGAGATCCCCGAAGAGCCCGAATACATAGCGACCTTCACCTCGAAGCCCGCCTCCGACGGTGCGGTGGCTCTCGTTTCCGGAAAGCTGCCCAGAGGAAGCACGCCGGTCATCGAAACGGCAGAGGTATCCGAGGAAGAGCTTGCCCTGCGCCTTGACGGCAAGGAACCGATGAAGCGCACGGCGATCGCCGCCTATGACATCAGAGTCCTTGTGGACGGCGAGGAATGGCAGCCGGAAAAGGAGGACGGCACTTCGGTCGTTCTGAAAAAGACCGGCATCACGGTCGGTGAAAACGAAAGACTCAGCGTATATCATATAGATGACAGAACCGGCGAATACACCCGTGTCCGCTCCTCGGTCAGCGACGGCGAGGTCCGCTTCGATGCGGCAGGCTTCTCGGTTTACGTACTCGCCGTTGAAAAGGAAACCGGCACCTTTACCTTTACGGCAGGCAGCAGCAGCGTCCTTCTCTCGGATTTCCTGAGGAAGGTAGGCTTCGAGCTTGACCTTGCCGACGTCACGGAGGTTTCCTGCACCGACGAAAAGTGCGTCAGCGCCAAAAAGACCGAGGACGGCGACTGGCTCATCACGCTTGTAAACTCCTTCACCGCAAAGGAAGCGCTGATTGTGCGTCTTTGCGGCGGCGATGAGATGCGATTCCCCGTAAAGGATGAGGTGGGAAGCGAGATCGCCGTAAAGGAGACCGCCCGTGCGAAGCCCGAAAGCGCCGGAGCGTCGGAGGAGTCCGACGAAGAGGCAGCCCTTTTCGAGGAGGACCTCGGGGAAGCCGCTCTGTTTGCAGACTACGAGGACCCCACGGCGGAATATCTTACCACCTCGGCAGACAATGACTGGCAGATCGTTGCCGGAAAGTTTACCGGCAATGAGCTTTCCAACAAAACGTCTCTCGACCTCAACGGCGACGGCATCATCGACCTGTATATGCAGAAGAACATCGTCCCCACCGATGAGGAAAACGAGTTCCTTGTATATGTAAGCTACAGTAAGCCAACCGACTGGTATTCCCTTATAAAACACAGTGAGCTTTACATAGCCGCCAACAAGAACGGTCTCGGTGACGTATGTGTAAATAAGGAGCCGGGCGGCTGTAAGGGCGCCGTAGGACGTGAAATCGAGCCGGACGAGCCGGTTCCGAGCAGCAGTGTATATTGTACTGTCAGTGTTTACGACAGAGTCGTTCAGAACGGAGACGGCTCGTGGTCGCCCGCTACGGGCGCCGTGCTCGTTACCCAAACGGTGGGCTATCGTGACTGTCCCGGCAATGTATCCTGCTCCAACGGTTCGGTATATTTCAAATTTCTCAATGAGTCCGGCGGTTCGACCTATGTCAAACTCACGAACGGCGTTAATCTGGCGAAAGACGGTCACAACGGAGAAGCCTTTGACGTTGTAATCGGTTTGAACAATCTTACGAGTATCGCATCCTTCGGCACTTCCACCACAGCGATCGATTCCATTACCGACGTG
This sequence comes from Eubacteriales bacterium, assembly GCA_045600125.1. Taxonomy (GTDB): domain Bacteria; phylum Bacillota; class Clostridia; order Oscillospirales; family CAG-382; genus SIG622. The sequence goes on along the minus strand of JAZRXH010000123.1, from coordinate 16,347 downwards.
ATCGGCGCCGGTCTTGAATTTGAAGAGGTCGTTTATGCCGACGGACTGGATTATTCCACCACCACCGACGAAAACGGCAACACGGTTCTGGTATGGTCTCCCGAAGAAAAGGGCGTTCCTACCGAGCAGGTCACTGTTGGCGGCAAATTCTCCGGCAACAGCAACAACCTTGCCGAGATCGTATACCGCGTTCACCTCGATACCGAGGCGGATGACTTCGACCCCTGCGCCGACAATATGCACAGCGCCGTCGGCGATGCGGAAAGCGTCGACGCCGGTATCAGCACGCAGATCGAATATCATCTGGACATCCTTCCCGGCTCGGAGATGCATATCTCCACAAATCCCGATATCAAACCGTTTGTAACACGGCAGCCGGTCGTCAGAGGTCTTCTGTACGATATCGTCATCAATAAGCAGGACGCCCTCGGCAACAGGCTGAGCGGCGCTCAGTTCCGGCTTCTCGACAGCGAAGGAGCCCCCCTGCTCGATGAAGACGGCGAAGAGATCGTCCTCACCACCGACGGCGATGGCTACGCCGAAGTGAAGGGTCTTCCCGGCAATGTGGCGTTCCTCGAGGAGATCACGACGCCGAAGCTCTATAGGGAGCCGGACGATCTTTTTACAATCGTTAAGAACTATACCGGCGATACAAGCTCCGGCAAGACCTTCTTTGAAGCCAACAACTCAAGAGACAGCGGCAATCACATGACCGCCGTCAACTCCGGAGCCGGAAACGGCTGGAAGATCCAGAATACCAAGGCGCCCGGCATCAAGGTTTCCTTCAAGTGCGTGGATGCGACGGATGACTCTCCTCTTGAGGGCTCCGAGTTCAGCCTGTACGATGAGGATTACAACACCGAGGGCTTGCCTCCGCTTCCCGGCTTTGAAGACCTTTCCTCCGGCAGCGACGGAATGTTCTCTCCCGAAAATCTTTCGCTTCCCGCCGGATCCTATTATATCCCGCAGAAGTCCGCTCCCGACGGCTATAAGAAAATTGAGGAGCCTGCCGTCGTGACCGTGACAGGCACCGGCGTTACCGCCGTTGTCAACGGCGAGACGGTGGTCTGCCGGCTTGTCGGCGGCGCATACCTTGTTCCCGTTCCCAACGATCCCTATGATCCCAACGAGCCCGTTCCGCCTCCCGAGCTGGAGCTTCCCTCGATCCGGTACGAGGCAGGGGAGACGGAATATACCAAGACGATCGAATACACGGGCGAGCCGGAAACCGAAACCGAAGACCTTCACAGACTCTTCCTTACCTTTGAAACGGGAAACGAGCCGATCGACCTTCTTATCGTGATCGACCAGTCCGGCTCCATGAATTCCACGGTTGAAAAGGAGCTTGAGAACGGCGATACCGAGGAGATTGCGAGAAACGAAGGTATGCTCGAATTCCTGAACGGCGAGTCGGGCGACGGCTTCATATCGCAGTTCTGCGACTTTGACGGAAACGATCTTGCGATTCTTACCTTCGGCAAAGACAGCAGCACCTCCCGTATCTTGCGGAATTGGGGCGACGAAACCGATACGATTGATCTCGATACTCCCAGGGGCGGTACGAACTATACCGCTGCGCTTGACGTGGCAAACGATATATGGCAGGATAAGAAGGGTGACGGCAAGCAGCACATAATGGTCTTCATCGGAGACGGTGCGCCCACCTATGCCTATACCGACGGACATCTGCAGCGAGGCTTTACAGATAAGATCATCGGCACCGGCGGCATCGGGGATTGGGGCATTGAAACCGCGTTGGGTGATATATTTGAGAATCTCGGTTATATTTTCGACGGAGAATACAGTCCGTCGGAAATGTGGGACATGTACGGACCCTGGCGTGTTGACAGAGCATATTACGAATATTTGGTAGCAATATCAGAGGAAGAGGGATATCCGTATTCTAAAACATACGAAGAATTCCTCGATGAAAAATTTGATTATATTGACGACGCCGGAGCTCCTTACCCGCATAACGCCAATGTGCTCGCCAATGAATATGAATGGGGATACCCGGAAACGCCTCAGTTCCCGTTTATCTACGATCTGAGAAATATGTCGATAGAGCTGCCCGGTGTTATCGACTGGCTGCACGGCATCGTCGACGAGGACTATTATGACGATTTTTGTGAAGCTTGGGATGAATATTATGAAGCATGGGATGATGATAATTTATCTGCGTGGTATTCTGAGTATAACTTCGATCCCGGTCAGTATTACAATCTGTTCTGGCTGACCGAAAACGCTTTCGCTGAATTTGTTTCACAGAATCCCGAGGTCGTCACCTGCGCCATCGCTTATGCCGGCGAGCAGAGCTTCAATGAAGAATATGAAACGGAAGTGCTGGAATACATGGCAGGCGGCGCAGAAGGCAACGGCAAGTACTTCTATTGCGACAACTACAACGACTTCAGAGACGCCATCTTTGCGGCAACGCCCGGCGTCCGGAAAATCAGCATCGACGACACCATCAGCCAGTACGTTGACTTTGCCGACGATCCCGCCATGGACGTCACACTTGTCCAGAACGGCAAAGAGATCCCGCTTATGGAAGGCGGCGTCATGACCGCCGCCGGCACAAGACTTCTTGAATGCGCCGAAATCGAAGCCGGCGACGTGATCGTCCGTTTCAAGGACTCGGTCGCTCTCTACGGTGAAGTGTACTGCGAGGTTTCCTTCAACGTGGAGACAAACAGCACGGCGAAGGCAGAGTTTGCGGAAAACGGTTACGGCGATATCGTCGGCGACCCGAAAACCGACCACACCAGCGAAAACTACTCCTCCGGCAAGTCCGGCTTCTATTCCAACACGATTGCAACCGTGACGTGGGAGGACGGGGAAGGCGATCACGACAAAGAGTACCCGATGCCGATCGTTAAGGCGACTCACGACCAAACCAACACCGACCCGCCGGATCCCATTGTGGTTCCTCCGGAGGAGAGCGGCTATGAGCTTTCAAAGCAGATCGACTACTACGGCGACAACGACGGCGTTGTGGGAATGGACGATATGTACCGTCTGTATCTCGATTTCGAAGCCGAGGTCATTATGCCTATCGACCTGATGCTCGTTATTGACCAGTCCGGCTCCATGAGCCGTGATATGGCGGGCAATGCGCCGACGATTGACGGCATACCGAACGAAGACTTCGAAGGAAAATCCCGTCAGGAGTATATGACCGACTTCCTCAACGGAGACAATTCGAACGGATTTATCCACAAGTTCCTCTCTGCCAATGAGGGCAACGATCTGGCGATCGTAACCTTTGCCAGCGACTCCTCCGGGGTGCTTTATAACTGGGGAAGCAAGGTGGAGCGTGTTGATCTGGATACGCCCGTCGGCGCTACGAACTATACGGCAGCCTACGATATTGCCGATTCCCTGTGGCAGGCAAAAGCCGAAAGCACCAGCAAGAAGATCATGATCTTCCTCAGCGACGGCGTGACGACCATCGGCTATACCGACGGGCAGCTGCAGCATAGTTTTGCTTCCGACAATTCCGGCAGACCCTTCGGTACCGGAAACGATAATTCCATATCCGCAGTCGGATATCTTGTGAATAGTTATATCGTGGGCACCTACTATGAAGTTACGGGGATGTCTGACTTCTCGTATTTTATGAGCCGGGAGGGACTGATTATGCCCGACATCGAGCAGCTCGGCGCCGGAGCACGTGAAGATTTTTATATCTTCGATGATGCGGGCAACAGTTACTACAGAAAGACGAACGTTACCGTAGAAGGCTTCCCCGTTATCTACGATTTCATGAACCTGTCGTTTGATTTCCCGTGGGAGCCTGAAGCACCCTTCGGTACTATCACAGACCCTGCCGGATTCCTGAGCTGGTATAACACCGAATATCAGTCTAAAACGCTTGACGAACGGTATGAGCTCGCCGAAACCTTTGTTACGGGTTACGGCAGAACCTATGACATGTTCTACCTCACAGAGCAGTCTTACAAGCAGTTCCATGATCAGAACCGGGATGTTACCACCTACACCATAGGCTTCTCGGATGAATTGTCCGGCTATTATGAAAACGGACGACCGAGAAACGAGGTTCTGATGTATATGGCGGGTAATTATCCCTCCGGTGCGTCCGGCAGATATTACCACTGCACCGAAGGTGAAGAGCTTGACGGAATCTTCGACAACATCATCGGCATAACGGATCTTACGATAACCGATGATATCAGTAAGTACGTCCAGCTTCCCACGGCGCCGAAGCTGAGTCTTTCGATCGAGATCGGCGAGGGCGATGACATTCAGGAGATTTCGCTTATCGAAGAGGACGAATACGTTCTGTCGGCTCAGGATGACATTTATCTTGACCGCACCGAAACCGGCTTCGACGCCGCAGGCAATCTGACGGTTAAATTCCTTGACACCTGCGCCTTCCTTGAGGACGTTGCCGTTCACGCTTCCTTCGACGTGAAGCTGACAGAAGATGCGCTGACCGAATACAGAAGCGGCATTGCCCTCGGAGGCGACGGCTACAACAACAAGGGCGATGAGGACACCGACCACGGTGACAACGACACCTCGAGCGGCTACAGAGGCTTCCGCTCCAATGACGAAGCAAGAGCGTCGTGGAGTTACCTCGGAACCCACGACGAGCCCTACCCGCACCCGGTCGTACAGATACCCGATCCTCGCAGCGTGATTCTCCGCAAGGTCGACGCCTCCGGCGAAATGTCAAGAATTCCCGGTGCAAGCTTCGATCTGTATCTCGAATGTCTGAGCACCGATGCCGGCGCCGCTGCCATTCCCGAGGCTTCCGGAAAGTACGGGATCAAGGTGAATGCAAGCCCCATCGTTTCGGCGTCGGACGCTGATATCACCCTCGCAGACCTTGATTTCGGTCACTATTACCTTGTTGAAACGGCGGCGCCGAGCGGATATTACCAGCTCCCCGCACCCGTTCAGTTTGACCTCCTGATATCGGGAAGGCTCATCTCCGATGATGAAAACGTCGTCATCACCGCAGAGAACCCCATGCTCCTCTGCGTGAAGAACAAGAGCGGATACAGACTTCCGGAAACCGGAGGCGTCAGCTCTCCCACTGTTTATACATTAGGCTTCCTGCTTTGCGCAGGCGCCATAATGTACGGCTGCATATCGAGGCGCAAACAGCGAGAAAGGAGGATGTATTAAAGCACCTCTTTTGTGGCGAATATATTACGCCCCGATGCAGTCAAACAAATATTAAAAAAATTTTTTTCAGAAAGGAAAAAGCACCATGAAAAACGCAAAGAAACTCCTTGCGCTGCTCACAGCGGCAGTGCTCACACTCGCCCTCTGTGTTCCCACCTTCGCAGTCAACGGTGAAACTCCCACTCCCGTTGAACAGTACACCATCTCGGTTCCTTCTGGCGACTCCCACTCCTATGAGGTTTACCAGATCTTTACCGGCGACCTCTCCGACGGCAAGCTCTCCAACGTAGTTTGGGGTACCAACGGTAACGGTACTGTCGGCGCAGCTGTTCCCGAGGCAACTCTTGAAGCACTTGCGGCAGTTGCAGGTAATTCTTACGATAACAAGGCAAAGCTTGCTGTTATCGAGACCTATGCAAATCTCTTGAACCCTGTAGCAACGGTTACCGCTTCCGCTCCTTATACGGCAGTTCCCGGTTACTACCTCATCAAGGACGTTGATTCCCAAATCGTGAACCCCGATGTATTCTCCACCTACATCGTAGAGGTTGTAGAAGATACTCCTATCGCCCGTAAGGCTGACATCCCCACCGTTACCAAGGTTGCTGACGGCAAGAAGGTAGTTGACAAGGCAGTCGGCGATACCGTAACCTACACCATTACGGCTACTCTTCCCGCAAACCTTAATGATTTCAACACCTACTACCTCAAGTTCACCGATACCCTTTCCAAGGGTCTCGACCTCGATGCAGAATCCATCAATGTAACTGTAGCAGGCACCGACTTTACCAAGTATTTCTACAAGGACGCTACAACCGATGCAACCTCCGGCGAAACCTCTCTCATCGTTTCCATCGCCGACATTCTTGACCTTTCCGACGTATTGGTTGGCGAAACCGGATCCGAAACAGCATTCGGTCCGATCCCCGCAGCTTCCACTGTTGTTCTTACCTATGACGCTGTTGTCAACACCGATGCAGTTATTGACGGCGCCAACGAAAACGAAGTAGACATCTCCTACTCCAACAACCCCAACAAGAGCGGCACGCCCGACACCGATGACAATCCCCCCGAAGAAGATCCCGATGAAGAGCCCGATCCCGATGGCGACACCACTACCGGCGTATCCGCAAAGTCCGAAGCAGACGTTTATACCACTAAGCTCATCATCAACAAGGTTGACGATCAGGGGCAGCCCCTTGCAGGTGCTGAATTCGAACTCACCGGCACGGCTCTCAACATCACCAAGGTCGTTGGTACCGAATTCCAGCCCTCCGGTTACGTAGCAAAGACCGGCGAAACCATCCTTACCGGCACCTACTATCTGCTCACCGACGGCACCTACACGACCACCGCTCCCAGCACCGAAGACGGCGCTAACAACTCCAAGTATGCTTCCATCACCGATACTTACGTATGCGTAAGCTTCGAAAGATGGGTAAACGAAGGTGATACCGCTGAGCCCGTTAAGGGATTTGTTGACGCTTCCGGCGTTCTCAGCTTCACCGGTCTTAAGGCAGGTACATACACCCTCACCGAGACCACGGTTCCCGCCGGCTACAATGCGATCGATCCCATCACGATCGAGGTTGCATTCGATGAAGAAAACGAAGAGTTCTACATCACAGCTTTGATGGAAACAATGGAAGCAACCGATCCCGAGGATGATACCAAGACGATCATTGTCAACGACACCTCTACTTACACTATGACCTATCAGGTAGTGAACAAGTCCGGTGTTATCCTTCCCGAAACCGGTGGTATCGGTACCACTGTCTTCTACGTACTCGGCAGCATTCTCCTTCTCGGCGCAGCAGTAATGCTCATCACCAAGAAGCGTATGGGTGCCCGCGGCTGATTTTTTCAGATTCCGCAATAAAATCTGAGTAATTTGTTGCCCGGAAGGGGGAGGAATCCCCTTTCCGGGTGATGCAGTATCAAGGAGAGACCGGCAGATGAGCAAAAAAAAGAACAGCAACGCTTCAACATACATTTTGATGCTTGTTTTTATTGCCGGTTTGTCCCTGCTGCTGTATCCCGGCATTTCGAATTTCTGGAACTCTCTTCACCAGAGTCAGGCGATCGCCGCCTATTCCGACGACGTGGCGAAGCTGACCAACGAGGAGTACGCAAAAGTCATTAAGGATGCCAAAAACTACAACGCCACCGCCATCTTCGAGGAAGTACACATCATGACAGCCGAGGAGCGGCTGAATTACGAGTCTCAGCTGAACGTGGGCAACAACGGCGTTATGGGTCAGATCGAAATCCCGACCATCGGCGTTTCGCTTCCCATCTACCACGGCACCGACCCTTCCGTTCTGCAGATCGCCGTCGGGCATCTGGACTGGACGAGTCTTCCCGTCGGCGGCATCGGCACACACTGTGTCCTTTCCGGGCACAGAGGACTTCCCAGCGCAAAGCTGTTTACGAATCTGGATAAGCTGTCGGAGGGCGACGTTTTCGTTCTGCGGGTCCTCAACGAGGTTCTGACCTATGAGGTCGACCAGATCCTCATTGTTAAGCCGGCGGATATATCGGCGCTTCTGCGGGAGCCGGGGAAGGATTACTGTACCCTCGTGACCTGCACTCCCTACGGCATCAACACACACCGGCTTCTCGTTCGGGGACACCGGGTCGAGAATACGCCGAAGTCCTCCTCGATCCACATTACCACCGAAGCCATTCAGATCGAGCCGGTCGTTATCGCCGCCTTTGTGGGCATTCCTTCTCTTGTTCTGATGATCATCCTTTCCTTCATTACCTCCGGGATCGGTGAGAAGGAGCCGAGCGAGGAGCGGAAGAAGAAGCTGATGTACGGTTACATTGAGAAGTCGGAGAAAGCCGAAAAAGACGGTTCAAAACAGAACGGCGACGATGACGAAGACGATGACGAAGACGATGACGAGGACGACTGAGAGGAATAACCGGCGATGACCGCCGATCAGAATATCATTTTGCTTAAAAGTGCGTAATTTTCCGAGCATCGCATCCGACTGTGCGGGGATTGATTTTCTGCACAGGAAAGATATAATCACAGGATTATTACAAAAGGCAAAGCAATATATCTCTCTTTTACACCCTTGGCGGGAAAAGTATCTTACTGACCCATTTACACACGGCAGAAGAGGAGCTTCGTCTGCGGGCTGTATCAGCCCTTGCGGAAAGAGCCTTAGAGCCGCCGTAAATCCGTCAAAATTAAAAAAGAGGATAACCGGATGGATAAGCTGCTGCAGCCAAAACTGAATAAATATTCGCAAGAACATAACGAGAAGCAGAAATGGCTCATTGCTGCTTCGGTTCTTTGCACCCTTGTGGCGCTTGTCACCTCGTATGTGCTGATCAATCCCGCCATTACCAAGGAAGAAATCACCTACTGCGGCTTTGAGGAGCATACCGGGCATACCGACGAATGCTATGCCGCAGCTCCTGCGGCTTCCGCCGATGCAAGCGCCGAAGCAACCGAAGAAAACGCAGAAAACGCAGAAAACGAAGAAAACGAAGGAAACGCAGAAAACGAAGGAAACGCCGCTGCAGGCACCGAAGGCGCCGAAGCAGAGAATGGCGAAGAAAATCTCGCTTCCGCCTCCGAGGGTGAAAAGGTGCTTGTGTGCCATAAGCCCATCCATGTCCACACACTGCAGTGCTTCTCGGATCCCGGGGCGGATATCGAGGACAGCGCCGAATGGGTGAAGACGGCGGACAAGGCGACCTTGATCGGCAACCGCAACACGGACGTTCTGGCTGTTGCCGAAACACAGCTCGGCTATTCCGAAAGCACACGGAATTATCTGGTTCTGGAGGACGGCGAGTCTGTCCGGGGCTATACGAGATACGGCGACCTTTACGGCGATCGCTACGCCGACTGGGACGCACTGTTCTGCGATTTCTGTCTCTCCCGTGCCGGAGCGGAGGAGGGCTTTGTTCCGGAGGAAAAGACCGATGCGGCGTGGGTAGACTATCTCCGCAGGGAGGACGTGGACCGCTTCAGAGACTTCGGTACCTATCTGCCCGTTCCGGGCGACCTTGTCTTCTTCGACTCGAACCGTGAAGATACATGCATCGCCGATCATATGGGCTTTGTTAGGGAGATCGTTTTCGACGGCTTGACAAAGGAGCCCTGTGCCTTCCGTACCGTCGAGGGCGACCTGAACGGCAGAGTCGACGTTGCCGATCACGATATTTACGAGAGCAGCATCGTCGGCTACGGCGTGCTTCCGCAGAATCCCGAGTGGTTCACTCTCGGCACTATGACCGAAACGGGCGTCGTTGTGACGGTATCGGGTCTCGGCTCGTCCCTTCCCGTGCCTATGCAGGACGTTACGCTCAGCGCCTTTGAGATTGCAAGCACCGAAAGCGCCGAGCTCCTTGCCTCAAGGCTCATGAAGGACGGCGGCTGCAATATGGATACCGTCCTTATGGATATCTCTCTGCTTTGCGGAGAGGAGACGGTCGAGCCCGTAGGACCCGTCTATCTGTCCTTCGTATCCGAGGACGTGGCGGTGGATACCTCGGTATATCACATTGACGAGGAGAGCGGCACCGTTACCGATATGCAGGCAGAGGTCAACCCGGACGAAGGCACGGTGTTCCTTGAGACCGAGCATTTCTCGATTTACGGTCTGACGCTGAATCCGAAAGCCGGAAAGAACGTTTCCGCCGAGGTGGAAGCGGACTGGACTCCCGGCACGGGCGATGATGCGGGTACTCTGTCCTCCGTTAAGATCTATGCACACTCTACCTCCGGTAATATTTACTATAACTACGACGTCGGAATAGGTGACAACTGGACCGTTGCCGCAGGAAGCTGGAGCGCCAAGACGAATGCGGGAGTCGAGGTCGAGCTCGATATCACCTCCCTTGTGAATACGAATCCCCTCGGTACGCTTTACCGTGTCAGAGTTGCCGAGAATACGGCGGCGCCCGCCAACGATAAGTCCGGCACTTCGCAGGAGTTTTCTCTTTACGATATTCTGAATGCGGCAAAGGAAGGCTTTTCGGATTGGGTATCCGGCGATTATTCCGAGCTTTTCGGCGGCACGAGACCGACTACCGCCAAGGCTCTGTTTGAAGCCTTTGATCAGTATTACGGCATGACGTCGCTTACGCTTTCGTCGGAGATGGTTCCCGACGGAGCCGACGGAACGATTCTTCTCGTCACGGCGGACACCGACGCCGCATTCACCCCCGGTTATGTCTGGCAGTATTACGATAACGCAGCGGGCTGGATAACGCTGGAGAACGAAACCGGAAATACGCTGAATGCCACGGAATATTCGAGTCTGACTCCCGGCGCCGAGCACTTGCTGGACGGCGGCAAGACGGTTCGATGCCTGCTTTATGACGGCACTGATATCAAATCGTCGGCGGTCCTGAAGAACGTCAATCCCCTCAAGGAAGTATACGACGCCGCCATTGCACACATCAACAGCGAGCTGAAGCTCACGGAGTATGCGTGGTATCTCCGCAGCGGCGGAAAGAACGGCGGCGGAACAGTGCCGCAGTATAAGACCGACGTCAGCATCGGCAGCACCCGATTCAACGACTATTTCTACTATGACAATGTGGCACGTGACCCCAAGGTGCCGTTCAGCGATGCGGAATCCTACGCAAATTACCTTGCCTCGGAATATCTGAGAGTCAAAGACAGCAAAGGCGAGGAAGAAGCCCTTGCTCACGTGGCAGACCTTTGGGACAGGTATATATTCGATCTCTATAACCCCAACACCGACGCCGGCGTCTTACAGAATAAGACCTATTATCCGGGCGCCAACGGCAGCGGTCCCATCAGTACCTACGGCGACAAGATCATCGAGTGGCCGAAGGACAACGCCTGCTCGTTCCACAGCCCGATAAGCGGCGTAGCAAGAAACGGCGAGGACGGTCTGATCCAGTCGCTGGAATACGACTTCCTTGAGGACGGTGTAGATTATTCCCGCTTCGTTCAGTCGCTGAACAAGACCGCTACGGCGGACGAGCCCGGTGACTTCAACACGGAGCGTACCTACGACGTGGACATCGTTGCCGAGACGCAGGCGTCCAGCGTGTCGCCTCTGGCGATGCTGATCACCGTGCAGACCTCCTGGCAGATGTTTGACTATGCCCATGCGAACTGCGTTGAGGGGGACGGGACCTATACCACCATCGAGGTCGGCGCCGCACAGCACAATACCGAGATGGCGAACCTGTACGACATCAAGCAGGCGATCCTTCGCTTTGTTGACTGGATGGAGGAAAATTTCCCCGGCAGAAACCTTGTGCTCGGCGTCAATGAGATCCAGCACGGCGGCAGCTTTAACCTGCTCGAATATAACTGCGGTACCGTGAACGGAAAGACGAATACCGTCTATGTTTCGAATAATTCCGAGATCCTGCACGAAGCACTCTACGACTGGGATTCCTTCGGAAACTGTGAGCACGTCCATTATGCAAATAACGACACAGCCATGAAGAATGCGGCGGCTGCCCTGTATGACAACCTGACCGGCTGGGTCGACCTCAAGGGCGACCCGATCCACTTTGAAGATATCAACAAGATCGCCATCGTCATCGGCGGCGGTACCGAGAATTCCTCCGATACCCAGGGCTACGGCTGTCTTGTGCCGTGGGGCAGCTTCTATGACAGCTCTATCGACGCCGTATACGGTATCCGTACGAACGTGGGTACTTCTCTGAATCCGGCGGGCGTTCTTTCCTGGCTCGATTATTCGAAAAACAACGCCGGCAATCCGTACAGTCTGGATCCTTCCGCCGGTTATTCCGCCGGCTCCACCGAGGGTAAATTTACCGAAAAATACGTTGCCACCAGCGAGGACGCCATTTTCAACTATCTTGTAAAGATCGCACAGAAGGCTTTGAAATCAAAAGGCATCAAGGACTACGACGAGGGAAAGTCCATTGATGCGGTCACCGTCTGCGATACCGTTTCCGACGAGTTTCGGATCGAGCCGGAAAGACCCTTTACGGCAACGGTTGTGAACAGAAACGGCTCGGTTTCCCACAAGACCGTCATTACGCCTCTGACCTATACTTCGGACGGACGCATTGCGACAGCCGATTTTGCATATACGGTATACAATGCCGACGGAACGGTGAATGCGGACATGTCGGGCTCGTCTGTCGTGAATGCGACCTACGACGGCGACGTCACCTACGTAGCAAAGTACGTCAGTCTCCCGGACTGCGACGCTCCGTACCTTCAGACGCTGACGGTCTGCGAAAACTCCGATAAGACCACCGACGTTTCCTTTGATTTCGGTACGGTCTTCAACACGCACAATGCAAAGCTCCATTTTGAGGTCATTGCCCGTGACGATTACATCGGCAGCAACAACGTATTTACCAACGTGAACGTGCCGACGGTGTCGTTCATGCACATGAAGCTGAACAAGGACGGCTCGATCTACATCGACCCGAAAACAAACCAGACGGTCATCGTGTCCGATACAACAGAGGGCTTTGATACTCCCGAGGTCAACGTGCCGATCCGCTTCGACGTCAACAACGGCGGCACAGTGGAAGTCGAGGTCAAGACGCCGGTGAACCTGGAGGATCTGAAGACCTCCGAGGGCGCCGTTATGAGTGAGGATTCTCCCGCCGCTCCGGACAGCGAATACATCACGGCAGTCGTTCACGACCTCATTGACAATTATAATCAGATAAACGGTACGGTTTCCTACGTCTGGGTGATTCCCGGCGGCAAGCAGTATCCTGTTCCCACAACGCTTCACGTGACCGGCGGTGTTCCGGACAGCAGCATCACCGATGCTTCCGAAATGGCTCAGCAGTGGACGCCCAAGACCCCCGGAACCTACGATGTGGTCCTGAAGGTCGTCTTTACGCCGGATCCGGTATCCGAAAGCGGCTATTTTGCCGATGAAATTACGGCGACCCGTGTTACCGAGCTTGAAAAGCAGGGTCATGAAACGATCAAGGTCAATCCGAAGGAAGGCGGTCCTGCCGGCGCCGTGACCGAACTGACCGTCACGAAGGAATGGTCGGGCGAAAAGGGTACGACCTCCAACAGACCGGAAGGCATTACCTTCAATGTCTTCCAGAACGGCGAGTTCTACGATCAGTATACGGTCACCGCTGCAAATGGTTGGAAATATACCTTCACGGATCTGCCTTATTGCAATCCGGATGACGCATCCGATATTTATGAGTACACCGTTACCGAGGATCCGGTTCAGGGCTACATGACGGAATACGGCGATCTTCAGACGGTTCTGCCTCCATCCTACTGGGTCGAGGTACCGTTGTCGGAGGTCAAGCTTGACGGCTCGACCGAGTATATGATCGTGGACAAAACGTCGTCCTATGCACTCTGTACCGACGGCGTCGACAAGCTGCTTGAAGTCAGTCTTCATTTTGCAAGCGACGAGGACGAGACCTTCCCGGACGCTGTGGACGACGAAGCGGCTTCCTATTTCACGGATGACGAATACTGCGGCTGGAAAATTCTGTACAGCGGCGATAACAACAACCGGAACAATTACCTTGAGGCGGCAGTGGGAGACGAAGAAGACGAAGAAGACGAAGAAGAAAGTCATTCCTACCTGAAAAAAGACGGCACTATGGCAGCCGAGCGGGGAAACGATACCTGTCTGAAGGCAGATCCGAAGAGCAACGGAAAAATAAAGCTGAACGACAAGTACCTTCTCGTAAAGCTTGAAAAAGGAGTTTACGTCTTTGCAAACGACGGTGACGTAAATAAAGCAACGGAATTCGCTTTCTATGAAAAGGTACCTGATACCGTTCCGCCGACCTTCAATACGACCGTGACCAATACCTACCTTCCCGGCGGCGAACGTCCGAACGAGACCTCGGTGTCGGTAAGCAAGACGTGGGTTGGGGTAAGTATGGATGAGACCGCACCCGTGACTGTCGAGCTTTATCAGGACGGAAAGTATCTTACGGAGCACGAGCTTGATTCGTCCTGCAATTGGAAGTATACCTTCCTGACGCTTCCCGACAGCGATGAGCCTCTGCCGTACATCAATCCTCTTACAGGTAATCCCTATGAGTATTCGGTGAAGGAGAGAAAGATACTCGGATTCGAGACGGGCTATAACTTTGTCGCCGTTCCCGACGCCGGAGGCGGTCAGCACTATATTCCCTTCAACGAGAGCAGTGAATCCGGTTCGACCACGCTGTGGGACAGCACATCGTATGTACTTGTGACTGCGTTTGCAAATCTCAGCGGGCAGTATATGATAGACTTCTCGAACGGCGCACTCAACTACAGCCCTGCAACGGTAAGAGCCGCAGACGAGCCTTCGACCCCGGAGATCGAGACCTTTGAGTTCGGCACACTTTCCTGCAGTGCTGAGCTGACCGGCGCCATCCCTTCCGAGGCGCTGCTTACCGCAGAGCCTCACCGCGATCCCAAGAATCAATCTTCTTTCCTTCTGAAAATAAACGGATATTATCTCGCTCTGAAGAAGGACAACAAAAATATCGATTACGTTTCGACGCCTTCGGACGCCAACCCCAACTGCAACTGGCAGTTCGGATACGACAGCACCACGGGTACCGGCTGTTTCTACGTTCTTTCCGGCGACAAATACGACACGCCCAAGTATCTGACTTTGAAGATGGAGAATAAGAAGGGGACGTATATCATGACGCCCGGCTTTGACGGCAACGTAAACAATGCGGCAAGGTTCAGCGTCTTCGAGAGGGTTTCCCTGCAGAGTAAGTACGATACCTATACCTGCGACGTGCAGAACATCTCCACCGATGAACCGAGCACGGACGGCAGGGTAGACTGTCGGAAGTACATCGATTACCTTGCGGATAATATTGAGGATACGCCGACGTCAAACCCGGATACGGGTCTTTCGGGCGATTATTACAGACTGTATCTGGATGTTGCCGGAACACGGGAAGAGGGCTCGATCGGCTATCCGGAGTTCAAGGGCGTTTATATCACCGACCATCTGAGCAAATATGTAAAGCTCGTGGGCGGCGGAAGCAATATGTCTTTGACCATCAACAAGATAAGCCGCACGAATCCGGAGGACATCACCTATCTGTGGTACGGAAACTTTATCCCGCTGACCTCTTCGGTCGGCTCGGCAACCGAGGACGGAAAGAACGTCATTGAGAGCGTTGTTTATACGAACGCCGACGATGACGAAGAGTCGAACGGTATGATCCGTGTGGACTTCATGCCGGATTACTGCCTTGAAGAGGGATACATCTACGTTATTTCCTATAACGTGGAGGCGTCGGAGCTTGCAAGAGAGAGTATATCCTATCCTGCGGGCAGCTTCGGCGACCCGGATACAGACTATCCCGGCAACAGCACCTCCTCCGGACAGCCGGGCTACCGGGCGAACAGCTTCGCCGACGTGGTCTATACCCAGGACGGCGACGTGAAGATCGGTATATATGATCACCCGGTCATTCAGATCCTCTTTACGTATAAGCTCCCCGAAACCGGCGGTATCGGCACCGTGCCTTTCTTTACCTTCGGCGGTATTCTCGCCGTTGGTTCGGCGTGGCTCCTCCTTCGGAAAAAGCGCAAAAAGGATCAGGTTTGATTCGACTGTGCGGAACAGCGGGGAAGCCCCCGCAGGCAGCGGGGAGGCCCCGCCGCCAATCCGGGAATGCACCTCAGATAAAACCGTGATCCCCGATGGCCGAAACTATCCCCGCTTTGCCGCCATAAAGCCAAGCGGCAAAGCTCAGCAAGTTTTCAGCAAAAATAACAAGTTTCTACCGTCCGCTGAGGTCAAGATACGACCTCAGCGGATGTTAGTTATTTGCCTTTGTCAAACCGGCGGCAGACCGTAGGGCGCGGGGAGCCCCCGCGGGCAATACGAGAGGATTGCACCGCAGACAAAACCGTAATCCCCGATGGCCGAACCTTGTCCCGTTTGACCGCCGCGGGGAGGCCCCGCCGCCAATCCGGGAATGTACCTCAGGCAAAATCGGGGTTGCAGATGCCCGAGTATTGTCCCGTTTTGCACAAAATTTCTCTGAGTGAAACGAAACAACCCGGAAGGAACAACCCCCTCCCTTACGGTGCCATGTGTATCATAAAACAATGCGGGCGAACGCAGTTCGCCCCTACTACATTGTAACATTTAAAACTTTACTTTTGTAAAAACATATGGTATAATAGAGAAAAAGGGGTGTACCATATGAAAAACAAAGAAATATATTTAAGTGAAGAAGAACAGGCGT
>JAZRXH010000122.1:0-15212 GCA_045600125.1 Eubacteriales bacterium | reverse complement strand
TCGGGCATCTTTAGCCCCCGGTTTTGTCTGCGGTGGGGTCTCGAGTTTGCCGCGGGGCTTCCCCGCTGGCGGTCAAACGGGACTATACTCGGGCATCTTTAGTCCCGTTTTTGTCTGCGGTAGGGTCTCGAATTGCCCGCGCTGGCTCAGCGCTGCCCGCAGGGGCTTCCCCGCGGCGGTCACGAGGTCGCCATGAAGCGCTCCTTTGTTCGCATGAAGCGAAGCGCACCCTTATCTCTCCGTGTGCCGAAGGCACGCTTCATGGGACGAAGTCCTGCTTCCTTTTTCATGCACCGCAGGTGCGCTTCATTCCACGAAATAGCACAAGGGGTATATGCTGTAAAAATTGAGTTTTGTAAAGATGTTTCTGTAATACACAATTTCACTTGTATAGCGCAACCAAATAGCACAATTATATTTTAGTGAAATATTTGCCTTACGGCAAATGTGAAATAATTTGCTCACGCAAATTGTGAAATATTGCTTCGCAATGTGAAATGAAATAAATCCACCCACGCCCGCAGGCATTTCACACGCCGAAGGCGTATTGCACGCACGAAGTGCATTTCACAAATCCCGTAAGGGATTTATTTCGTTGAAAAATCGACAAGTTTCTGTCGAAACTTGTCGATTTTTCTGGCTGGGGTGGCCGGATTCGGACCGGCGTAATGCAGGAGTCAAAGTCCTGTGCCTTACCGCTTGGCGACACCCCAATATGAAATAAAAGAACGCCGGGTACGAAGGAAGATCACACACCCGAAAATCGAATGAAACCCGAACGCGCCTTCCCGGCTCCGTGCTCAACACAGGCACCCTCGTGGCACATTGCAAAAACCGCTTAATGCTGCTTGGTTCCCCACCTGACATGGTTCACGGGATGCAATTGCACAAGACCCATATCTCAACACACGAGAGTCGGCGGCAGCCGCCCGGACGTCACCCTCAAGACGGGAATTAGTCCCCACTATAGCGGGTTGTGGGTGCAGGGCTCCGCTAAGTCCCCGATTAGTGTGACCTTCCTTCGTACTCGGCGTTTCTTAGTATAGCACATATTTTTCAAAAAATCAAGAACGATTTGTATATTTTCATCCGTTTACCGTATTTTACCGTATTTTACCCTGTTTTACCGTTTTCCCGACAGCCTGCGTGCTTCCCGACGCCTTGCGGACGCCTCTGTTTTTTGGGACGCCGAAAAATGCGGATATGCCGTCAAAAAGCGGGAAAAGCGGGAAAAGCGGGTAAAAAACGCCCGAAACCGGTTGACTTTTCCGAATTCTTCGTGTATAATGGAATAAATAAATTTTATTAAGGAGTGTACTTACCCATGGAAGACGCAGTAACCACCACCGCTGAAATTGCGCAGGAAGAAGTCGAAGAGATCAGCAAGGGAGCCGGTTTTCTCAAGAGCTTCGCCGACAACTATCTCGGAAAGTTCGCCGTTGACCTCGTGATCGCCATCCTCATCATCGTTCTCGGCTTTGTCATCGCAAAGCTCATCAAGAAGGGACTTGCCAAGTCCAAGCTCTTCGGCAAGCTCGACCCCAACATCGCAGAGCTCATCTCCAACATCATCTGCATCGGTCTTAAGGCCATCGTCATCGTCACCGCCATCATCAAGCTCGGCGTTCCCCAGTCCGCCGTTGTGGCAGCCATCGGCTCGGCAGGTCTTGCTCTCGGTCTTGCTCTTCAGGGAGGCCTCGGCAACCTCGCAAGCGGCGTGGTCATCCTCATCTGCCGTCCCTTCCACGTCGGCGATTTCATCGTTGCCGGCGATATCTCCGGTACCGTTAAGAGCATCGGCGCCTACTACACCGTCATCACCGCTGCCGACAACCTCGAGGTGACCGTTCCCAACTCCACCGTTGCCAATGCGACGATCAACAACCTTTCCTCCGCAAACTACCGCCGTGTTGATTTCGACTTCAACGTAGCGTACGACACCGACATCGAGAAGGTCAGAAAAGTCCTCCTCGACGTGGCAAAGGCGAATGAGCAGGTTCTCACCGACCCCGCTTCCGAGGTCCTCATCGCAGCGCACGGCACCTCCGCTCTTTCCGCAAGACTCCGTATCTATGTGGAGCCCGCCAACTACTGGCCCGTATACTTCGCTATGTGGGAGGACGTGAAGAAGGCATTCGACGCAAACGGCATCACGATTCCGTACAGCCATATGAACGTGATCGTTGAGAAGAAGGCTGACTGATAAGTCCCCTCTTTTCCCCGATAACAGGCATTAAAGCAAAACGACCCGCTGCGGCACCGGATTTTTCCGGAAGACCGGGCGGGCCTTTTCCTGCCTTTTTTCTGCCCTTGCCGGCAGCTTGCGCAAAAAACCCCCGGACGCTCTTTCTTTCGGAGCATCCGGGGCAGATTTGTTTTTGGGGGCTCTCAGGAAAGAGCGTCGAGAAGCTCGGCGCGTACCTTCTCCAGCACGTCCGTGTCGTACTCGATATCGTTGAAGCTCCGCACGAGCCTTGCGGTGAGCTCCTTCGCCTTTTCGCTGTCCTTCCCGGAAAGCATTGTCAGCAGCTCATAGTCCTGCACGCCGAAGCGGTGGTTTTCAAGACGCATCGAGCTGTAAGGCTCCCCGTTTCCGGGGTAGACGATATGCGTATCCCCGGCGGGAAGGCGGTTCGGCTTAGACCTGTCCGCCTCCACCGTCTGCTCGAAGGGCGACACGCCGCCCCGCCAGTAGTTGAAGCCCCAGTGGAGGAAGCCGGTAAGACCGTATTTGAAGTTGCCCCAGTGCAGATACCGCACCTCGACAAGGGGCTTGTCGAGAAGACGGTTCAGATATTTCGAGCCGGGAAGACAGCAGGTGTAGTACCAAAGCTCGGTGCCGCAAGCCCGGAGCGCCTCGTAGCCCTCGGTGGAATCCTCGTACTGATAGTTTTTCGGAACGGCGATGTCCACGGCGCCGAAAATATGCGGCGTTTCGATGGCGTCGATGATCGGCACTCCCGGCAGGCACTGGCGGACGATGCCGGAAATGCAGCGGTACTGTGCCGAGCACTTGTCGTGAGGCTCGTCGCCCACGTGCTGGATAAGGCGGTCGTACCAGCCGTTTTCCTCGAGGAATTTTCTCCACGCCTTGAGGAAGGAGCAGATGATGGTGTAGCCCTCGGCAGAGTCCGCCTTGATCGGCTTTCCTCTTTCCCCGAAGGTATAGAACTCGTTTTCGTTCCAGTCCCGGCGGTAGCAAACGTGGGGACCCTCGATTTTCTCGAAGCCCATGTCGAGCGCCATCCGGATGAGTCTTTCGGCGTTGGTGAAGTCATAGGACTCTTCCTTCTCGGAGATGCACTCGCCGAGATTCACCAGGATCACGTTCTGTCCGGCTCTGCGCATGAGAAGGAGGTACTTCCGGAGCAGATCCCAGTACGCCTCGCTGTGCATCGGGACGTGATGGAAGGCGGCGATGTTGTGAGGATTGTACCAGTTGGTAAATTTCAGAGAAGTCTTTTCGGGGATCACGCACGGCTTCACGTCGATGACAAGCTTTATATCCGCTTTTTCGCCTCCCGCTTCCACCGTGACGGTCTCCTTATGCACCCCCACCCTTGCATCCTGCGGGACGAAGAAGCAGACGTAGAGAGCGTCCACGTCCCCCTTCGACCTTTCCCTGCCGTAGGCAAAGGGCTTCAATGCGTCGTATACCCGGAAGGGCGCCCGCCTTGTCACATAGTCCGGCTCGGGGTCGTCGTCCTTCAGAATGAAGCCGTTGATGCCCGTGTTCTCGTTGACGCACACGTCGAGAAGCCGGTACGCCTCAAAGCGCAGCTCGTCGTAGAGCGCCGGACGGCTGACCGAGATGACCTCGCCCTTCTCAAGACCGACCAGCTTTATCTGAAAGCCCACGTAGCCGCCCCGTGCCGCCGGGACCGAAGCGCTCCTTCTGCGGCTGAGCGATGTGTCCGGGAACAGCCATTCCGAAGCGGAAGAAACACCGAATTTCATCATTTTCCATACCTCCTGTTTGTTACGTTTTGCCGTATTTCACATACATCCGTACCGCATTATAACACAGCCGCTCCCTGTTTGTCAATCGGGGAAGCGACACTTCACAGCTGTAAAACCGTTTTTCGGGGATTTTGCAGATTCTTGCAGATTCTTTCAAAAATCTCTTGACAAAACGGGCAAACTGTGGTATGATATCACTCGGTGCCGTGTGCATCGTTATATGGATATGCTGGTGTGGCGCAGTGGTAGCGCAATTGATTCGTAATCAATAGGCCATGAGTTCAAATCTCATCACCAGCTCTTGAGGAAAGCACGCTGCGGCGTGCTTTTTTGCTTTTCGACGGGAAATGACGGAGAATGCGGGGAGGAAACGTAAAGATGAAAAGATTCGTCGGCTTTGAGCACGGCATGGGCATCGGCGGCTGGCTGACCAATTACAAGCGTTTCAACGTGCTGCCTGAGGAGCGCCGCATGTGCCTCACCGTCGGCGACTTCGAGCATTTCCGCTCGTACATCACCGAAAAGGATGTGCAATACATCTCCTCCCTCGGCGTGGATCACATCCGCCTCGGCTTTGACCAGATCGTGGCGGAGGAGAAGCCCGGCGTGTACCGGGAGGAGATCCTCTGCCTTATGGAGAGCTTCCTTTCGTGGTGCCAAAAGGCAGGACTTTCGGTGGTGCTGAACCTGCATAAGGCGGTCGGCAACTACTGCGACATCAAAGAAGACGTGGAGCTTCTCTCGGACGAAAGCTTGCAGGAGCGTTTTATCGCTCTGTGGCTGCACCTTGAGGAGCGCTTCAAAAGCTATCCGAAGGTGGCGTTTGAGCTTCTGAACGAGGTGCGGGACGTGGAGCCGGATGCGTGGAACTCGCTCTGCGAAAGGACGATCAGGGCTCTGCGGTGCCGGAACCGTGAGCGCATCCTCATTGTGGGCTCCACGGCTTGGAACAGCCCCCGGACGCTGAAATATCTTGCCACCTACGACGATGAAAACGTGGTATATACCTTCCACACCTACGAGCCCTTTGAATTCACCCACCAGCAGGGCGTTTTGCAGGCGCAGACCCTCTATTACAACCGTCGCATGCCGTACCCGAGCGACATTGAACGCTATCGGGATTATCAGCTCACGGTAAACGGCGTGGAAAACGCCTATGCAGATTACGACGTCATGGATAAACGGTTTATCGCCGACACCCTTCGCCCGGCGCTCGATTTCATAAAGGAAAAACCGGACAAGATCCTATGGTGCGGTGAATTCGGCACGATCCGTCACGCCGATCTCCGCTGGCGCACGGCTTGGATGCGGGACGTGATAGATTTTCTGAAGGAAAACGGGATACCGTACTGCGTCTGGAATTATCTGAGCACACCGAACGACGGAAACCGCTTCAGCCTTGTGGACGACGATACCCGCAGGATCCTCAGTGAAGACCTTGCAAGGATCATCCGGGGCGAGTTGTAAAAGAACCCCCAAACATACTCTCTAAAGGAGGCACAGCTTGATAATGGAAATCATAAGCGATAAAGTATTCGGCGAGGAGCGGGCGCTGTATCATCTGACAGACGCCACCGTCAAGAATTGCCGCTTCGAGGGCAGAAGGGACGGGGAATCGGCGCTCAAGGAGGCGCGGAACGTGGACGTGCTTTCCTGCGTCTTCCGTCTCCGCTACCCTCTGTGGCACACCGACTCCTTCCGCCTGCGGGATTCGGAGATGACCGACACCTGCCGTGCCCCGCTGTGGTACTCGAAGAACGGCGTTATCAGCGGCTGTGCCCTCGGGGGCGTGAAGACCCTGCGGGAGTGTGAGAATATCCGTCTTGAAAATTCCACCGTGCATTCCGTCGAGTTCGGCTGGAACTGCCGCAGCGTGGAAATCGAAAACTGCGCAGCGTCCTCCGAGTATTTTCTCATGAGGTGCCGGGACGTGAAGATACGGAACCTCACCATGAGCGGCAAGTATTCCTTCCAGTACGTGGAGAACATGACGGTCGAGAACGCAAGCCTCGACACCAAGGACGCCTTCTGGCACGCAAGGAACGTGACGGTGAAAAACAGCGTCATAAACGGCGAATACCTCGGCTGGTACTCGGAAAATCTGACGCTGGAGAACTGCGAGATCACCGGCACCCAGCCTCTTTGCTACTGCAGGTCGCTCCGCCTGATAAATTGCAGAATGAAAAAAGCCGACCTTGCCTTCGAGTACTCCGACGTGACCGCCGAGGTGGAGGGAAGGATCGACTCGGTAAAGAACCCGCTTTCCGGCTCGGTTACGGCGGGGAAGATCGGCAAGATCATCCTCGACTCTCCCGTATACGAGTGCCGGTGCGAGATAAGGCAGACGGAGGAGAAAAAGGGACGGCGCAGGTGAGCGGCGGGAGATAATAAAGAAAAAAAGAAAAGGTGCATATGCGGTATGCACCTTTTGTCTTATCCTGTGTCTTTCGTGCTATCCTGCGGCGATCGGCTTTTCAAAAAAGGTCGCTGTGCGTTCCGGTACGTGTCAGATACAAAATCAATTCACTGTTATTGATGCTGTATATCAGCAGCCAGTCGGGAGTGATATGACATTCACGGCATTCTGCGTAGTCCCCGATCAGGTTGTGATCCCTGTATTTTTCCGGCAGTACCTCGCCGTTTGCAAGCAGTGTGATCACTTCTTCCAACAGCCTGATATTGCAGCCCCGTTTGACGATCCTTTTGAAGTCTTTCTTAAAGGTCGTTTCGTATTTAATCGTCAGCATACAGATCCTCCATCAATTCGGATACTGTATGAAACGGGCGGCTCAGATTCTTTCCTTCACGGACGTTCTCGATCGCCCTCTTTGTTTCTTCGTTCGGAGCCTCTTTTGTGATGGCAAAAGGGATTGCATTCTCGCGGATCGCCTGCCGCAGGAAAATGTTGACGGCGGTGGACAGATCCATACCAAAATCCGCAAAAAGAGCCTGTGCTTTCGCTTTTACCTCGGAATCTATACTGATGTTTGCTGTTGTTTTCGGCATAATACAAACCTCCCGTATTTCTTTACGGACAGTATACACCAGAATTTTGTTTTTGTCAACATACTATGCGCAGGAAATGATTATAATATGATTAAAAAGGTGCATATGCGGTATGCACCTTTTTGCTGTTTCGTAACCCTTACGCCGGCTCAGAGCATTCGGATCATCGGGATATGCCCGAAAGAGGCTGCAAGAGCTTACGGGGAGCGTACCGACAAGCCTTTATTCTCTGTGTCATTCATCAACGCCGATCTTATCCCAGTCGATCTCTTCTTCGCTGACAAAGCCGCTTTTTTCCGCCTTGTCGATTATTTCCGCCTCTTCCGGGGTCACCTTGGTAAAATCCGGATCCCAGGCGAGAACCATCTTTTTGATAAATTCATAGGCAAACGCTTTGTCGTTTTCGGGAAGAACATCCATCAGCCGTGCCGCTTCCATTACAATATCGGACATTCTGACCCCTCCCTTTCAAAGCACATTATATAGGTTTTATTCTGTTTTGTCAACAGAAACTTCCGCATAAGCGTTCCGACAAGCATCGCCGTTCTTCCGGCTCACCAAAGTAAAAGCGTACCGTTCCTTCTCGAAGCGGTACGCTTTACTCTTTTATTTTTTACTCTTTTGCCCTTTGCTTTTTACTTCGAGCAGTCGTCTACGTAAAGGATGCGGTAGCCGTTTGCGTCGACCTCCGCCTTCTTTGCGGAAGCGGCGGGAGCGGCGGGAGCGGCGGGAGCGGACTTTGCGGCAGGTGCGGGCGCTTCGGCACGGCCGTCACGGACGTCGAAGAACTTGGGAGCCACCTGAGGGAAGAGTGCGTAACTGAGTACGTCCTCCTCGGATTTTGCGATCTCCTTTGTTTCTTCCCTGTACTTTTCAAGCTCCGGCTCGATGAGGTCGGCAGGACGGCAGGTGATGACCTTGTCGTCGCCGATGGCTTTCTTTCTCACTTCCTCGTTGACCTTGCCGGGAAGCTTGCCGTATTCGCCCCGGAGAAGACCTTTCGATTCCTTGGTGACCATCTTGTAGCGCTCACCGGAGAGCACGTTCAGCACCGCCTGCGAGCCGACGATCTGCGAGGTGGGGGTCACGAGGGGCGGGAAGCCGAAGTCTTCTCTGACTCTCGGCACCTCGGCGAGAACGTCGTAGTACTTGTCCTCCGCCTTCGCCTGCTTGAGCTGGGAGATGAGGTTGGAGAGCATACCGCCGGGAACCTGATAGAGAAGGGTGTTGGTGTCTACATTGTATACCTTGGGGTCGAGAGAGCCCTCCGCCTTGAGTCTTGCGGCAACGCCCCGGAAGTGGGAAGCCGCCTTGGCGAGCGTCTGCATATCGAAGCCGGTGTCACGGTCGGTGCCCTTGAGGGTCGCCACGAGAGCTTCTGTTGCGGGGTTGGAGGTACCGTTCGCCATGGGGGAGAGGGCGCAGTCCACGATGTCCACGCCGGCGTCGCAGGCACGGAGGTTGGTCATATCACCGGTGCCGGTGGTGTTGTGGGTGTGGAGGTGGATCGGTACGTTTACGTTTTCCTTCAGCTTTTTGACAAGGCTGTACGCTGCTTCGGGGAGAAGAAGGTTCGCCATGTCCTTGATGCAGATGGTGTCGGCGCCCATTTCCACAAGCTCCTTCGAGAGCTTCACGAAGTAGTCCTCGCTGTGGACGGGGCTGATGGTGTAGGAGAAGGCGGCTTCACAGATACCGCCGTTCTTCTTGATGGCTTTGATGGAGCGCTCGAGGTTTCTCGGGTCGTTGAGGGCGTCGAATACACGCACTACGTCGATGCCGTTCTCGATGGACTTCGCCACGAAGCTGTCCACCACGTCGTCCGCATAGTGCTTGTAGCCGAGAAGGTTCTGACCCCGGAGGAGCATCTGGAGCTTTGTGTTGGGAAGGTGCTTTTTCAGGGTGCGCAGTCTTTCCCACGGGTCCTCGTTGAGGAATCTCATGCAGGAGTCGAAGGTCGCTCCGCCCCAGCATTCGAGAGACCAGTAGCCCACCGAGTCGAGGATCTCCAGCGCGGGAAGCATGTCGTCGATCCTCATACGGGTCGCTGCGTGGGACTGGTGTGCGTCACGGAGGATCGTGTCTGTTATTTTAAGAGGATTCTTTGCCATTATACGTGCCATTCCTTTCAAAATAGTAATGTGCGGCAGTGCCGCATAAGAGAAAGCGCTTTGCTCCCTCCTATGCGGACAGACCGCCTTCGGTCATCAGCCGGCAAGAGCGATCAGAACGCCTGCGGCGATAGCCGAGCCGATAACGCCTGCCACGTTGGGACCCATGGCGTGCATGAGGAGGAAGTTGGAGGGATCCTCCTTCTGACCGACTACCTGAGATACACGGGCTGCCATCGGTACGGCGGAAACGCCGGCGGAGCCGATAAGGGGATTGATCTTCTTCTTGAGGAAGAGGTTCATGAGCTTTGCGAGAAGCACGCCGCCTGCGGTACCCATACCGAAGGCAACCACGCCCATGATGATGATCTTGATGGTCTGGAGCGAGAGGAAGGTCTCGGCGGTGGCGGTAGCGCCTACCGAAATGCCGAGGAAGATGGTGACGATGTTCATCAGCTCATTCTGAGCGGTCTTGGCAAGCCGGTCGGTCCTGCCGCATTCGGTGAGAAGGTTACCCAGCATGAGAGAGCCGACGAGAGCGCCTGCGGAAGGGACAAGGAGAGCCACGAAGGCGGTCACGACGATCGGGAAGATGATCTTCTCGGTCTTGGATACCTTGCGGAGCGCTTCCATCCTGATGCTTCTTTCCTTCCTGGTGGTGAGGAGCTTCATGATCGGAGGCTGGATGACCGGCACGAGAGCCATGTAGGAGTAAGCCGCCACGGCGATCGGACCGAGGAGGTGAGGTGCGAGCTTGGTGGTCACGTAGATAGCCGTAGGACCGTCCGCACCGCCGATGATGCCGATGGAGGACGCTTCGGCTGTGGTGAAGCCGAGGTAACGGGCGCCGACGTAGGTCACGAAGATACCCAGCTGTGCGGCAGCGCCGAGAAGGAGCGACTTGGGGTTTGCCAGAAGCGGCTCAAAGTCGGTCATGGCGCCTACGCCCATAAAGATGAGGCAGGGGTAGATACCCAGCTTTACGCCGAGGTAGAGATAGTCGATAAGACCGGGAGAGATTGCCTCGTGGGCGTCAAAGAGATTCCAGTGCGCATGACCCTGCGCAAACAGCTCTTCGTGGAACATCCCGGCGCCGGGAAGGTTCGTGAGAAGCATACCGAAGGCGATGGGGAGCAGGAGAAGAGGCTCAAAGCCCTTGACGATGGCGAGGTACATGAGAACGCAGGAAATGAGGATCATGACGATGCATTTCCAGTTCTTGGCGAGAAGCACGAAGCCGGTCTGGTTCACAAAGTTGAGTACGCCTTCGCCGACGCCGGTCTTCACGGGAGCGAGGACGTTGCGGTATTCGATGCTTGTGAAATCCTCCTTCGGCTGCGGGATGCCCTCGTAGGTCTCGGCATAGCCGCCGACAACGGCGAGAGCGGGGAGAGCGTCATCCGCAAGACCCGGCTCGAGAGCGTAGTTCAGAGTGACGGTGTTGCCGGCTCTGAGGATCAGCTCCTGCACGTCGAGAGCTGCGGCGAGCGCCTGGTATCTTGCGATGCTTTCGTCGTCAAGCTCGGCGCCGTTTTGCAGCATGGAGTTCAGTTCGGCAAATTCATCTGCGGCGACACAGCCGTAGAAGTAGTAGTTTTCGGCAGCGGTGTTGGCGAGGACAACGGTCACTTCGCCCGTCTTCTTGTCATACGCCGTGCTCTTGATGATGACGTCAAGCGCCGGTTCTTCCGGTTCTTCCGTTCCTTCCGTTTCTTCTCCCGCTTCGGGAAGCACCTCGACAGCATTTGCGATATCGAGATCCTCGTCCTCCCTGTCCGCCGATGCGAAAAGCGAAAGAGCACTCGAGAGAATGGCAAGAACGAGGAAGAGAACGAGATATTTCTTCTTATTCATTGCTTCAATCTATCCTTTCTTAGGTGATACGTTCATGCTTGTTTCCTTTGCCGTACAAGGAGAATTCAAATACAGACAGAGGCTCCGAAAAGCATAAACGTCTTTTCCTGCGAAGTCTTTATCGGATAAAGCCGTCCTGCGGCTCCTTTTCCGACTGTTCGCTTCTTATTCAGGCGATGGTGCAGAGAACGGCGCCGGATTCAACCGATGCGCCCTTTGCCACGCATACCGAGGTGATCCTGCCGTCGCAGGGAGCCATGATCTCGTTTTCCATCTTCATGGCTTCGAGAACCATCAGAGTCTCGCCCTTTCTGACGGACTGACCGTTCTGTACGTTGACCTTGAGGATGTTGCCGGGCATCGGAGAGGTGACGGTAGCGCCTTCACCGGGTGCGGCTGCGGGTGCGGCGGCGGGTGCGGCTGCTGCGGGAGCGGAGGATACTGCGTTTGCGTCGATGAGCTCGATCTCGACCTCATAAGAGGTTCCGTTTACGTTTACCTTGTACTTTTTCATGGTCGTTTCCTTTCATAATTTCATAATTTCATAAGCGGTAACAATGGATTTGTAAATGAGGTGTCTGCGCTGTGTTTTTTGCTTTTTGGGGGAGAATGCCGGACGTCCTTGCTGCCGGCGGCATTTCGGGGGTCAGAGCTTTTTCAGGGAAAGAATCCTTATTGCCGAAGCGTCCTCGCCGAGCTCTTCCGCAATGGCTGCGCTGACGGCAACGACCACGTTCGCTCTGTCTTCGATCTCGCCGGACGCCGAAGCCGGAACGACTGCGGGCTTTACGGGCTTGTTCTTTTCAAAGGCTCTGACAAGAGCACTCATGATCGTACAAACGATGATGATACAGATAAGCCCCACGAAAACGGTACAAATACCCATGAGAACCACGAATGTATTGGACATAATCACACCTCCAGACCCTAAAAATGATGTTTTATCCGGGGGAAATGCGGAAAACCCGAACCGAGTTTACCACTTCCTCCCCATTATAAGAAAATTATACATCAGGCGTCCCGAGAATGCAAGGGAAATCGCTCATTCTTTTCACAATCTCCGACCTTTATTCATTTTTGTGAAACAAAGTAAAGCACCGGGGGAGAGGACGGCGCTTTCTCCCCGTCAAGCCCCGGCGGGAAAGTCCTTCGGCGGGCTTCGGACGGTTTCGGCGGGTTTCGGACGGTTTCGGAGGGTTTCGGACGGCTTCGGCGGGCTTCGGACGGCTTCGGCGGGTTTCGGCGGGTTTCGGCGGGTTTCGGACGGCTTCGGCGGGTTTCGGCGGGTTTCGGACGGCTTCGGCTGGTTTCGGATGGTTTCGGCGGGTTTCGGATTGTTTCGGATGGCTTCGGACGGCTTCGGCTGGCTTCGGATGGTTTCGGATGGCTTCGGCTGGCTTCGGCGGGCTTCGGCTGGCTTCGGCTGGCTTCGGAGGTTTCGGAGGTTTCGGCGGGCTTCGGCGGGTTTCGGCGGGTTTCGGATGGCTTCGGATGGTTTCGGCGGGTTTCGGCGGGTTTCGGCGGGCGAGGATTTGCGGTACTTGACAAAAGGGGATGTTTGGTGTATAATATAATGGTATAATTGTGGTGACTGTGTTTTGCCGCACGGCGGGAAGCGTCGGGAGGCACGGGAGATGTGCGGCGGAAAGCCCTCTTATCGGGAGCCGGACGCCGGACGCCGTACAGGCTGATGAAAGAAACAGCGCCGGCGGAAATACCGATAGAAATCCCGGCAAAAACACCGATAGAAATCCCGGCAAAAATACCGACGGAAACGCCGACAGAGGTAAGGAAAATCGTAAGGAGGCAAGTATGCCCGTATTTAAGGAAGAAAAAAAGCGGACGGTCTGTCCGAAATGCGGAAAGCTCCACGAGATGAACGGGGACAACGTTTGTCCGTACTGCCATACGCATTATAAAATCACGGTGAAGGAGCCGGTAACGGCGCAGACGCAGGTCGGCGCAGAGAAGGCGCAAGGACCCGGAAGGAGCTCCCGTCTTCCGGCGCTGTTTTCGGGAAAGGGCGTCATCAAAAGCCGCTTTGCCCTGAGGCTGCAGGAGACGGCGAAGAGGGTCGGAAGCATGAAGCCGAAGACCAAAAGGCTGCTTGCCGTCCTCGGCGGTGCCCTTGTCGCATTCGTGCT
This sequence comes from Eubacteriales bacterium, assembly GCA_045600125.1. Lineage (GTDB taxonomy): Bacteria > Bacillota > Clostridia > Oscillospirales > CAG-382 > SIG622. The sequence goes on along the minus strand of JAZRXH010000122.1, from coordinate 2,137 downwards.
TTTTGCGGCGGCGCTCGTGTATTTCTTCGCCGACAGAGAGCCGGTGATGTACCGAGCCGGAAAGCGCACGGTCCAGCCGGTCTTTTTCCGGGATACCGAGGAGTCGCTTTTCTGCGTCTTCCCCTCCGACAAGCCGTATACGGCGGCGCTCGGCAAGGGCGAGCTTCTCGGCACTGCCTCCTCCCATGACGGACGGCTCGTTTACGCCCTTGTGCGGGAGATCCCCGGGGGCGACGGTGCGGAGAGCGTCGACAGCCTCCTTCGCATCCGTGACTTTTCCGAGGTGACGCCGGTGGCAAGCGGCAAGGCGGGAAGCGTCCGTTTTGCCTGCGGCGGGGACTGCGGATATCTCTACTTTACCGTCACCGGCGGAGCGGACTTTGCCGAGCTGTTCCTTCTGAAAGAAAAGGGCGAGCCGAAGCGCATAGCCGGGGACGTTATCCCCGACGCCTATGCCGTCAGCCCCAACGGGCGCTACTGCTTCTTCCGGGTGGACGACGCAGGCGCATCGAAGCTTCTGAAATACAACTGCGGCAAGGACGAATGTCAGAACCCCGGCATCAGAAATTCCTATCCTCTGTCGGTGGACAATAAGGGCGAATACCTCATCTACGCCAAGAAGAGCGCCGACAGCATGACGGTGGTCGCCGAAAAAAGCACCTCCGAACGGGTCGAGCTTCCGGTCATCGCCGAGGCACAGCTGCAGCGCATCATTCTGACCGAGGATCGCCGTGCCCTCTGCATCGAGTACGCCGACCGCTCCGCCTTCCACACCTGCGGAGGCGGGAAGTATTCCACCGTGCTCACCTACGCCGGCTCCTCCTTCGGGTATGACTTTACGGAGAACGCCGCAAACGTCCTCGGGATCCCCGAGATCCCCGAGCTCCGGACGGTCAGAGGCTCTTCGCTTCTGCCGTACTACTTCTTTGATAAAGAGCGGGAGGGCGTTTACTGCATCAATAAGGACGGCGCCAAGGTCCCCGTCTTCGACCGGACTTTCGACGAGGTGAAGGTGTCCGGGAACGGCCGCTGCGCCTTCGTATCGGACGGAAGACTGTACTGCGCAAGGCTGGACAGCGGAAACGTGAGCGCCGCCGAGCTGTGCTCCATGGAGGGCAAAACGCTCTTTGATATTTCCGACGACGGCAAGAGGATATTCTATACCGACAGCGACGGAAACCTTCTGTCTGTCCGCTTCGGAAAGGCGGAGGACGAGCCGGTGAAGATCATCGCCGACGCCGACTACATCCGCTTCTCGAAGGACGGCAAAAAGCTCCTCGCCTCGGCGGACGGCGTTCTTTCGGTGATCTCGGACGGAAAGCTCGTCGGCTTTGACGATTCGGTCATCCCCGAGTGTACGTTCCTCTTCGGCGCCGATTACAACCATATGATCTACGCAAAGTATGAACGCACCGACGGAGCCAAAAACGGCAGGGTGGGTCTTTATCTCCGATGCGGCAGGAAGACCGTAAGGCTCTGCGACTCCTTCGGCTTCCTCTACACAGACCGGGAAAAGCGGATCGACCTCGGCACGTCTTTCTTTGCCGATACCGCAAGGGAAAAGCCTTCCGGCGATGCGAACGTGTACGAGGCGGAGGGCGGCTTCGGGGTAAGGATGCCCGAGCCCATCACCGATACCTCCGGCGCTCTTCCGAATCCCGCCGTGTGAGGAGGGCGGGAAACGGTGCGGGAACCGCCTATTCTCACGGGTGTATTATCTTCGGCTCACGCCTGGAGTATAGCAATAGCCTTGTTGCACACGAACGGGAGTGTATTGTTCTCGGCTCTCGCCGGGGGGCAGGGGGGCGACCACCCTTCTTGAATACGGGAGCGTATTATCTTCGGCTCACGCCGGGGGTATAGCAATAGCCTCACTGCACTCATACGGGGGCGCAGACTTTTTCTCTCGAGTGAGAAAAAGTCGCCAAAAAGCACCCGTCGGGTAGGGCTTTGCCCTCCGACGCCAACCCTGCGCACTCAGTTTCAGCGGCGTGTTTGGCTATACCTCGCATCTTGCCGACAGCAAAGGGTCTACCATCAGAAAACCTATGCGGTTTTCCGATACCTTTCCCCTTTTGGACACCAGAATGGTGCAGATTAAAATGTCACCTCGCAGGTCTTCAATCAGCCCCACAGC
>JAZRXH010000121.1:0-15349 GCA_045600125.1 Eubacteriales bacterium | reverse complement strand
CTTTATTCATTTTTGTGAAACAAAGTAAAGCACCGGGGGAGAGGACGGCGCTTTCTCCCCGTCAAGCCCCGGCGGGAAAGTCCTTCGGCGGGCTTCGGCGGGTTTCGGACGGCTTCGGATGGTTTCGGACGGTTTCGGACGGTTTCGGATGGCTTCGGCGGGTTCGGCGGGTTCGGCGGGTTTCGGACGGTTTCGGACGGCTTCGGATGGCTTCGGATGGTTTCGGACGGCTTCGGATGGTTTCGGCGGGTTTCGGCGGGCGAGGATTTGCGGTACTTGACAAAAGGGGATGTTTGGTGTATAATATAATGGTATAATTGTGGTGACTGTGTTTCCTCCGCACCGACGGAAGTACGGGGAGTATGGGAAATGCGCAGGAAAAGCAGAGAGCCCCCTTTCACTGTGGACTGCCAATGTCAAAGTAACGCCGCCGTCCACAGATAGTTTGCGTAAAAGATAACTGTTCGTCTTTCTATGTGAAAGGCGATTACCAAAGAATAGATTCATTTTTTGACGCAACCTACACCCACCGGTATGCAAAGCCAAATAGGACTTCTCAGCGAGGCGACAGAATGCTCCCGTAGGAGAAGCTCCGAGTCATAGCGTCCGCTGCGGACGCGCTGCTTGCTACTATGGAAAGTTTTCGCAGAAAACTTTCTTCATCGGTGCTCGCACCGATGATTGTGTCGGCGGTAGGGGGCAAACAGCAGCAAGAACGAGAACGGCGCTCATAAAGCATCGCTGTACCAGTTGCAGAAAGATATGGGTGTTGAAAGTTTTCGAAGAAAACTTTAGCGCTGTCGCAAGCGCCAAGGGAGGCGCTTGCGACAGGCAGGACTGCCTCCTCCCGTACCCGACGGGCTCTTTTGGTGCGATACCGCACGAAATGCATATCATGCATTTCGAAGTGTATCGGCTTTTGCCGCTCGTGGAAAAAGTAACGCCCCCGTAACCCCCGTTCGTGTGCAACAGGGCAATTGCTACACCCACGGTGTGCGCCGGAAATAATACGGCGCAACGTACTTGAGAAAGGCATCCAATCGCTGCACCTACGGCGTGAGCCGAAAACAATACGTTCCCGTTCCCGAGAAAAGCACGACGCTTGCCGCACTTGTTAAGTGCGCCGAAAAGGATCCCCCTGCCCGCAGGGACTCCCCGCTTTTATTTCATATTCTCGATCTGAATAATTCTGTCCCGCAGGATAGCCGCCCGCTCGAATTCGAGGCGGCGGGAAGCCTCCAGCATCTCGGTCTTGAGAGCGGCGATCTGCGCTTCCTTCTCCTTCTTCGAGAGCTTTACGGGGAGCTTCTTGTTCTTTCCCCTGCCCTGCCCCGGCTTTGCGGCAATCTCGATGATGTCCCGGACTTCCTTGGTGATGGTCTTCGGGACGATGCCGTTTTCTTCGTTGAATCTCAGCTGCTTCGCCCTTCGGCGCTCGGTCTCGTTTATGGCGCGCCGCATGGAGTCTGTGACGGTGTCGGCGTACATGATGACCTTGCCCTCGGCGTTGCGGGCGGCTCTGCCGATGGTCTGGATGAGCGAGGTCTCGCTCCGAAGGAAGCCCTCCTTATCCGCATCCAGCACCGCCACAAGAGATACCTCGGGAAGGTCAAGTCCTTCTCTTAAAAGATTGATGCCGATGAGAACGTCGAACACACCGAGACGCAGATCCCGTATAATCTCCATTCGCTCGATGGTATCCACGGCAAAGTGCATATAGCGGCACTTCACGCCCCGTCCCTCCAGATATTCCGTCAGGTTCTCCGCCATGGTGCGGGTAAGGGTAGTGACGAGGACTCTTTCCTTTTTCTCCACCCGCAGAGCGATCTCCCCGAGAAGGTCGTCGATCTGCCCCTCCACGGGACGCACCTCCACCTCCGGGTCTACAAGACCCGTGGGACGGATGATCTGCTCGGCGACCTGCGTCGCTCTGCTTCTCTCGTACTCGGCGGGGGTGGCGCTGACGTAGATGATCTGGTTTATTTTGCTCTCGAATTCCTCAAAGCGAAGCGGACGGTTGTCGAACGCCGAGGGAAGACGGAAGCCGTAGTCCACAAGATTCGTCTTTCTCGCCCGGTCGCCGCCGCTCATGGCGTGTACCTGCGGGAGGGTCACGTGGGACTCGTCCACGAACATCAGGAAGTCCTTCGGGAAAAAGTCCATGAGGGTGTACGGGGTGCTTCCCGGCGCTCTGCCCGAGAGGACTCTCGAATAGTTCTCCACGCCGGAGCAGTAGCCGATCTCGTTCAGCATCTCAAGGTCATATTTCGTTCTTTCCTCGATCCGCTGTGCCTCGATGTATTTATTATTTGCTTTGAAAAACGCCACCCGCTCCTCCATTTCGGAATAGATCTCCCGAAGGGCTCTTTCCCGTGTTTCATCGCTCGTAACATAGTGGCTTGCGGGATAGATGGCGGCGTAGGTCAGGTGCTTCGTAACGCTTCCGGTGGTGGGATTCACCTCGGAAACGGTGTCGATCTCATCCCCGAAAAACTCGATGCGCAGGGCGGTGGTGCTGGAGTTGGAGGGAAAGACCTCTACGGTATCCCCCCGGACACGGAACTTGTTCCGCTCGAAGCTCATGTCGTTCCGGGCATACTGGTTGGCAACCAGTTTCGAGAGAAGCACGTCCCGGCTGATCTCCATTCCCGGACGCACGGGAATGACCATCGACGAATATTCCTGCGGGTCGCCGAGAGTATAGATGCAGGAAACACTGGCAACAATGATCACGTCCCGCCTTTCAAAAAGGGCGCTGGTCGCCGAATGGCGGAGCTTGTCGATCTCGTCGTTTATGGCGGAGTCCTTTTCGATATAGGTGTCCTTGCCGGGGATATAAGCCTCCGGCTGATAGTAATCGTAATACGACACGAAGTACTCCACGGCGTTTTCCGGGAAGAACTCCCGGAACTCCGAGCAGAGCTGCGCCGCAAGGGTCTTATTGTGAGCGAGAACGAGAGTGGGCTTATTCACTTTGGCGATGATGTTCGCCATGGTGAAGGTCTTGCCGCTTCCGGTAACGCCCAGAAGAAGCTGCTCTCTGTCCCCTCTCTCGATACCGGAAACGAGGGTGCTTATCGCTTCGGGCTGATCGCCCATGGGCTTATAGTCCGATACGAGCTTGAATTTCTTTGACAGATCCATCTTCTCCGATCCCTCCTTTTTTCCGTTCGCTTTTTTCTTTGCAGGGGAAGTTTTCCCTTTCCCGAAGCACAGTATACCACAATCTTTGTCAATAGTCAACCGTATGGGGAGCCATACCGTTTTTTGATAATGATACCCGCTTTTTTTCCGTGATTGACAAAGAGAAAAAAATGTGCTATGCTATACGCACGGAAAACGTGGCGGGCAAAGCCGCAGAAATCTCTTTTTCCGTAAAGACGCAAAAAAGCGTCGGAACAAGCCCGGCGCAGACAAAAAAGAAATAAAAGAGATAAAGAAAGGATGGCCGATATGAAAAATACGAAAACCGGAAAGCGGATCGGACGCAGGAAGATCCTTTCGGTGCTTCTCGCTCTGCTCCTTGCGCTTGTCTGTCTTCTTCCCTCCTGCAAGCCGAAGGACGACAATGCGGCGACCCTCGAAGGGCTTTTCGATGAAAACGGCACGGCGCTGTCCACCGAGAAATACGGGGAGCAGGGTGCCGACGTGCAGAATCCCGAAAAGGAGCCGCAGCCTCTTGACGTTCTCGGGAACGGTGAGGAAAAGGGCGACGACGAAAACGATCCGGATGACGAAAATGAAAAAGAAGAAAAGGATAAGGACAGCACCGACACCGGAAAGGCGGGCGTCTCTTCTCCCCTTCCCGCCGCCGAAACCGACCGCATCGCCAAGGCGTACACCGAGGCGGAGGGCTTCTACTACGATATTCTGCGGCAGAATTTCGAGCTGGACAACATGGACACGCTCAGCGTCGTGGGAGAGGACGGATACGAGAACGAATACTGTCGGATGATCTACGGCGAGGTGAACTCGGTGGAGGATCTCCTCGACCTTTACCGCCGCTGTTTCACCGACGACTTCGTGGACGGCATTGCCACCGAGGGCACCTATCTTGAGAAGGACGGGAAGCTCTACTGTGCGCCCTCCGGCTACGGTTCGAGCGCCAAGGTGATATCGAGGAGCTTCGAGGCGTATTCCGGCGAAGGCTCGGACTTTCTCCGCATCGTCACGGTCTTCGACACGGGGACGGTGACGACCGACATCCCGTTCGTGTACTCGGACGGGGGATACCGGTTTGCGAGTGTCGTAAACAGATAGCGGGGAGGTATCAAAGGAAACTTCTCACAATGAAAGGAATAAGTCTTTTCTCCGTGGCAAATAACGTCACGGAGATTCTTTTTCCGTTAAGAAATAACGGCGCTGAAAATCAGTACAGCTCGTCCTCTATTTTTTTGATGACCACACTCGGTCGAATTTCAAGTGCTTCACATATTTTGAAAAATGTATCAAGCGTAGGACGTCTTGTGCCGCACTCTATGGCACTGAGGTGAGTTCGACCGATACCGGCAAGTCCGCTCAATACCTCCTGCGAAACGCCTTTTTCTTCCCGAAAACGGGAAAGCACTTTCCCGACAACAACAGAATCAAGCATATTTTCCTCCGCATGTCACTTTTTTAACTATTTTATGACATATTGAAAAAAATATTGACTACATATGTTGACATTTGAATACATATGTGTTATACTTAACGCAAGGAATTCTGCTTTTGCAAAATTCTGTACATTTTCGGAAGGAGAAAGTCATGGAAAACGAAAAGTTTTGTCAGCACTGCGGTGCAAAAATTGCTGCAGGAGCTGTAATTTGCCCATCCTGCGGCTGTCAGGTGCAGGAATTTCAATCACAGCCGACAAGGGAACAACCCAACATTATCATCAACAATGCCAACAGCAATGTCAATCAAAACGGAGCCATGTATTACGGAAGGCCGAAAAACAAGTGGACGGCTTTCTTCCTCTGCCTTTTCCTCGGCTATTTAGGGGCGCACAAATTTTACGAAGGAAGAGTGGGCGGAGGGATCCTCTACCTATTAACTGCAGGTCTCTTTGGCATAGGATGGCTTATAGATACCATCATTCTGCTTTTCAAGCCGAATCCGTATTTTGTCATGTGACAAAATACGCCCCCTTATCGGTACGTCGATGCGTCAGCCCACCGCACTTTCAGCGTGCGGTGGGCATAATTTATCCGTCGAGCTAAAAATACTCTGCCTCTTTCGGCACGGATGTTCCGTGCCGCCTTTTCCCGTAAGGCAATGCACTCATATCGCAGAGCGTCGTAAAAAAGATTTCATTGAAACCTTTCTCACATAGGAAATTTCTAGTACGCGGTACGCTCAAAAATTACCGATGAACTCGTTTTTGACTCCATCGGTAATTATTTTTTACATAACTTATCAAATGCGCCTTTCTCCCCAAAAACAAATCTCCGCTGAGGTCGGCGTTTGACCTCAGCGGACAGTAAATAATAATCGTTTATTCCGAAAATTCCCCGTGAAAGTCCGATAGGACTTTCACTATTCAAAGTTTTCGCCCCCGCCTTTTTCAAAAGGCGGGCGAGGGTGTGGGGCGAGTAGCCCCACGCTATCGTAAGGCGGGCGAGGGTGTGGGGCGAGTAGCCCCACAAAAGCCGTGGGGTGCAGGGGGCGAGGAGCCCCTTGCATTACATTGCGTAGAACTTGCCGATGATGTCGGACACGTTGACAGTCTCCTCCGGTCTGATCATCAGCTCACACTCGCCGTGAAGGACACCCGTCAGGTGATCCACGAGGCGCAGATGACCGAAGAAGGGGTGGTCACGATAGGGATTCGTGATGCCGCACTGCGGGAGGATATCCGCTTTAAGACCTGCAAAGCCACCGTACACCCGGAGCGCGGGAAGAGAAAGTCCCGCCTTGTCGCCGCAGAGCGTGACGGAGGTCTCGTCGGGGAGGTTGGCGCTCCACGCCGTCTTGAAGTTACAGCGCATTCCGCCCTCGAAGAGGATGCTGCCCGAGGCGAAGTCCTCCACGTCCATCTTTTCCCGGTCGGAGGCGGCGCTGCCGTAAAGCTTTCCCGTAAGGGCTCCGCTGTCGGTAAGACTCGACTCCAGCGTATCCGAGGCAAGGTACTTTCCCATGCTTCCCACCACCGAGAGCGGCTTCTTATTTCCCGTCAGCCACACCACGGCGTCCAGCATATGGACGCCGATATCCACGAAGGCTCCGCCGCCGTTCAGTTCCTTCTTGAGGAACGCTCCCCACATGGGGGTGCCCCTCCGGCGGATCCGTGAAAATTCGGAATAGTAGATATCTCCCAGCGCTCCGTCGTCGATCAGCTTCTTGGCGCAGAGCCGGTCGTCGGTGAAGCGCATGCTCTGGCAGGCGACGAGAAGGACTCCCGCCCGCTTTGCCGCCCCGAACATCTCCTCCGCATCGGCTCGGCACAGCGCCAGCGGCTTTTCACAGAGGATATGCGCTCCGTATTCGGCGCAGAGCAGTACGTAAGGCTTGTGGAACACGTTCGGGACGCAGACCGAAACGATATCGGGGCGCAGTTTTTCCAGCATCTCCCGTGCGTCGGTAAAGAAGTGCGGGATGCCGTTCTTGTCGGCACAGCGCCTTGCCGCCTCGGCGTTCACGTCGCAGACGCCCAGGATCTCGTATTCCTCCGGATGGTTCCGATAGGCGGGGATATGAGCGCCGGAAGCGATCATGCCCGCACCGATAATACATACTTTTCTCATTCGTATACCCTGTCGTTATAGTCAATCATTTCCCAGTCCTCGGGTGCTTTGCCCATGTAGGGGATGTCCAGCGGTTTTCCGTTCTGCAGAGCGGATTCGTGGGCGATGATGCCCGGAACCATGGAGTTTGCCGCATCCCATGCGTTGTTGGGCGGGAGCTTGCCGGTCATGACGGCTCTTACAAAGTCGTCCACAAGAAAGGCGTGAGAACCGGAGTGACCGCCGTCGGGAATATCCCGGTGGGCAACCGGAAGCCGTTCAACAGGATGTACCTTCGAGTAGCCTCTGTGGTACGTATAGAGCATGGGATCCACCGTCATGTCCAGCTTATCCTTGTTCTGCTCGTATTTCTGCGAGTTGATGAGAGAGCTTACGTCCTCCATGGAAGCGCTCTGCCCGAAGACGGGACCGTGCTGGAAAATATGGTGCATACCCGAGCACTGATAGCAGCCCTTGGTGCCGTAGATGCCGGTGATGAAGGAGGAGGGCTTGCCCGCTCCGACTCTTCGGAACTCGTTGATCCTTGCAACACCGCCGCCGGACATACGGAATATGGCGGTCTCGTTGCTGAAGGGGTTGTCCCAGTTGTTCTTGCCCTCGCCGTAGATCTCGTCGCCGATGTCGTCCAGGAAGCCGAGGCAGGAAACCTGCGTGGGGTACTCGTTCACCGCCGAGAAGAGCATGGTCATGGAGTGGGTGGGATAGTACATGGGAGGAATGCCCGCCACTCGCTTCCACGAGGGGTCGCCGGAGCCGGAGAAGGAATCGAACATCTCGGTGATGTCGTGATAATACTGCGCCTCGCCGAAGACGAACTTTCCGAAGTCGCCGCTCTTGTACTTTTCACGGCAGTAGATGGCGCAGGGGAAATAATAGCAGGTCTCCGCCGCCATGTAGATGAGCCTCGTCTTCTCCACGAGGGCGATGATCTCTTTGATCTCCTCCACGGTAATGCCGATCGGTACGGCGCTGAAGACGTTCTTCCCGTGCTCGAGAGCCTTGATGATCATGGGACCGTGCTGATGACGCTGGGTGAAGATGGCAATGCTGTCCAGCTCCTCGTCGGATTCCAGCATTTCGTCGTAGGAAGCGTACATTTTGATGCCGAAGTCCTTGGCGATATGGTCTCTTCTTTCCTTTACCAGCTCACAGCCGACCACCTTTTCGATGTCGGGATGCGTGAGAAATAAATCGAGGAAGCTCTCGGAAAATTCTCCGAAGCCCACGATGCCGAGTTTTACTGCCATTTTTAATTACCTATCCTCTCTGAAAAAATGATATCGCATGATACCGTGCCGCATTCTGCACTTTACGGGCATTTTTGCGGCACCTTTTTATTTTCTGTTTTCCATATTTCCGCAGCCGATTCCCGAAAGATATTCCCCGAGGGAAAAATCCTCTCTCTTCTGCCGGTACTCGAAGCCCACGAAGCGGTCGTAGCCCGTTTTTTCGATGGCGTCGAAGACCGCCTTGTAGTTCAGCTCGCCTCTGTCCGGCTCACACCGCAGAGGAGAGTTTGCCACGTGGAAGTGGCCGATATAAGACGCTTCCTTTGTAAGATAGTCGATGACGTTGCCGTCCATCCGCTGGGTGTGATAAATGTCATATAAGAGCTTCACTCTCGGGCTTGCCACCCCGTGGAGGATCTCGAAGGCGGGAACGCAGTGCGGAAGCGCATAGTTCAGTCTGTCAAAGTCGTTCAGAGGCTCGAGAAGAATGTTGACGCCCTCTTTTTCGGCGCACGGTGCAATGGCTTTCAGGCACTCGAAGATGTTCTCCCGCTCCTTTTCCTCGGAAAGACCCGTATGCTCCCCCGCAAGGACGATGACGCTGTCGCAGGAAAGAGTCCGCAAAACGGGCAGACTTTCGTAGAACGCCGCCTTCAGCTCCTCTTTTCTTCCCGAAACAAGGATGCCCCTTGAAAGATCGTAGGACAGCTTTTCATCGGTGCAGTCGAGATTCAGAAGAACCGTCTTCATCCCGAGCTCTCTCGTGAGAGCGGCGATTTTTCCTGTGTCCTTATTCGACCATTTCCAGAACTCAATGGCGTCCACACCGCACTTTTTCGTCGCACTGATCCTCTCTTCAAAGGGGAGAGAAGCGAACATCATGTCGATACAGCAGCTGAATTTAAGAATGACGATCACCTCATTTTCTTGTACTGCTCCCATTTTATACCGGAAGAAGGAAAAAATCAATTGACAAATCAACTTGTTTTTTGTATAATATGACACAGACCTATGTCTTTTTCCCGTCGTCCTCCAAAAACCTTGTGCGGAGGAGTTTTGCTAAAAGACGCTGAAAACAATAACGATCAGGAAAGAAGCTCCCGCTTTTTTGTCGGGAGCCGGTACAAAAAACGATGGAATACGCCGATTTGTCCCCCCTTTGTCAGAAAAACCATTATCTCACCTTCCTCTCGGTCAATAAGACCATGCAGAACCCGCAGGCGCACTTCGTCTGCAGTCGGAGGATGCGGGAATGGGACCGATTCTTTTACGTCACGACGGGAAAGATCACCTTCACGACGCCCGGCGGCACGCTGTCTGCCGAGGCGGGCGATATCGTATACCTTCCCTGCGACATCTCCTACACCTCAGATTGGGAAAAAGAGGACGACATCGGCTACATAACGATCGAATTCCTGCTGTTTTCGGACGGGAACGAGCCCTTCCGGGCAAGCAAGGAAATTTGTATGCTTTGCCACGACAAGGGACGTGTGTATCTTCCCGCCTTCGAGAATCTGTGCGAGGTGTGGCGGAGCGGCGTTCTCGGCTACGGTCTGCGCAGCCGTTCCCTCTTCTACGACCTTCTCACACGGCTTTCCCTCGAGAGCATCAACCGGAACCTGCGCCACAGCCACAAGAGCATCTACAAGGCCATTCTGTATATCGAAAACCACTACCTCGAGGACATCCGTGCCGACGAGCTTGCCGGAATGTGCGGCATGTGTCAGAGCTATTTCCGCCGGTGCTTTGCAAGCTATGCGGGCATGCCGCCGGTGACCTACAAGAATTACCTCCGCATCCGGAAGGCGGCAGAGCTTCTAAAGACCGGGGAGTATACCGTGCGGGAGGCGGCGGAGCTGGTGAACATATGCGACACGGCGTACTTCAACAAACTCTTCAAGAGCTTCTTCGGGGTGAATCCCAAGGAGTTCAAGGCGTGACGGACGTTTTTTTTGCTCTTACCGCTTTCTTCTTCGTCTTCGCTGTCTTCACTTTATTACTTTGATTTGCATCGGAGGATCGACATTCCTTGAAAAACGTACAAAACGGACAAAACGCCCTCGGACGGCTCTTTGCCGGAAAGAGCGGAAACGAACATACGCTGAATATTGCGGCATCGCTGGGCTTTGCCTTTTCGGGGGCGGTCATCTTAGGTGTAAACGGTGCTCTCGGAAAATTCTTCTTTCTTCTTCCCGCCCTCTTTCTCGCCGCCTTTACGGCACTATTTCTCGTGTGCCTTTTCGGCAGAAGAAAACTGCGTCTTCGCACAAAGCGGCTCCTTCGCTTTCTGACGCTTCTCTCGGCGCTCATCGTACTCGGCTCGGCTGTGGGAAAAATCGCCGAAAAGGAAAAGCGTGTCCCGGCAGAGCGTCTTCTCGCCTATGCGGGGGAAGAGGAGCACGTCTGCGATTTCCTTGTGGAAAAGCGCCTCAGCCACAGCGGCGTATACGACGCCTATTCCGGGAAGCTGCTTTTTGCAGACGGGAAAATGCCGGCTGAAAGCGGCGGGATCGACGCCTATCTCTGCGACTTCGGACTTGACACCCTCGAGGTCGGGAGCGTTGTCGAAACAGTCTGCACCCTGCGGGCTCCGAAAAAATCGGAGGACAGTTTTGACGAGGAAGGGTATCTTGCGGGAAGAGGCATTTTTCTCGTTCTTGAGCCGAAAGAAAACTATACCGAAAAGGCGTACCGTGCGCCCTCCTTCTTCTCCCGGCTGCGGAGCGGAATCCGGGAAACCATGACCCGCTATATCGGGAACGCCGATGCGGCGGCGGTCAGCGTCTGCTGTCTTTGCGGGGACAAGTCGCTCCTCGGCAAAGAAATCAAGGAAAATTACCGAAACGCCGGGGTTTCCCACGTGCTGGCGGTCTCGGGTCTCCATCTGTCGGTGCTGATGTCGTTTCTGCTGCTGCTTCCCGGCATGTCGGTTTCCTCTTCCCGGAAGAAACGGAAAACGGCGGGAGGTGCGGCAGGCGGCAGGAAAAGTGAAAACGTCCGGATGCCCACCCTTCCCGGCTGTATCCTTCTTCCGTTTCTGGCGCTGTTCTACATGGCTCTGGCGGATCTTTCCCCTTCCGTCACAAGGGCGGGGCTCATGGTGATCATCCACTGCCTATATCTTCTATATCGGCGCTTTTGCGAAAACGGGCAGCCGTGGCTTGAAAGATACGCCGAAAAAGCGGCTCTCTTCTTCCCCACCGCCTCCTTTGACGGCGTGTCTTCTCTGGCGCTGGCGCTGATGGCGGTGAGCCTTTTCGCTCCCTATTCCCTTCTCGACGTGGGAATGCGGCTGTCGGTGCTGTCCACGCTGGGCATCCTTCTTCTCGTTAAAGGGCTTGAAGGGCTTTTCAATCGTATATCCTCCAAGCTGCTTCGGGGTATTGTGACGGTGGCAGCGGTCAGCCTTGCGGCGGTCTCCTTCTCCTTTGTGACAAGCCTTGCCTTTTTCGGGACGCTGTCGCTGTTCTCGCTTCTCACGAACCTCGAAATCACGCTGTTTGTGACGGTGCTTCTCATTGCCGGGGCACTTCTGGCGACAGTCGGAGCGATACCGGGCATCGGAAACGGGGCGCTTTCCTTCCTCCCGTCTTTTCTCGGGAAGGTGTGCGGTCTTTGCGCCGGGGTCTGCAATACTGTCGTAAAGTCCAACGCCTCCCGCCGTTTTTCGGTGGTGCATTCGATCCCGTCCCTGCCGGAGATCCTCATACCGATTGCCGCCGTAATCATCCTTTTGGCACTTCTTGCGAGGATCCTCGGAAAAAAGCGGCTTTCGGGGCTCTTTGCCTCTGCCATGGTCCTTCTGTACGTATTCACCCTCGGTCTGCTTCTTTTTGCGGACGTTTCGGCGTATAACGGGGTAAAATACTCCTTCTACACACTGAAAAGCATCCCCTATGCCTCGGTAAGTAAGGGCGGCGAGGTACTGTTCATCGACAGCGGGGAGGGACTGTTCTCCCACGAAAAGCTGACGGAGGTATCCTACAACCCGTTTTCGAGGGACAGGAATATTTATCTTGCGCTGAAAAGTCCTTCGGGAAGCTGGGATGTGATCCTTGACAATCTGACGCTTTACGAAAAAGACCGGGGCGTTATGGGAATCTGCCTTCCCGACGCCGAAACGGCAAAGCGCATGGGGGACATCGAAGGCTATACCGGGCTTTTGCAGTACGTTTCGGAAAAGGATATCCCCATGCAGTTTTTCGGGCAGAGCATAAGGGCGGACGGTTTTACCCTCGAAATTCTTCCCGAGGACGGCTTTACCGCCGTCTGCGGCAAGGACTTCGCCTTTCTTTACACCGAAAAGCTGACAAGCGAAATATATTCCCGTCTTTCGGGTATAATGGAAAAGGGAGGAAGCGCCATCGTCTTCACCGGGAAGACCGACCGCTTCGACCACGATTCGGAGAGTTTTGATCTGTATCTTTCCACCTCGGTGGGAAAGAAGATCCTCGGCTCGCTCCATCTGCCCACGCAGAAGCCGCTGACGCTTGTGCAGGGGGATGCCGAAGGAGCAAAAACCGCTGAAGCGGAGCAAAAATGACAGTTTTTGCAAAGAACCGACATTTTTGTCACGCTTTATCAACAATATTGTGATACACTGGTGTAAGAAAAATGAAAGAATGCGCTTTTTGCGGCATTTTCTTCTGAGCGATAGCAGGAAATCGACCGAAAAGAACCGAAAGGAAAGTTACCATGCCTGATTTACGGGTCCTCTTTTCAAAGGACGACGTTCTCATATACATATCCCATCTCGATCTGGACCACGCCTTCATCCGGGCGCTGAACCGGGCGGACGTGGAGCTGAAATATTCCTCCGGCTTCAATCCTCACCCGAAGCTGGTGTTCGCCCTTCCCCTTTCGGTGGGAATGGCGGGAGAAAACGAGCTGTTGGACATCGGCGTTGCCGACGAGGACATGACAGAGGAAAAGCTTCTCGGGATCCTTCGGGAGCAGATGCCGCCCCACGTGAACATCAAGAAGGTATTCCGGGACGACCGCAGGTTCAACGAGATCTGTGCGGCGACCTATACCATCACCGTCGAAGCGACGGGACTTGCCGGGGCGCTGTCGGATTTCCTTTCAAAGGACATCGTTGTGCGCAAGAAGACCAAGGGCGGCGAGAAGGACATCAACATCTCGGAAAGCATTCAGAAGATCAGCTGTACCGAAGAAGACGGCAGAACGGTGATCCGCGCAAAGCTGGATGCGGGAGAGAACTACCTCAATCCGGAGCTGATCCTGCGGGGCGCAAGAGAAGCGGGGCTTCTCGGCGGCGAGCCGTACACCATCGTGCGGGAACAGATCCTTTTCGGAAAGAAAAAGAAAAAACACCGTCCGGCACCCGCAAAGGCTTCGGAAAAGCCGGAGAATCCGGAAAATCCGGGAAAGGTCAATGCGGAAAAGCCGGAAGGCACAGGACAAGCATAAGATTTCAGAGTCAAAGCAGCGATAAACCGCAAAAAGGACGGTCAGAGAATGGCAGACGCAAGCGAAAACGAAAGAAAAACCGCTAATGTCGGAAACGGCAATACGGTCAGAAACGGCACCGGCACGGTAAAGGGGCAGACAAACCGTGACGGTACAAGACGTGTGCCTCTGCGGGATCCGGACGCTGCCAAAAAGAAGGCGCAGGCACAGAAGCTTGCGGCGGAAGCGGCAAGAAAAGCGGAAGCCGAAAAAGCGGCAAGGCTGGAAAGGGCGGCAAAGGACAGGGCTGTACGGCACAAGCGGAAAGCCGACCGCATCGTTACGGCTGTGTTTGCGGGATGGATCTTCGTCGTCGGAATCCTCGCTCTCGTTCTGCCGAAGCCGACCTTCTCGGAGTCCGAGAAGCGGGAGCTGGCAAAAAAGCCTTCCTTCACGGCTGACGAGGTATTCGGCGGCGATTACACCGACGATTTTGACCGATGGTATTCCGACACCTTCCCGGCAAGAGATTTTCTCGTGGGACTTGCCGCACGGGTAAAGGATCTTCGGGGGCTGCGGATCTTCGGCAAGGGCGGAGCGACGATCTACTCCCAGAGTGACGACGGCTACGCCACCAGTGAAAACACAGCCGAGATAGACGAAAGCAAATTCACCGACGGCGAGACCATTGTCATCGGAGAAGTATCCGAAGGTACAATACCGGACGATTACGTTCCCGGAACGATACCGCAGGAAAGCGACACGGCATTACCTCCCGCCGAGGACGGTGCGCCGGGCGGCGATTCCGCTGCTCCTTCCCCCACCCATGCGGAGGGCTCCGAGGGACCGGCGGGTGAAAAGAGAGGTTCTCTGTACGTGGTAGGCGATACGGCTCTCGAATTATATCGGGGCAACGAAGAAACGGCAAAGGTATACGCCGAAGCGGTAAACACCTATGCGAAGTATCTGCCGGAGAACGTGCGGATCTACGATCTGGTGGTACCGACCCACACTGAGTTCCGGCTTCCGAGGTCCGATCGGGGCGTATCCAACGAGCAGCGGCCGGTGCTTTCCGCCATCGCAGAAAATCTTTCCGACCGGGTGACCTTCATCGACGCCTACGACAGCATATGGCATCACTACGAGGCGGGCGAATATCTGTACTTCCGCACCGACCACCACTGGACGGGTCTCGGAGCGTACTACGCTTACGAACAGTTCTGCCGGAAAGCGGGCTTTGAGGCGGTGCCTCTTGCCAATTACGAAAGCGGAAGGATCGAGCCCTTCCTCGGAACCTTCTATCAGTCCTCCCGGGATGCGGCGCTGAAAGCAGCCCCGGACTATGTGGAATACTATCTCGTAGACACCCCCTGCAAGGTGACGAGATACGACAAGGACGGCAACGCCTTCGGGGCAAAGCTGGTCTACACGGCGGTCAACGGCGAAGGCAACGCTTATCTTGCCTTCCTCGGCGGCGACTTCCCGTATATGAAGGCAGTCCGGGAGACCGAAACGGTCTACACGGCAGAGGACGGCACGACCGAAACGGTCAGCAGTGCCACCGGCAGGAAGCTCATCGTCTTCAAGGAGTCCTACGGCAACGCCCTTATCCCCTTCCTTGCTCCTCACTACGACGAGATCCATATCGCCGATATCCGCACCTTCCCCTATAACGCCGTGAACTTCATCAACCAGTACGGCATCACCGACGTGCTCTTCGTGAACGGACTGATGTCCGCCAGCACCGGCGCCCGGGTGGATGATCTTTACGCCATGCTCAACAAATAGTCCTGCCCCCTTTTGTGGGCTTCTCGCCCACAAACCCCTTTCCCTTTTTGGGGGCTTCTCGCCCCCAAACCCCATCGCCGCCTTTTGAAAAAGGCGGGCGAAAACTTTCCAATAGTGAAAGTCCTTTCGGACTTTCACGGGGATTTTTAAGAATAAAGGATTATTACCTGCTGTCCACCGGGGTCAAACGCCGACCCC
>JAZRXH010000120.1:0-165415 GCA_045600125.1 Eubacteriales bacterium | reverse complement strand
TCTCTCATGAGAGAATTAAGATGATTGAACATTGGATCAACAACTATCCGAGAAGATCTCTTAACGGTCTTTCTTCTGATATGCTTATCAAACAAATTTCGGTTGCTTAACTTTGTGGAATCTTTATATTGCAATTTATATTTCCTCTTTTGATGCAAAAAAACTGTTGACAAATGAGGCGTATTGTGCTATAATACCCGAGATGAAATCTTTAAGGCGATACAGAGATATCGGCAAGATGGATCATAGCTTCGGATGTGGCTCTTTGTCACGTCGGTTTTGTTGTGTCTTTCCTTGTCGGATCTGTGTTCGGCAGGGTTTTGTTTTTAATAGCTTCTTAAGTCATGGAAACGGAGGGTTCTGCGATGAAGGAAAAGAAGATCAGCGTATACGGGGTAACTGTGCCTGCTTGCCAAAATACTTTCACTCCCGATTTGTCCCTTGTTTCCGGCGTTCTGTCCGATGATAAAGAATATACCGTATTTCCCGGCTTTTGTGATGTGCATGTGCATTTTCGTGAGCCGGGATTTTCTTATAAAGAGGATATGCGCACCGGCAGCCTCAGCGCCGCCCGCGGAGGATACACGGCGGTCTGCACGATGCCGAATCTCGATCCCGTGCCCGACAGCGCCGAGACTCTCGAAACAGAGCTGTGTGCCATCCGGGAAAAAGCCCTGATCGGTGTCTATCCCTTCGGCAGTATCACCTGCGGCGAAAAGGGGGAGAAGCTCTCGGACATGGCAGCCATGTCAAATTGCGTTATCGGCTTTTCCGATGACGGCAAAGGCGTGCAGGACGAGGACATGATGCGGAGCGCCATGCTGGAGGCAAAGAAGCTCGGAAAGGTCATCAGCGCCCACTGTGAGGACAACCGCCTTCTTTTCAGCGGCTATATCCACGCCGGTGAATATGCAGAAGCCCACGGTCACAAAGGGATCCTTTCGGAGAGCGAATGGAAGCCCATCGAGCGGGATATAAAGCTTTGTGCCGAGACCGGCTGTGCCTATCACGTCTGTCACATATCCTGCCGTGAAAGCGTGGAGCTGATACGGAACGCCAAAAAGAGCGGCGTGAACATCACAAGCGAGACAGCGCCGCACTATCTTATCATGGATGACTCGGAGCTTCAGGAGGACGGAAGGTTCAAAATGAACCCGCCGCTTCGCTCGAGAGCCGACCGGGAAGCGCTCCTCGAGGGCGTCCTTGACGGCACTG
Source organism: Eubacteriales bacterium (assembly GCA_045600125.1). Classification (GTDB taxonomy): domain Bacteria; phylum Bacillota; class Clostridia; order Oscillospirales; family CAG-382; genus SIG622. The sequence continues at coordinate 164,200 of JAZRXH010000120.1, read as the reverse complement.
TCGACATGATCGCCACCGACCATGCGCCCCACAGCCTTGAAGAGAAGTCGAGGGGTCTTGCGAAAAGCTCCTTCGGCGTGGTGGGACTTGAAACCGCCTTTTCTTCGCTGTATACCGAGCTTGTTATGAAAAATATCATCAGTCTTGACAGGCTCCTTACGCTTCTGTGCGTAAATCCCCGGAAGCGCTTCGGGATACCGCTCGGAAGCGGTGACTATTCCGTGTGGGAGCTTGGCAAGCGCTATACGGTCGATCCCTCGGAGTTTTTATCAAAAGGCAGAGCGACCCCCTTTGAAGGCAGGGAATTCTACGGCAGATGCAAGGCTCTTGTCTGTGGCGGAAAGCTCGTCTATGCGGATAAAGAATAATACGCACAGGACAAACCGAATTCGTTAAACGATAATTTACATAAATCAGTTGCGGCACGGCGGAAAATCGCCGTGTTTCGGAAAGGAAGAACATTTTATGGCAAAAAGAACCGACATCAAAAAAGTTCTCATCATCGGCTCCGGTCCTATCGTGATCGGTCAGGCAGCCGAATTCGACTATGCGGGCACGCAGGCGTGTCTTGCGCTGAAGGAGGAGGGCTATGAGGTCATCCTCGCCAACTCCAACCCCGCCACCATCATGACCGACACCTCCATTGCGGATAAGGTGTACATGGAGCCTTTGACCCTTGAATACGTCGCCAAGATCCTCCGCTACGAAAGACCCGACGCCATCGTTCCCGGCATCGGCGGGCAGACGGGTCTGAACCTCGCCATGCAGCTGGAGAAAAAGGGCGTTCTCCGGGAATGCGGTACACAGCTTCTCGGTACGCCCGCCGAAAGCATCGAAAGAGCCGAGGACAGAGAGCTTTTCAAGGAAATGTGTCAGTCCATCGGCGAGCCGGTCATTCCTTCCGAGATCACCTACAGCATCGAGGAAGCCAAGAAGGCGGCGCTTGACATCGGTTATCCCGTCGTTCTTCGTCCCGCCTTCACTCTCGGCGGCACCGGCGGCGGCTTTGCCTACAACGAAAAAGAGCTTGTGGAGATCGGTCTCAACGCCTTCAAGCTTTCTCCCGTCCATCAGGTTCTGATCGAAAAGAGCGTCCGGGGCTATAAGGAGATCGAGTTCGAGGTCATGCGCGACTCGGAGGACAACGCCATCACCATCTGCGGCATGGAAAACGTGGATCCCGTGGGCGTTCATACCGGCGACTCGATCGTGGTAGCGCCTATCCTTTCGCTGAACGACCACGATCTGAAGATGCTCAACGACAGCGCCATCAGGATTATCCGTGAGCTGAAGATCGAGGGAGGCTGTAACGTACAGTTTGCGCTGAATCCGAATTCCAGCGAATACTTCCTCATCGAAGTAAACCCCCGTGTTTCCCGTTCCTCCGCGCTTGCCTCCAAGGCGAGCGGCTATCCGATTGCCCGTGTCACCGCCAAGATCGCGCTCGGCATGACCCTTGCCGAGATCCCCGTAGCGGGCGGTACGGCGGCGACCGAGCCGAGCCTCGATTACATCGTGGCAAAATTCCCGAGATTCCCGTTCGATAAATTTGCCTCGGCTCCCAACACCCTCGGAACACAGATGAAGGCGACCGGTGAGGTCATGGGCATCGGCTCGACTCTGGAGGAATGCTTCTTAAAGTCCGTGCGTTCTCTTGAGACCGGCGTGTGCCATTTCCATCTTGCAAAGTTTGACGAATATACCACCGAACAGCTTCTTGAATATGTTGCCGAATTCAAGGCGGACAACGTATACGCCGTATGCGAGCTTCTCCGCAGGGGCACGAGCATCGAAAAGCTCCACGAGGTGACCGCCATCACCGAGCTCTTCCTCGAGAGCTTCAGGAAGATCATCGACATGGAGAAGGTCATCGCTTCCGCAAGGAACGACGCCGAGGTCCTTCGGAACGCCAAAGTCATGGGCTTCTCGGATAAGTTCATTGCAAGGCTCTGGAAGGTTTCCGAGATCGAAGTATACGAGCTTCGCAAGAAGCTGGGCATCACCCCCGTTTTCCCTATGGTGGATACGCTCCATACCGGAAAATACATCGCTTATCTCTATTCCTCCTATTCCGGAACCAACGCTTCCAGACTCGGCACAAAGAAGAAAATGATCGTTCTCGGCGCAGGTCCCATCCGTATCGGGCAGGGCGTGGAATTCGACTATTCCACTGTCCACGCCGTGCAGACCATCAAGAAGTCCGGCTATGAAGCCATCATCATCAACAACAACCCCGAAACGGTCTCCACCGACTACACGACGGCGGACAAGCTCTACTTTGAGCCGCTGACCCCCGAGGACGTCATGGCGATCGTGGACTATGAAAAACCGGAGGGCGTGATCGCATCTCTGGGCGGTCAGACCGCCATCAACCTCGCCGAGCCTCTCCGGGAGCGTGGCGTGAAGATCATCGGTACCGACTGCGACGCCATCGAGCGTGCCGAAAACAGAGACAGCTTTGAGAAGATCCTTCTTGAGCTCGGTATCCCGCAGCCGAAGGGCAGAGCCGTTACCAAGATCGAAGACGGCGTCAGCGCCGCCTCGGAGATCGGTTATCCCGTGCTCGTCCGTCCCAGCTTCGTGCTCGGCGGCAGAGCCATGCAGATCGTCGCCGACGAAAAGCAGCTTCGTCATTATCTGAAGACAGCCGTGGAGATCGACGCCGACAAGCCGGTTCTCGTCGATAAGTACATTCAGGGTAAAGAGGTCGAGGTCGACGCCATCTGCGACGGACACGACGTATTCGTCCCCGGTATCATGGAACTGGTCGAGCGTACCGGTATCCACTCCGGCGACTCCATCAGCGTATATCCCACCTTCAGCATCTCGGATAAGGTCAAGGGCATCATCCTTCAGTATGCCAAGAAGCTCGGTCTCGGCATCGGCATCGTGGGTCTTTACAACATCCAGTTCATCGTCGATAAGGATGACAACGTATTCATCATCGAGGTAAATCCCCGCTCCTCCCGTACCGTGCCCTTCCTCTCCAAATCCACGGGGTACAGCCTTGCGGACATCGCCACCGAGGTCATTCTCGGAAAATCCCTCAAGGAGCAGGGCATCTTCGCCCTTTATCCCGAGGAAAAGAAGCGCTACTACGTAAAAGTCCCGGTATTCTCCTTCAACAAGATAAAAGGTCTTGACGCTTATCTTTCTCCCGAAATGAAGTCCACCGGCGAAGCCATCGGCTACGATGACAAGCTCAACCGTGCCCTTTATAAGGCGCTGCAGGCTGCCGGGACCCATATGCAGAATTACGGCACCATCTTTGCCACCATCGCCGACAGCGACAAGGAAGAGGCGCTTCCTCTCATCCGCCGCTTCTATAATCTGGGCTTCAACATCGAGGCGACCTCCGGCACGGCTTCCTTCCTGAAGGAAAACGGCATCCGCACCCATGTTCTCTCAAAGCTCAGTGAGGACAGCGATGAAATTCCCGACGCCATCCGTCAGGGACATATCGCTTATCTCATCAACACGAGAGATATCCATGCTCTCGATGGCGCTACCGACGGCAACCGCATCCGCAGACTTGCGACCGAGAACAACGTGACCATGTTCACGTCCCTCGATACCGTCCGTGTCGTTCTGGACGTTCTCGAGGAGACCACCATCACCATTTCCACCATAGACGCATGAAGAAACAGAGGCGGCGCCGATCGCTGAAATCGACGCCGTACTCTGTATCCGTACATATTTGTCTTTATTGCTTTGCCTTTGCGCGAAAGGATGTGCTGTATTGAAGCAGGGCTACTTTACGGTCACGGAAAACACGGCGCTGACCGGGAGCGTCTTCCGCATGACCCTTGCGGGTGACACGAGTGAGATCACCGCACCCGGACAGTTCATCAATATCAAACTCTCCGGTTTTTATCTGAGAAGACCCATATCCGTCTTCGACACCGGTGAAAATGCCGTGACGATTATCTATAAAAAGGTCGGCGCCGGAACCGACGCCATGAGCCGCATGAAGGGCGGGGAAGTGCTGGACGTCCTTACGGGACTCGGCAACGGCTACGATCTTGCAAAAGCCGGTGAAAGACCGCTCCTCATCGGCGGCGGCGTCGGAGTTCCTCCACTGTATCTTCTTGCAAAGAGACTCCTTGAAAACGGCAGAAAAGTCACCGTGATCCTCGGCTTCAACACGTCGAAGGAGATCTTCTGCGAGGAGGATTTCAAAAGAATAGGCGCCTCCGTCCTTGTGACCACCGCCGACGGCTCCTACGGCATCCCCGGTTTTGTGACCGACGCTATGCCGGAGGATTATACATACTTCTACACCTGCGGACCCGAGCCGATGCTGAAGGCGGTCTATAAGGCTTCCAAAACGGAAGGACAGTTCAGCTTCGAGGAAAGAATGGGATGCGGCTTCGGCGCCTGCATGGGATGCTCCTGCAGGACGGTCACAGGGTTCAAACGCATCTGCCGGGACGGTCCGGTGCTTGAAAAGGAGGAGATTCTGTGGTAAATACGAAAGTCTGCCTCTGCGGCATCGGGCTCGATAACCCCGTGATCCCCGCCTCGGGTACCTTCGGATACGGGCACGAATTCGCCGAGCTTTACGATATCAATATCCTCGGTACCTTTTCCTTTAAGGGTACCACCAGAGAAGCACGGTTCGGTAATCCGACGCCGAGGATCGCCGAATGCACGTCCGGCATGATCAATGCCGTGGGGCTTCAGAACCCCGGCGTGGAGAAGGTCATATCGGAGGAGCTTCCTCTTCTTGCAAAATGCTTTACAAAGCCGGTCATGGCAAACGTCAGCGGCTTTTCCGTTGAGGATTACGCTTACACCTGCGAAAAACTGGACAAGTGCGAGCAGGTTGGCTGGCTGGAGGTCAACGTCAGCTGTCCCAATGTCCACGGCGGCGGTATGAGCTTCGGGACCGATCCCGAATGCGCCGCAAGCGTGGTGAGAGCCGTGAAGGCGGTCACCAAAAAGCCGGTCATCATCAAGCTCACGCCGAACGTGACGGATATCGTTTCCATCGCAGAAAAATGCGAGGAAGCGGGAGCGGACGGCATCAGCCTTATCAACACCATGCTCGGTATGCGGATTGACCTCAGAAAGAGAAGACCGATCATCGCCAACACAATGGGCGGCTTTTCGGGTCCCGCCATTTTCCCGGTGGCTCTGCGGATGGTCTATCAGGCAGCGAAAGCCGTGAAGATCCCCGTCGTCGGCATGGGCGGCGTATCCACGGCACGGGACGTAATTGAAATGATGCTGGCAGGTGCGACCGCTGTGGAGGTCGGTGCGGCGAACCTGGCAGATCCCTTTGCCTGCCGCAATATCATAAACGAGCTTCCTTCTGTCATGGAAGAGCTCGGCATCGAAAATCTTTCGGACATCATAGGAGGTGCGCACTGATGGGAAAGGACGTAATTATCGCCTGCGATTTCGCAAGCGCCGAAAAGACCTTTGAATTTCTCGACAAGTTTACCGGAAAAAAGCCGTTTGTGAAGATCGGCATGGAGCTGTTCTATGCGGAAGGACCTTCCATCGTAAAAGAGATCAAGAAAAGAGGACACAAGATCTTCCTCGATCTCAAGCTCCACGACATCCCCAATACCGTCAAGAAAGCCATGAGCGTTCTCTCTTCCTTAGACGTGGATATCTGCAACCTTCACGCCTCCGGAACGGTGCGTATGATGGAGGCGGCACTCGAAGGACTTACGAGAGAGGATGGCACAAGACCGCTTCTCATCGCCGTAACGCAGCTTACCTCCACCGACAGCGAGGCGCTGAAAAACGATCTGCTTATAGAGGAGCCCATGGAAAAGGTGGTGCTTCACTACGCTTCAAACGCCAAGAAAGCAGGTCTTGACGGCATCGTCTGCTCGCCCCTTGAAGCGGGACTCGTTCACGAGCATTGCGGTAAGGAGTTTCTGACGGTGACCCCCGGCGTCCGTTTTGTCGACGGCGACGCAGGCGACCAGAAGAGAGTGACCACACCCGCCAAAGCGAAGGAGATCGGCTCGGATTACATCGTGGTAGGTCGTCCCATCACCGCCGCCGAGGATCCGGTGGCAGCGTATGAGAGATGCGTCGCCGAATTCTGCGGCTGATCACTGAATATTTGATACGTTAAAGACAAAGGAGAATGAAGAAATGAAGAAGCTGATTGCCAAGGATCTTTTGAAGATCAAAGCCGTTTTTTTCCGTCCCGAGGAGCCCTTTACGTGGGCAAGCGGCATCAAGAGTCCCGTTTACTGTGACAACCGTATGACCCTGACCGCTCCCGAGGTAAGACTCGACGTGGAAAACGGACTTGCAAGGCTTATCAAAGAAAACTATCCCGATGCGGAGGTTCTGATGGGTACCTCCACCGCCGGTATCGCACACGCCGCCATCACGGCGCACATTCTCGGCATGCCCATGGGCTACGTCCGTTCCGGCGCCAAGGATCACGGAAGACAGAATCAGATCGAGGGAAAGCTCGAAGCCGGACAGAGGGTCGTTGTCGTGGAGGATCTCATTTCCACCGGCGGAAGCGTCATCGAGGTCGTAAACGTCCTTCGTGAGGCGGGCGCCGAGGTGCTCGGTATCGTCAGCATCTTCACCTACGGCATGAAGAAGGGTCTTGAAAGACTCGCCGAGGCAAACGTGAAGAATATTTCTCTCACCGACTTCGACACGGTCGCCGAGGTAGCCGCCGAAGAGAATTACATAAAGACCGAGGACGTACAGAGACTGATCGCTTTCCGGAATAATCCGAGCGACGAAAGCTGGATCGGCGGTGGTAAAAAGTAATGCACGGTATCATTGATATACTCGATCTGTCCTGCGAGGAGATCGAGGGTCTGATTAAGACCGCCTGCGACATCATCGAGCATCCCGAGAAATACGCCGAAAAATGCCATGGCAAGAAGCTGGCAACGCTGTTCTTCGAGCCCTCCACCCGAACAAGGCTCAGCTTTGAGGCGGCTATGTACGAGCTGGGCGGCAATGTCATCGGCTTTTCCTCCGGGAGTAATTCCTCTGCCGCCAAAGGGGAGAGCGTAGCGGATACCGCCAAGACGGTCAGCTGCTATGCCGACATCATCGCCATGCGTCACCCGAAGGAGGGTGCCGCTCTTGTCGCCGACAGGAATGCCACCATCCCGGTCATCAATGCGGGGGACGGCGGACATTGCCATCCGACCCAGACGCTTGCCGACCTTCTGACCATCTACCGTGAAAAGGGCTCCTTTGAGAATCTGACCGTCGGTCTCTGCGGCGACCTGAAGTTCGGACGGACCGTCCATTCTCTCATCAACGCTCTTTCAAGATATGCGGGAATCAAGTTCGTGCTCATTTCGCCCGCCGAATTGAAGCTCCCGAGCTACGTCAAGAAGGAAGTCATTGCAAAGAATAATATCCCTTACGTTCAGACCACCGATCTCGACGAGGTCATGCCGACGCTGGACATCCTCTATATGACGAGAGTGCAGAGAGAACGCTTCTTCAACGAGGAAGATTATCTCCGTCTCAAGGACAGCTACATTCTGACGCCGGAGAGGCTGAAAAACGCAAAGAGCGACCTCTGCGTCATGCACCCGCTTCCGAGAGTCAACGAGATCAGTGTAGCGGTGGACGACGATCCGAGAGCCTGCTATTTCAAGCAGGTGCTGAACGGCAAGTATATGCGCATGGCGCTTATTTTGAAGCTTTTGACGGAGGTGGGCAGAATATGAATATAGATTCCATCCATAACGGCGTCGTTATCGACCATATATCGGCAGGGAAGGCAATGATCCTTTACGACCTTCTCGGTCTCGGAGATCTCGAATGTCCCGTGGCGATGATCAAGAACGCAGTTTCCCGCAAGATGGGAAAGAAAGACATCATAAAGATCGATGCGGACATCGAGATCAAGTTCGACGTCATCGGCTATGTGGATCCCGGCGCTACGGTGGACATCATCCGGGACGGCGTGCTTGTGGAGAAGAAAAAGATGGAGCTTCCCGAAAAGCTCACCAACGTCGTCAGATGCAAGAATCCGAGATGCATCACCTCGACCGAGCAGGAGCTTGCCCACGTGTTCAGGCTCACCGACCGGGAAAACAAAATCTATCGCTGCGTGTACTGCGAAGCAAAAGCGAACTGAAAAGCTTTATCAAAAGAGAGTCGAAGTTCCGGCTCTCTTTCGCATTCTTGTTGAATCTGAATATATTTATACAATTTTTCAAAATAGTGCAAGAACTTGCCGGAATACGGGTATATAATTATATTCAGCAATAACGCATTTCAGATTTCCGAACGAAAGGACAAGACGTGATGAAAGGTTATCCTCTCTTTGACAGCATTCAGCCGACAAACGAACGATACGGCTTTGAAATGGACGGCTATTGGGTATGGTGCGGCTCTTCCATACTCGGCGAGGACGGAAGATACCATATGTTTTCCGCAAGATGGAGCAAGGAAAGACCGTTTTTCAAGGGCTACGTGGTAAGCTCGGAGATCGTCCACGCCTCCTCCGACACTCCCTTCGGACCCTATAAATTTGAAGACGTGGTGCTTTCTGACCGGGGAGAAGAATACTGGGACGGAAGAATGACCCACAATCCTTCGATCGTAAAGTACGGCGATACCTACGCTCTCTTCTATATCGGCTCCACTTATAAGGGAAACAGACCTACCTATGAGGAGCTGACAACCTGCGATCATCCGGCTGTCTCCGAATGCTATGCCAATATCAAGATCGGCATCGCCACCGCAAAGTCGGTGTACGGTCCCTGGGAAAGACGGGACGAGCCGATCTTCGACATAAACCCGGACGGCTGGGACTGCACCGTGGTGACGAACCCGGCGCCCTGCGTCCTCTCGGACGGCAGTGTTCTCATGTATTACCGTTCCAATACCCCCGACGGTCTGAAGCTCGGCGTCGCAAGGGCAGACAGCTTCTTCTCTCCCTTCCGCCGCATCTCGGACAGACCTCTGTTCGAGCACGTCGCCGGCATGACGGTAGAAGACCCCTTTGTATGGCAGAACGGGGACGTGATCGAGATGATCGCCAAGGACTGCTCCGGCAGTGTCTGCGGTGAAAAGTGGGGCGGCGTCCATATGCTCTCTAAAGACGGGGTACACTTTGAATTTTCCTCAGAAATCAAAGCCTATTCGAGAACGGTAAAGTTCGCAGGCGGAGAAGAAAAGGTCGCTTTCCATTTAGAGCGTCCCAATATCACCATGAAGGACGGAAAGCCCTTCTTCATCAGCTTCGCCTACGGCGTTGACGGCGGGGATCCGGTTCCCTTCGGCAATCCCGGCTTTGACGTGATGACCATGTCCAAGACCCTTATCATTCCGCTTAAAAGCCCCGATGAGCAATAAGTGACAATTCCCGAGCCGTCTCCTTTGAAAACGTGAGACGGCTCTGTTTTCTCTTAATATTGACAATATTGCCTTGAAATTTTAACGGTTATGCTGTATAATACTCTTAATCAGATCGTATAAGTACAGTATCGGAGGAAGCAAGTTATGTCCGGGATCATGCAGATCATCGAAGAAATGAAAAAGGATTGCCCCTGCGGGAAAAAGCACGAAACCGCCATTCGGGACGTCCGCATCGGAAGCGGCGTTGTCACAAGCGTCGGCGATATCCTGAAAGAGAACGGCTTTTCAAAAAATCTTCTCATCGTCTGCGACAAGCACACCATTGCCGCCGCAAACGGCATCTTCGATTCTCTTTCGGATTTCAATATTACAATGAAACTCTATGATGAGCTTCGTGTCGCCACCATGGCGCACGTACGGGAAATCGAAGAGCTGATAGCGGGGAAGGATATTTCGGTGCTGTCTGTCGGTACCGGGTCTCTCAACGACCCCTGCCGCCTCGCCTGCGCAAGACAGGACAAGTTCTTATGCATCTTTGCGACGGCTCCCTCCATGGACGGCTTCGCTTCCTACGGCGCTCCCATCGTGGACAGCGGCTTCAAGTACAGCTACGACGCCAAAAGCCCCGAGGTCATCATCGGCGACACGAAGATCCTTGCCGCTTCGCCGACGTATCTCAAATCCGCCGGCTTTGGGGATATGATCGCCAAGTATACCGCCATCATCGACTGGAAAATCAGCGCTCTTCTTTCCGGGGAATACTTCTGTGAGAGAGTCTGCGACATCACGAGAAAAGCCATTGACACGCTCATGTCTCTCTGCGACAAGGTGACGGAGAACGACGAGGAGACGGCAGGGAAGATATTCGAGGCGCTACTTTTGACCGGCATCGGCATGAGCTTTTCGAAGAATTCCCGTCCTGCCAGCGGAGCCGAGCACGTCATTGCTCATCTCATCGAGTGCGTGGAGCTGAGGGACGGCATCGTGCCGAACTACCACGGGGAAGATGTGGGCGTATGTACCCTTGAAACACTGAAAATATATAATAAACTTGCCGAAAGCGAGAGCGTCAGCGCAGTAAGAGAAATCGTGGACTGGGACGACGTATATTCCTACTACGGAAGCATGGCGGAAAACGTGCGCAAATGCAACACGCCGACGGTGACCGAAAAGGTCGACCCCGACATGATCGAAAAGAACTGGCAGAAGATACGGGAGATCATCCGCAGCGTACCGACCTATGAGGAATGCTATGACGCCATGAAGAGGGCAGGGTGCAAGCTCACGGTGTCGAATATCGGGAAGTCAGCGTCGCTGTTTTCCTCATGCGTGAAATATTCTCCCTTCATGCGATACCGCATCACGCTTCTGCGGCTTTCCGGCATGATCAGGGCGTGAGCTTAAATTCATATAAATTATGTTAGGTGTAAAGCTTGAAAAAAGAAACTATTTTCAGACATGCATTTGTGCCTTTCGGAAGCATAGATCCGACTCCGAATTTTCTTTAGCAGCACAAAGAAAACCGGCACAAATGCAGACTTCAGAAAGGAAAGGTCATAATCATGGACGACAACAAGAAGAGCATCATCAGAATCAAACTCGAGAAAACGGCAAAGGCGCTGATAAACAACAATTTTGAAGCCTATGTAGTCGAGGACAAAGCGGCGGCTTTTGCAAAGCTCTGTGAGCTTATGCCGGAGGGTGCCGGTGTCGGCGTCGGCGGCTCCAAGACGCTGGACGAGCTCGGTGTAATACCGCTTCTCCGGAACGGTAAATATCATTTCTTCGACAGATACGATCCTTCCCTTACAAGACCGCAGGCAGTGGAGGTCATGAAGAAGGCTCTGACGGCGGACGTTTTTCTTACCTCGACCAATGCCGTGACCGAAAACGGCGAGCTGTATAACGTAGACGGAAACGCCAACCGTGTCGCCGCCATGCTTTTCGGTCCCGACAGCGTGATCGTCATCGCCGGATACAATAAGATCTGTGCGAATTTGGAGGAAGCCAAAAGAAGAGTACAGTCGATTGCCGCTCCCGCCAACTGCGTGCGGCTCGGGATGAAGACCCCCTGCACCGTCGCCGGCTCCTGCATGGATTGCCGCAGTGAGGACCGCATCTGTGCCGATATCGTCGTTATGGCACGGCAGAGACAGAAGGGCAGAGTCAAGGTCATTCTTGTCGCCGAGGAGCTCGGATACTGATATGAAAAATCTGAATATCGTGCTGCATGAGCCGGAGATTGCACCGAATGTGGGGAACATCGCACGGACCTGCGCCTGCACCGGAGCATCGCTCCACCTCATCGAGCCGCTTGGCTTCGAGATCACCGACAGGCACCTGAAGCGGGCGGGACTTGACTACTGGGATTACCTCAAGGTCAAACGGTACAAAAGCTATGAGGATTTCCTTTTGCAGAACCCGGAGGCGAACATTTTCTATTTCACGACCAAGGCGCCCCGGGGCTTTACCGACGTTTCCTATCCCGATAACTGTTATCTTATGTTCGGCAAGGAGTCGGCTGGCATTCCGGAAAGCATCCTTCGGGAAAACCTCGACAAGTGCGTCCGTATCCCGATGATACCGAATCTTCGGAGCCTGAACCTTTCCAATTCCGTCGCCGTCGGCGTTTATGAGGCACTTCGTCAGCACGGGTATGATATGCTGTCGGATAAAGGGAAGCTCTTTGAAGAGTATATTGCTCTGCACGGCGGCGAATAAGGTCGGATATCTTCGATAATTTGTGAATTTTTTACAATATTTACAAAAGAAGCCGATATTATTGCCGAAAATCCCTCTTATCTCTTGACAAAACGAAAGATTTGAGTTAAAATATACAGTAGGTTTATAGTATGCACGCAGTGCAAGTTTAATCACCCGGAGGTAATACCAAATGAAGAAAAAGAGAGTTTTGTCGCTTCTCATGAGCATGCTTATGCTGTTCTCCACGGCTTTTATGACCACAAGCTGTGAAAAGACGAAGGAAGAAGCCGAGCAGGTCGAGGCGGACGCTGCCAAGAAGACAGTCACGCTCAATATGTTCATCGTCACAGAGGATGAAACGACCGAAGAGCAGGCAAAGGCAGTTCAGCTCGCCATTAACGCCGTGACTCTGCAGAAGTTCAAGACCAAGGTCAAGATCAACTACTGCAAGTCGGACGAGATGTATGACCTGATCGATGCGACACTTCTTGAAATAGATGCAATCGAGAATCCCGTAGAGGAAGAAGAGACTTCCGAAGAAGCCGAGGGCGAGACCGAAGAGCTCACGGAAGAAGAGGCAGAGGCTGAGGCAGAAGCCGAAGAAACTGCCGAGGAAGAAGAAGCCGCTGAAGGAGAAGATGCCGAAGAAGGCGAGGAAGGCGAAGAGGAAGAAGAAGTTACCCTCGACACCGAGCTCGACAGGCTCTACGCTGACGGCGATATCTTCTTAGAAGGTCCTCAGATCGACATCATCGTGTTCGACAGCTACGTAAGATTCAGAGATTATGCCAACAGACAGCTTCTGGCTCCCCTTGACAACTATCTCAATCTTGACAGTAAGATCCTCCGTACATATATTTTCCCGTCGTACCTTGAAGCGGCGACCCTCGGCACCAAATCCACCTACGGTATTCCCACCAACGGTGCGATCGGTGCTTATGAGTACTTTGTATTTGACAAGGAGCTGTGCGACAAGTACGGCTTTGACGCATCCTCTGTAAAGGAATTCGGCGATATCGAGCCCTTCCTTGCCGCTGTCAAGGCAGGCGAGCCCGACGTCATCCCGCTGAACAAGGCGACCTCGCCGAGAGATTATGAGTTCCTTGACGCCGACGGTTCTCCCATGGGCGTTCTCAGGACAAAGAAGGATAAGGACTGGCCTCAGAAGGTTCTTTCTCTCTACGATGAGGAAGGCTTTATTGAGCATTACAGAAAGATTTATGAATTCAACGTGCAGGGGTATCTTGCTCCCAAGGATGCTCCCTCCAATGCAAGATATGCGGTTCAGATCCTCGAAGGCACAAAGGAAGCCCCCGATTTCTGGGCAGAGCGTGACGGCAGAGAGTACGTCTGCGTAGAGTATAAGACCCCCAAGCTCACCAATAAGGCAGCCCTCAACGGCGTATTCACCATCTGCTCGAAGTCCTACAACAAGGACAGATCCATGGAGCTTATCCGTGAATTCAATACAAGCCCCAAGCTCGCAAATCTTCTCCAGTGGGGTATCGAAGACGTTCATTACTATGTAGACGACGCAAACGACGGCAAGGGCACCATCTCCCTCGTTGAGAACAGCGGCTACTATATGGACAACAACCTCACCGGCAACAAGTACATCAAGTACAGACTTTCCGGCACACCCGATGAATTTGAAGCACAGAAGGAACAGAACCTCAACTCCTGGATGGGCGGCCTCGTAGGCTTCAATCCCATTCTTGCCGAGGAAGATGAAGCGGTCATGACTGCTTCCGCCGCTATTGCAGGCAAGTATTATCCCGCTCTTATTTCCGGTGAAGCGGACGACTTTGATGCGCTCATCGAATCTATCCGCTCAGAGCTCAACTCCACCTACAGCGTCGGTACCTTTGAGAAATTCATCTCCCATAAGATCGGCGGCTCCTACAACACCTACCGAGACAGCATGAACGAACAGTACCCCGACGGCGGTACCTCTGCGGATGAAGTTTCCGAGGTCGAAGAATACGACGAAAACGGCAACCTCATTGAAAAGGAAGACACCGAAGAAGAAGAGGAAGAAGAAGAGGAAGAAGAAGAGACCACCGAGGAAGGTGCAGAGGCAGAAGCGGAGGAAACCGAAGCCGGATCCGAAGACGGAACTGCTGCTGATGCTGAGGCTGAATCAGACGAAACCGAAGGCGCCGATTCGGAGGAAACAGACGCTGAATAATCGTCAAATCTCTTTCAAACCGGTTTATCGGTAATCGGAAGTTCCGAATTGCTTCCGTACCACAGTGAATAACAATAAGCATCGCTTTGCCCGCAGCACTATAAAACGGTACTACGGGCAAACTTCAATCTATCAATTTCCAAATATTAACATTTAATTGCACTATAACCATAATATAAGAGGTGTAGATCATGGCAAATTATTGTTCGAACTGCGGCGCACCAATCGGAGAAAACCAAAAATTCTGCTCCGAATGCGGCACACCCGTTCAAGCCCCCTTGTATCAGCAGACGCCGCAAAACACGTATCAACAGCAGCCGACATACGCTCAGCAAATGCCGCAAAACACGTATCAACAGCAGCCGACATACGATCAGCAGACGCCGCAAAACACGTATCAACAGCAGCCGTCCTGCCATCAGCAGCCTGCCTATCAGCAACAGACGCAAACATTTCAGCAGCCGCAGGTGCCTCTGAATAGTATGAATAATAAAAAGCAGACCGTCCCCAAAAATAAGAAAAAAAGTAAAGCGTGGCTTGTTATTATCCTCATCCTGCTTCTCGCAATGCTTGCTTTCTTCGGCTTCCGTGACGGCGGATGGTTCCGGAAGAAAAACGTGTCGTACACGCCGGTCGCTATGGATTCGCTTCGAGCGTATGCCGAACGGCTGGAAGAAGCAGGCAATACGGCGGCGGCAGAGGCTGTCTACGGACAGATTGCCCAAGGCGGGGGAGCAGAACTTATCGAAGAATCGCACGAAAATTTCCCAATTATTGCAGCGAGTGATGAAGTCGATCAGCTTGAAGAATTTGCAAATGCCGCAAAAGGAGGTGTCAGAGAATGAAACGGTTCACATCTGTCTCGCTCGCCCTTCTTTTGACCCTTGGTGTGTTCTCGACTTCCGTATTCGTGTATTCAGCCGATGAGTCGGGCACTCCCGACGATGCCTTCGACGGCGGCTATGCCGAATTCAAAGGCAGCGACGGCTCGGTGACCTGCGTATACGACAACGGCAGTGTCAGAACCACCTACGCTGACGGCTCAAAGACCGGTGTTGACTACAACGGGAATCAGTATGAGCTCGGAAAAGACGGCACCTACAGTGTCCGCACGCCCGACGGCACCGTCGCCACCGAATACCCGGACGGCACGCTGTCGATGATCGAGCCGAACGGTAAGACGACGACCGTCAAGCCCGACGGTTCTCTCAGTGAAAGCTATTCCATCGGCGTAACGAGCGATTATGATGCCGATGGCAATCTTGTCGGTGTCGGTATCACGGGCTCGGATGAACGTCTCGGCGTGGACGAAGACGGAAACGTTAAGAACGGCGAACTGAAAGGCAAAAACGGCGAAAGCCTTGTCTTCACCGACGACGGTTTTTCGCTGACCAATTCCAAAGGCACCAAGTGTGATTACACCGACAACGGAACTGAAAAGAGTACCTCCATCAAGTGGATGGACGGCACCGAATACAGCTCCGACACGAGTGTATCCTATAACAACGGCGTTCGTACCGAAAACACTTCCGGGACGCTGCTGTTCAACGACGGCAGCCGTTGGGACAGCAACAAAACGATTGACTACGATACAGACGGAAATCCCGTGTATTCCGCAAACGACGTATCGCAATGGACGTCCGCCGACGGTTCGACCTTCTGGAAGGACAACAACTCCGGCGCAAGCGAATACAATGACGCAAGCGGTCTCTCGATGGCTACCGACAAATACGGTAACCTTACCACATACAATGACGGAAAGAACATTGTCAGTGCCACTTACGACGAAAACGGAAACCTCAGTTCTGCGTATATCACTTATGACGACGGTGCTTTCCTTGTCCGCAATCCCGACGGAAGTGCCTCTTTTACCACACCCGACGGATCGACCTATTATTCCGACGGGCAGGGCAACGTCACATTCAACGGTGTTCCGATAAAACAGAACGGCGAATTCCTCGAACCGCAGTTTAGCTCGGACGAAGAGTATTACGGCGACCAATCAGGGAATGACACCGATGATAACGACGGAAATAACGACGGAGATTACTACGAAGACGATCCCGACTCGGCAAATCCCTTTGGCGGCGGAGAGATCACGGTAACACAGTCTGCGGAGCCTTCACAGACCGCCGACGTGGCAGTTAGTGAGGACGGAGATGCCGATGAGATCCCTTACTGGCTGAACGGTGCATGGAGCGGAGCATCTTATGATAACAACGGTGCTTTTTCCGGATTCCATCGGGAGAGCGTTCGCTATACGATCATTAACAATCATACGCTTTACGAGGAAGAATACTATTATCCCGATCCTGCGCATCCGGATTTCCCCTCCGGCGTAGACTACGCATTTGAACGGGAGTATCTCTACTATCCCGAGACGGAAACGGTTTTGATTTTCCAAACCGAAACAGGCGTCATCAACGGCGCCGTATACGGAAAGCTCTCCGATAATACCTATCTTAAATCGAGGCGAATCGAGCGTGTACCCGAGAAGGATCATCTGACAGGGCATCCCGCCATTCGCACTACCATGGAGCCGAGGGAAATGACCGGAAAAGAGAAGGACGGAAACACCGGCACTTTACGGTTCAACCGGGGAAATGATTGAAACAATTCTCTTTGTCTTGAAATTTTGACAAGAGCAGACTCACCTATAATAATAGAAAAAAAGCAATGCCGAAAAGTTTTTTTACTTTCCGGCATTGTTTTTGTTAACGGTTGTCAGACAAAGCATTTATATTGCTTCTTATCGCATTTCGACGGTATAGGAAACAGCGTTATAGTCGACGGTGATCTTCGTTCCGTCGGAATACGTCACCCTGTACACCCCTTCGCCGAGTTTTTCGTGCTTCTCCATGAATTCGTATTGCAGAGAAGAAAGGGCGCTGTATTCGTCGTACATGGCTTTGATGGCGTCTGCCGTTCGCTCGGTTTCCTCCTCCGTGCGGCAGGTCAGATCCTCGCTTCCCATCCAGTCGACCTCATAGTCGTGATTGGCAAGGAATTTCGAGTAGATGTAAGCCGCCGGTCTTCCGCCGTATTCGATGAATTTCAGCTTGTTTACGTCCTTCTTGACGATGTAATTCACCGTTTCGGTGCCGGGGTTCGAGAGGATGATGCCGTGGTAGCAGAGCTGCCAGAAGGGGATGATCTCGTCGCAAAGCGAGGGTTTGTTGTCGATGAGATTGAAGCAGGTATAGAGAGCAAAATCAAGGTCCTTTGCCGCAAAATCATAGGGTCCCTCCGAGGCATAGCCGCCGATGAGGTCTTTGGAAAGACTCTGAATCCTGCCGTAGCAGGACGCTGTGTCCTTCGTGCTTGCCGGATGCGTTTCGGAATGGCACCGGTGAAGGGGGAGGACGGTAAGGACGTCCACGTAATGCAGTCCCTCAAAGCCGAGGGAAGCAACACGGGGAAGATTCTCCTTTGCAAACTTCTCGTACGACGCCCAAGGACACGCAACGAACGGCTGACCGCCGCTCCAGTAGATCGGATGCTCCATGATGCTGCCGTCGGCTTTGACGGCAACGTCGTCATCGTCCCATATATCGGCGATCTTATACATATCCCGGTAATTCGTGTGACCGACGATGCTGTACCCGAGACCTTTAACGTGCTTTATGAGTTCCTTGAGTTTTGCTTCTCCTCCGAGAGCCTCTTCCACCGGGAAGCACTGAGGCCATCTGCCGTCGTGTCCTTTTACGTTCCAGCCTACAAGACATATTTCCGCCTTTTCAACGCCCTTTTCCTTCAGCTTGTCGCAAAGCTCTCCGACTTCATCGAAGGTCAGGGCAGTGTGCATTTCCGGCTCATTCGCAAGGGTCTGTACGGCGTAAGGGGAGGGAGCGGGCTTCCAGCCGAGGCGTATACGGACCTCAACCGACTCGACGTTCCTTGCAAGCATCTTCCGGGTCTTTATCCGTTCTTTGATCGGGACACAGCCCTTGCAGTTTATCTGATACTCTCTGTATGTCCTTGCCATGTCGGAGTAATCCGCATCGCCGAGGTCATATATGTCAAGAGAAATATCCTCGTAAACTTCAGACGAATCGAAATCAAATCTCGGGATGAGCCGATACACGCCGTCTTTCAGTTCGAGAACGGTTTTCAGATCGTTCTCACAGCCTCGGACAATAACGAGCTCGGCTTTATTCTCTCTCTTGATACCGAAGCAGTGCATAACGGCGCCCAGAGAAGAAAGTCTGTCGTCTTCTCTTGAGGAAAAGTATGTCAGCACGGTTCCCCGGTTATCACAGGGGATCACCGCATAGCCTTCGGTACCCGCTTTTGCCGTGAAGTATTCAGCAGCGACATCGACGTAAGACACGCTTCTGTTTTCCGCATCGGCTGCGGAAAGGGTGAGGGTAGTGATATTTCCGTTCTTTATTTCCGAAAGAATGCAGTCCTTGGTGCTGCCGTCGGAAAACGTGATGGTTCCTATCATATTGACCTCTTATAATTTGTTATCTTATTTGTTATCAAAATCTTTGATGTCGAACTTCCATTCGGGACGCTTTCTGAAATTCTCCTTGAATTTCTTTTTAAGAACGCCCTTTTCCTCCAGATGGATATAACAAGCCGTGTCGCACGCCTTTCCGCAGACAGAGGACTGGTATGCGTGCTCATGTCCTACCGGGGGATAGAAGTGGATCTCCTTCAGGATCGCCTTTGCCTTTTCCTTCGTGATCCTTGCTTCACCGGCAATGACCGAAAGTCTGTCCTCCATGTCGGGGAAGGCATCGGGATTCATGAAGGGATTCTTGGTTCCGTTGGCACCGGCATAGTAAACGGCGCAGTTCCAGGAGTCCTTCTTTCCGGTTTCAGCATCAATGGCTTTGCCGTGGCAAGCCTTTACGCACTTCTTGCATTTGTCGCAGAGATGGGGCACATATACGTCGGAAGGCGTCAGCTCCGCATCGGTCAGAATAAATACGTAACGGAACAGAGGACCGAACTCGTCGCAGAGCACCGTGCCGTGGAAGCCGAGCTCACCGAGACCGCATTTTACGGCGGCGTCTTCAAAGTTCATCTGGATCTCGCCGGGTCTGTTTCTCCAGATATAATCGTTAAGGATCTCGGGATTGATCTCGTCCTTTTCCGCCATGATATGCTGCTCCCGACGCTGCGGCAGGGCGATAAAACCGTTATCCTCAAGGAAGGTCGCTACACGGAGGACCGAGCAGGGCATCACCGTTTCCTCCAGGCATTCAATAGCCATCGTCGAATACTGATAGTAGGTCGTTCCTTCCTCGATGCCGCGGAGCGAACCACGGAGGATACGGAAGCCGAGACCGATGACCGATTTTACCTCGGGGTAAATTCTGAATATAGGGTCTTCTTTTTCAAATCTTGATGCGGGAGCGATGCCCACGAGGTCGGCTTTACCGACTTTCTTTGCAAATTCGATTACTTTTTCAGTAAGCTCTGTCATATTCTGCCAACCTCCTTCAGATGCTCATAGCAGGCGATGTCGCACTTCTTGCCGCAAAGACAGGTCGCATAACCCTTGAAGTTGGGAAGGAAGCGGAATTCCTTATAGATTTTTCTTGCGGAAGAAGCATCAAAGCGGAAGTCGCCGTTCAGAATGGCTTCCCGGTTCGGATCGCCCTTCAGAAATTCGTCGTTCATATACGGATTTGACTTGTGAGCGCCCTTGTAATAGACGGCGCACTGCCACGTGTCTAGACCGTCCTTGGTGATAGCCTTGCCGGGGCAGGCTGCCATGCACTTGCCGCACTTGTCGCACACGGGATTTTCATAGGGCTTGTCGATTTCAAGCGGTGCGTCGGTGATGATAAAAGCATAACGAACGTAGGGACCGAATTTCGGAGAAAGAACGTGTCCGGAAAGTCCGGTCTCACCGATGCCGCACGCCTTTGCCGCCTTGCCGAAGTCGATCATGACGTCGGGCGCCGGCTTTCCGGGCTCTACGGCGTCGGAAATGAGCTCGTAGGTATCGGCGACCTCTGGATTCGTCGTCTTGTCGCCCTTGGCACGAAGATTCGCATAGGTTCGCTGGAGGCAGGCATCCCATCCGTCGTTTTCGATGAGTCCGCCCATTTTGAGAAGGAATATTTCGGCGATCTCTTCGTCAAAGTTCTTGACTCCGTATACCGAATAGGAATAGAGCTGATTGCCGTTTTCAAGCGCCTTGTAAAGTCCTCTCGGGACACGGAAGGCGAAACCGATGATGCACTTTGCGCCGGGAAGGATCATCTTGGGATCCTTCTGCATTTCTTCCCCCACGAAGAGGGAAAGGTCGCCGATGCCCACGTCGGAGGCGCCGAATTCAAGTGCTTTGGCTTTTATGTATTCACTTGTGATCATTCTTCATTCCTCCTTATCTGTCCAGCTTCCAAGCCTTCTTGGTACGAAGAGGAGCATGGAAGCGTTCAGCCATACAGCCGCCTTTTTTCTCCAGCATGCTGACGCAGCCGCGGATACAGCCGCCGCATTTTGCCATGTTGTAGCCGACCCAGGATGGGAAATACTTCTGAAGAGCCGTATAGACCTTCATGATCTCCTGCTCGTTGGCAACTTCGGTCTTGCCCTCCAGAAGGTCAAGAGCGCCGTTCTCGTTCCTGTCGAAGACTTCCTTCGGAACGAAGGGATTGTAGTAGCGTCCTGCGTGGGTATAGAAGGCATAGCAGCGCCACATGTCGATATCGCCCCACTCGAGGATCTTTCCGTCAAGATCGACTCTTACCGTCTTACCGGACTTGATATCGGGGATGCAGTGTCCGGGACACTCTCTGACGCAGGCGCCGCACTTACGGCAAAGGGGCTCGCCGTTATACATTTCATCGTATTCAAGCTCTGCGTCGGTGAACAGGAATGCCACTCTCTGCAGAGGACCGAATTCGGGGGTAAGGAGCATTTTGCTCCAGCCGATCTCACCGAGTCCGCAGGCTACCGCCGCAATACGGAACTGGAACTGGAGATCCGGCGGCACGTTATCGGGTCTTGTGGCTCTTGTGAAGCTGACCGAACGGTGATGGGCGGTCGAAGTCTTGGCGTTTGAATCGACCTCGATCTGTTCCTCGGGAGAAAGGGAGTTTCCGGGAGAACCGTCCATATCCGAAACACAGCCTCTTGCGCCGGTGTTGCGGTAGACGAATGCTTCGTATCCTTCGTCCTCAATGAGTCTTCCGACCTCGTAAAGCACGGCAGGTGCGAAGATCTCGTTAATTCCGCCGTATGCCATCGACGGATACTGATAGAACTGAGTGCCTTCCTCAATTCCTCGCTGAACGCCTCTCGGAATACGGAAAATGAAACCGATGCAGCTCTTTGCTTCGGGGAAGAGCTTCTGCGGGTTCATCTCGTCCGGGGCGCCCTTGAAACGTGACATCGGAGCGATACCGCACTTGTCAGCTCCTGCCGCAAGCGCCGCTTCCTTTATCATCCGGCTCGTCAACATAAACATTACCTCCGTTTATTTCTGTGTAAATTGTTTCATATACCTTCGTGCAGTAGCCGCACTCCTCGCACCGCTTATTGCAGTTCCCGACCGTCTTTGCAAAATCCGACGGAAATTTGGCGTTATCAAGAAACGCAGGAGCGATGACCGAAGAGTGATTCGGTTCGAGAATGGCGTTGATGCCGCCGTAATACCTTCCCATCACATACGCCGTAAGGACACGGATAGGGGAGGTGTTGACCCTCGTCGCAAGCTTCAAGGAGCGGTAGTATCCCTCGTACAGAGGCACGTCCTCCGGCCGAATGAAGTTCGTGTTTCGGATCATATTCTTTTTGTTTTCCGGGTCCTTCAGGTATTCCCAGCATTTCCCGTTAAAGAAGTATGCGTTGTCGGCGGCGGAAATTTCGCTTTCGTGCGCTACGAGATTATCGTGGAAATTGTGCACCGAGCAGTGATTCAGACAGCCGCTGTTCGCAAGACCGTACAGATTTTTTCCCAAAGCGTCGCAATGCCTTTTCAAAATTCCGAGATGGTAGAAATCCCGGTTCAGCTCACGCTTCGCATAGAAGCCGTCGAAAACATCGGCAACGTAATCAATCCCCTCCGGTGTGCCGATCTCCATATTGACAGAGGCGCGCACTTCAAGGCTCTCGAAATTCTGCTTTATGAATTTCGCAATGATCGGCGAAGCGGTGGTGACGGAGGAAAGCCCGAAGCGCCGGCTCAGAAGATCTACGGTATCGCCGATTTTATTATAGAACGCCCTCGAAAGACTGTCCTTGCCGTAGCAGTTCCCGTTCAGAAGAAGGTTGAAGGAAAGTCCCGCCGCCGACATCTTGGAAAGATCCGCCATCTGTTTTTCCATGGCTTCCACGGGGGTGAAGATCTCGCTCCGCATCTGGTTATTCCGTCCGTTTGGGATATCGCCGAAGGAAAAATAGACCTCGCCGATGTGTTCTTTGTACCCGATGATCTTATTGATAAAATCGTCGCTTTCCCGAAGAGCGTATCCGACGTTGAATTTCATATCGAAAAACCTCTCAGAATAGAAATTTCTCTATTGATTATAGCGCATTTATGTGATATAATCAAGTCAAATCACAAACTTAAACTGTTCAAAAACAAACTTTTGAGGTATTTATGGAACTGTCCGAGCTTTCGCCCTGTATCCGCTTTGCAAAGTCCATCCATTACATCGCCGAGTCCGACGAATTCATCTGCGGCTTTGATTACAGAATATTCTGCATCGAAAGCGGAAGCATCGCTATTCGTTTTGATGAAAACAAACATTTTGAACTGACAAAGGATACTGCCGTCCTCATTCCGTCCGGCGTTGCGTATAAGCTGGAAAACGTATCGAGTGAGCCGACCGGCATCCTGTGCCTTAATTTTGATACCCGTAAAGTCGACGGAACGCCCTGCACATCGGTACATCCGATCCGCTTGGATGAATTTACAGAATCAATGACCTTCGAATCCGAAAAACTACCGGAGCTGTGCGAGGTCCGCATTGTCAGAAACGCATCCAAAATAAGAAATGCCGCTGCGGAAATCTGCGCCGAGTATCTTCAAAGTGATAAAGGTTATATCGAAAAGTCCCGTGCGATCCTTCTGCAGGTGCTGATTGATTTTATTCGGAGCGAGAGGAGCGGGGCGGGGAAGGAAGAAGCGCTTTCCTATAACGTTAAATCATATATCGACGAGCACTACGCCGATCCCATCGACGCTGATTTCATCGCCGAACATTTTCATTACCATCCGTTTTACGTCAATAGGGTATTCAAGAAAAACTGCGGCACCACCGTTCACCGGTATATCATTCTGAAGCGGATCGAAGGCGCCAAAAATCTCATGCTTTCCACGAATCTCTCGATTGAAAAGATTTCCTCTCTGTGCGGCTTCAGGACCCACTCTCATTTTTCGCAGAGCTTTCAGAGCATCGAAGGAATGACCCCGTCGGCATTTCGCAAGTCCTCCGAGCGCATCACGCTGTAACCGGAAATATAACAGACAGAAAAAAGAACCTGCACTCCATATCAGTGCAGGTCCTTTGTGATTTAACTTAAGAAGTTAACTATTTTCTGAACTTATGCGTTCTTCTTCTTCTTGGAGCCGAGAGCGATGGCAACGATGGCAGCGATCACTACAACTGCAGCAACGCAACCCCAGATGATGCCGTTCTTCTTCTTGGCAGCTTCTGCTTCAGCAGCAGCCTTAGCAGCTTCTTCTTCTTCAGCAGCCTTCTTGGCAGCCTCTTCTTCAGCCTTCTTGGCAGCCTCTTCTTCTTCCTTCTTCTTAGCTTCTTCTTCAGCCTTCTTCTTAGCTGCTTCTTCTTCCTTAGCCTTCTTTTCAGCTTCTCTTTCAGCTTCCTTTGCTGCATCGTCGAATGCCTTCTTTGCAGCGATAGCTTCTTCGAGGTCCTCGGTATCTTCGTAAGCGAAGTTTACCTGAGAGAAGGAACCGGAGTACTCGGTCTCACCGACAACGATAACGGTGTAGGTGCCGGGCTCGATTTCAACGTCTGCATACTTGAGAACCTGGTCAACGATCTGAGAGGAAGCGGTTTCGGAGTCGGAAACTTCTACCTTTGCGATCGGTTCGCCTTCGATCTTGTCGAGGTATACCCAGAACTGAGTAGCTGTGCCTGCCTTGTCGCCGCCGAGGTTGTAGCCGCACTTAACGGCGAGCTTGGTAACCTTCTTGTCGAACTTAACGTCAGCAAACTTAACAGCGTCGCCCTGCGTGGTTCTGCCGGTGCCGTATGCTTCTGCAAAGCAGAGAGCGTGGCCGGAAGCCTGATCATTGGTCTCGGAATTGTCAACGAGCTCGCACTCGCCTTCCTTAACTACGCACTGAACGAAACCGAAGTCGCCATTCTTCATAGCTTCTTCCTTAGCCTTTGCAGCTTCTTTCCAGTTCTCGTCAAATTCGCCGCCTTCATAAACGAAGCCAACCTGAGAGAAGGAGCCGGAGTACTCGGTTTCACCAACTACGTATACATCATAAGTACCAGCCTTCACGTCAACGTCGGCATACTTGAACACCTGGTCAACGATCTGGGAGGAAGCGGTCTCGGAGTCGGAAACTTCAACCTTTGCGATGGGTTCGCCTTCGATCTTGTCGAGGTATACCCAGAACTGAGTAGCTGTGCCTGCCTTGTCGCCGCCGAGGTTGTAGCCGCACTTAACAACTGCCTTCTTAACGTCCTTCTTGAATTCTACGCCAGCAAACTTAACGGCGTCGCCCTGTGTGGTTCTGCCGGTGCCGTATGCTTCTGCAAAGCAGAGAGCGTGACCGGAAGCCTGATCGTTTGTCTCGGAATTGTCGATAAGCTCGCACTTACCTTCCTTAACTTCGCATACAACATAATCTGCTGCGCTGACAGCAACAGCCGCTACGGTTGCTACGGAAGCAGCCACAAGAGCGCTGAGAACGATGCTTGTTAACTTTTTCATTGCTAAAACACTCCTATAAAAAATTTTCGTTCGGCCGAGTATTGATATGGATACTCAACTTCATTCGTATTGTATCACTGTTTTGGGGAAATGTCAACAAATTTCTGCTACTTTTTCAGATATTTTTTTGCGAACATTATCCGATGCGCCTCCTTTGGTGTGTTTTATTCAATATATATACGGCAATTTGACGGCGTGATGCCTCGCTAAATGTAAAAATAATGTGAACTCAGAAAAAATCCGCATTTTGTACTTGACAAAACGTAACGGGCGTAGTATACTCTGTAAAGTATTTTTCTTTACACCACACGGAGGAATGATTTTCGGAGGCGAGCGGAATGGAAAAGGATCTGAAATTTGCCGAACTGCTCGATTGCTACGGCAGTCTTCTTACCGAAAAGCAAAGCCTTGCCGTCGAAATGTATTACTGCGACGATCTGTCGCTTTCGGAGATCGCCGAGCACATGGGGATCACAAGGCAGGGCGTCCGTGACGTGCTGAAGCACGCCGAGGAAGAGCTTCTGAGGCTGGAGAACGGTCTTGGGCTCTACGAAAAGTCGGCGCTTCTTGCAAAAATCAGCGCCGAGCTCTCCGACTATGCCGAAAAGAGCAAAGACGAAGAACTGCTGGATCTTTCGGCGCTTTTGAATGAACTCGCAGAATCGTGACCGATCGAAAAGCCTTCCGAGCATCCGGAAGGAAGGGAAGGACACCGAATGTTTCAAAACTTACAGGAACGATTATCCAACGCTTTCAAGCACTTTAAGAATAAAGGAAAGCTGACCGAGCAGGACGTAAAGGACGGAATGCGGGAAATCAAGCTCGCACTTCTCGAAGCCGACGTCAGCTTCAAGGTCGTAAAAGAATTTATCAAGGTATGCTCCGAGCGTGCCGTGGGCAGCGACGTGCTGGAAAGCCTGATGCCCGCTCAGCAGATTGTCAAGATCGTAAACGAAGAGCTTACCAATATCATGGGTAAGGAAAACTCCAAGCTCGTGATTTCGTCAAGACCGCCAACGATCGTCATGATGTGCGGTCTGCAGGGTGCCGGTAAGACCACCCACACCGGTAAACTGGCACTGATGTATAAGAAGCAGGGAAAGCGTCCGCTTCTTGCCGCCTGCGACGTTTACAGACCGGCGGCGATAAAGCAGCTGCAGGTCATCGGTGAGCAGGTCGGTGTGCCGGTCTTCACAATCGACGGCTGTAACGATCCGGTGCGGATCGCAAGGGAAGCCCTTGAACACGCAAAGAAATACGGTCACGATATGCTGTTCCTCGATACGGCGGGCCGTCTCCATATCGACGAAGTGCTCATGCAGGAGCTCCAGACCATAAAGGACGAGCTTCAGCCCACCGAGATTCTTTTCGTCGTGGACGCCATGACCGGTCAGGATGCGGTGAACGCTGCCGAGAGCTTCAACGCAAAGCTGGACGTTACCGGCGTTATTCTGACAAAGCTGGACGGCGATACCCGAGGCGGTGCGGCTCTTTCGGTACGTTATGTGACCGGGAAGCCCATCAAGTTCATCGGTACCGGCGAAAAGCTGGATATGCTCGAGCCTTTTTATCCCGACAGAATGGCGTCGAGGATCCTCGGAATGGGCGATGTGCTTTCGCTGATCGAACGCGCCGAGCAGGCATACGACGAGAAGCAGGCGAAAGAGCTTGAGAAGAAATTCAGGGAACAGAATTTCACACTGGACGATTATCTTGCCCAGTTCCGCCAAATCAAAAGCATGGGCTCTCTCGAACAGCTGGTGGGCATGATTCCCGGCGTCAATCAGAACGCTCTGAAGGACGTAAAAATCGACGAGAGGATCATCGACCGCATGGAAGCCATCATTCTTTCCATGACTCCCTACGAACGGGATCATCCGGATGAGATCAACGCCTCCCGGAAGAAGAGGATCGCCTCCGGCTCCGGCATGAAGGTCGAAGACGTCAACAAGCTTCTCAAGCAGTACGATCAGACCAACAAGATGATGAAGGAGTTTACCGGCGGCGGACTTGCCAAGCGCCTCGGCGTGGGTAAATCGGTTTCCAAGAAGCTTATGAAGAAAAACAAGAAGAGAAGATAAATTCTCAGCGCTTCTGTAATAAGCATTCAAAATTTGTATAAACACGCCGAAGGGCGATTTATAAATTCAAAAATTATTTTATTTGGAGGACAAAACCATGGCAGTAAAGATGAGACTCAAGAGAATGGGCGCAAAGAAGGCTCCCTTTTACAGAGTAGTCGTAGCAGATTCCCGTTACCCCAGAGACGGTCGTTTCATTGAGGAGATCGGTTATTACAATCCCCTTACCACTCCCGCTGATATCAAGATCGACGCAGAAAAGGCTAAGAAGTGGATCGACAACGGTGCGCAGCCCACTGAAACCGTCAAGGCGCTTCTTAAGAAGAGCTCGATTCTTTAAGCGGTTCGCTTCGCTTGCTGTCGGAGGTAGCATATGAAGGAAATACTTACGGACATTGCGAAAGCAATTGTCGAAAACCCCGATGACGTTGTTGTAAACGAACGAGTAGAAGACGATACGGTTTACCTTGAGCTTTCCGTTGCGGAAAGCGACATGGGCAAAGTCATTGGCAAGCAGGGACGGATTGCAAAGGCGATCCGCACCGTGATGAAAGCCAAGGCGATGCGTGAGAATAAGCGTGTCATCGTCGATATCATCTAAGGCGTATGCCCGGGCGGAATGCCCGGGCTTTTCCTTTTTTGCGCTGCCGCCGTGCCATTGTATTGAAATTTACAAATATATCTTGCATATGACGCACAGTTGTGATATAATTTAATGAAATAAAGGAAAACAGAATGAATGAGTGGGTGTTGTTCCGGCTTTGCCGGCACGAAAGGAACCGGTCATGAAGCAATATATCTGTGTTGGCAGGATCATCAACAAGCGGGGGATAAGGGGCGAGCTGAAGCTGGAAAGCTACTGTGAGTCCCCGAGTGACTTTGAGGATTACGGCGTGCTTTATCTTGATGAAGACGGCAAGAAGTCGGTGAAGGTGCAGAGCTGTAAAGAGTACAAGGGCTTTGCGTATCTGAAGCTCGAGGGCACCGACACTCCCGAGGCGGCTGATGCCCTGCGTGGAAATTATGTTTACGTGAACCGTGACGATATCATGATCGACGATTCCGAGATACTTATAGAGGATATCATCGGTCTTTCGGTCTACGATGCGGACACCGGCAAAAAATACGGCGACGTGACCGACGTCGTGAATTACGGCGGCAGCGATCTGTACGTGATTGCCGGGGAGAAAAAAGAGTATATGCTTCCCGCTGTGGATGAATTCGTCG
This sequence comes from Eubacteriales bacterium, assembly GCA_045600125.1. Lineage (GTDB taxonomy): Bacteria > Bacillota > Clostridia > Oscillospirales > CAG-382 > SIG622. The sequence continues at coordinate 135,805 of JAZRXH010000120.1, read as the reverse complement.
TTGAAATAGATCTTGAAAACGGTATAAAAGTGAGACCGATTCCGGGACTTTTTGACGACGACGGTGAGGAGATATCCGAAGAATGAGATTTGATATTCTTTCCGTGTTTCCGGATATGCTGAAGGCGGTGCTCTACGAGAGCGTTATCGGAAACGCCGTGGAAAACGGGATCCTTGATATAAGGATGCACAATATCCGGGACTATTCCGCGGATAAGCATCGCAAGACTGACGAATATCCCTTCGGCGGGGGCAGGGGAATGGTCATGACACCTCAGCCTGTCATCGACTGCTACCGTCACGTCCTCGACGGCGAGGAGCACGTTCATACCGTCTATATGTCGCCTCAGGGTAAGGTACTTACTCAGGAAAAAGCCAAAGAACTTTCCAAGCTTGACCGCATAATCATCCTCTGCGGACACTACGAGGGCTTTGATCAGCGGATCATCGATACCGTCGTGGATGAGGAGATCTCCATCGGGGACTACGTTCTCACCGGCGGCGAAATGCCGGCGGCGGTTCTGGTGGACTGCATTTCGCGGATGATCCCCGGCGTTCTTCCGGACAGCGAGTGCTACGAAAACGAAAGCATCGCTTCCGGCATTCTTGAATATCCGCAGTATACAAGACCGAGAAACTTTGAGGGTCTGGAGGTTCCCGAGATCCTTTTCTCGGGTCACCACGCCAACATAGATAAATGGCGCCGTGAGAAGGCGCTGGAGAAAACCTACCGGGTGCGTCCGGAGCTTCTTGAAAGCGCAGAGCTTTCCAAAAAGGACATCGCTTTTCTGAATACGCTTCGCAAAGAAGACGGTTCCGAAAACAGCTGAAGACAATAACTGCCTGCTGCATCATTTTCACGGAAAGGGGGATAAGCCTACGGACAAAAAGAAAAAGCGCCAAAGAACAGCCGACCGTTCAGGGAAGACGTTTTTCCGCTCCGATTTCGGTCGTGCGTCCGAAGAGTTTGAAGCGTATAAACAGAATCGATTCGGCGCTCTTTCCTCGAAGCTTTACGAAAAGAGAAAGAAGCTGCGCGCACGTCTCTCGTCTCTCTGCGAAAAAAGCCGTCTTTACGGATTTCTGTCGGGCTTCGGCGAGAGGATCCTCTGTCGTGAAATGCGGTATTACGGCGTAATGCTTGCCGCTTACGGTCTTTTCCTTCTGACCTTTGCCGTCATCGGCGCCTCCTCGGAAATCGCCGGTTTTTCGCTTTCCCGTTTTACCGAATCGCTCTGCTTTTTGCCGGGTGTCCTCTCTCTTGTCGTTTCGATTTTTTTCATCGTTTCCGGAAAAACTCTTGCAGCAAGCCTTGCCGAAAGCAGGATCGGTTCGCTGTTTATGTTCCGGATCCTCGCATTTGACGAAGGCAAAATTTCAAGAATCAGAGAAAACACTCCGTCCTATGCGGCAGCTGTTTTGATGGGGCTCCTCTTTGCCGTTCTGTCCGTATCGGTCTCTCCCGCATTCCTGTTAAAGCTGCTTCTGATGCTCTTTCTGGTGTTTACGACGCTGAAGAGTCCGGAAAACGGCGTTCTGCTTCTTTTTGTGTCGATTCCCTTCATCCGATATCGGGTTCTGTACGACTGGATCCTTTTGATCCTTGCTTCTTATTTCTTCAAGGTGATCCGCAATAAGCGGCTTCTGAGGTTCGAGCTTATTGACCTTTGTCTTCTTCCGTTTGCCCTGTGCGTTCTGCTTGCGGGGATCTTCAGTCCCGAGCTCTCCCTCAGCCTTCCGCACTGCGCTGCGCTTCTGCTTGTGATAATGCTCGGCTATGTGGTGAAAAGCTGTTTTCGCACAAGCGCCCTCGTTCGCTCGCTTCTTTATTCGGTCATCGTTTCGGGAACGACCGTTTCGGTGATCCGGATTGGGGTCTATGCTTCGCGGATTACGGCAAAGTTCCTTTTTGATGGAATGGCATCGGCGGTTTTCGATGAGCTTTCGGCATTCCTTTCGGAAGATTTTTCATCATTTCTGCTTATCCTTCCGGCGCTTTCGCTTGCTCTTCTGCGGGTCTATGCGGCGCTTGAATCGGATGGGCTTCGGAAGCTGTCTCTTCCTTTGACGGCGCTGCTCCTCATGACCGCGTCGGTCATTACCTTCGATCTGTACGTGTATGTGTTTATTCTCCTCTGCGCCGTTCTCTCTCTGATCATAGAAAGACCGAGATCCCTTGTCCTTGTAATAATTGCCGCCATTGCGCTTGCCGTTTTCTTCAAAGTGTTTCCGTCCTTCTTTGAAACCGTCCTGCGCATACTCACCGATAAACTGGGTGCCGGTGATTATTTATCCCGCATCCGCTCCGATTCTATTCTCGGCAGCTGCGGTCTTTCACAGTTCCTGTATTCCGGCATCGGAAGCGGCAGGGAAGTGTGCCGTTACGTTTATTCTCTGTGCTTCGGCGGTACACAGTTTGCCGGCTCGGAGAATCTGCTTTTCCGCCTTCTGTCGCAGTACGGGATGGTAGGCATTCTGCTTGCTGTTTTGGCATATGTTGCGCACGCAAGGCAGGCTTCTTCCGTATACTCCGGCAAAAAATATACCCATTTCGGAACACGGAGCGTTTGCATGGGCTGCTTTATCACCGTCAGCTCACTTGTCCTCTCGCAGTGCGTGGTCTTTTCAGTCAGCGAGGTCATCAGCGCTCTGTATATCTTTACCTTCATTTATCTCTCGAAAGCCGTATCCGACTGCTATGAAAACGAATACGTGCCGACTGTCGCCGAACGATACGAGGCGGCTGAGACGTTCTGAGCGGCATTTCGGAAGCAGTAAAAACAACATTGATTTTCGCTTTTGCGAAACCAGAGGCAGACTCTATGAAAAAAGAAAATAAACGCGTCAGAATAAACGCCGCCGACGTAATCATCACGATCCTGCTCGCCGCCGTTCTTCTGACGATTTTCGGGCGCGCCGTCGTTGAATCCGGGGAAAGCGCCCGGGAAGATACCGAAATTGCTCTGCGGATCGAGCTTGTCTGCGATTCCGTAAAAACAGATTACGCCATGGATTTTTCGGCGGGGGACACCGTGTATTTTGCCGAGACGTCCGAAAGACTCGGCGTTATACGGTCTGTATCGACCTCGGAATACACGGGCGATGAAAAAGGCGACGCCCCGGAAGCCTTCTTTGATACCGTCCGGATCCGCATTGTCCTTGACGTAGAAGCATCGTACAACGGAACGTGCTACAGCGTAGGCTCCGAGCCGGTCATCGTCGGGAACCGTTATGCACTGGCATCGAAAAAAGCGTACTTCAACGCCGAATGTACGCTGCTGAGCGTGCTTCCCGTAAAGCAGGACGCAAAAGAACAGCAGTAAACAGAAGGGGGAAATGAAACTTGAAAAAGAAAGCCGGATTCAATGTCATCGATCTGTGTATCCTTCTTACGGCAGTCATTCTTCTTTCCTCTGCCGTAGTGCGGGAGATATTCATAAGAAAACTTGCCGATCAGTATTCGCATACCGAAAAAGAGATCAGCCTTTCGGTAAAGCATCTTCCGAGAGATCAGTTCAAGCTGTTTGAAGTCGGGGACGGCATCACGGCGGAGGGGGAGTTTCTTTCCGGAAAGCTCGGCGAGATCGTATCGCTTCGGAGCACGCCTTCGGTCGTTTTCGTCGGATCGTCCGAAGAAGCGGAATATGCGCCGGATTTCGGATACGTGGATATGATCGTCAACATAAAAACAGACTGCGTGGAATCGAGCGACGGCAGTGTGTTCTTCGGCGGGAAGCTCTTGAGTCCTGCGCTGAAAACCGACGCCAACAACGGCAAGGTGCATTTCAATTTTGAAATTATTTCTGTAAACGACGTCGAATCTTGAAACTTTTTTGTTATTTTGTGCAAATCTTTAACCGTATTGTGCCGTGAAATTGTACATAAAACAGTTTTTTCAAAAAACGCTTGATTTTAATTTGAGAACAATGTATAATATGGTTAACTATGTAAGTCTTTCGGAAAAGGAGTAAGAAAATGATTTCCAAGGAAGTTGAAGTCCAGTCCTCTCAGGGACTTAGAGCTAAGTCTGCCTCTGTTTTCATTCAGCAAGCCAACACCTATAAGAGCAGCATCAAGGTCGAAGTCGGCGACAGACACGCCAATGCCAAGAGCCTTCTCGGCGTTCTTTCTCTCGGTATCAAGGGAGGAACCGTCATTTCCATTATTGCAGACGGTCAGGATGAATCCGAAGCAGTAGAAGGACTTGCCGTTCTCGTGCAGTCGATCCTCAAGGACTAATTACGGCGCCGGTTCGTGTCGGCAAAGTTATCGAAGGGAGTCGTGTGGTTTTCTGCGGCTCCCTGCGCTTTTTATATACAGTAATGAATCGGGTAACAGAAGGGCAATATAGGTATTGTGCTTACTGTACTTAAGAAAGGCGGTGGAGGTTTTGACAAGAGACGAGCTGAAGGAAAAAGTCAAGCTTCTTCCGTTCGCTCCCGGCATCTACATGATGAAGGACAAAAACGGCAAGATCATCTACGTCGGAAAGTCCAAGTGCCTGCACAACCGTGTTTCGCATTATTTCATGCCCTATGAAACGCTGGATATCAAGACCCGCAAGCTATCCTCAAATATATACGATTTTGAATGCATCTACACCGCCTCCGAGGCGGAAGCGCTGATCCTTGAGAACGAGCTTATCAAACGGCATACGCCAAAATACAACATCAAGCTGAAGGATGCGAAAACCTATCCGTACGTCCGTCTCGATATGTCAAAGCCATACCCGAAAATCGGCATTTCAAGAACAAGGCACGGCGACAAGGCGGTCTATTTCGGACCGTATACCTCCACGCAAAACGCAAGAGAGATTATCGACACCGTTTGCAAGACCTTCAAGATCGACACCTGCGGAAAAGATTTTGAGTACGGCAAAAGGCTCTGCAGACCGTGTCTCTTTTATCACATCGGTCAGTGCATGGGGGCCTGCTCGGGAAACGTCACCTCCGCCGAATACCGGGACGTATATTCCGACGTGGAGCGCTTTCTCAAAGGCGATTATAAAGAGGTCATAAACGAACTCACCGGAAAAATGAATGCCTGCGCCGAGCGTATGGAGTTCGAGAATGCCGCAAAGCTGCGGGACCGCATTACGGCTCTTGCAAAGCTGGAAGAGCATCAGAACATCATCACGAACCCGGAAAAGGAATTCGACGTGTTCGGTACCTTCCTCGGCGATACGCTGGGCGCCGTGTCGATCATTTTCATCCGCAACGGCAAAGTCATCGACAAGGACGATTATCTCTTTTCCAGTCTTGAGATCTGCGACGATTATTCTCTATGCGACTTCATCGAACGGTTTTATAAGCATTGCGGACATATCCCGCAGAACATCCTGCTGTCTTTTGACATCCCGCAGGAAATGCTGGTCGAGCTTTCCGAGAACCTTTCCGCCGCCTGCGGGGCAAAGGTAAAAATCTCGGTGCCGGAACGGGGCGAGAAGAAGGTCTACGCCGGCATGGCGGCGCACAATGCGTCGGAATCGGTACGGCAGAAGCTGGAGATGACTAAGAAGGACGAAGACATACTCGTGCGCCTTGCATCGCTTCTGCATCTCGAGGTCGTTCCCGACAGGATCGAAGCCTACGATATTTCCAACAACGGCAAGGACGATATGTATTGCGGCATGATCGTTCTCGAAAACGGACGCTTCAAGAAATCCGACTACCGGGTATTCTCCATTAAATCGCTGAACGGAACCACCGACGACTATGCCGCCATGCAGGAAGCCATCGGAAGACGGCTTACCTATCTTGTCTGTCCCGATAAGTCCAACCCGTCTTATTCCCAGCGTCCCGACCTGATCTTGTTGGACGGCGGTGTGGGACACGTGAATACCATCAAAAAACTGGAAGAGGATATGGGACTCGACATCCCGCTTGTCGGCATGATCAAGGACGATTTCCACAAAACGAGAACTCTGACGGACGGCGAGAACGAGCTCGGCATTGCCGGAGACATGAGCCTGTTTACCTTCATTTACGGTATCCAGGAGGAAGTCCACCGCTTCACCTTCTCAAAGATGGATGCTTCAAGAAATAAGAAAATGAAGCATTCCTCCCTCGAAAAGATCCCCGGCGTCGGGGAAGCGAGAGCCAAAGCCCTTATGAAGCACTTCAAATCTCTGACCGCGATCAAAAATGCGACCGAAGAGGAGCTTTGCAGCGCAGAGGGAATCTCAAAGTCATGTGCCGCCGAGATCGTTCGCTATTTCAAAGAACAGAATCCCGGAAACAGCGATAACACATAACTTTTCATTAAATATTTGATTTTGAAAGGAACCGATATGAGAATCATCACCGGAACAGCAAGGGGCGTAAAGCTCGATACTCTCGAGGGAGAGGAGATCACAAGACCCACCGCCGAGCGGGTCAAGGAAGGCATTTTCAGTGCCATTCAGTTTGAAATAACCAACAGACGTGTCCTCGACCTTTTTGCGGGAAGCGGACAGATGGCTCTGGAGGCGCTCAGCCGGGGGGCTTCCTATGCCGTACTCACCGACGAAAGTGCCGAAGCCGTGGAGGTCATCAAGGAAAACGCCAAAAAGACGAAGCTGTTCAAGAACTGCCGTATCTCCCGCATCGACTACAGCGAATTTCTGAAGTCCGCCTCCGGTAAGGAAAAATTCGATCTTGTATTCCTCGATCCCCCTTACGCCAAGAGCATGAAGGACGAGATTCTGAAAAAGGTGACAAGAGCAGACATCCTGAACGACGGCGCCATTGTCGTTTGCGAGACCGATAAGGACGAGATCGACGGCGACGTTTACGGTCTGTCCCTTCGTAAAAAATACAAATACAGCCGTGTTCTGACCTATATCTTCGATTATCACGAGGTGAAAGCAGGCACAGAGAGCGAGGAGGATGCGCAGTGAAAGCGATCATACCGGGAAGCTACTGTCCCATCACGGTGGGGCATATCGACCTGATAAAAAGAGCCGCCGCCGTCTTTTCGGAGGTCGTCGTGGCGTTGGGCGAGAATCCCGACAAAAGCTATCTTATGACAGACGAAGCAAGGCTTGCCTATGTGCGTGATGCCGTAAAGGATATACCGAACGTTTCGGCAGAGCTATTCTGCGGTCTTACCGTGGACCTTGCGCAGAAAGTCGGTGCCGACGTTATCGTAAAGGGCATCCGTGATTATAAGGATATGCAGTATGAGCAGGAGATGGAATACTATAACCGCCGTCTTTCGCTTGATAAATACGGGAAAGCCCTCGACACACTTTATTTCGCCTCTGCACCGGAATACAGCTTTATCAGCTCCTCCGCCGTCCGGATGCTTCTTGATTGCGGCGAATCGGTTGAAAAGTATGTGCATAACGAAAAGCTTCTGAAGACTCTTCTGAAATAAGCCGCCACACCGAAAATGCTCATGGGACAAAATTTGTAAGAGAAAACACCTGTCGGAATTTGGTCGGCAGGTGTTTTTGAGTTTATTATGTTTATTACAAACGCTTCAGCGTGAAACGCAGCCCCTCGTAGCGACCGGGAACGGTCAAGGTGAGACCGTTTTCGGCTACTGCATCGGCAAAGAGCGTGGCATCGCCCATTTGATAGGAAGCGCCATCCGTCATGGCGGGGAAGACCGTGAGCGTTCGCTGAGTCAGCCGGAAAGAGAAAACAAGGATCTCAATGCGTTTGAAATCGCGGTTGCAGAACTGAAGCGCCAGAAGCGTATCGCTGTCGTAGAGTATGCGGCACTCGGCTTCCGTCCAGAACGAGCGGTCGTTCTTGATCTCTTTTGTCAGCGAGCGAAGATTCTCACGAACGGACGAAGAAAGGCAGGTCAGGTCGCAGGAAAAGCCGATCGGGCTGCCGGTCAGGAACGCACGAAGGAAGGACGGATGCACTGAGCGCACGTCGGTCCAGATCGCATCATCGGTCGCCAGCGTCATTTCGGAACTCTCGGAAGTATAGGAGGGACGGAAATCGCAGAACGACTGGATCGTAGTCCACCGCTCGATCCACTGGGGCGGCATCCGGCGGACGGTGTCACGGAAAATACGCATTCCCGCCATCGGGCTTTGATCGTCCGAAAGCCAGTAGGAATCGCACAGACGGCCGTCGGCAAGATTCATGCGGAAGCCGCCGGAGGCACAGCGCTCCAGATACACATCCGGAAAAGCTTCCCGCACACGCATGAGGAATGCGTCGTAACCGTGCATATAATCACGGAAGGCGTGACCGTCACGGTCAAAGTGCAGCGAAGAATTGAAGTCGAATTTGAAGAAGGATACGCCGTAATCGTGTACGAGCCGAGCAACGGTATCAAAGGCGTAATCCTGCGCCGCTTTTTGAGAGAAGTCGAGCAGATTCCCGTTGCCGGAAAGGAACATCTCGGGGTGTTTGCTGTAGATCTCGGAGCAGTCGTCGGCGGTCTCCAGTTCAAGCCAGATACCGAAGCCCATTCCTTCTTTCCGGACGGCATCACTGAATTCCTTCATGCGCCCGGCAAAAGCCGTTACCCGGTTTTCCTTCCAGTCGCCCCGTCCCTTCGTCCATTCGGCGCCCTTACCGAACCAGCCCGCATCAATGACGAAATATTCTGCGCCAAGTTCTGCGGCTGCCGGAATCTGCGAAGCCAAATGCTCGTATGTAAAGCGGTCGAAGCGTGACAGCCACGAGTTATAGATCACCGGCATTGGGAAGCGGCGGGGCATCATGCGGGCGCAATAACGGTGCAGCTTCCATGCGTCCATGCTCATTTTATCGGTGACGGAATAGTACAGTATCTCCGGCAGTGCGGCCGACTCGCCCGGTGCCAGCGTCATCGTAAAACCGCGGTGGTTGAAGCCAAGCGTCACCTCGACGTGATCGGTGTCCATGCCGTCCCCCACACGGCGGACGGAAAGCTCCCATGCGGCGTCGGGGATCAGATGGAATGCCGTGCCGTGACCGGAAGCATCGTTCCATAATACCGCAAAGGGCACAGCGTCGGTGTTCGTGCGCACGCCACGGCTTTCGGCGCATATCTCGGTGACAAGAGGCTGCCATCCGCCGCGGCTTTCGTTCTCCCATGCGTTGAACTGCGTATACACGCTCCACGGTCCGCCGTCGAAGCAGAATTTGTCGCATAGCGAAGAGAAGGACACGGGCTTTTCTCCGTTATTGGTTATGGTGGTCTTCCGGGAGGTCACGCCTTCGCAGCAAGAAAGCACGGACACGGCGCACAAACCGTCTTCTTGTTGTGTGCGGACAGTATTTTCCGTGACCTTGAGAGCACCGTGCAGTTCGCCGAAAGAGCCGACGATATCAAAGACGGTGCCTGCGTCGGCACCGTCGGTAAAATAAGAAGCCATGATCATTCCTCCGAAAATGTATTCTTTGTCCCGTCGTTATTTCCTTGAGGAAACAGCACGGGAATTTTTTACTTTCTGAATCTTGCGTAGGACGCTTTTCTTCGCTTTTTCATCGTATAGAAGGTATAGCCGATGAGCATGACAAATGCGGAAACGGCAGTCACGATGAAGAATTTACTTGTCAGCACCGACTCGATCCGGTCGATGACGAAGAGCACTCCGCTTCTTTCAAAGGTTTCGCGGCAGACGAGCTTTGTCTTTCCGAGAATATAGCTGTCCTTGTACCGCACGATCATGCTGCCGAACTCGGCGCCGGCGCTGACCGGGGCATAGCAGTACTCATCCGAGATGATCTTTTCCAGCGTAATGTCGGTGTATTCGTTGAAATTCACGGGAAGAAGCGCCGTTACGTTGGTGGCGGGGTAGAGCGCTATATGGTCCGATTCGGAGGACAGCTTCAACGGAAGCTCGGAGACGGGAGAATCCACCGCCAGAACGTCCGCATAGGCAAAATTGGCAAAGCAGTAGTCAAGGAGCAGTCTTGCATCGTCATAGGCGTGATTGACGTTTGTCTTGTCCTCATAGGGAGAATTCATGATCACGACGATATAGGTCACGCCGTTCTTCTGCGCCGAGGTGACAAACGTATTTCCCGCTTCCGGCGTACTTCCTGAGCTCAGACCGTAGGAATTCTTATAGTAATCGGCAGAGGTGGCGGCTCTCGAAACGAAATTGTTGCGGTTATACTTGAAAATATAATTGTCGGGATCGTTTACCGGCGAGAATGAATAAGTCGCCACCGACGACCAGTCAACAAGATCCTTGATCTCGTAGGCATACTGGGCGATCTTCATCATGTCGGAAACGGTGGTGACCATGTTTTCATCGTGGATGCCGGTGGTATTGGTGAAACGGGTGGCAGTGCATCCGATCTCCTTTGCCTTTGCATTCATCATGCCGATGAATTTCTCTCTGTCCTCACCGCTGACGTAGTCGGCAAGAAGATTGGCAGCGTCGTTGGCGCCGCTCATTAGAAGCGCCCGGAGAAGATCCTCGGCGGTGTATATGTCGCCTTTTCTGAGTCCGAGCTTTGTACCCACCGATTCGTTGACCACCGATCTTGTGACGGTGATCGGAGTCGTTTTGTCCGGTATCGCTTCATAAGCGAGGATGGCGGTCATGATCTTCGTGAGAGAAGCGGGGTAGGCAGCCATCCCGGTATTTTTTTCATAGATGGAAATACCGCTGTTTTTTTCGATGATCATGATGCTCTCGCTGACCGTTGCCGGAAGCTCCTCCGGACCGTATTCGGAAAGCGTGTGTGCTCCGAGCCGGTGGATTTCCGGCATCGCCGCACCGGAAAGTGTCGTAAACGCAAAGAGACCGGCAGTCAAAATAAGCATCAGGATAAGCTTTGGCAGACATTGGGGAAGAATCAGCTTTTTATTCAACAGTTTCCAATTCCTTTCAGCGTATTTTCGGTAAAGTAATGTTCGGTATAAGAGACGTCGAGACGGATCTGATCGGCAAGGCTGTCAAGAGAATCGAACTTTCTTTCATCCCGAATTCTCGAATACAGACAAACCGTCAGTATCTTTCCGTAAGCGTCGCCGGAAAAACCGATGATAAAGGTCTCGCAGTTGACCCGGCTTCCCGCCTTATCGGTCGTGGGACGGACGCCGATATTCGACACGGCGGGATAAAGTTTTCCTTCGATCTCGGCACAGGAACAGTATACGCCGTTTTTCGGAACGACCTTTCCGTCCGCAATATAAAAATTCGCCGTAGGGAAGCCGAGCACCGTGGCAAGATGCTTGCCGTGAACGACCTTTCCGGTAAGCATATACCCACAGCCGAGCGCCGCCCGTGCTTCCTCCGCTTTTCCCTCCGAAACAAGGCGGCGGATCATGGTGGACGACACAATGCTGTCCCCGATTGAAACGTAGGGAATCACGAAAACCGAAACGCCGAGCTTTGCGAGTTCTTTTCCGAGTGTATCGGGAGTGCCGGCAGCATCCTTTCCGAAACGGAAATTCTCCCCGCAGAATACCGCCGCAGCGCTCAGTTTTTTCACAAGCACTTCCCGGCAGAAGTCCTCCGGCGATTCATCCTTTACGGCACCAAAATCGTCAAAGTATATGCCATGGCAGCCTGTGCTTTCCAGAAGGCTGCATTTTTCTTCGTTTGTGCAAAGAAGCTCTTTGGTATTTCCGAGAAGGGAAGAGGGGTGATTTTCAAAGGTATAGACAACCGGCACAAGTCCGTTTTGCGCTGCATATTCAACGGACGCCTCTGCAAGCTTTCGGTGCCCGATATGAACTCCGTCAAAATTGCCGAGCGAAACGCAGGTGTTTTTGCCAAAGATATTGTTTTCCGTACCGAGCGCTTTGCTCGCATAAATTATATCCATTCTATCGACCTCATTTTTCTCTCATTATGATACAGTATTATCTATTTTTTGTCAAGGCAAAAGTTTGGTATTTTACATGAAATTTTTATCGGATTTTCACATTAAATACTTGACGGGCAGAAGAATATATAGTATAATAATGATGTTGAAATATAAATATCATTTCCGGAGGATGACTGCCAAAGTCCGTTTGATTTTTCCGACCCATGCGAAAATTTCCTGCAGTGCGGAGTTTTGGTGATAACATACTTCCGAAAATCGAAGCAAACAGAAATAAAGGAATAAAAATAAAGATAAGAATAAAGAAAGGAAGGGACTTTCGCAAGATGCGAAAGCCATGGTCGCAACAAATGAATAAAACTTCCAGAATCGTCGCCTGCGCTCTTCTTTGCATTCCGTTTGTCGCAGCCGTTGTCGTCGGTTTCAAGACCGATAAGGGAAGCGGAAGTAATATCGGCGGAAAAGCCGCTGACAAAACGCTGACAAAGATCAGCGTAACTTCTGCAAACGGCAGCAGCTTTGATTTCACCGACGAAGAAACGTTGCGGATATATTCGGATATTCTCGGAAAAGCAAAGAAGATCGACACGCCTCAGCCCGACGATGCGTCCGCTCTCTTTGATGTCGATTTTGTAACAAACGAGGACTCGTCAAAGTACCGCTTTATTATGACAGGGAAAAATCCCGCAAATTGCCTGTTCGAGGACATAAACGGCGATTCTTATCTGATCGACTCGGACAGCGCCTTCTCGCTTCTTCTCCGGAACGAATTCTCTGCCGCCTATGCCGGTGACGGTGTGCCGACGGCTTCCTATTCGGACGGAAACGCCGCTTCGGAATTTCTTCCCGCCGTTTACGACTGGAACTACAAAAAGGTCAATAACGAGAACGCTCACCTCGTTGCAAACGGCGAAAATGCCGTGCCCGTCACTTTGAAGCTCCCCGAAAACAGCAACTTCTCGGTCGCATTTTCCAAGGCGCCGGATCTCGTAACGCTGAACGCAAGTCTTGCCAATCAGCAGATATATTCGGGAACACCGGACGGTCTTTCGACCGTAACGACATTTGACGCCGACACCGTTCTGAACGTGGTCATGGACGCTACCTGGTATGAATCGGATGCTTCCGGCTCCTACGGAACGGCGAAGTACGTGTTCGACGTATACTACGATATTCCCGCCGTCTGCTCCCTCGTCGACAAGCAGCTGAAGCCCGGCGAGTTCACTCTCATCAAAATTCTCAACGGAAACCCGGACGAGCAGATCACCGTCAGCGCTCCGTTTATGCCGGACGGCGGTTCAAGCGTCAACTACGCTCTCGGCGATGCCCGTTATATCTACGTACCGATAAAGGTCGACGCGGAAGCTGGACAGCAGACCATCACCGTGAATACCGAAAGCGGAAGTCAGACAATGGACTTCACGGTCCTCGGCGCAAACCTTCCCTCCTATGAAGCGGCTTATCCCGCCGGTGTTATCGAGCTGAACACCGAGGAATCCCGCACCGAATACGAAAACATCATAACCACTGCACAAAGCACCAGTTCCGAAAGACAGCTGTGGAACGGCAAGTTCAAGTATCCCGCAGCCGGAACCAATCTCAACGTTTTCGGCGGTATTCTGAATGTCGCCGGCTTTGAAAGCTCCCGTATCAACGGCGTTTACATCAGTGCCGTAAACGGTTCTTCGGTCTATGCCGCAAACAGCGGTATCGTCGTATACGCCGGTGAATCGAAGTACGGCGGATTCTCCGTCATCGTCGACCACGGTCTCGGCGTATTCTCCCAGTACAGAAACCTCGGCTCCGTTTCCTGCAGCGTCGGCGACAACGTAGATACCTCCACCGCCATCGGTACCGTAGGAACCTCCGGCGTGACCCCGTATTCGGATGCGGTATTCTATACGAACGTCATCGGCGGAAGCTACGTGAACCCCGTTTCTCAGGTATTGTACGGTATTTCCTTCGGCTGATATATTCTTCCCGGTACGGAAAACGAAAACCAAATCAAATAAAGCATAAAAACGACAGCAGAGGATTTACATAAAAGCTCATCCTCTGCTGTTTGTTATCCTGTATCAACTCAGTCGGCGTCGCCGTTTCCGTCATCCTTCTTATCGCCGAGCAGCTGCTTGAGCTCGTCCATGAAGGTGGAAATATCCTTGAAGTGTTTATAGACCGAAGCATAGCGGACGTAGGCAACGTCGTCCATATCCTTCAGCTTCGCCATCACAAGCTCACCGATCTCGGCAGACGGAATTTCCATCCGCATGGAGCTCTGAAGAGTCTGCTCGATATCCTGCGCCGCCTTTTCGATGTCCTCCATCGGAACCTTCCGCTTCTCGCACGCCTTGATCATGCCGTTCATCAGCTTGCGTCTGTCAAACTGCTCACGGGTCTTATTCTTCTTGATGACCGAGAAGGTAACGAGCTCGACGGTTTCAAAGGTCGTAAACCTCTTCTGACATTTCGTACACTCTCTTCTGCGGCGGATCGTGGAATAATCACTGTTCGGTCTTGAATCCAGCACCTTGCTGTCTACGTTGCCGCATACCGGACATTTCATTGCGCTTCATCCCTTTCAGAAGTCTTTTTTACATTATACAACTATAATTCGAGATTGTAAAGACATTTTATGAAAATCTTCACATAAATTTGTTTTTCAAAGCATTTGTCTTAGAAAGGAGTCCATATGAAAAACAGATATCACATGCAAAGCTCTTTCTGCTACGACAGGATTTATCTTTCGCTTTGCCTTTATTGGCTGCTTCCGTCCTTCGTCGTTCTGCTTCTTTACGCCACCGGCGGATATGAAGCGTATACATACGTGGCGTTTCAAAAAGCAAAAACGGTTTTTGAAAATATCCTTTGCGGGTTTACGCTTTCCTTCTCGTTCTTTCTTCTGTTTCGCTATGCGAGAATAACGGGAGGAAAACGTTGAGAAAACAGAGCAGACAGAATTATTTCGTCTTATATGGCAATTATGGCATTTGTTTATTGCAATTTTCCGCTTTATATGCTATAATGGCAAAAGCGGAACGGTAAGCAATATATTGCGAATAAGACGTAATAATATTCTGACTAAAAAGGAGGACATATGCCATGTTCAATTTTCACGTGAAAAAGCTCGTTTACTCCGGCGACCAAAGACGCGAAATCTCCATGCCCATCGGCGGCATCGGGACAGGATGCATCGGTCTTGCCGGAAACGGTTCCCTTGTCGATTTTGAAATATTCAACAAACCCAATAAGAGAAGCGCAAACGGTTTTACGTTTTTTGCCGTAAAAGCCGAAAAGGACGGAAAGATCGTGGATATCCGTGCCCTGCAGAACGACTCTGCCGTATCTTACTCCGGCTCTGACCGTTATCATCCCGACACGCATTACTGGGCAGGCTTCGGTCTCGGTGCAGACAGAGATTCGATGTTCGGCTTCCCGCATTTTCCCGCAAGTGACTTTATTTCTTCTTATCCCTTCGGAGAGATCGACCTTTCCTATGAGAAATTTCCCGGCAAGATCCATATGACGGTATTCAACCCGCTGATCCCCCTCAACGATACCGATTCGAGCATCCCCGCCGCCTTTTTCGAGTATGAGGTCACAAACGACACCGACTCGGACATCGACTATACCTTCTACGGCGTATTGGAAAATCCCTTTGAATACAGCGTGAATCTGTATGACAAGGGCAGGGACGAAAACGTTCACCATATCACCTGTGCGACCCTCGACAAGCGCCTCTTACAGCATGAGCAGGGCGAGATGTGTATCGGCGTCAGCGGTGACGACGTAAAATACCAGCAGGCTCTTTTCCGCGGAAAATGGTATGATAACATCCAGTCCTTCTGGAACGACATCAACGCCGGTGCTCTTCGGAACAGATTCTATGAGCCGGCGGAAGGTCGAAAGGATCCTTGTGTGCTTTCGACGCATATAAAGCTCGCTCCCGGCGAAAAGAAGCCCGTCCGCTTTGTCATCTCCTGGTATATGCCGTACCGCTGCAATGACTGGAGCCCCATAAAGCCCAAGGACAGCGAGATCAATCCGCAGCTTTACAGTGAAGAAGAGATCAAGAAAACAAAGTTCCGTTATTATCAGAAGAATCTCTGGAAAAACTATTATACACGTTATTTTGACAGCGCCGCCGACTGCGTAAACTATTGCTTTGCGCACTGGGACAGACTCTGTTATGAAACCGATACCTTCAGAGAGCTTCTGTTCTCCTCCACGCTGCCAAAGGAAGTCATCGACGCCGTCAGCGCCAATATCTCCATCCTCCGTTCGCCCACCTGTATGCGAAACGAGGACGGAAGCTTTTACGCCTTTGAGGGAAACGGACGCTCTCGTGGTCTCTGCGAGGGCACCTGCACCCACGTATGGAATTACGCCTATGCACTTCCGTATCTCTACCCGAACCTGGAGCGTTCTATCCGGACGAATCATTATAAATACGATATGGACTTCTGCGGAGGACTTGCTTTCCGAACCCTCGTGCCGCTCGGAAGGAGCCGCTTTAACGATGCAACCGGCGACGGTTCGGTGACCGAAAAGGCGTTTGCTTGTGCGGACGGTCAGTTCGGCGACGTTCTGAAGGTGTACCGTGAATTCAAGATGTGCGGCGACAAGGAATGGCTGGCTGGCATCTGGAAAGACGTCGTAAAGTCCATCGAGTACGCATGGAATCCAGAGAATCCCTTCAAATGGGACCCGGAGAAGACCGGACATCTCTACGGAAGACAGCATCATACGCTGGATATGGAGCTATTCTCTCCGAACTCCTGGCTTGACGGCTTTTACGTGGCGGCTCTCAAGGCAGCCGCAGAGCTTGCGGTCATCATGAAGGATAAGAAGCACGCCGCTCTGTTTTCCGAGCTTTATGAGAAGGGAAGAGAATACCTCAATACCGAACTGTACAACGGAAGATATTTTATTCAGAAGGTCGACGTGAAGGACCGGAGCATTCTGTATCCCTTTGTTAAAACCGAAGACAAGGACGATATGCAGGACGAAGTCAATATGTCGTACTGGAACGAGGAAACGCAGGAGGTCAAATATCAGATCGGTGAAGGCTCCTCCGTCGATCAGGTGCTGGCACAGTGGCACTGCGATATCATCGGACTCGGCGACGTGTTTGACCGTGAGAAGACCCTGAGTGCGCTGCGGACGATTTACGAAGAAAATTTCCGCTCCATGCGCGATTTCTTCAATCCCTGCCGTCTCTTTGCCATAGACGACGAAAAGGGCGTCACGATTTGCTGTTACCCCGAGGGGGCAAAGAAACCGAAGATCCCGGTGCCCTATGCGGAGGAATGCATGAACGGCTTTGAGTATCAGGCAGCCTCGCACATGATCATGAACGGAATGTATGACGAAGGTCTCGAAATCGTCAAAGCCATCCGTCAAAGATACGACGGAACGAGAAGAAATCCGTGGAATGAAATGGAGTGCGGAAGCAACTACACCCGCTCCATGGCAAGCTATGCGCTGCTTGGTGCATACTGCGGTCTTCGTATCGACGCTTACAACAAGGCATACCGCTTCTGCCCGGATATGCGCTTTGCCGAAAAGGGCGTATTCCGCTGCTTCGTATGCTTCGAGGGCTTTATGGGATACGTGGAACGTGGAATTGATTACATCCAGTTCAAGTGCGTGAAGGGAAGTATATTCGTCCGTTCGGTCGAGGTGCCGGAAAAGCCTCTGAAGGTCAAGGCAGCCGACCACGAGATCGGCTTCACGGCATACGGAAATAACGCCGTATTCGATAACGAGACTGAGATCAATCCCAAGCGGAGCCTTCTCATCATTATCAGACAGTAAGTGTAAAGCATAATAATTTGAAAGGTGACATAAATTGCAGAACAGTGAGGATATTTTTCTTCTATCAAGCTATAAATACGAGCTTCCGGAGCGACTCATCGCACAGAGCCCGGCGGAAAAACGGGACATGTCGAGACTTCTTGTGCTCAACAGGGAAAAGAACACGCTCGAGCATCGCCGCTTCTGCGATGTGATCGACTATCTTTCCCCCGGCGATGCGCTCGTTATCAATAATTCCAAGGTCATTCCCGCAAGACTCTTCGGAAAGCGCTATGTAAAGAACACAAAGGGTGAGGCGACCGACGTTCTCGGTAACGCCGTCATCGAAGTATTCCTTCTTGAAAGAAAAGAAGCGGACACGTGGGAGGTGCTGATGAAGCCCGCCCGGAAAGCGCCGGTGGGTACCGTCATCAGCATCGGCGACGGAAAGCTGAAAGCCACCGTCAAGGATATACTCGAGGACGGGAACCGCATCGTATCCTTTGAGTACGAAGGCGAATTCTTCGCTCTTCTCGATGAAATAGGGGAGATGCCGCTTCCTCCGTACATCCATGAGAGAACAGCCGAAAAAGGACGTTATCAGACGGTCTATGCGAAACACGAGGGTTCCAGCGCCGCCCCGACGGCAGGTCTCCACTTCACGCCGGAGCTTCTTGAAAAGATCAAAGAAAAAGGCATAAAGATCATACCCGTCACGCTGCACGTCGGACTCGGTACTTTTCGTCCCGTGCATGAGAACAACATCAAAAATCATAAGATGCACAGCGAATTCTACACAGTGACGAAGGAAAGCGCCGACGCCTTCAACGAGGTCAAAAGAAACGGCGGCAGAATATTCTGCGTTGGTACGACCTCCTGCCGCACCGTCGAGTCCTGCGCCGATGAGAACGGCTTTCTCAGCCCGAAGTCCGAGAACACCGAGATCTTTATTTATCCGGGTTACAAATTCAAGGCGTTGGACTGCCTGATCACGAATTTCCATCTCCCCGAAAGCACGCTTCTCATGCTCGTTTCGGCTCTTGCAGGAAGAGAGCGGATCCTTGATGTCTACAGAGTAGCTGTTGAAAACGAATATCGCTTTTTTTCGTTCGGGGATGCGATGCTGATTTTGTGAACTACGCACTAATACTTTATTTTTTATTGTATTAATTATTGATATTACCAATCGGTATATGATGTTTGCCGATTGGTAATGTTTTTATCAGCATAGGGTGGTGTTGTTTCAAATATGAGATAATACTATATTTACAAAATAGCCATTGACAATATGTGATTTATAACATATAATACAGTAAAGGATAACTTGCATCGTTTTTGAGGAGAATATAAATGACGGAGTTTGAAATTATATTTTATGACAAGCCGGACGGTTCAGAACCGGCAATGGATTTTATTATGTCTTTGAATGATAAAATGCAGGCACGAGTTTTGAGAACCATTGATTTGTTAAGTAAAAACGGTGCAGAACTCAGAGAGCCGTATTCAAAGCATCTTGTTGACGGGATTTTTGAAATACGAGCGAAGGTCGGTTCTGATATTTCACGGGTTTTGTACTTCTTCGTTGTCGGACATAAAGTGGTTATTACGAACGGTTTTATAAAGAAAACGCAAAAAACTCCGAAAAACGAAATTGAACTTGCAAAAAAGTATCGTAACGAATATTTGAGCAGAAAGTGGTGATTTAAATGACAAACTTTAATGATTTCCTTAATGAAAGATTAAAAGATGCTGATTTCAAAAAAGAATATGATGCACTTGAACCTGAGTTTTCTATAATTCAGGCAATCATTGATGCAAGAAAACACACCGGTATAACGCAAAAAGAGCTTGCCGAAAAAACCGGTATCACACAAGCTGATATCAGTCGTCTTGAAAGCGGTAGTGCAAATCCTTCCCTGAAAACCTTACAGCGTCTGGCAGAGGGATTGGGGATGAAATTGAAGTTGGAATTTCTGCCTGCAGGAAGATAATTGCTTAGGTGCATAGCAATTTATTCGCTCTGACTTTAGTATTATCCGATATTATCCGATTGGTAAAATCTTATAATCCGTGAACATCAGCGATGCGATGCTGATCCTTAGACGGAAATAAATACAATTTATCACATCTTAAAAGAAAATAATAAAATAATTTCGTCAAAATAGCTAAAACCTCTTTACAAATCGCAAAAGCTGTGGTATAATATAACCACAGTAAGGGTAATCTTCAGAAAGTACCCGTGCTGAAACAAATAAGGAGGCTTTTATATGAAGTCCAACATCGTTGCAAGAAAGAATTTTGAGATCACCGATGATGTCCGTGCAAGACTCGACAAGAAGCTCGCAAAGCTCGATAAGTTCTTCTCCGAGGACACTTGCGCAAACGTTACGCTCTCCTCCAAAAGAGGCAGGGACAACGTAGAGGTGACCATATTCTATAAGAGCCTGACCTACCGTGCCGAAGCCTTTGAGAACGACGTTTTCATCGCCATTGACAAGGTAGTGTCCATCATCGAAAGACAGATCCGCAAGAACAAGACAAAGCTCGAAAAGAGACTCCGTGACAACGCTTTTGCCGAAGCGCCTTCCGAGGATATCGGTGACGTGGAAGAGGAAGAGATCGTGATCACAAGAAACAAGAAGATCGAGCTTTATCCCATGTCCATCGAGGAGGCTGTTCTGCAGATGAACCTCACCTCCCACGACTTCTTCGTTTTCAGGAATGCCGCAGACGGCAAGACGAACATCGTTTACAAGCGTCTTGACAGCGGTTACGGTCTTCTCGAACTGGAATGATTTCGTTCGGTTCTAAAATCGAATAAATAATTTCTCGGGTCCCGCTTCTCTGCGGGGCCCGAGATTTATTTCTCAGTTGAAATCCACGGAGAAAACCGTAACGGTCTTATTTCCGTAGGAATCTTCGATATGCAGTTTGATTTTATTATATTTACCGTCCACCGGGATCAGTACCAGACGCTTACGGTTCGCTGCCGTTTGACAGATCACATGCTCACTGCCGTCTTCACCATAGCCAATCACACGAAAGGCTTTCACAAGAGTCTTCGGGACCTTGTAATTGGTTTCGTGGAGCTTGAAATTGCAGGGCATATTGTATTTCGGGCGGTTGAGGTCGGAATCGAATACGATACGCATCTCTTTGATCGTTTCTGCCTCGTCAAACGAAAATTCGATGTTTTCGCCAAGGTTCAGACTTACACCGTTCAGTTCATCTCCCATGGCTCTGTCGGCGCCGTTGCGAAGGACCTCGAATCTGTTCTCGACCTTTGCCCTCTTTGTAAGCTCCGAAACCTTGCGCTTCACGCCGGGAATGTAGCTGTCATCGTAAAGAAGCGCCTGCTGCAGCTTTTCCGTATCCAGTTTCCTTACGTCTGTCTTTTCCGTCACGGCAAGACCGACCGCCGTACCGACCGCCTGACCGATGGTGCCGCAGCTCGCCATGACACGGCAGGAGCTGAGGGCAGCGTGGGTCACGCTGATGTTGCGTCCGGCAAACAGCAGGTTTTCGATATTTTCCGAGTACATGGCACGGAAGGGAAGGCACCAGGGGGAGGGGGCGTGGTGATAAATCGTAGGATGACCGCCCTCGTAATAAAAGCCTTCCGGAAAATGGTCATCCATGCTCCAGCCGGCGTACGCCACGGCATCGTCAAACTTTCCGCCGGCTTCCACGTCCGACTGGCAGACCGTGTAAGCGCCTTTATAGCGTCTGCTTTCCCGCTTACCGGGGAAGGCACCGACCCAATCAAGATCCCAGTTGTCCGCTCCGTGATCGCCCCGGTTCTTCACATGATCCCATACGCCGTAGGCGATCTTCATCAGCTCATCGGTCAAAGAATCGGTATCATGGATGGAATCCTGCATCCCGCCGAGCTCCATCCACCAGAAATTGCAGTTTTCATCGACATAATGGGGTCTTTCGTTCAGTGCCTTATCATCCTCGTAAACATATGCCCATTCCGGCGGTATGAACTCGGTCTTTTCCGTTTTTTCCCGAAGCTGGAACAGAATGCTCATACCCATCGTTTTCGAGTCAGCCGTATCCGGAGGGATCGTTTCCCCGTATTCGGCTTTCGCTTCTCTTCCGACCCGGTAGTGGGCACCGGTAAGAGGAGCGAGAATGGAATCGCCCGAGCAGTCGGCAAAATAGTCGGCATACACCGTATGCCACGTTTCGCTGGTGCCCTGCCAGCCCTTGACGGAAAGAATCCGCCCGTTTTCGGTTTTGGCATCGTTGCAGGAGCAGTTCAGAAGCAGAGTGATATTCGGCTCGCCTTTGGCGAGTCCGTACAGCACCGAATCCCACACACTGAAGGAAAGGCTTGTGTTTCGGTAGTAGTTTTCGAGAAACATTTCCTCGATAAGTCCGGTTTCCCTTGTGTCCTTACCCTTTGCACCGCCCATCCACATACGGATTTCGGAGGAAGCATTGCCGCCAAGCATCGGTCTGTCCTGCATGAGAACGACCTTTGCTCCGTGCCGTGCGGCGGAAACGGCAGCACAAAGACCTGCTATGCCTCCGCCGACAACGCAGAAATCCGTTTTATGTTCTGTCATTCGCATAAAAGCACCTCTGAATCAAATTGATTTATATCTTATTCTCCGATTCCAGAATATAATGCTGAATGTCTTTTGCTAAGACGTCCCGCACTTTGATATTCTCTTTTACGGCAATAGCGGCGGCGTAACCGGCGCCCTCACCGAGCCCGACGCAAATCGGCATGACACGGTAGTTGGAATGCGCCTTATGCGTTCCGGAAATGCAGCGCCCCGCAAGAAGAAGGCCGTCCGTTTTTTCCGGAACGATACAACGATAGGGGATCGTGTAGCCGTCTATATTCGGGAAATACTTCTGTGCTCCGTTTTTGTCAAGTCCCGCTCCGTCGAGGTTATGTATATCGAAATTGAACTTGGCGCCTCGGACGATCCAGTCCTCAAATACCTTCGAGGAAAGAATATCTTCCTCCGTAAGAGTATAAACACCCTTGAAGTGACGGGTCTCCCGGATGCCGAGGAGCGATGCGGAGGAAATGGCATAGCACTTTTCGTATCCCGGCGCATACTCACGTAGGAACTTTACGATTTTTTCCATCTGCTTGCGACAGATATAAGTGCCCCTTGTCAGATCCTCGGCTTTCGTACCGTCAATATCGGTGCAGTTGGTCATGTTGCAGGTAACGATGCCGGGAAGGGTGCTCCGGTAAAGAAGAACGTGTCCCGCCGGATGTCCGATGATGCTCTTACCCAGTGCCTGCAGCTCTCCTTTTTCGGTTTCCACAAGCGTTTCAAAAGAACCGGGGAAGACGGCACGGTCGTAGTCGACTCCCGCTACCTTGAACATGATGGTACAGGGCTGCATCCGGTTGTCGTCCTCTCTACCGAGGATAAATTCCGCCCCAGCCCTATAGGCAACGTCGCCGTCACCCGTCGCATCCACCGTGACCTTGGCTTTTATGGCGCTCCGCCCCGTTTTATTCTCAACGACAACGCCGCATACCTTTCCGTTCCCGACTATCGTTTCACTGACAAAGGTATACAGAAGCACCGTTACACCGGCTTCGTAAAGCATATCGAGATAAAGGGTCTTCAGCTTCTCCGGGTCAATATTGACCGTCGGTTTTCCGCACAGCCCGCCTTCGTTGAGACAGGAGCTGCGCATAAGAATTTCTTTATAGAGAGGAGAGCCGGAGGTGCCCGTCCAATGACTCATAAGCCCCGTGGTGGAAATACCGCCAACATTGCCCTGCGATTCGATCAGAAGCGTTTTGGCTCCCGCCCGGCTGCTCGCCAGAGCCGCTGCGATCCCGGCAGGGCCCGAACCGCACACAAGAACGTCCGTTTCATAGAGAACCGGGATATCCCTTGCACTTTCTTTATAGAAATTCATCGTATCTCTCCTTCAACATAAAAAGTGTATTGACTATCTTACAAGGGTATTGTATAATATAGCGTGAAAGAATTCCTTGAACTGCAAGCCGAAAACCTATAAATTTGTGCAAAGAAACAAAAATACACGGAGCGTGAAACCCGACATGGAAGAAGAACTGAGGAAAATTGCCGCTTACATCGAGTTTTTGAAGAAAGACCGCGGACTTATGGTCACCGTTCACGACGGCGGCAAGGGCTTTATCGGCGACGTCCTGCTTTCTTATCTGCCATATAACATTCACACAAACGGTTACTGTCTGTATGTGAAGCGGAGCAGGGAAGTATGGGATCGGTGCATTTTCGACCAGACAAAGGTTTGCCGCAAGGTCAAAAAGGACGGCGCCGTCTACGGCATATGCTTTATGGGCGTTGAAGAATTCGTCTTTCCCATAAAAACGGCAGACGAACTTCTCGGCTTCGTTTCGGTCAGCGGCTACGGGACCGACCGAAAATCAGCAGAGAAGCGCATAGCCGATGCCTGCAGTCTTTACGGCTTTGAAAAATCGAGTCTTTTGGCAGTATACGAAAAAGAACTGCGGCACGAGAAGCCGTCCTTCGAGAGCGTCCGGACGCTTATCGAACCGCTGTGCATGATGCTTTCCTACATCTATACACTGTTCGGCGAGCAGCTCTGTGCAGGAGGATCCGATGGAGACAATTACATATACGGACATATCATCACGTACATCAATAAGAATTACCAAAGCAATATAACTCTGTCGGAGCTGACAGAGCTCTGTCACTGCTCAAAATCGCATATCAGCCATTTATTCAAAGCAAAAAGCGGCTTCGGACTCTGTGAGTATATCAACAACAAACGGTGCGAATACGCCGCAAGGATGCTTTGCTCGTCGGACATGCGGATCGGCGAGATTGCCTTCGGCGCCGGCTTTGACGACTCCAACTACTTTTCGAACGTATTCAAAAAATACGCCGGTCTTTCCCCGAGGGAATACAGAAGCCGCTTCCGTAACAGCCAAAAGCAGAGATAAATATCCGAAGCACCCGGATATTGATGAAAAATCAACAGCGAATGCCTTCGATTTCCCCCATATTTGACAGATTGGTACAATTTTATCTTTTTATGGCATATATATTGATTTTATAAGGATTTAATGGTATACTGTAAGCATACAGAGTGAAATGAGGAAACATTATGACGAACAAAGAGCGTTTTATTTCGGTTTACAAGGAGAACATCAAGCGAGAAGGCGCCGCCGAGCTTCTTGCATGGCTCGAAAGAACGGATTTCTTTACCGCTCCCGCCAGCACCAAGTTCCATCTTTGCGAGGAAGGCGGACTCTGCGAGCACAGCCTCAACGTATACGATTGCCTGAATGAAAAATACGGCAGCGAATACAGCGCCGAGACGGTTGCCATTACCGCTCTTCTGCACGATCTTTGCAAGGCGGAGTTTTATAAGGTAAGCTACCGGAACGCCAAGAATGATAAGACCGGTCAGTGGGAAAAGGTCCCATATTACCAGATCGAAGACAAATTTCCCTTCGGACACGGGGAGAAATCGGTCTTTCTTATTGAAAGATTCATGCGTCTGAAGGTCGATGAGGCCATCGCCATCCGTTGGCACATGGGCGGCTTTGACGATTCGGCAAAGGCAGGAAGCTACACCATCAGCAATGCCTATGAAATGTGTCCTCTTGCCGTAAAGCTCCATATCGCCGACTTCGAGGCGACTTATCTGCGGGAAGGAATACCGCAGGGCGAAGTACAATAATAACAAAAATAATGACAAAAAAACACGAAAGGATCTGACGAATGAAGAATATTCCCTTGGACATAGAAAGCAAAAAAGGCTTTATCTGTGATATGGACGGTGTCATCTATCACGGAAACACCCTTCTTCCCGGCGTTCGGGAATTCGTTGATTTTCTTCAGAAGGAAGACAAGCGCTTTCTATTTCTGACAAATTCCAGCGAACGGGCTCCCCTGGAGCTGAGGCAGAAGCTTGGCCGTATGGGGCTTGACGTTACGGAAGACCATTTTTATACCAGCGCCCTTGCTACGGCGCACTTCCTCGCAAAGCAGAAACCGAACTGTACTGCCTATGTCATCGGTGAGCCGGGTCTTATGAACGCCCTTTATATGGCGGGCATCACCATGAACGACGTCAATCCCGATTACGTCGTTATCGGCGATACAAGGAATTATAATTACGAAAGCATCAAGCGTGCCGTGCGTTTCGTATTTGCCGGTGCAAAGCTGATCGGCACGAACCCGGACATCTCGATGCCCTCTGAAAACGGCATCATCTCCGCCTGCGGATCGCTTCTTGCGCCCATTGAAATGACAACGGGACAGAAGGCTTATTTCCTCGGCAAGCCGAATCCGCTCATGATGCGTACGGCGATCAAGCTTCTCGGCGTTTCACCGGATGACGCCGTCATCGTCGGTGACCGGATGGATACCGATATCATTGCGGGCGTCGAGTCCGACATCGAATCGGTGCTTGTCCTTTCGGGATGCACCACTGTCGAGGATCTAACGAAGTTCCCGTACAGACCGGATTATATCTATAACGGTGTCGGCGACATTGTGACGGGAAACCTTGTGAATCTTTCAAATAACATCAGAAAATAAGCAAAAACTGCGCTGCATAATGAAAGGAAATTATTATGAAAAAGTATCTTGACGTTCTTCTCAAAGCCATCCTCGCAGGCGTTGCCATCGGTATCGGCGGCACCGTCTATCTCTCCATCGACAACAAAGTAGCGGGCTCCGCTCTGTTTGCCATCGGTCTCTTCATCATTTTCTCCTGCTCCTTCAATCTCTTCACCGGAAAAATCGGGTATCTTGTAACGTCAAAGCCGATTTTCATCGTTGACCTCGTATTCATCTGGCTCGGAAACCTGATCGGTACATATTTCGTAGGCGCTGTGGAAAGACTCACAAGGGCAGGGGAAAAGCTCAGCACTGCCGCTGCGGGACTTTGCGAAACCAAGTTCAACGATGATCTTCTCAGCATCCTTATTCTCGCCTTCTTCTGCGGTGTGCTTATGTTTCTTGCCGCCGACAACTACAAGAACGGCAAGAGCTCAATTCAGCAGCATCTCGCCATCTTCCTTCCCGTTATGGTATTCATCCTTTCCGGCTTTGAACACTGTGTTGCCAATATGTACTACTTCTCGGTAGCCGGTGTATGGAGTCTGAAGGCGCTCGGTTACATGGGCATCATGACCCTCGGCAACGCTATGGGCGGCTGGTTCATTCCCTTTGTCCGGGTTCTCTGCTCGAAGTGCGTGCCCGTCGAAAACAAATAATTCTCTTTTCCGTAATGACGGAAGGCGTCACGTCAATAAAAAAAACACTCCGCAGAGTATTTGTTCTCTGCGGAGTTCTTTTTCGTTCAGGACTTACTTTGCTTTTCTTTCAAGTGCCTTGAGGGTGAAGTTCCAGGAGGAACGGCACATATCTTCAATGCCGTACTTTGCCGTCCAGCCGAGGACCTCTTTTGCTCTTGTCGCATCGGCATAGTTTTCGGCAATGTCGCCGGGGCGTCTTTCCTTGATTTCGTAAGGAACATCAACGCCGTTGACCTTGATGAATGCATTCACGATATCGAGAACGCTGTAACCGACGCCGGTACCGAGGTTGAATATCCGGAGACCGTTCATATGATCTATGGCTTTTACGTGACCGTCCGCAAGATCTACAACATGAATGTAGTCACGAACGCCGGTGCCGTCATGGGTGGGGTAATCATTGCCGAATACGCCGAGCTTGGGAAGCTGCTTCGATGCGACCTTGGTAATATAAGGCATCAGGTTATTCGGGATACCGTTGGGATCTTCGCCGATAAGACCGCTGTCGTGAGCGCCGATGGGGTTGAAGTAACGGAGGATAGTGATGTTCCACTCGTTATCTGCCTTATAAAGGTCGGTGAGGATACCCTCGATCATGAGTTTTGTGGAACCGTAGGGGTTGGTGGTGGAAAGCGGAAAATCTTCCTTGAGCGGTACTTCCTTCGGAACACCGTATACCGTTGCGGAAGAAGAGAAGACGATGTTCTTGACGCCGAATTCAGCCATAACCTCCAGAAGGATCACGGTACCGCTGATGTTGTTGCGATAGTAGAGAAGAGGCTTTGCGCAGGACTCGCCGACCGCCTTGAGTCCGGCAAAATGGATCACGGCGTCGATCTTGTTTTCCGAGAACACCTTGCGAAGACCTTCTCTGTCGAGAATGTCGCATTCATAGAACTTGCAGGCATAGCCGGTGATCTTCTTGATGTAATCGAGAACTTCGATCTTGGAGTTGGAAAGATTGTCGATGATGACGACGTCGTGTCCTGCCTTGATAAGCTCAACGCAGGTATGGGAACCGATATATCCGGTACCGCCGGTAACGAGAATTTTCATGATGGTACGTCCTTTCTTTGTGCGTATATATGATCTGTTTTTACGGGAATATTATATTCTTGCTTTCTGTATTTCGCAATAATAAAATGTGAATGCGACGGCTCGAAAATGTAAATTCGAAAATCAGAACTTAGAGCCCTTTGCGCCTTTGGCACCCTTGAAGCCGCCGCCGAAGCCCTGCAGGATGTTGGTATCGAAGGAGAAGGTCAGATTCTTCTCATCGTTCGCACGCTTTACGGCGATACGCACACAGCGTTCAAGAAGCTGTGCAAACCCGACGCCGCTTTCCTTCCAGAGGTAGAAGGAAAGGGAGCCGGGGATGGTATTGATCTCGTTGACCCATACTTCCTTTGTCTTGTCGTCCATCAGAAAGTCGATTCTCGAAACGCCGGAGCAGCCGATAGCCTTGAAGGTTTCCTTGGCAAGTTCCCGGATTTTATCCCGCAGTTCGTCCGGAATATCGGCGGGACATTTACGCTTGGTATCCGCCATGCCGGCGCTGGTGCCCTTCGAGCCCTTGACGCCGCCTTTGGAGGAGCCGGACATATACTTGTCTTCAAAGGTGAGGATATCGGTGGCATTCAGCGGTTCCTCGCAGACGGAGGCTTCGCATTCGTTCTTATCACCGAGCACCGAGCAGTTGATCTCCCGAAGATTCTCAACGGCGTTCTCCACCAGCACGAGATTCGCAAAGCCGAAAGCATATTCAAGCGCTTCCTTCAGCTCGGTACCGTCCGACGCCTTCTTGATACCGATGCTGGAACCGAGGTTGACGGGCTTTACGATAACGGGATATCTCGTCTTTCCTTCGATTTTTGCAAGGATGTCTTCACTGTGGAGCGCATAGTCGCTGTCTTTGACCCGCACGCAGTCGAGAACGGGAAGTCCGCATTCCTTAAGCACCGCTTTGAAGGCGAATTTATCCATGCCGAGAGCGGAGGAGGTCACGTCGCATCCTGCGTAAGGCACACCGAAGATCTGGAAATAACCCTGCAGCGTTCCGTCCTCTACGTTCGTTCCGTGAACCACGGGGAATGCCACGTCGATGGTATCGAGGATGGCGCCTCTCGAGAAGAAGCCGAGCTTTCCTTCGGTGTATTTCACAAGCTGCAGCTTTCCGTTCTTTCCTTCAAGGGTGATGCGGTTGAGCCTTGAAAGAAGAAGGGGAATGTCACGGTAATTTTCGATAAAGCCCGCCTCAAAGCCGGTGTACATCCTGCAGTCCTTGGTGATGTAGATCGGGATCACATCGAACTTCTCGGTATCGAATGCTGCGATCGCCTGCATGGCGGAAATGATGGAGATCTCGTGCTCGGTGGAACGGCCACCGAAGAAGACTCCGACTTTTGTTTTAAGATTCATTATGTCAAGACCTTTCTGTGAAAGATAGTATTTAAGAAAGAATCGCTGCCTCAATAATTGTCCGGCAGATCGTTTTCGAGAAGCACGAACTTCTTATTTCCGGGTTCGGTACCTCTTGCAAAAGCGATGGCATCGTTTACTGTTTCAAAGGTGCGTATCTTATCTTCCGCCATGCCGCCGTAGAGAAGCCCTTCTTTTATGTCCTTTGTGATCCGTTCACCGACAAGATAGACGTAATCGCACTTATCGGCAGCGTATTTTCCAAACTCGAAATTATACTTTTTGCTTTCCTCGCCAAGTTCGACAAGACCGGGCGTGATCATGATCCGAACGCCGCCGAAGTTGGAAAGCACGTCCAGCGCCGCTTTGGAGCTTGTCGGGTTGGAGTTGAATGCATCGTCAATGATATTGAACTCGCCGCCGGGACGAAGCTGCAGGCGGTGAGGAGCACTTTCAAGGCGCTTGACGGGCAGCTGCATCTGTTCCTTGGAAAGTCCGAAAAAACTGCCGACGGCGATACAGCCGAGCACGTTCTCGATATTGTGTTTGCCGAGAAGGCTCGTTTCAAAGTGTGCCATGCCTTTGTCGGTGTCTACGTCAAAGGAGGTGCCGATTTCATTGAGCTTTATATTCTCCGCAAAGAACTGCTCAAGATTTTTGTCGTCATATCCGTAATAGACGGCTTTCCTTGAAGGCTTATGCCCGGCGATGTACTGGTTATCGCCGTTCAGGAAGATCACGCCGTCCTCCGGCAGAGCGTCGCAGAGCTCGAATTTTGTTTTGATGATGTTTTCGATGCTCCTGAAGGTCTCGAGATGCTGAGGACCGATCGAAGTGATGATACCGTACTTCGGATGCACGATATCGCAGATCTCTTTGATCTCGCCCACGTTCTTGGCGCCCATTTCACAGATAAAGATCTCGTGGGTCAGGTCAAGGTATTCACGCACCGTTTTGACAACGCCCATGGTCGTGTTGTAGCTTTCCGGGGTCATAAGGACGTTGTATTTTGCAGAGAGTATTTTCTGCAGGTAGTATTTCGTGCTGGTCTTGCCGTAGCTTCCGGTGATGCCGATGACGATAAGATCCGGCATGGCATCGATTTTCCTCTTCGCCTCGCCGATATAGTGGTTTGCAACGGCTTTTTCAATGGGCTTGTTGAGGAAATTTGCAAGCATGATGATAAAATTGACAAGCAGCATAACGACCGGGAATATAAACGGACGTCTTACAAGAAGGCAGAGAAGGACGTTCAGAAGGACCGCCGTGACCGTCATCCTCTTGACTCTTGCCGTAAACACGAGGGGCTTTTTCGCTTTGTGCTTCCGGGTGCAATAATTGATGATAAACAGGATATTCGCCGCACAGCCTATGATGAGTCCTGCATTTCCGAAGAAGGATGCCGCAAGGCTTACGAGCGCCGGATAGGCTCTGAGGATAAAGCCGTTCTTCACGTTCTGCTTCATCCACTCGGTGTGCTCGGTGAAGTTATAGGAATTGAGCTGGAACATATGCATATAATACCGGAAAGCGGCGGCACATCCGAGCTCGGCAGTGACAATGAAAAGAATGGTGAGAAACATATTGATCCTTTCGTCTTTTGCGAATCTATTCTGCTATTTCAAAGAAGGAATACAGAACTTTTCTGAAAATCTCCGGCGCTTCAAGAAAGGAATAATGCCCGGCGCCGGGAAGCTCCACAAGACCGCAGTTTTTGATTTTTTCCCGCATGAGGTACGCATCGCTTATCGGCGTTGCCGTGTCCGCCGTACCCCAGAAGAGCAGGGTAGGAGCCGTAATTTTCTCTATTCTGTCCCGGTAATCGTCGTTGACGATCTTGACAAGGCTTTCACGGAGAAGCGGTGTGGCGTTTTTATAATCGGCAGACCCGAGTTTTTCCTTTGCCTTATCGGCGAGATCCGGAAACAGCTTTTTCACGGGAGCAAAATCGAGAACGGATTTACCGAACTTATAGACCGACTGCTTCAGCTTGAAGGCGCCGGACTTCTGCGGTACGATCCCGGCGGAGTCGATGAGAATGATTTTCTCAATTTCAAAGGGAAGGTCATCTCTTGAAGCGATATTCAGGATCGTGCGCCCGCCGTGGGAATGCCCCATAAGACTGCATTTTCCGATGCCGAGCGTTTCAAGGACAAGGATGGCAAGGTCGGCATAATCATCGGTGGAAAACGGGAACGACGGTTCCGAGCTTTTACCGAAGCCCGGGATGTCGTAGCTGATCACCCGCTTATGCGGGGTCAGAAGCTTCAGCGTGTTCCGGTAAACGTCCATATTCGTTCCCCAACCGTGCAGAAGCAGAACGGCGTCGCCTTCGCCTTCATCGAAAACGTTCAGATCCAGTTTTTCGTTTTTGAATTCGATAGTCAAGAACGGTTCCTCCAATAGAATGAAGATACATCAGTGCATACATAATATATTATATTACCCATTGGAAGAAATGTCAATCAAAATATGTAAATTAAATGATTATTTTACAATTTTTCCTTGTACTGCGGCGGAATTTGCTGTATAATCAGGTTGTTCCCGTTCAACGACGACCTATCGGAGGATAAAATGCGCAAGGAGTATATACTTTTTGATTTAGACGGCACTCTTTCGGATTCCGCACCGGGCATTACAGCGTCGGTCGCTTATGCCCTTGAAAAATTCGGTTTTCACGAAAAAGCAGAAGATCTCGGCTATT
Organism: Eubacteriales bacterium; assembly: GCA_045600125.1. Lineage (GTDB taxonomy): Bacteria > Bacillota > Clostridia > Oscillospirales > CAG-382 > SIG622. The sequence continues at coordinate 103,912 of JAZRXH010000120.1, read as the reverse complement.
TCGTCGGGCCTCCTCTCTTTGACACCTTCCGGGAAAAATTCGGGCTTTCGGCAGAAGACGCCGATATCGCCATCGGCTATTTCCGTGAAAGGTTCAAGGCAAAAGGCATCTTTGAAAACGCCCCGTATGAAGGGACGGAAGAAATGCTGAAGGCTCTGTACGACGCCGGAAAGAAGCTCATCCTTGCAACCTCCAAACCGGAGCCGTTCGCAAGACAGATCATCGAGCGGTACGGCTTTTCTGAATATTTCACCTTCGTCGGCGGCGCCTGCATGGATGAAAAGACGAGGATGAAAAAGGATGAAGTCCTCTCTTACTGCCTTTCCGAGTGCGGTATCACCGACGTTTCGGAATGCGTCATGGTCGGCGACCGTTTCCACGACGTGGAAGGAGCAGCGGCGTTCGGGATCCCCACCGTCGGGGTTCTCTACGGATACGGAACGAAAGAAGAGCTTCTCGGAGCCGGTGCTTTTGCCGTATGCGAGTCACCGTCTGAGCTTGCAAAGCTCCTTCTCGAATAATAACGTAATAACGCTAATACGCAAAACAACTGCCGTCTGAAAACCAAACGGCAGTTGTTTTGTATTGAAACATCTTATCAGATAGTCAGATAAATACGCTGAAGAAATACACGTCTTCCGAATCAAGGTTTGCACAGGAAGCGTAATCGCACATTTCGTAGGTATGTTCTTCTCCGTCCGCCACGACGCTGAGGTGTACCTTTGCAAGGAAGCCATCCGCCTCGGCAGCCGTTGCCGTGCAGGTGCAATTTTTGCCGAATACCGTATTTTCCGAGAACATCTCCTCTTTTGCTGCACCGAGTTTTTTCGTCCGGGCAAGGATCAGAGCGCCTCTCCTGACGGTGCTCTTCGGATTTTTCAGCATAAGCGTCCGGTTTGCGGCACCGCCGTGCTCGTCGCACCAGCGGCGGATGTGATAATCCTCGTAGGGAAGTGCGTCGAACCGGTTTTCGACGCTTCCGGCATAATGCAGGACTTCGGGCGTCATGTCGAAGCTTACGGTGATCTTTCCGCTTTTGTCGGATACCTTGATCTCCGCATATTCACCGCAAGAAGCACTGATATTTGCTCCATTATGAGAAAGAACTGTATTTCTGCTCCACTCGGGAATGCGGATCATGAGCTTTGTGCCGGGTACGACGCCGCTGTATGAGACATCCACGACGCCGCTTGTAAAGTAGCCGTTTCCGATTTCAAGGCACACCTTGCCGCTTTGACATTTTGCGGGTACGAACATATTGACGTATATCTTGTCATCCGAGAACATGACGGCTGCCTCGGCGGCGTTGGCAAAACCTCTCGGCACGTTGTTGACGCAGCAGTGCTGATAGGTCGTTTCGCACTGAGGCTTTCCGGTCAGATGCCGTCCGGAGCTTCTTACGAAGAATGCACCGGACTTTCCGTCTTCATATACACCCGCAAATAAGGCGTTGACGTAGGCTCTTTCAAAAGAATGCATATACTTTACTTCTCCGGTAAGAGAGAAGAGCTCATAGCAAATACGCATCCAGTGAATGACGTCGCAGATCTCGGTTGCCGAATCCGGATAGTCCGACGCATGGTTGAACCACTCGCAGTAGCCGACGCTTCCGAGAATATTGGATTCATATTTTATTAGGACCTCATAGAGAGCCTTTACGCAGTTGACGTATTTTTCCTCGCCGGTGATTCTGTACAGCTCACAGAGCCCGTCGTAGCAGGACATCATCTCGTATGCCTTCGCATGCCACTCGGTGCCGTCCTTTTCGGCAATATCGAACCATTCGGAGGGCGCTTTGCCGGAGAGAGGACTTGTGAGAAGGTTCGGACATTCGTTATCCTCCCGCTCCCATTCCTTGGCGATATCGAGGCAGAAATCAAGATATTCTTTCTTGGCAGTAAGTCGGTAAAGAAGAAGCAAGGGCTTCAGGATAGAGCAGGAGGGAAGTCCCTGCAGAACGCCGGTGTCCTTCAGACGGACCCCGAGGTCCTTTACCTCGCCTATAAGCTGAGAAGCCATTCTGTCGGCAGCGCCAAGGATTTTTTCATCATCGAGAAGCGTTGCGCACTCGAGAAGCGCCCAAAGCGTATACTTTCTGCCCCATATGTTCCAGTTGAAGGTGCAGGGCCATCCGATCTCATGGATCGTTACCTTCGGGTCCGCCTTGAATACGTTGCGGCTGTTCTTGTAGGTGTTGAGATAACCGTCCTCACGCTGATACTTCAGAAGACTGTAAGCGGCGCTCCTTATGTACTCCCTGAATTCTTCGTCGCCGTTCATGCGGCAGACTCTTGCGGCGCTGACGAACAGTTTTCCCCAGAATTCGCTTCGCCATAGACCGTAGGAGAATTGGTCGTCGATTTTCTCCTCGAAGGCTTTTTCCGCTTCTTTATTGATCAGCTCCCGTGCGTCTTTTCCCGTAACTCTTTCCCGGCAGAAGGTGTCGATGCGTTTGCCGATCTCACCGAGAAAACGGGTATTGCCGAGGGCAGGGGACTTGATCTTGTTTTCGACCTTATAGTTTACTTTGATTTCCATCTATTTCTCCTGCTTTCTTTATTGTCTGAATTTATCTGAACTGTTTAAGGAACGTTACGCTGTCCCGAAGCTGCTGTTCTCCGGTGTCGAAGTTTTCGTTTTCAACGACGAACCACTCGATTTCGGGCGCTGCTTCTACCACGCCCTTAAAATCCACCACGCCGGCGCCGATAGCCGTGTCGTGCTCCATGTCGGTATCTCTTGCATGAAGCACGGGGATCCGTCCGGAATACCTGACAGCCTCCGCAACGGGATCGATCCCGATCTTAGCAACGTGTCTTGTGTCAAACTCAAAGAAAAGATTCTCCGGCTTTGCCGTGCCGAGGATCGCATCGATAATGCGCTCATCACCGAACTTATCATATTCGAGAGCATGGTTGTGGTAGCCGAAAAGGATACCCGCCGCACGGATCTTTTTGCCCGCTTCATCCAGCCTTGCGGCAAAATCCTTCCATTCTTCCATCGTATCGAATTTTGCATGAGGTACGCAGAGACTGAAAGCACCCAGCTCTTTCATTTCGGCGATGACCGTCTCGGTCTCACCGAGGATTCTCTTATAGTCGATGTGGGCACCGGCACACAAAAGACCGTACTTTTTCAGTTCTTCTTTGATTTCGGGCACGGTCATGTCAAAATAACCGGCGAGCTCTACGCCCTCATAGCCGTAATCCGCCGCTTTGGCGATCGTCGCACGAAGTCCCTGCATATTGGACGTCGTCTTCAGGGAATACAGCTGCAGCGCAATTTTTCTCATAATTCCTGTCTCCTTTTTTTGATATACGCATTTGATTCAGTATCTCGGATACAACGAGATTTTACCATCCCGTCTCATCGTTCGAGTGAACAAAATGTAAACAATCGGGAAAATGCGTCTCGATTGCAGGCGTTTCCTTACTCGCCGTGCATATATAGCATTCCGACGTCTTTCGAACCGTTTTGACAACGATCTCCACCGTATTATTTAATTTTGCTATTTATTCACTATTTGTTCTTGAAAAGCCATCTGCAATGATGTATAATTTAGAAGATAAAAGAGTGGAGGTACGTGTTATGACAAATAGAAGCATCCGAACGAATCCTTTGTCATACGGTATTTTTCACTTGATTTTCGGTATCGGTCGATAAATTTCTCTTTTCGGTGAGTTTATCGGCTTTTATTTTGCCGAAAACGGAAAACTATAGGAAACTATAAGAAGGATTGAAAGGAAAACAGCCATGACAACCTATCCGAATGTAACTGTCTTTGATCATCCCCTTATCAAGCACAAGATCACCATTCTCCGTGACGAAAAGACCGGAACGAATCAGTTCCGTAACCTCATTGAAGAGATCGCCACCCTGATGGGCTATGAAGCGCTCCGCGATCTTCCTCTTCAGTATGTAGACGTAAAGACCCCCATCACGATGACAAAATCTCCCGTCGTAGCCGGAAAGAAGCTCGCCATCGTTCCGATTCTCCGTGCCGGTCTCGGTATGGTCGACGGTCTTCTTGCTCTCGTTCCTTCCGCCAAGGTAGGACATATCGGTCTTTACAGAGACAAAGAGACCCACGAACCCCATGAATACTACTGCAAGCTTCCCAAGGACATCGGTGAGCGTCTCGTCATCGTTCTTGACCCGATGCTGGCGACCGGCGGCTCCGCCGTTGCTGCCGTGAAGTTCCTGAAGGAAAAAGGCTGCACCAATATCAAGTTCATGTCGATCCTTGCGGCTCCTGAAGGTGTAAAGCGCCTGCACGAGACATACCCCGACGTACAGCTCTACTGCGGTCACGTAGACGAAAGACTCAACGAGAACGCTTATATCGTTCCCGGTCTCGGTGACGCCGGCGACAGAATTTTCGGTACCAAGTAATCCCTTCTGCCTTCCGTCGGTGAAGGGCTCTGCCCACCCGGCCGGCAAGCATGAACAAGCCTCGGGATTTGTACATTTTCACAAGAATACCTTGTGTAATTTCGGGGAATTATACCAATGTGATAATTTATTAACAATGTGAAAATTTTAGCAAAGGCTCTTGCATTTTTCCCCTGTTTGTATTACAATATCACTTGAAATTTTTATTTTTAGGAGGACATTACCATGTCAGTAAAAGTTGCCATCAACGGCTTTGGCCGTATCGGTCGTCTCGCTTTCCGTCAGATGTTTGACGCTGAGGGCTACGAGATCGTTGCCATCAATGACCTTACCTCTCCCGCTATGCTCGCTCATCTTCTCAAGTACGATACCGCTCAGGGTTCCTACCTTGGAAAGATCGGTGAAAACCTTCACACCGTAGAATCCACCGAGGATTCCATCATCGTTGACGGTAAGGAAATCAAGATCTACGCAGAAAAGAACGCAGCTGACTGCCCCTGGGGCAAGCTCGACGTTGACGTCGTTCTCGAATGCACCGGTTTCTACACCTCCAAGGAAAAGTCTCAGGCTCACATCGACGCAGGCGCTAAGAAGGTAGTTATCTCCGCTCCCGCCGGCAACGATCTCAAGACCATCGTATTCTCCGTAAACGAGAACACCCTTACCAAGAAAGACAAGATCATCTCCGCTGCTTCCTGCACCACCAACTGCCTCGCTCCCATGGCTAAGACCCTGAACGATACCTATCCGATCGTTTCCGGTATCATGACCACCGTTCATGCTTACACCGGCGACCAGATGATCCTCGACGGTCCTCAGCGTAAGGGCGACCTCCGCCGTGCCCGTGCAGGCGCTGCCAACATCGTTCCGAACTCCACCGGCGCTGCAAAGGCTATCGGTCTCGTTATCCCCGAACTCAACGGCAAGCTCATCGGCTCCGCTCAGCGTGTTCCCGTAACCACCGGTTCCACCACCATCCTCGTTGCAGTTGTTAAGGGCAAGGACGTTACCAAGGATTCCATCAACGCTGCCATGAAGGCTGCTGCTTCCGCTTCCTACGGTTACAACGAAGAACAGATCGTTTCCTCCGATGTTGTCGGCATGAGATACGGTTCTCTCTTTGATGCTACCCAGACCATGGTTACCAAGATCGACGACGACACCTATCAGGTACAGGTCGTTTCCTGGTACGACAACGAAAACAGCTACACCAGCCAGATGGTAAGAACCATCAAGTACTTTGCAGAGCTTGCATAAGTAATTTTCGTTTTCAAATCTGTGAAGACTCCCGTGCAGAAATGTGCGGGAGTTTTTATATCTTCTATTGCATATTCCGGAAATTAGTGCTATAATGACGGCAGTGTTTTTCCATTTCTTCATTTCTTCTCTTCGGAGGAAGCCATGCTCGTAAAGAATGAAATTGCAAGAGACGAACGGACCTTGTCCTACGTAATGCCGGAAAAGATCCTTTTCACCAAAGGTCACGTAAAGAACGAAGAGCTGTTTTTGAAGGCAAGAAAATCGATCCGCATCCACATCGACGAGAGCGAAACGGTGTTATTTCAAAATGCAAGCGGGGGAGAGCACGCATCGGTCCTTCTTGATTTCGGAAGAGAGTTTTGCGGCGGTATCCGCATCCTCGCTCACAGGCAGCCCACAGGCACGTCGCCGAAGATGCTCGTCCGTTTCGGTGAATCGGTCGTCGAAGCGCTGACGCCCGTCCCCGTAGACAACGCCGGAAACGATCATGCCGTGCGGGAGTTTTCGATAAAGCTCCCGGTCATGAGCGACCAGACATGGGGGCAGACCGGCTTCCGCTACGTTTACCTTGAGCTTCTCGAGGATAATACCTTTGTTACGCTGAAGCAGGTGCTTGCCGCTTTCGTATTCCGTGATATCCCGTATCTCGGCTCATTCCGGTGCAGTGACGAGGTGCTGAACCGCATCTTCGATGTTTCCGCCTATACCTGCCACCTCTGTATGCAGAATCATCTGTGGGACGGCATCAAGCGGGACAGACTTATCTGGGTCGGTGATTTTCACACCGAATCGCTGACGGTTCGCTCGGTTTTCGGAAATGACGATCTTATCGAAAAGACTCTGCGGGAAGCCCTTGACCTTTATCCGCTCCCCGGCTGGATGCAGCTTGCTTCTTATTCGCTGTGGTGGATCATGATCCTCTATGACCGGTATACCTATAACGGACACATCGGATTCCTACGGGAAAACCGGGAATACCTTCTCGGACTCACACGGCAGATCGGCGGTCTAATTGATGAAAACGGAAACCTGAAGCTGCCTCAGTATTTTCTCGACCACACCCACGTGAATACGCCGGAGGCGGTCTGCGGCGTTTCGGCGCTTGCGGTCATGGCAATGCGCCGTGCTTCGCTTCTCTTAAAAGACCTCGGCGAGGACGAAGGCGCCGGATATGCCAGTACCGTTTCCGAAAAGATAAGACCGAAAATAAGCGATATCGGGTACTGCAAAGCCGCCATGAGCCTTGCACTTCTTGCAGGTCTTGTCAGTGACAGGGAAGCCGAAAAGGTTCTTACCTCGGATGGTTATAACGGTATATCTACTTTCCTTTCGCTGTATTATCTTCAGGCGCTTTCAAGAATCGGACGGATCGACTACGCCGCCGGATTTATGCGCGGCTTTTTCGGGCGGATGCTTGAAATGGGAGCGACGACCTTCTGGGAGTCCTTCGAGCTTCCATGGGCAGAGGATTCCTGCCCCATCGACCGGATTCCGAAAGAAGGAGAAAAGTCTGTCCACGCTTCCTTCGGTGCGGGATGCTATAAGGGGCTCCGCAACAGCCTCTGCCACGGCTGGTCCTCCGGATGCGCCCCGTTCCTTTTGGAAACAGTTCTCGGCATCCACGTGAGCGGCGTTACCGGAGAGATTTTCGTATCGCCAAGACTCGGGGATTTGTCCTTTGCCGAAGGCACCTATCCTCTTCCCGACGGAAGAACATTCTCCGTAAGAGCGGAAAAGCAAGACGGGATGACAGCCGTCAGGGTCGACGCCCCCGAAGACTGTAAAGTACACGTAAACGAGTAAAATATAAGAATACCCATCGTATAAAGGAGAGAGTAAAAATGATCCATGAAATCATCCCCATGCGGGACGAAGATGAAAGCGTGACCCTTGAGACCTACGTCTCCACCGACGTGGGCGTTGCTGTCAGCGGCATAGCTCCGAGAAGAGCCGTTCTCGTGCTTCCCGGCGGAGCTTATTCCGTCTGTGCGCATCACGAGGGCGAGAAAATCGCTCTGAATTTTCTTGCGAGCGGCATCAATGCCTTCGTTCTGAATTATTCCGTAAAGTCCAAAAATCCGTCCATGCGGTATCCGATGCCGCTTGTCGACGCCTCCAAAGCCATGAAGTATATCCGGGACAACGCAAAGAAATACAACGTCGATCCCGAGCACGTATATGTTCTCGGCTTCTCGGCAGGCGGACATCTGGCAAGCATGCTGGGCACTATCTGGCACAGAAAAGAGCTGTACGACGCCCTTCCCGATATGAAGGAGGGAGAAAACAAACCGAACGGCATGATCCTCTGTTATCCCGTGATCGCTTATTCCTCCTTCGGACATAAAGGCTCCTTCCATAACCTTCTCGGCAATGATCTGCCCGAAGATGAGTACAGGAAGTATTCGTCTGAGATGAACGTGGACGATCGCACGTGTCCCGCCTTTCTGTGGCATACGTCAGATGATAACGGCGTGCCGGTGCTGAATTCGATCGTCATGGCACAAGCGCTTGTAAAGCAGAAGATCCCCTTTGAGATGCACGTCTATCCCCACGGTCACCACGGTCTCGGGCTTCCCGACGGCAACGGGGGAGAGCTTGTGACGGACGTTGCGACCTGGATGGGACACGCCATCGACTGGGTCAATAAGCAGTAAAAAGACAGTAACAGGAAAGAGGGGCGAGGATTCGTCCCTTTTTTGTTCAAAAATGATTATTTTTATACTTCGGACTTGAAATGTCACCTGATGTGTGGTATAATATTGTGGATGATTATAAAAACGAATAGTTTTGCAAAAAAGGAAACGTATGAACAAAATTATCGCCGTTGTCGGACCGACCGCATCCGGAAAAACATCTCTTTCAATAGCGCTTGCCGAGCGCTTTGACGGAGAAATCATTTCCGCCGATTCCATGCAGCTGTACAGACATATGAATATCGGAACGGCAAAGCCGGACGAAGAGGAAAAGCACGGGATACGGCATCATCTGCTGGACATTCTCGATATTTCCGAGGCTTTTTCCGTGTCGGACTACTGCAGTGTCTGCAAAGAAGCCGCCGCCGACATTGTGTCGAGAGGCAAGCTCCCGATCCTTTGCGGCGGCACCGGCTTTTACGTGGATTCGTTTCTCGGTGGCATCTCCTTCGGTGAGTTCGATCATCTGCCGGAGTTCCGGGAAGAAATGAACAAGGTTCTTGCGGAAAGCGGCGTCGACGTGCTGTATGAAAGGCTTTGTAAAGTCGATCCGGATAATAAAGTGGACCGACACAATCCGAAGCGGGTCATCCGGGCTCTTGAGGTCTATGAGGCGACGGGAAAAACGCTCGCCCAGTGGAACGAGCTTTCAAGGCAGAAGGGTCCCGAGTACGACAGTCTGATCATCGGTCTTAACTTTGCCGACCGTGAAAAGCTTTACGAACGCATCGATCTTCGTGTCGATGAAATGATGAAGAACGGACTTCTTTCCGAGGTCGAAACCCTGATCGGTATGGGACTTCCGGATGCGCCTACGGCGTCGCAGGCGATTGGCTATAAAGAGTTTTATCCCTATTTTGCCGGTGAAGCCGAGCTTTCCGACTGTGTGGAAAAGCTGAAAAGAGAGTCCAGGCGGTACGCCAAGCGGCAAATGACCTGGTTCAAACGAAACCCCGCTATCCGATGGATCTTCCCGGATGAATGCACCGACATCAAGGAAACCGCCTTTGCACTTGTTGAAGACTTTTTGTCCGGTAACAGTATCCCGTTCAATGATAACAGAAAGGACGTGAAGGATTGACAAAGCCCGAAAAACTGCTGAAAAATATCATACTGTTTGCACTCGTTGCGCTCTTCCTTGTTTATTTCTGCAAACAGATCGCATCAATAACGAATTCTCCCATCGAAACCGAAACGGCGCTTGCCGTGACGGTGGATGAAAAATTCACCACCGACGGATACGTCATGCGCAAGGAACGCATCCTCACTTCGCCCGTTTCCGGCATCAAGGTCGCCTGCGTGGGAGAAGGCGAGCGTATTTCAAAGGGGAATCCGGCTGTCAAAATATTCATGAACGAAAGCGACACCGAGACAGAGAACTCCATCAAAAGCATCGACGCAAGACTCGACGTGCTGGAAAACAGTTCTATCGACCTCGACTACGTATCCGCCGATATCTCCAAACTTGATACCGAGATCGGCACGATTCTTGATGAGGCAGCGGTATATGCATCGGAAAACGATCTCTCCGGATGCGTCAGCCGCCGTGACTCGCTGCTCGTAGACATGAACAAGCGCTGGCTGATTTCCAACCCGGAGAAGAATTACAATGACCGTATGAACGCTCTCATCTCCGAGCGAAACAGCCTTTCGGCAAAACTTTCTTCCCCCTCCGTCTGTTATGCCACCGACTCCGGCTATTTTTCCTCCGCCATCGACGGCTACGAGGGGATTTTCGATGCCGCAGGCATCGACAGCCTGACCCTTTCCTCGTTCAAAAGCATGATTGCAAGCGAGCCTGCCGCCATTTCGGATTCGGCTGCCGGAAAAATCATTTTGGAGTATAAGTGGTATCTTGCATGTCTCGTACCGTATAAGGAAGCGGAAAAAATGAACGTTGGCGAAGATTATTCCGTGGAATTTCCCTACAGCGACGGACTCGTGCTTCCGATGAATCTTTACAGCAAGATTTCGGAAAACGACGGGGGAGACGTTCTTGTGATCCTGTCCTGCATTCATTTGCCTGAGGGCTTTGAATATGAACGGAAGCAGAAGGTCAATATCATCTATTCGAGCTACACGGGACTGAAAATCCCGAAGAAAGCCGTTCGGTTTGCAAACGATCTGCGGGGCGTATACGTCCTTCGGGGCAGTGACGTCGAGTTCGAGCTGATCCGAGACGTCTATTCATTTGATGACTATTACATCATCGATATGGAAAAAGGAAACTATCCGAACCTCGTCAAAAGTACGGAGACGGTGGAGAAGACCGATGAAAACGGAAAAACCCATACCGAAGAGGTCGTCCATTATTACCGTCCTCTCTCGCTCTACGATTCGGTCATTCTCAACGCAAAAGGGCTTACGGACGGTTCACACGTTGAGTAAAATAACAGCAGTTTGATTCGGAAGAAGGTTCTTGAACATATATGGAAGACAAGCTTCTTGAAAATCTTGACAGAGTGATAGCGGAATGCCGCAGAGCCGCTCTGGATGCAGGCAGAGATCCCGATGACGTGCGTATCATCCCGGCGACCAAAACCGTCCCTGCCGAGAAGGTCAATCTTCTCCTTGACAGAGGGATCACCGCCATCGGCGAGAACAGAGTACAGGAGCTTCTCGATAAATACGAAAAGCTTGACAGACGTTTTGAAATCCATTTCATCGGAAAACTGCAGACGAATAAAGTAAAGTACATCGTCGATAAAGTTTCCATGATTCAGTCGGTCGATTCAAAGCGTCTCTGCGACGAGATCAGCAAACGGTGCGCCGCCATCGGGAAAACCATGGATATCCTTATCGAGATAAACATCGGCAGGGAAGAGTCAAAATCCGGCATTTTCCCGGAGGACGCCGCTGAGCTTGCCGAATATGCTGCCTCGCTTCCCAATATACGGGTCAGGGGGCTTATGACAATTCCGCCGAATCCATCGATGCAGTCGGTGCCGGAAAACGACGGATTGGATACGATTTCGGATGATAATTTCGGACGTTCACAAAAAATTTACACAACTGAGGCGTATTTCAAAAAAGTTAAGGAATTAGCACTTGACATTTTGCAAAAAAAATCGGATAATGATACTATGCAGGAATTGTCGATGGGGATGAGCGCCGATTACGAAACGGCGATTAAATGCGGCGCCACGATCGTTCGTCCCGGCAGAGCAATTTTCGGAGAAAGAATTTATAAATAATTTTTCGGAGGATCAGAAAATGGCACTCAAAGATATCTTCAAAGCAAACAGAGAAAACCTTGTCGGCACGGAAGTTGACGAAAACTACGGTGAAGGCGACAACTCCTATGATTACGCAGTCGAGTCGGATTCTCAGACCTCGCTTTCCGGCGGCGACAGCGCAACCATTGAAATGAAGGTTGTAAAGCCCACCGGCTACAACCTCGACGAAGTAAAGAAGTACGGCGACCTTCTTCTCCAGGGAAAAACCGTTCTCCTCAACCTTGAATCCACCCAGACAGAGGACGCCAAGAGACTTCTCGACTTCCTTTTCGGCGTTGTCCACGCCGTAGACGGCAAGATCGAAAAGGTCGGCAAGAGAACCTTCGTTGCCACTCCTCACAACGTTGACGTTACCGGATCGCCCGACGTAGACAACGATAACGATTCTGCTGAAAACGAATAATCCTTTTTCATGTCTTACTTACTGTTCGTTATTGTAAAGGTCGTCAAGGTCGCACTTTTTTCCGCCGAGCTCGTGCTTTTTATTTCGGCACTGTTTTCATTGCTCGGCGCAGACGAAGACAGTTTTCTGTTTTCGATCGTTCTGGATACGGCAGATTTTATTCTGATGCCCGTTCGGTACTTCTGCGATAAAAGCGAATTTCTGTCCTCGCTTCCGATCGACGTTTCGTATCTTATTGCCTATATGATAATCGAACTGATGCTTGTTTTTCTTCCGTCCGTTCTGATATGATATGACGGAAACACATTGATGATGGAATTATTCAATCTTAACAGCGACGAAAAGATGTTTTCGGCACGTATCGAGGATCTTATCCGGAAAGCGGATGAAAAGAACGTTCCGTGCTTTACGGATTTTCTGACGGGTCGTGAATGTGAGATCGTAAAGACAGCAGCGCTGAAATTCGGCGCTGCCGGTCGTGTTGTGCTTTTTGGGGGCTTTGACGACGCCGAAAGACGCATGGCAGGCTTTTTCCCCGACTACTATTTTTATGCCGATATAAAACCGGAGGAGCTGTATCCGGAATTTCCCGTAAAGCTTCTGCGGATCGAATGCTCCGGTTTCCGTGAGCACACGCACAGAGATTTTCTCGGCTCTCTTCTTTCGCTCGGCGTCGAGCGGTGCGTCATCGGTGATATTATCGTTGCCGAAAAAGGGTTTTCCGCCGATGTGTTCGTCATTGATAGGATTGCCGGGTATATCGCCGAAGAACTGCGGCTTGTCGGGCACGATGGAGTAAAGGTAAGCGTTCTCGAGTATTCCGAAGCAATGACGCAGAATCTACGTTTTGAGGAAATTTCCTGTACCTGTGCGAGTCTTCGCATCGACGGTGTTCTTTCCGAAGTCATCGGCATATCGAGAGATAAGGCGGAAAAGGCCTTGCTTTCCGAAAACGTTTGCTTGAATTACCGCTCGGTCACGGAAAAGAGCAGGGAAGTAAAGACAGACGATGTCATTTCCGTGCGTGGATTCGGGAAATTCAGAATTTCTGCAATCGGTGATACAAACAGGCGGGGACGAATAAGATTTACCGTTCAGAAATACATTTAGTTAGTTTGTTTTGAAAGGACAAGTGCGATATGATAAAACCCGAAGAGCTCACATCTCCCGTTTTCAAGACGGGTCTCAGGGGCTATAATACCGCCGAAGTGGATTCGTATATTGAAAGACTCATCGGCGAATACAAGGAGCTTTACGCTCACTCGGCAGAGCTGGAGGAAAATCTCCGCACCGCCGTTGAAAAATACAAAGCCACAAAAACGGAGCTCAATACGCTGAAGCAGCTCACCGATACGATCATCCGTGAAGCGGATGAAGAAGCGGAAAAGAAGATTTCCGAAGCGGAAAGCAAGGCTGAAAAAGCAAAAGCAGCTATGAAGGAAAGCTGTTCGGAGATCCTCGGCTCCTATTCGGAGCTTTTTGAAAATGAGAAAAAGAAGCTTGTCGAACTGGAGGAAAAATCGAGAAACTTCCGTGAAATGCTTCTTGAGGCCTACAAGACCCATATCACCGAAATTCAGAAGAATATGCCGGCACTGGATGCGGAATCCATTGCCTCATTGTCGTTTGAGTCTAAGGTCGCCGAGGCCTTCAAAAGGAAGATAGTCGGTGATACAAGTGCAGATGGCGAGATCGGCAATCCTTCCGACAACTGATTTTCATAATTTTGCCGTATTCAAATCGGAGGAGTCTTTCCTTCGATTTGTTTCGGTGTAATAATAAGTAATTCTTACCGCAAAGGAGAACAACATAATGGCAAAGGATTTCAAAAATTCAATCCTTCTTCCCAAGACAGACTTCCCGATGAAGGCGAGCCTGCCGCAGAATGAGCCGAAGACGCTCGAAAAGTGGGAGAAGGAAGACATCTACAACAAGATGCTGAAAAACAACGAGGGAAAGCCTCTTTTCATCCTTCATGACGGACCTCCTTTCTCCAACGGAAACATTCATATGGGAACTGCCATGAATAAGGTGCTCAAGGATTTCATCAACAAGTCGAAGTCCATGGGCGGCTATTGCGTTCCTTACGTTCCGGGCTGGGATAACCACGGTATGCCGATCGAGAGCGCCATTATCAAAAAGAACAAGCTCGACCGCAAGAAGATGTCTGTATCCGACTTCCGCAGTGCCTGCCACCGGTTTGCACAGGACTTCGTGGACATTCAGATGACCTCCTTCAAGCGCCTCGGTGTTCTTGCCGACTGGGATCATCCTTATCTCACCATGAATCCCTCCTTTGAAGCCGAAGAAGTACGTGTATTCGGCGATATGTTCAAAAAGGGTTATATCTATAAGGGACTCAAGCCCGTGTACTGGTGTGCTGCCGACGAAACGGCTCTTGCTGAGGCAGAGATCGAATATCAGGACGATCCCTGTACCTCCGTATACGTAAAGTTCGCCGTTCACGATGACAGAGGCGAAATCGCCAAGTACTGCGACCTTTCCAAGACCTATTTCGTGATCTGGACGACCACCGTATGGACACTTCCCGGCAATATGGCAATCGCCGTACATCCGAGAGAGACCTACGTTCTCGTGAAGTGTGATAACGGTGAAAACTATATCGTTGCCGAAGCTCTTCTCGAAAAGGTCATGGAGATCGGCAAGATTGAAACCTACGAAGTGATCGCTACTTTTGCCGGTCAGGACTTCGAATTCATGACCGCAAAGCATCCCTTCATCGACAAGGACAGCCTTCTTGTTATGGCTGATTACGTTACCATGGACAGCGGTACAGGCTGCGTCCATACGGCTCCCGGCTACGGTGCGGAGGACTACTTCACCGGTATGCGCTACAAGAAGGAGCTGGGCGACATCATCGTTCCCGTGGACGACAGAGGATATCAGGGACCCGAGGCAGGCAAGTTTGCCGGTCAGTACTACGCCGATTCCAACAAGACCATCTTTGAGGATATGCAGAACTCCGGCGCTCTCTTTGCTTACGAAGAGATCGTCCATCAGTATCCTCACTGCTGGAGATGTAAGAACCCCATCATCTTCCGGGCTACTCCTCAGTGGTTCTGCTCGGTCGACGCCTTCAAGGATGAAGCCGTCAAGGCCTGCGAGAACGTAGAATGGCTTCCCGCATGGGGCAAGGACAGAATCTCCTCCATGGTCCGTGAACGTGCCGACTGGTGTATCTCCCGTCAGAGACACTGGGGGCTTCCCATTCCCGTATTCTACTGCGAAGACTGCGGAAAGGTCATCTGCACCGAGGAAACCATCGCCAAGATTGCTGATATCTTCGGCGAAAAGGGCTCCAATGCATGGTTCGATATGAGCGCCGAAGAACTTCTTCCCGACGGCTTCGTATGTCCCTTCTGCGGTAAGAAGCACTTCATCAAGGAAACCGATACGCTTGACGGTTGGTTCGACTCCGGTTCTACCCATATCGCCGCCAACGCCATGAGCGGCAAGTGGCCGGCTGATATGTACCTCGAAGGCGCCGATCAGTACAGAGGCTGGTTCCAGTCCTCTCTTCTCACCGCCGTTGGTGCAAAGGGCATGGGCGCTCCTTATAAGACGGTCCTTACCCACGGTTGGGTCGTAGACGGAGAAGGCAAGGCTATGCATAAGTCCCTCGGCAATTCCGTATACCCCGAGGACGTTATCAAGGTATACGGCGGCGACCTTCTCAGACTCTGGGTCGCTTCCAGTGATTATCGTGTAGACGTTCGCTGCTCGGATTTCCTCTTCAAGCAGCTCTCCGAGGCATACAGAAAGATCCGTAATACCTTCCGTATCCTTCTTGCCAACCTCGGCAGCCCCGATACCGATTTCGATCCCAATAAGGACATGCTTCCTTTCGATAAGCTCTACGAGATCGATAAGTGGATCGTTTCCGAATATAACAAGCTGGTGAAGACCGTCCGCAAGGCTTATGACGATTATGAATTCCACATCATCTATCACGAGCTCCACGACTTCTGCACCAACGAGCTTTCCAAGCTTTACATCGACATCACCAAGGACAGAGTATACTGTGAAGAGAAGGAAAGCCTCCAGAGAAGAAGCGCCCAGACGGCTATGTATATCATCGTAAACGGTCTGACAAAGCTCATCGCTCCGATCCTCTCGTATACGGCAGAGGAAACATGGGGCTATCTTGCACACCTTGACGGCGAAAACGCCGGGAGTGTGTTCCTCAACGATATGCCTTCCTTCAAGGAAGAATACGACTGCACCGAGCTCGCCGACCGTTGGGAAAAGCTTCTCAGCGTCCGTGACGACGTTATGAAGGCTCTCGAGCTTGCAAGAGCCGAGAAGATCATCGGTAAGTCCCTTGAAGCGGAAGTGGATATTTACTCCGACAAGGACAACGAGACCATGAAGACCTTCGAAGCCTTCAGCGATGACCTCAAGACGGTATTCATCGTTTCCAAGGTCACTCTCCACGAGGGTGAAGAGGCTCCCGCCGACGCCTTCAGTGAGACCGATTCCGGTATCAAGGTTTTCGTTTCGGTAGCCAAGGGCTTCAAGTGCGACAGATGCTGGTTCGTATCGGAAGATGCCGCTGACATCGGTGACGGTCAGCACCTCTGCCCGAGATGCGCTGCTGTCGTAAAAGACTGATATCAGATTTTCCGTGCCGCAAACTTTTGCGGCACGGAAAAATGTGTTTCTTTAAGAATTTGCGTTCTGCTTTGTGTGAGGTTGGTTCGTCGTATTTGCCGCTTCACACCGATACGCATATTCGGGAAAGGATGGCTTTGCTTGCTCACGTTTCTTATCGCTTTTGCCGTGATAGTCGTTGACTATTTTACAAAATATGCCGTAAGCTCTGCAATGAAAGTCGGCGATTCTTTTCCGATGATCCCCGGGCTTTTCAATTGCACCTACGTCCTGAATAAGGGGGCGGCATGGGGGATGCTGGCGGATAAGAGATGGATTTTTCTTGTCTTTTCCACTGTTGCCATTGTCCTTCTCGCCGTACTTGCCGTAAGAAATGCAAAGAAGAAGGGAAGCACCGTCTTTTCCGCCGCCATCGGTCTTATCATGGGCGGGGGGATCGGCAATATGATCGACAGGACCTTCAACGGAGACGTTCTCTTTGACGGAGCCGTTGTGGATTTTATCGAAACGGCATTTATGGATTTTCCCGTTTTCAACGTGGCGGACAGTGCCGTATGTGTCGGCTGTGCTCTTCTTTTCATCTACATTCTTTTTGTTGAGGGAAAGAAAGACAAGGACGCTTCGGCAAAGGTGACAGACGTTGAGTGAAAAGGAGCTGAGTGCGCTTTCTCTTTATGAAAACGAAGAGGAAGCAGCCGATGAAAACGTAATTTCTTTTACCGTATCTGCCTCCTCAAGACTGGATGCCGCCGTATCGGCGGGTTGCGACGTATCAAGAGCACTGGCATGCAGCATCATCGAAGCCGGAGGCGTATGTGTCGGCGGAAAAGTCTGCACCAAGAAAAGCAGTAAGACGTCCGAAGGCGATACTGTCACCGTCATCCTGCCGGAGCCGGAAATGTGTGCGGCTCTGCCGCAGAACATACCGCTGGATATCATCTATGAGGACGAGCACCTGCTTGTTGTCAACAAGCCCAAGGGCATGGTCGTTCATCCTGCGCCGGGAAATCCCGATGGGACGCTCGTCAATGCGCTCATGTATCACTGCGGAGAAAACCTTTCGGGGATCAACGGCGTGATACGCCCCGGCATCGTCCACCGGATCGACAAGGACACGAGCGGCTTACTGATCGTAGCAAAGACGGACGCCGCCCACAACGGGCTTGCTTTGCAAATAAAGGAGCATTCCTTTACAAGGATTTACAACGCCCTTCTTTACGGCTGTCCGAAGAATACCGAAGGAACGGTAGACGCTCCCATCGGTCGGAGTCCCAAGGACAGAAAGAAGATGGCGGTCACCGACAAGAATTCCAAAAACGCCGTGACGCATTACAAAGTCCTTGAGGATTTCGGATCCTATTCTCTCTGTGAAATGAAGCTGGAGACCGGAAGGACGCACCAGATCCGTGTCCATATGTCCCACATCGGCTATCCGGTGGTAGGAGACCCGCTTTACGCTCCGAAGGAAGGGAAGAACCCTTTCGGAATCTCCGGGCAGGCACTTCACGCCAAGGTCATCGGCTTTGTTCATCCCGTAACGGGACAGTATATGGAGTATAGCAGCGACCTTCCGGAATATTTCCGGGACGTCCTCGAAAAGCTTCGCAGAATGCAAAACACTTAATTTTCCAAAAGGTACAGTAAAACAAATGGGTAAGTTTGATAATATTGTTATTGTTTCGGATTTAGACGAGACCTTCCTCGGGGACGGCAGCCGGATCGTTCCGAGAAACCTTGAAGCCATCGAATACTTCAAAGCGAACGGCGGTTCCTTCACCGTTGCAACAGGTCGTGAGGATTATCTCATTCTCCACAACATCCCGGATATTGCCGATATCTGCAACGTTCCCGTCATTGCCTGCAACGGCGCATATATCTGCGACATGAAGACTTGCGAGATCAAGCACGAAGTCTTTCTCGATTACGAAAAGGTAAAGCCCATCATCGAGCACACCGCAAAGATTGCGCCCGATGTTTGGATGCGTGTTTCTTCCGACGGCATGATTTACTCCGCAAAAGACCCGGTGCTTTCCGGTGCCTGGTATAAGACCTTTTCCGAGCGGATGAGAACGGTTGATCTTCATACCGAAACCAACACGAAAAGATGGCACAAGATCGTATTCGAGGGCGAGGTCGAAAAGGTCAACCTCATAAGAGAGTATTTCGATACGCTTGAAACAGACGATTTTGAATTTATATTCGCACATCCTACCGTTCTCGAGATCATGTCTAAGATCGGCACGAAGGGCAGAATGCTGAACAAGCTCAAGGAAGTGATCGGCAAACCCGACTGTACGGTATTCGCCGTCGGTGATTACGAGAACGACAGACAGATGCTTTTGATGTGCGACAGAAGCGCAACACCCGTAAACGGCCTCGATTCGCTGAAAAGCATCCCCGGTATCATGGTGCTGTGCGATCACGACGAAGGAGCCATTGCGGATCTAATCTATAAGATTGAAGCCGAAATCGATTCCAAAAACAAGTAAAATATGCGGATGCGTTCCGCAAAAGAGCATAAAGGAGAAAGCGATGGATAAGAATTATCTTGCCTTTATGGCAAACGAAATCAGAAAAGGTGCGCTGACGGCAGTCTATTCCGCAAAGTCCGGACATCCCGGCGGATCGCTCGGAATTGCCGACATTCTTGCGTATCTCTACTTTGAAGAGATGAATATTGACCCCGACAACCCCTCCATGCCCGACAGAGACCGTTTCGTTCTTTCGAAAGGCCATACTTGTCCCGCCCTTTATGCCGCTCTTGCGCACAGAGGATTTTTCGCTCCAGAAGAGCTCGTTACCTTCCGTCACACCGGCAGCTTCCTGCAGGGACATCCCGATATGAAGCATATCCCCGGTATCGACATGAGCGCCGGATCGCTGGGTCAGGGCATTTCCGCCGCCTGCGGTATGGCTCTGTCCGCTAAGCTTTCCGAGAAGTCCTACCGCGTTTACACCATCCTCGGCGACGGCGAAAGCGAAGAAGGTCAGGTGTGGGAGGCCGCTATGTTTGCCGCTCACTACGGACTGAACAATCTTTGTGCCTTCATTGACTTCAACGGTCTTCAGATCGACGGCGAGGTGACGAAGGTCATGAATCCTACGCCGCTTGACGAAAAGTTCAAGGCTTTCGGTTGGAACGTCACCGTAATCGACGGTCACAGTTTTGACGAGATTGACGCCGCCGTACAGATGGCAAAGAAGTCGGATAAGCCCTTTGCGATCATCGCAAAAACGATAAAGGGCAAGGGCGTTTCCTTTATGGAAAACAAGGCGGAATGGCACGGAAGTGCTCCGAACGCCGAGCAGTATGAGCAGGGAATGAAGGATCTTTGTGCGCTTGACGCCGCTTTTGCAAAGTAAGGGAGGAGTACGAAATGTCTGAGAAAATAGCAACAAGAGAAAGCTACGGTAAGGCTCTGGCAGAGCTTGGCGAAAAATACGACATCGTTGTTCTTGACGCCGACCTTTCCAAATCGACCAAAACGGAAACCTTTAAGAAAAAGTTCCCGGAAAGATTCATCAACTGCGGCATCGCCGAGGGCAATATGATGTCGGTAGCCGCCGGTCTTGCCACCACCGGAAAGATTGTTTTCGCAAGCTCCTTTGCCATGTTTGCGGCAGGCAGAGCCTTCGAGCAGATCCGTAATTCCATCGGTTATCCTCACCTCAACGTCAAGATCGGTGCGACCCACGCCGGACTTTCCGTCGGCGAAGACGGTGCGACCCATCAGTGCAACGAGGACATCGGTCTTATGCGTACCATTCCCGGCATGGTCATCCTCAATCCTGCCGACGACGTAGAAGCAAGAGCCTGCGTGGAAGCGGCTGTCAAGCACGACGGTCCCGTTTACCTCCGCTTCGGAAGACTTGCCGTTCCGGTCGTATACGATAAAGATACCTTCGATTTTGAAATCGGAAAAGGACACATTCTTTCCGACGGTACCGACGTGACCATCGCAGCCACCGGACTTATGGTCTCCTATGCCATGGAAGCAAAAGAGCTTCTTGCCGCTGAGGGCATTTCCGCCCGCATCGTTGATATCTGCACCATCAAGCCCATTGACGACGAGCTTCTTGCCAAGTGCGCCAAGGAGACCGGCGCCATCGTCACCGCCGAGGAGCATTCGATCTACGGTGGTCTCGGCAGTGCCGTCTGCGAGTCGGTCTGCGAATCCTGCCCGTGTCCCGTCCTCAAGGTCGGCGTTCAGGATACCTTCGGTTCCTCCGGTCCCGCAAAGGAAATTCTCGAATACTACGGTCTCACGGCACAGAACATCGCCGACACGGCGAAAAAGGCGATTGCGCTCAAGAAGTAATTCCGTAATATACAGTAAGAGCTGCACCGAAACAGTGCAGCTCTTTTATTATACGTTTTGCTTACGCCATACTCTCCATAAGATCCTTTCTCGAATCCTTGTCAAGATCCAGATAATACACGTTCCATCCGCATCGGCGCACCTGCAGATTCTTGTATTTTTCCGGGTTTTCTTCGGCTTTTTGCAGTATCTCTCTGCTCATAACATTGAAGTGGACGGCAAAGCCTCCGCCGTCAAGATACGTCCGCAGGATCGCTTCAAAGGCGGATAAGCCTTCTTCTCCGGCGACCGTCGTGGGATGCACCGTAAGGTCGAGGACCGTTCCGTCGGGAATGAGCGTATAGTCGTGCTTCAGCGACGAAGTCATGATCCCGGTCAGGCCCTCCTTGTCACAGCCGTTGGAGGGACGCATATTCTTGGAGCAGGGTTCGCCGAAGAACCTTCCGTCGGCAGAAGCGCCGAGCTTCCGGGCATATTCTACGGCGTGGTCGATGGAAAAGGTACCCATGCGGTATATGCCGCCCCGGGCATTCTTTCTCATATTAAGATTGTCCGAGCAGAAGCGCAGTATCTCATCGGCAAGCTCGTCCGCTTCGGCATTGTTCGAGCCGTATTTCGGATACTTGTACATCTTGCGGCGAAGCACCTCGTTATCCTTCCAGTTATTGCGAAGGATCTCGGTAAGAGCCGGAAGCGTGAGGAGCTTCTCCTCATAGACCGCTTTTTTGATTGCCAGAAGTGTGTCGGTGATGGTTCCGATGCCGAAGACACAGACAGAAGAATTGTTGTACTGTGCCCCGTAGGAAAACAGATCCGTTCCTGTCTTCCGGCAGTTTTCGTAGGTCGCCGAGAGAATGGGCGCCTGCATGAGAGAAGGGTAGAGGCTTTCGAAATCGTTTATCTGCTTAATGGATTCATCAATATAGTATTTTATCTCACAGAAAACAGCCTTTTTCAGATCCTCAAAAGCAGCATAGTCGGAAGCGTCTGTCGAAGCGTTGCCGAGGATATGGTCATTATAAAGCCTTTTTCCGCCGCAGAGAGCGCTTTCCACGGCGCAGGGAAGCATGATGGCGCCGTTGCAGGTGCAAGCCGCTTCCTTGCCTTCGATGCAGGGCTCATAGCAGCCCATGATGGAATAATTGCCTACGTCCTTCTCGCAGATCCCCATCCGTCTGTAGCAGTTTCTTACCACCTCGTCGGAAATGAACACGAAGCTGTTGTTTCCCTTGCGGATGCTGTCAAGAATGAGCTTAATAATGTCCGAAGAAAGCTCTTTATTATACTTCACATGGATCTTCGGGTCGTAGATATCCAGCTCTGAATAGGTCTCTATGATGATCCTCGTAAGCTCGTTTGCACACTTGCCATCCTCTTTTATGCCGCCGATATAAAACGGCATATTGGCGCACACCTTTTTGCAATAATACTTGAAGAAAAAGAATCGCAGACATTCCCGTACGCTTTCGTCGCTGCCGTTCTCTTTGACTTCGGTGAGATAATAGTCATAGAGAAGCCGGTCAAGACCTCCGAGCGAACGCACGTTTGCGCCCTCAAAACGGGTCTGGCAGGTGTCAATGAGAAGCATCAGCTGGAGTGCCTGCGCAAAGGTCTTCGGGGGATTTGCGGCGATATAAATAAGGTTTTCGGCACAAAGTCTTCCGTTTTGGCTTCCCGATTCGGAGCAGAGAACGGCAAAACGAAGCATCAGGCTTTTAATTCCGCTGTAAGCGATGACGCAGGATCTATAAAAGCTTTTGGCGCTTTCGGACTTCGCTTCGGCAAGAAGCGATTCCGCCTCGGCTATTACGCCGCTTATACCTTTAGAGAGAAGATATTTCCAATCCGGCATGATATGACCGTAGTCCGCGTCCGCAAAAAGGACGCCTTCCCTGCGAAGGTTGTCAATGACTTCATTTTTCTGTTTTTTCATCCTTGTCATCTCGGAACGAAGAAGGACGGGAGTCTTTTTATCTTCAATGAGATCGGCGAAAATGTCATTTTCGTTATATAGAATTCTTGCATTTTCAAAGCAGAACCGAAGTGCTTCGGCTTTTCCGATCTGTAAATCCGATGCACCGAAATAAACGGAGCGAATATTCTTCTCAATCTCCTCGCCGGAAAGTCCGGGGGCAGAAGTATAATCCGCCGTATCGTATTCGTGCAGAAGCTTCTCACGGCAGTTTGCAAATCTCTCGTGATCCATAATGTCCTCCAAAGGATATAATATTTCTGCCATTATGATATCACAAGAAAAAAGAAAGGTAAATGCCAATAAAGGGCGTATGTGTAATTTTCGCACATAATTTTCCGTCATTTCTTGACATTCCCGTCTATTTGCGTTATAATAAGCGCAGAAATTTCATAAAGAAGGAGAAAGTGTCTTGAACGGGGACTTATATATTGCGGCGCTTCTCGGCGTCCATTCCGGCGCCATGAAGCCGGGAAAGGTTATACGGCAAGATATGCCGAGGCATTCGGATGCCTTTCTCTACGTTCTCGGCGGCAGGGCGGAATATACCTTCCGGGACTACCGTTTTTCTGTGGAGGAAGGGGACGTTTTCTATCTTTCTAAAGGCTCTGAATACGATATTGACGTGCTTTCCGACTATTCCTTCATATATGCGGACTTCGAATTTGTGAGCATACCGGAGACCCGCAAAAGCGAAGTATACAAAGGCGTATCAAAAGATTCCGAACGACTGTTTACAAAAATGCTGGCGGCAAGCCTTGAAAACGGCGGTGCATCAGAGCCGTTTGTCCTTTCGTACCTTTATTCGATCTACGGCGAATGTGTGCGATCTCTCGAAAAAGGATCTTTTGTAAAAAACAAATATATCGACCACGCCTGCGAGTACATAATCCGCAACTATGCACAGCCGAGCATGAGCGTTGCCGACGCTGCCGCCTTTGCCGGCATCTCAGAGGGACATCTCCGGCGGCTGTTTTCGGAAAGCCTCGGCATCTCGCCCGTGGAATACGCCGCAAATCTGCGCATAAAAAAAGCGCGGGAGTTGCTTGTAAGCTCCAATTACGATATTGCCGAGATCTGCGAGATCTGCGGATTTTCCGACCGGTACTATTTTTCCAAATGCTTCAAGAAACTGACGGGACTTGCTCCCGGCGCATTCCGGCGGAGCTTTTCCGGCGACGGAAAAAATAAATTGCCATAAAGGCGGTAATTGTAAATTATTTCGTTTTTCTCTTGATTATCCGGCAGCATTTTGGTATAATACGATATTGGAAATTTGTAAACAAGAGGTTTCACAATGGCTGAAAAGAAAATCGAAAATATACGGAATTTTTCCATCATCGCCCATATAGACCACGGTAAGTCGACGCTCGCCGACCGTATCCTCGAAAAGACCGATACCGTTTCCACCCGTGAAATGGAAGAACAGCTTCTCGACGATATGGATCTCGAAAGGGAAAGAGGCATCACCATCAAGGCAAGAGCGGTACGGCTGAAATACACAAAGGACGGCAAAGTCTATGACTTCAACCTCATCGACACTCCCGGTCACGTGGACTTCAACTACGAGGTTTCCCGTTCTCTGAAGGCGTGTGACGGTGCGCTTCTTGTGGTCGACTCCACACAGGGCATCGAGGCACAGACCCTTGCCAATGCCTATCTTGCGGTGGAGAACGATCTGGAGGTCGTTCCGGTCATCAATAAGATCGACCTTCCTTCCGCACAGGTGGACAAAGTCCGGAACGAGATCGAAGACGTCATCGGCATCCCGGCGCAGGACTGTCCCGCCATTTCGGCAAAGACCGGTCTTAATATCGAGCAGGTGCTTGACGCTATCGTGAAGGACATCCCCGCACCGGTCGGCGACGAGGACGCTCCCTTGAAGGCTCTTATATTCGACTCCTACTACGATTCCTATCTCGGCGTCGTCGTTTACGTCCGTCTCTTTGACGGCAAGGTAAAGGCAGGCGACTTCATCAGGCTCATGTCGACCGGTATGGTCTACGAGGTCACGGAAGTAGGTCATATGAGTCCCTTCGGACTTACGAAGGACCCCGTCCTTTCTGCCGGTGAGGTAGGATACATCACAGCGTCCATCAAGACGGTTTCCGACACAAGGGTAGGCGATACCGTCACTCTTGCCGAAAACCCCGTTTCCGAGGCTCTGCCGGGCTTTAAGGAAGCCCTTCCCGTTGTATTCAGCGGTATTTATCCCGCCGACGGCGCCCGGTACGGTGATCTTCGGGACGCTCTTGAAAAACTGGCGCTTAACGATGCGGCGCTGACCTATGAGCCGGAATCCTCCATTGCCCTCGGCTTCGGCTTCCGGTGCGGCTTCCTCGGACTTCTTCACATGGAGATCATCGAGGAAAGACTGGAAAGAGAATTCAATCTCGATCTCATCACAACGGCGCCCAGCGTTATCTACGAGGTCACCCGTCACGACGGTACCGTCTATAAGATCGACAACCCCGTCAATTTCCCCACGGGAGACGAGATCGACCACGTCAGCGAGCCCATCGTCCGCGCCGGCATCATTACACCCAACGAATACGTGGGCGGTATCATGGATCTTTGTCAGGACAGAAGAGGTACCTATATCGACATGAAATACCTCGACGCAGGACGTGCCGAGCTGCACTATAAGCTGCCGCTGAACGAGATCGTCTACGACTTCTTCGACGCCCTCAAGTCACGCAGTAAGGGGTATGCATCGCTGGATTACGACCTTGCGGGATACGAGCCGTCAAAGCTTGTGAAGCTGGATATCCTTCTCAACGGCGAAATGGTTGACGCCCTTTCCTTCATCGTACACACCGACAAAGCCTACGGAAGAGCCCGGAAAATTGTCGAAAAGCTGAAGGACAATATCCCGAGACAGCTGTTTGAGATCCCCGTGCAGGCGGCGATCGGAGGAAAGGTCATCGCAAGAGAGACCGTCCGTGCCCTCCGTAAGGACGTGCTTGCCAAGTGCTACGGCGGCGATATCACCCGAAAGAAAAAGCTCCTTGAAAAGCAGAAGGAAGGAAAAAAGCGCATGCGCTCTCTCGGCTCGGTGGAAGTGCCGCAGGAGGCGTTTATGGCAGTGCTTAAATTCGACGAGGAATAAGGAGGCAGGGGAGAGTTACCTTGATGGAAAATACCGAAAAGACCCTCGGTCTTTATATTCACATACCTTTCTGCATCCGCAAGTGTCTGTACTGCGATTTCTATTCCATTCCCGGCTCGGACGAGCATCTGAAGCAGCTTTATATCGACACGCTTCTATTGCATCTGGAGGAGCACCGTCTGCAGGCAGAGCCGTACAAAGTCAATTCGATTTACTTCGGCGGCGGAACGCCCTCGCTTCTGTCGGAGAAGCAGATAAACTCCGTTATGCGGTGCCTCTATAAGAACTTCAACGTCACAAAAGACTGTGAGATCACACTGGAAACAAATCCGAGAACCGTCGACAAGACAAAGCTGAAAGCCTTCCGGAAAGCCGGTGTCAACCGTCTGAGCATCGGAGCGCAGAGCTTCTCGGATCAGGATCTGAAGGTCTGCGGAAGGATCCATGACGCACACGACAACATCAAATGCTTTGAGGACGCCTATGCCGCCGGCTTCAAGAACGTCAACGCCGACATCATGTTCGGTCTTCCGGGACAGTCGCTGCAAAGCGTTCTTTCCAGCCTTGAAAAAGCCATAAAGCTCGGGGTGCCGCACGTATCGCTGTACGGTCTCAAAATCGAAGAGGGAACTCCTTTCTTTGCCATGAAAAGCAAGCTCGCCTTGCCGGATGAGGATTCGGAATGCGAAATGTATTTCGTTTCCTGTGATATGCTGAAAAAATACGGCTATAAGCATTATGAGATATCGAATTTTGCAAAGCCCGGCTTTGAAAGCGTTCACAACCTCAAGTACTGGAACTGTGAAGAATACCTCGGCTTCGGTCCGGCGGCACATTCCTTCTTTGCCGGGAAGCGCTTCAGCTATAAAAAGAGCGTGGCGCTCTACATCAAGAATTTCTCGGAAAAATACGAGGGTCCCGGTATCGTGGATCAGTGTATCGACGTGAAATTCGGGACGCACATGGCGGAATATGTGATGCTCCGCTTCCGGCTCGGGGACGGCATCAAATGCGATGAATTCAAGAAAAGATTCGGTCGTACCTTTGAATCGGTCTATGCCGAAAAGATGGAGCCTTTCCTCAAGAGCGGTCACATCGTAAAAACGAAGGACGGCTATGCCTTCACCGAGAAGGGAATGTACGTATCCAACTACATCCTTGCCAGAATGATTGACTTCGACATGGTCATTCCGGGCGTATAAATCCAATATCAATCACGATTCAAAGGCTGTACCCTGCGGTGCGGCCTTTCACTTTTTTACACGTTTCGCATACTATGCAGTAAATCCTATAACGGAAGTGATGAATATGCCGGAAATAAGGCAGGAACCCACGAAAGCGGAAATGGAGAAGGACACCGTCTACATCCACGGCTTTGAACGAAGACTTAAGAGCATTTCGCCCCTCAGCTTTCCCATTTTTCAAAGCTCGACCTTTGAAAATCCGGGACTCGGGAAGGAGTGCCTCTACTCCTACTCAAGATGTAAGAATCCGACAAGGAACGCCCTTGAAGAAGCGGCGGCAAAGGCAGAGGGAGCAAAATATGCCTTTGCGTTTTCTTCCGGGCTTTCCGCCATAACGGCGGTGTTTTCTCTTCTATCGAAAGGAGATCACGTCGTTCTGTCCGACGATATCTACGGCGGAACGTATCGCCTTCTGAACGTACTGTTCGCAAAATTCGGCATCGAATGCACGATCGCCGACCCGGAAAACGAAGAGGAACTGACCGGGGCGTTCCGTGAAAATACAAAGCTTCTGTTTATCGAAACTCCGACGAACCCCATGTGTAAGATAGCGGACATCGCCTTCTGTGCAGAGCTTTCCCACAAACACGGCGCTCTTCTCTGCGTGGACAATACCTTTCTGACGCCGTATCTGCAAAAGCCTTTTCTGTTCGGCGCCGATATCGTCGTTCACAGTGCAACAAAGTATCTGTCCGGTCACAACGACACCTCCTGCGGTCTGTGCCTTGTCAATTCCGATGCGCTTTACGAAAGGCTCGATTATATCTCCCGAACAGAGGGCACGGCGGCATCGCCCTTTGATTCATGGCTCGTCCTGCGGGGGATGAAAACGCTGTCGCTCCGTATGAAAAAGCACTGTGAAAACGGGCAGACCGTCGCCGAATGGCTGAGACGGAACCGAAACGTGGAGCGAGTTTACTATGCGGGCGCAAAGAGCGGCAGGGAAGCGGAGATTATGGCAAAGCAGACAAGCGGCTGTGGTGGTATGATCTCCTTCCGCCTGAAATACCCGTCTCTTGCACAAAGCGTCCTCTCGGGCGGAAGGATCATCCGATTTGCCGAAAGTCTCGGCGGCACCGAAAGCCTTATCACGTATCCGATCACCCAGACCCATGCCACGACCCCCGTTTCTCTGCAAAAGAAGCTCGGCATCGACGAAAGCCTCATCCGCCTTTCCTGCGGCATTGAAGACGCCAAGGATATTATCGCCGACCTTGAAAGGACTTTGGGTAAAAATCTATGAGTAAAACGCTTGATTTTACGAAAATGTCCGCCTACGGCAACGATTACGTGTACGTAATAGATATTTCGGAAAACCTGAAAAACAGGGGTGAGGTGTCGAGGATCATCTCCGAGCGGAGCTTCAGCGTCGGTTCGGACGGGATGATCGTCATCGGGAAAAGCGAAAACGCCGACTTCTTCATGCGGGTATACAATCCCGACGGCACCGAAGCCGAAATGTGCGGCAACGGTCTTCGCAGCTCGGCAAAGCTCGTCTATGAAAAGGGACTGACGGATAAAACCGAGTTCACCTTTGAAACACTGGGAGGCATAAAAAAGGTTTCCCTCGATATCTGCAAAAACAAGGTGAAAAATATCACGGCGGACATCGGACGGCCGGAATTCGACTCCGAAAAAATCCCTCTTTCACTGACAGATATTCGTGAGTACAGAATAGGAAAAGCCGACGACATCACGGTAAGCAGGAACAGACTCATCGGGGAAGAATTGAAATTCGGCGAAAAAGAATTCTACGCCACGGCGCTTTCCCTCGGCAATCCGCATCTTGTTCTCTTCTGCGAATGCACCGAAGAGATCGACGCAGCGCACTTCGGACCTATCTGTGAAAACTGCCGTCTGTTTCCGCACCGCACGAACGTGGAGTTCTGCTCTTTTCTGACCCGAAATATCATAAAGCTCAGGACGTGGGAAAGAGGCACCGGAGAGACCAACGCCTGCGCCACCGGCTGCTGTGCCTGCGCCGCAGCAGGCGTTCTCGCCGACAAGTGTGACCGGAAGGTCAGCGTCATTCAGAAGGGCGGCATCACACAGGTCGAGTGGGATGACAACGGTCACCTTCACATGACAGCGCCGTCAGAGATCGTCTTTGAAGGAAAGATCAGTCTTCCAGATAAGTATTTCAGAAACGGAACGGAGTGAGGTCACAATGCTTCTGTCTCTCCTTCTTGATAACGCCGGAATAAAGTACGACAGAAACTCTTTTGAGGATACCGAAATATCAAATCTTTCCGACAACACGGAAAGCGCCGGAAGCGGTACTCTGTTTGTCTGCATCTGCGGCGCAAGGCATGATACGCATGGGGATATCCCGCTTCTTTATGAAAAAGGCGTGCGCTCCTTCGTCGTGCGATCCGGGTCAGACACCGGTCAGCACGCCTTCGGCGATGCCTGCTTTTTTGAAGCCGATAACACAAGAAAAGCCCTTGCGCTTCTTGCAAAGAGCTTTTACGGAAGCCCCGATAAACGGCTTATTACGGTCGGTATCACCGGCACGAAAGGCAAAACCACCGTTTCTTACATGATCCGGGAAATTCTCCGAAAGCACGGTCATTCTTGTGCTCTCATCGGAACGAACGGCATCATCATAGGAGACAGCGTCACCGAAACGGCAAATTCCACCCCCGGAAGCATCCTCTACTACTCGGCGCTGAAAAGAGCCGCCGATGAAAAAGCAGAATATGCCGTCATCGAGGTGACCTCCCAGTCTCTTATGCAGCACCGTACCTTCGGCACCGTCTTTGATCTTGCAATCTTTACGAATCTCTCGCCCGACCATATCGGAGAAAACGAGCATAAGAGCTTTTCCGAATACCGGGAATGCAAAGGAAAACTGTTTGCTTCCTGCAAAAATGCATTGCTTAACAAGAATTCCGGGCATTTCGGGTATTTTGAAAACATCTGCCGACAAAACGGGATAAATGTCCGCACGTTCGGACTCGGAGAGGAAATGAAAAGCCCTGCGGACTTTACGGCGCTTGAAAAAGAAAGCGATATGAACGGCAGTACGATCTCGATGAACGGTACCGACTTCCGGATAGGTCTTCCGGGCTCCTTCAACACAGAAAACGCCGTGTGCGCCCTCTCGGCGTGCTGTACATTAGGGATAGATGTTTTCCGTGCTCCGGATGCTCTTTCGGACGTCTGCGTTCCCGGCAGAAGCGAAACAGTACAAAATGATTTCGGAGTATGTGTAATCATCGACTACGCCCACACCGGAGAAAGCCTGCGTTTCCTTCTGACCGGGATGAAAATGCAATGCCGGGGAAGGCTTTTCTGCGTTTTCGGCTGCGGCGGCAACAGATCGAAGCTGCGAAGATACGGCATGGGAAAGGCGGCGGGAGAGCTGGCAGACCTTTCCATCATCACGAACGACAATCCGCGCCACGAAAGCCCGGAATCTATCGTGTCGGATATCCTTGAGGGGATGAACGCATCCGGCGGCGCCTATAAAGTGATTCTCGACAGAAAAGAAGCCATACTTTTCGCCCTCTCGGAGGCAAAAAAAGAAGACACCGTAGTGCTGGCAGGCAAGGGAAGCCAGCTCTACGGTGAATACGGCGATAAAAGATTCTATTTTAACGAGCGGGAAATCGTCCGGGAGTTTTTTGAAAGAAAAAGAATGCAAAACAGTATGGACAAAGGCACGTGATTACAATACATTGATGTTGCCGAAATACTCGGGGCGGTGGAAATCGGGCTTCGGCGTGTCGATTTTCGTCCAGGAAAGGAAGTGCGGGTTTTCACCGTCCTCCTGACATTTATAGAAGTTGCCTTTCATGAGCTTCCCGGGTTCTATCGAAAGATCCTTGCCGTATACGGCAGAAAGAAGCGCATCGGAAAGAAGGATATCGGCGATCCAGCGATCCTTTTCCTTGGTGATAACGACAGACGGCTCGATGCCGAAGAGCGGCACGATGGGCTGTCTGTTCTCTCTTCCCGGGGCAAAGCTGTTGATAAAGGCGCCGTTTGCGTTTGTTTCAAGGTTGATATACGTATCTCCCTTTTCCGGGCATGGATTGATGAAGCATTCAAGGCAGCTGTCGGTGTAGACAGGGTCGTAATTCTTCGTGTATCTTACAAAGGGATCGCTCTCGTAGGCGGTAAGTCTTATGCTGAGTCCCGAGCCCTTGACATATCCCATGGACGCCGTCACACGGGGAGCGTAGGGGTAATTCCAGTTGTTATTCGCAACCTCTGTGAGTTCGTTTTCGGAAGCGGTCTTTCCGCAAATGAATTTATATTCGTACACTTATATCATCCTCACTATAGTTTTTTATTTGATTATACACGAAAAGGGAGGTCATGTCAAGAAGGAAAGGGAACTTACGGCAAAAA
The DNA here is from genome assembly GCA_045600125.1 of Eubacteriales bacterium. Lineage (GTDB taxonomy): Bacteria > Bacillota > Clostridia > Oscillospirales > CAG-382 > SIG622. The sequence goes on along the minus strand of JAZRXH010000120.1, from coordinate 72,296 downwards.
CAGAAAAGGAACTTACGGCAAAAACAGAAAGGGAACTTACGGCAAAAACAATATTTTCGATATGAATAATAACTATTTTAACAAGAATCCGCAGATTTCATTAAAAAAGCAAAATTATTCTTGAAAACCTCCGGTATTTGTGATATGATTCAAGTAAAGCAAAACACATTCACAGCAAAAATTCAAAAGGAAAGGAACGAAAACGACCATGAAAAAACAGAACAGCCTATTTGCACTCATCCTTGCTTCGCTTCTGACCGTTTCGGTATTCACTTCCTGTGAACCGAAGGATGACCCCGAAAATCCGGACGGAACCGAGCAGGGCGGCGGCACCGAAACAGGCAGCACCGAAGATACTCCTAAGCTCAAACTTCCCGAAGGGAAGCCGCTGGAAGGGGAGACCTTCAGTATGTATCTCGCTCTTTCCACCGTCAAGAATTCCTATATTGCCGAAGAGGAGACCGGTGACACACTGGTAGACGCCGTGCTTGAAAGAAACTCCCTTGTCGAGGAACGTCTCGGCGTCGATCTCGATTTTGTCTGCACCACGCTGACCTCCAGCGGCGCCGATCAGAATACCGAGACAAGCAACATCCGTACCCTCATTCAGGCAGGTGACGACACCTATGACGCCTTCGTACACGTACAGCATACCGGTATGCCTACCCTTATCGAAGAGGAAATGTTCGTGGACTGGAACGAGATCCCCTACATAAATCTTGATAACCCGTGGTGGTACTCGAATATCAAGAGAGATATCTGCTTCGGCGACAAGGTTTATCTTATGACCGGCGACTACAACTACACCACCTTCTCCAACTGCGAGTGCCTTCTCTTCAACAAGGAGATGTGCGATGAGCTGGGACTTGCTTATCCTTACTCCATGGTATACGACGGAACGTGGACTCACGAAAAGTTCGTGGAGTATATCCGTGCCGCCAAGAAGGACATAAACGGCGACGGTGCCATGACCAGAGCCGATGACCGCTTCGGCTTCGGCGGTTGGGAATACGAACAGCTGCCCGCTCTCTTTGCCGCCTACGGCGGTGAAGTCCTTGTAAAGGACGACAACAACCTGCCCGTTCTCAACATCGACAACGAGATCACCTATACCATCGTGGACAAGATGCTGGAGGTCTTCTCCGATGACAGCGCCTTCTATGAAGGAAAGACCGGTGCGGATTATCAGAATCCCTTCAAAGAGGGAAGACTTCTCTTCATGGACGGCTTCCTTCTCCATGCCGCCGCTTTCCGTAACCTTGACCTCGACTACGGCTTCGTTCCGTATCCGAAGATGAACGAGGAGCAGGAGGATTACTATACCAGATGCGCCAACGTCGGCGGCTTTACCTATATTCCCGTTACGAATACAAACCTTGAAAAGACCGGCATGGTCCTCGAAGCCATGGCATACTATTCCGAAGAGACGGTAATGCCCGCTTACTTCGACATCATCCTCACCGTAAAATCGACCCGTGACGTGGAATCCGAGGACATGATCCCGATCATCCGGAACAGCGCCCGCTTCCTCGACGCCAACATCGGCTGGACACCTTCCTCCATCGTCAAAGCGAACAACGGCAACACCCTTGCCTCTGCCATCGCTTCCAGTAAGGACGCCTGGGAAGAAAAGATCGAGGCTCTGACTGAGCTTTATACCAAGTAATCAAGTAAAGCCTTAAACAGTATAAAAGGATCGCAGAGAAGGAATCCCTCTCTGCGATTTCTTTTTGTTATAGGAAATACAATGCTTATTTGAGGAACAGAATGACCGGCTGGAGCGTATAGGCGGGAGTATCGACTGCAAGACGGTCACCTTCACGGCTAAAGCCACACTTTTCTCTCTTGCCGTCGGGCGTCAGCATTTCGACGGACGAAACGTTCCTTTCGGCAACAAGCTCAACCGTATCCATCGGGTCCAGTCCGATATTGATGAAGGAACAAAGCATCGAACCGTCGGGAAGCTTTGCGGCTCTGAGATACACCTCGGCGTCGCCCGGATAGTAAACGGGAAGCGCTCCGCTTTCCTTCAGAAGACGGACAAGCTGCTTTTTTCTCGATTCGTTTAAGAAAGAAAATGCCTCGGTATATTTGAAGCTTGTTCTCGTCCTTCCGCAGAAGACGTGGGCTCTGCCGCCGTAAGGATTATCGTAGACGGAAACGGCGGGGTAGAGCATTTCCGGCTTTGAAGCACCGATGGCGAAGTAGCAATACGAATCCGCACGGACGTTTTCACTCTTCGGAACAATCACCTTTTCCATATGCTGCGAAGCGCACTTTCTTTCCTCGGTGGGAAGGTATTCTCCGCAGACCGGCTTATCATCGGCAAGGTGATCCCGCACGTCCACGCCGAGAAATTCGCTATACCCTCTGTCACAGAGCCCCTTTGCACAGTCGCCGTCTATGAAGGTCACGCCGGAAAGCATCCCGGAAAGCTCTTTGTCGGAGAACATCTTATAGGCAGCCCCTGCAAGGAAGGCGGCGCCGCCGGCCTTATCCGAAAAATACATGGGAAGTCCGAGTCTTTCGAGAACGCACAACGACCAGCCGTCCCAGCAGTCCTTACTGCTTGTGCCGATGCCGTCAATGGCGTACTTCGGAACGGAAGAAATCGGAATGCGGCATCCGAGCCATTCGGCGTCCTTCACAAGGTCTGCAAGAGCGTTATAGAAGCCGGAATATCTGCCGAGCACCTTCCGGTAATACTCGCCGCTTGCGGGTTCAAACGCCGCAAGACGGGTGATCCAGTGCTTGGCGCCGTTCATGCCCTCCAGAATAGAGCCGGTGAAATGGGTATGCAGAGACATCGCCGAGGTACTGTAGCGGTTCTGCGGGCAGGTATCGGTCTCGGCAAGGTATATATCCACATCCTTGCCGCCGACGCACTTCTGGGAGGCGGCTCTTCGCATGGAGTTCGTCACGTTTCTTGCTCCCTCCGGAGTATAATTGCCGTTATTCACCCGGACGACCACGGGATTGCCTTTCCCCGCAAGAACGGCGGCAATCTCGGCGGCAAACTCAAAGCAATCGCCCACAGCGCAGAATACGCCGGGAATGGAAGGATCCACCTCGTCGATGCCCTCCCGCATCATCTTCGCCGCATCCACAAGGGATTCCCGCTGGGTTTCGACGAAAGCGTCACGGCAGGCTTCGATGCGGTTCTTTCCGGATACCTTATCAAGAATCATAGACCTGTCGAAATGCTCGCCGGTCTTACGGTTGAATGCCTCGACGTGAAGGGGGCAGGCGCACCCCTGACCCGGCCGTCCGAGAAGACGGAAGTCGTCGTCCACCATGATAACGTCCGGCTTGTGGCGGGCGATTTCGGAGAACTGCGCCTTGAAATAGGCACGGATATTCTCGTCATACGGACAATAAGTATTCGTGACGGTGCCGTCCGTGAGGTTCGTGTATCTTTGAAAATCGGAATACTCCGCAAGGGCGTAGCCGTGTCCGATGGTACACTGCACGAGGATACCGCAGGGAAGTCCCTTTTCCTTCAGCTTATCCCGGAAGCAGTCGTAGACAGCGCACTGTTCCTTTGCCTTATTGACCGGGATCTTTCCCTCGGGAACGATCTTCACCATGAAGAGAGCGCAGCTTGCGATGCCGTCCCGGTACTGTCTTTCTATATCGGCGCAGATCTCGTCGATATGCTGCAGGTCCAGCGGCATGATGGTATAAAGAAGCATTGTCATCACCTCAAAGAATTTTCAGAAATTTCGGTAAAATAGACTTGTGAACGGGGAAAAAGTGTGATATAATCATAAAAGTATTATAAGATTATATTAGTTTCATGTCAAGTCGAATCGTTACGAATTTTATTCTGTTTTGCGAGGTGAAATGAATTGGAAAAGATTTTTGAAAGCGTAAAGAAGAAGCTGGGCTTCGGCTGTATGCGTTTGCCGATGAAGGACGGAGAAGTCGACTACGAACAGGTTTCGCAGATGTTCGACCTCTTTCTCGAGCGCGGCTTCAACTATTTTGACACGGCTCACGGATATCTCGACGGGAAAAGCGAGGTCGCCCTCCGGAAATGCCTTGTGGACAGACACCCGAGAGACGCCTACCTTCTTGCCGACAAGCTGTCGCAGAATTTCTTTGAAAAGGAAGAAGACATAAGACCCTTCTTTGAAAGCCAGCTCGAAATTCTTGGCGTTTCCTATTTCGATTTCTATCTCATGCACTCCCAGAATTACGGCAACTACGATAAATACAGACGCTGCCGTGCCTATGAGATCGGGGAAGAGCTGAAAAGGGAAGGGAAGATAAAGCATCTCGGCATCTCCTTCCACGACTCCGCCGCCTTTCTCGACAAGATCCTCACCGAGTGCCCCATGATCGAATTCGTCCAGCTCCAGTTCAATTATCTCGATTACACCGACGAATCGGTCCAGTCCGGTAAATGCTATGAGGTCTGCCGGAAGCATAACAAGCCCGTCGTTGTCATGGAGCCGGTCAAGGGCGGTCTTCTTGTCAATCTTCCCGAAAAGGCTTCAAATGTACTGAAGGAGCTCGGAAACGGTTCAAACGCAAGCTATGCCATCCGCTTTGCCGCAAGCTTCGACGGCGTATTTATGGTGCTCTCGGGCATGGGCAGTCTTGATATGGTTCGGGACAATACCGGCTATATGAAGGATTTCCGTCCTCTTGACGAAAAAGAAGCCGAGGCGGTCCGTAAGGTCTGCGCCTATATCAAAAACCTTGACATCATTCCCTGCACGGGGTGCTCTTACTGCACGTCGGGTTGTCCCATGAACATTCCGATCCCCGCCTTCTTTGCTTGTCTTAACAGCAAAAACACCTTCCATACGTGGGGCTCGGGGATGTACTATCACAATGTTTCCGGCAGTTCCGGAGCAAAGGCTTCCGACTGTATCGGATGCGGCGCCTGCGAGGGGATCTGTCCGCAGCATCTCGAAATTCGGGATCTCCTTGTCAAAGTCGCAGAGGAATTTGAGAAGAAGAAATAAGCCCCAACATAAAATCTCTGTTATTTCAAAAAGGATGACTTCAAAGCTATGAAAATCACATTTCTCGGAACGACCCACGGCTATGCGGAGTATAACCGCTACAACGCCGGAACACTGATTGAGGCAGGGGACGGCAGCTACCTCATCGACGCCGGCGCCCCCATCGAATACATCTTCCGTCAGAACGGAAAGCGGCTGGAGGATATCAACGCCGTCTTCATTTCCCATATGCACAACGACCACGTGGGCAGTCTTTCCTATGTGGCAAGCTCCTTCCTGCGTTATCATTACAACGATAAGGCGACGATCTTCATGCCGGAAAAAGCGGGCATCGACACCTTTGTCGAGTGGCTCTGCGCCATGCACGACAGCCGGGAAAAGATCGACGAGATCCTGCATTTTGAAGAGATAAAGCCCGGTATGATTTACAAGGATGAGAATCTTTCCGTCGAAGCAAGACATACGACCCACGTTTACAGCGGTAAATTCCCGGCTTATTCCTTCGTTCTGTACAGCGGCGGCAAAAAGGTGCTTTTCACCAACGACATCGGCATGAAGTTTTCCGATTACAAGAACATCGTGAAGGACGAAAACTACGATCTTGTGGTCTGCGAGATGGCGCACTGCCCTCTGAAGGATGCAAAAGACCTTCTTGCCCAGACGAAAACGAAGCGGATGCTTCTCAATCACTGCTATCCGCCTCAGCTCGAAGGCTACGAGGAGATTTTCCCCACGCTTCCCTTTGATATCCAGCTCACCTTTGACGGGATGGAAGTCATTATATGAATCTTATTTCCGGCGGGCGCTTTTTCGGCGTCCGCTTCTCTTTTTCGTCTTTCTATCACACTTACAAATAAAATCCGTCATAATCAATTTACATTATTTCATTGAATTGCAGGGCTGTATTTGGTAAAATATACTTGTGGTAAAAGTCACCGTATGGGGGCGTAAAGGTTTCGACGGGGACGATGACTCACGGTAAGCGAGCAGAGGTGCGGAAGCTCTTAAAAACGCCGCAAACTTTAAAATTAAACGCTAACAGATATTCTGTAGCTGCCTGACCTCGTGTCAGACCGTCATACCGGAGAGCACCTCGGCTTCGGATATGGCGTCACTTAGAGGTGAACGTGAATGCGCTTAAGCTTTGCGGTGCATCATGACTCATGAAGCTACCCTTGGACGATCCTGTTTGTCGGTAATCACGGGGGAATTCAATAGATAAACTACGCTCGTAGAAAGCTGTGCCGATTTGTTTTCGGACGCGAGTTCGACTCTCGCCGCCTCCATAACTACGAAAATAGTCACGGCTGCATGTCGTGACTTTTTTCTTTTTCTGTACTGGAATTCTTTTACTTTCAGAAAGGAGCAACATTAAAAATGTCTTTATCTAAAATCGTTCTTTCCGCCGTTTCCGCTCTTCTCATCGGTGCTCTGCTTTGCGGCTGTGCCGAAAAGAAGGATCCGGAAGTAACAGAGAACAGCGAGGCTTTGCAAGACCTCACGGAATCCGGTGAACCTTCGCAGAAGCCGGAACAGAAGCCGGAAAACGAAGAGGCAAAAGAAGCGGAGGACATCCTCCCGCAGTGCCTTGTCGAAATGACAGACGTGCCTTATTCCGATGAAGGCATCTATTTTGCGGGTGCTTTGAACAGTGAAAAAATGTTCCTCAGCTCAGTACTGCATCTGCCCATCGGAAAACGCGAAACAAAGGAAGAGCTCGACAGCTATATAGCCAGGATCGCTCCGGAGGGAGAATATAACTCACACGATGCAGATTTTTTGACCTTCTTTGAAAAAGCAGCCGAGTTTGACGAGAACTATTTTGAGAAATACACCCTTCTCACCGTGACTGTCGCCGCCCCGAGCGGCTCCTTCCGTTACGGAGTGGACAGCATTATGAAGAAAGACGGCGGTCTTGTCGTTCACGTCGTAAAGACCAACGATCCCGAAGCATACACCGCCGACATGCGGGAATGGCTCGTCGCCGTTTCGGTACCGAAGGCACTTCTTTCGGACGTTACGGCATACGACGCAGATCTCGGCAATACCGGACGCTGAAAAGAGGGGAGCGGCTTTCCGAATATCCGACGGATTCTTATATTTCGTTTTATTTGTGGAAGATTTACAATTCGTCAATGAAATATCCTTTTCGCAGGCGTATAATGGTTCACCGTGAGGTGATACGGTATGACAGCTTTGATCATTACGGTGCTGTGCGTTCTGGCGGTGACGAAGGCCACTCTGCAAAGCTATTTTGTCAAGAAAGAACAGCAGAGCTTTTCGGCAAAGATCCTATTCAACTTTTTCATATTCGTGGCAGCCTCGCTGCTGTTTATCCCGGGAATGGCGGGAAAGGAATTCCACCTGCCGGTCTTTCTGTACGGTATTCTGACGGGACTTTTATGCGTAACGTTTCAGAGCTCCTACATCAATGCTTTTTCCCTCGGAGACGTTTCGCTGACGATCCTCATCAACAACTGCGGCATGGTGATCCCGATTCTGTTCTGCGCCATTGCATACCATGAACCGTTGGGAATCGTCCGCATTGTCGGCATCCTTCTCACCGTGCTTGCCTTCTATTTCAGTCTGAAGGTCGAAAAAGGGAAAAAGCTCAGTAGAAAGTGGCTGCTGTTCGAGATGGTCGCCTTTACCGCCAATGCTCTCATCATGGTCGTCCAGAAGCTCTTTACCAAATCGGCTGTCGGAAGCTTTCAGGTTGAGTACGTGGGCTACACCTACATCAGCTCCGCCGTCCTTGCGATCCTTTTGTATTTTTCCGTTCGCAAAAAAGGGGAGAAGGGCATCCGAAAGAAAAGCGCTCTGTCCGCTCTTCTTGTCGGCGTGGTGCTCGGAAGTTTTTTTATGCTCAATACCTACGCCGTAAGCACCATCGACGGCACGCTTCTGCTTCCGGTCTATAACGCCGGAGCAACTCTGTTGTCGACGGTCGTCAGCGTCCTTCTTTATAGAGAAAAGATGAGTGCCAAACGCCTTATCGGCTTTGCGCTCGGTATCCTTTCCATCGTTCTCATGAGTCTGTAAAGCTATAAATACAGGAAGATCCGCCGTAATACGTTTACAGCGGATCCTTTCTTTTTACGCTCTTTGTATTCTTTATTCTTTTATAGATTCGATATAGTGGTAAAGCACGTCCACGCACTTTTCCAGTCCCACCCTGTCGCTGTTCAGCGAGATCTCGTAGTTGTCCGCCTCACCCCAGCGCTGACCGGAATAGTAGTTATAGTACGAAGCACGGCGCTTGTCGGTCTTTATGATAACGTCCTTGGCTTTTTCTTCTTCCAGACCGTAATATTTCACGGCTCTTGCCACTCTGTTTTCGATGTCCGAGTGGATGAACACGTCGACCACGTTCTTTTCATCCTTCAGAACGTAATCCGCACAGCGGCCGATGATCACGCAGGGACCTTCGGCGGCGACCTTCTTGATGATCTCGGACTGCACGATAAAGACCTTATCCGAAAGGGGAAGCCCGTACACGCCTGCCGTGCTGCCGAACATGGAAAGAGAGTAAAGAAGCGAGTGGGTAGCCGTCTTCTCGGCGTTCTCGAAGATGGTCTCGGAATAGCCGCTCTTCTTGGCGGCAAGGGTAATGAGCTCGTTGTCATAAAGCGGAACGCCCAGCTTTTCCGCAAGGAGTTTTCCGATGAAACGTCCGCCGCTGCCGTACTGTCTTGAAATCGTGATAATATATTTTGACATATCTGCATCTCCTTTATTTTCCGATGATTCGGTTTATTTGGCAAGCTCGAGGATATCTACAAGATCGTCTGCCGAATAATCTACGTAGCCGGGAAGGCGTCTCTTGCCGCAGCGGGTGCACTTTATCGCCATTTCACGGAAGTGCTCGTCGGTGATACCGAGCTCGGAAAGCGAAGTCGGCATACCGATCTTACGGAAGAAGGACTTTATGGCGTCGATCCCCGCAAGAATGGCGGCTTCGTCGCTTCCGGCGTTCTCTACACCCATGACGCCTGTCGCAAAGCGAAGAAAACGTGCGGGATTGAACTTATACGCCCAGCGGCACCATGCCGGGAATACAACGGCAAGACCTGCGCCGTGTGCCACAAAGTCATACATGCCGGAAATTTCATGCTCGATCTGATGACAGATCATGAAGTAGTCTCTGCCGAGTCCGGTAAGTCCGTTATGAGACAGCGAGCCGTTCCACATCATGGCGGCACGGGCTTCGTAGTTATCAGGCTCTGCAAGGCAGATAAGACCGTTTGCCATCGTGCTTCTGAGAATCGCTTCGGCAATCTCGTCGGTAGGGGAGGCAGAGCCCTCTTCGGTAAGATACCGCTCAAGCGTGTGCATCATGATGTCCACGATGCCGCAGGCTGTCTGGTATTTGTTCACGGAATACGTGAGCTCGGGATTGAGGATCGAAAACAGCGGACGGTTGAGCTGTGTACCGCAGCCTCTTTTAAGATTCAGCTCTTCGTTGGAGATCACGCAGGAATTGCTCATTTCACTGCCGGAAGCCGAAAGAGTGAGGATTGTTGCTACGGGAAGATGCACGGTGGGCTTTACGATGCCTTCGAAAAAGTCCCATGGATCGTTCTCGGTAAGAGCGGAAAAAGCAATGGCTTTCGCCGTGTCGATGGCACTGCCGCCGCCGACAGCCAAGATCAGTTCGATACCGTTCGCCTTACAGATTGAAACACCGGTGCGAACAAGAGAGACCTTCGGGTTCGGCTGCACGCCGCCAAGCTCGTAAAACTCAATGTCCGAAGCCTTGAGAGAAGCGACGACGTCATCATAACAGCCGTTTTTCTTTATGCTTCCTCCGCCGTAAACAAGAAGAATTTTATGAAAACCGTACTCGGCGATAACAGAACCCACGTTCTTGTGCGTATCTTTTCCGAAAATCATCCGAGTCGGAGCGCAATAATCAAAATTTACCATGAAAATCACCGCATTTCCTATATTTTTATCTATTATAGCACAAAGAAAAGAAAAAGTAAAGTAATAATAAAGCACAAATCAATAAAAGAATTTTATATACTGAGAAACGGTGCTTATCGCTTAGGGCTCGACGAATTCAAAAAACGCTTCAAACGCTTTGAAAGAATTAGTTTCGTTTTCGGCATAAACGTGAGAAGCCGAAGGGGAATCAAAGCATCGGATATTCAGTACGTCGTTCAGGTGAACTTCTTTATCAAAATGGATTTCAAAGTTTGTGATCTTAGAACCCGCAATGAGCCTGTCCGCCACCGAATCCACGGCAAAGGAGGATATCTCGGCGTTATTCATATGATTATTCTCATCAAGGTTCGAGTAATACACGTTACGAACATATGTTCTCGAAGCAGGGGAATCGTTATCGTCGAAAGAGAAGGAGCGGGAAAACGAAAGACCGCAGGCAAGATCGGGGTGATGCTCGATGCTGCCGATGAGAGCCGAAGGACGAAGGATGCTCCGCTTCTCGTAGTCAATGAGCACCCATGCCGTCGTGCAAAGACAGAGCGTCTCACCATCGGAATTTCTTACGAAAAAGTCCCGATAGAAAGTGACGCCTGAGATCTTGATGGGAACCGATTCGACAGTCACGTCATCGTAGATGGAGATTTCTTTATTGAATCGTAGCTTGATTTTTATCAGTACGAAAATCTGAGAATTCTTTCTCATATCCGGATAGGTCACGCCGTAGGAATCACAGTCTTCACGGGCAAGCTGCTGAAAAGCCTTCAGAAGTGCGGGAATCGCGACGTTTCCATCCGGTGTGGCGTCATAGCTGTAAAAGGCAACTTTTTTGGTGATCGACATAACAGGTCCTTCTTTGTTATTCTTTACTCTCCCCAATTATATAAAATTTTGATTTTATATAATTGTTTATATCTTATCGAATAGAGGCTTCCCTTCACACTATTCCAGCGGTAAAAGGCTTCCGTAGTCGGCTAATGGCTCATCCGACAGTGACAAAGCCTTCACGCCTCTGTCCGAAAGGAATTTCCTTATTTCGGAAAACTCCGGATGCTTTGTAATGTCCCCGAAAAACGCCAGTGTATCCTTTGCGACTTTTCCTCCGGCGCCGCCGATGAAGCCGTAATCGAATCCTGCGAGCTTTACCGCATGCGTTTTCAAAAGAAGCACGTTCATCCCGTTTTCTCTTGCCGCCTTTTCGATGCCTTCGTCCTCGGTGATGACGGAATTTTCATCGACGACAAGAATATTACACTTGGTATATCCCTGCTTTACGTCAATGATTCCGAGGCCCTCTTCTTTGGCTTTTCGGAGAACGTCCTTTGAAACTGTCTTTGTATTGGTTATAAGACGGCGACCGACGACGGCGGCGTTGAGCTTTACGTCATCGGGGTATTTCAGCTCTTCCCCCTGCGATGCCGTGAAATCTTTTATCTCTTCCCCACTTTTCGTACATATGTTCGGCAACTTTAACCATTCCCCTTCTGCAATATGCAGCACGTTCATGTCGGGATGGTTGCGCACCTCGGAAGGAAGACTATTATGCCCACAGAGCTTTACGCATTCAATGCCCATGCTTTTCAGTGCAGCTTCTGTTTTCCTGCTTATGTCGCAGGAAACGATACATCGCTTGACGGGGCTTTCGGGAAGATTCGGTGAAAGGAGTTGTGTCAGCAATCATTCTTCACTCCCCTGCTCTTCCTTATGCGCATTTTGCTCGTGATTTTTCTTCGCTGCCGAGGTGAATATACGCAGAGCCTCGAAGATGTTTTTTACGGGGATAAGTTTTAATTTTCCGTTTTGCGAAAAACCTGCTCTTATTTTCGTGTAGTTTCCGTAAGGGATCACGATTTTATAAAGCCCAAGACGGGCGCACTCACGGATCCGCTGTTCGATGCCGGATACCGCCCGGCATTCGCCGCCGAGTCCCAGTTCCCCGATGGCACAAAGCTCGGGATCTACGGGAATGTCCTTCAGCGAGGATATAAGGGCGATAGCCGCCGCAAGGTCGCTGGACGGCTCGTCAAGGCGCAGCCCTCCTGCCGTATTCAGGAAAACGTCTTTTGAGGAGTATCCAAGCCCGAGACGCTTCTCCAGTACGGCGCAAAGGAGATTCATCCGGTTATAGTCAAAGCCGTTGGCTGTCCGTCTCGGCGCCGGATAGACGGTAGGCGTGACAAGCGCCTGGATTTCGGCAAGGATGGGTCTTGAGCCTTCCATAACACAGAGAGCGCAGGAGCCGGAAACGTCGGTCTCCCTTTGGCTGAGAAGGTATTCAGAAGGATTCGAGACCTCACAGAGACCGCTTTCCTCCATATCGAAAACGCCGATCTCGTTCGTGGAGCCGAATCGGTTCTTGACGGCACGGAGAAGACGGTAGGTATGCTGCTTATCGCCCTCAAAATACAGCACCGTATCCACCATATGCTCAAGGACCTTCGGACCCGCAATGGCGCCGTCCTTATTGACGTGCCCAACGATGATAACGGCAATATTCTGCGTCTTGGCAATCTTGATGAGCTCCGAGGCGCAGAGCTTCACCTGCGTGACAGAGCCCTGCACCGAGGAAGAACTTTCGCAGTACATGGTCTGGATCGAGTCGATGACCACCACGTCTGGACTTGTCAGTTCTATCTCCCGTGTGATCTCGGAAAGCTCGGAATCGGAGTACACAAGCACGTTGTCCGAGTCGACACCCAGTCTTTCGGCTCGAAGCTTCAGCTGGCTCGGGGATTCCTCCCCCGATACATATAAGAGTTTATTGTTGTCTCCGAGGCACCCGCACACCTGCAGAAGAAGCGTGGATTTACCGATACCCGGCTCGCCGCTGATGAGAATGACGGAGCCTGCGACGATGCCGCCGCCGAGGACCCGGTCAAATTCTCCGATACCGGTATTCGTGCGGATCTGCTCCGGCATGGACAGCTTATTGATGGGCGAGGATTTGACGACGCTCCTTGTACTGAGCTTCTGCACTTTGGAGGACACCGAACGGGAAACGGCAGCTTCCTCCGCCTCTTCGTTTTCATCCATGGAATTCCATTCGCCGCAGGACGGACATCTTCCGTACCACTTGGTGGACTTGTGTCCGCATTCACGGCAGATATACTCGATTTTCGTTTTCATTTCCTATTTTACATCCTTTCGGGGATATAACGAATAACGGACCTCAGCGTATAGCCGGCTCTTTCATTTCTTCGGCGTATTCACATATGGCGGCATACAGCATAAAGGCGAGTTTTCTGCGATAGTTTTCGTCGCGCAGAAGCCGGCTGTCCTCTGCGTTTGACATAAAGCCGCATTCCACAAGAACGGCGGGGCTTTGACACCTGTCAAGAACGAGGATCTCTTCCCCCGCCCTCTTTACTTCACGGGCATTCCCGCTGTCGAGCATTTCACGGTTCTTATTTCTTATGCATTCCGCAAGGAGGCGGCTGTCGGGGTGATTCGGGGAATAAAAGACCTGAAGCCCTCTGTATCGGCTTTGCGGAAAAGCATTCTGATGGATGCTGACAAAGACGGCGTTCCCGACTTTTTCCGTGAAGTCCACTCTTGCGAGAAGGTCGTTCCGCTTGCGGCTCTTCCCGTTATCCTCTTCTCTTTGAAGGGATACGTCGTCCTCTCTTGTCATGACGGTTTCGTAGCCGGAAAGTGCGAAGAAGTTTTGAAGATTTCTTGCGATGCCGAGGTTTATGTCCTTTTCAAGATTTCCGTCCTGATCACAAGCGCCGCCGTCCACGCCCCCGTGTCCCGCATCGATAATGATCACCGGAAGCTGTGGTGTCACCATTTCATCAAAAGAAGAAGAAATCGCTTCCCGCCCGCTGTATTTGCCCGTGAAATGCGGATAAACGAAGAAGGCAGAAACCGCAAGGTATAAAAGAAGCGCAAGCAATAATCCGAGGAAAAACCTTAATTCTTTTGAAACACCGATTTTTCGGAGCAAAACATCATCACCGCCGTAAGATCAATTAACGATGATAAATGTATACTCACAAAGGCTTGAGAATATGAAAGGAAAAGACGTCCCTCTTATTCCATCTCGTTCTTCTTACGAACAAGATTGATCCCGCAAAGACCTGCGTAGTAAAGAAGCCCCAGGACGATGACCGAAACGATCTCGTAAATAAGATAACTGTATCCGTTATAACTGAACGCCGCAACCGTTTCGCCTGCGCCGAAAATCGAGATGTCCAGTCCCATATACATACCCGTGGTGAAGAATCTTGTAATAAGATTCAGAATGGAGGTAAAGGAATTCTGCACACCGCAGAGGGAAAGAACGCAATACAAACCGGAAATGATAAAAGTGGGGATATAAGAGATCGCCACGTATTTCAGACCGAGAATAGCGTCCTTCTCCATTCTTCCCCCTTCGACCTTGATGCAGTCCTTCACCCCGTCCTCGTTGACGGCGGCGCCCACAAGGGCAAAATAGAAAAGAATCGAAAAGATGCCGCCGAGGACCACGGCGACCTCGTTAAGAGCCAGCAGCGTCATGGTGATCATGATGCCGAACAAAGACATGGCAAGCTGGAATACGATGCACTTGGCGATCATGTTCCCTTTTTCATCGAGGTATTTCTTAAAGTTCATTTTTGTACCGTCCTTTAATAAAAAGTTGTGCGGAAATCTCTTTTTTCCGCTTGCATTCTGCTATAATCCGTGCTATAATGAATTAGCAATAAAATTCAGATTTTATATAATATAATTCTCTACCCCCAAAAAAAGAGGTAAAATGTATGCCGAATACGAACATCTACGACGATGCCCCGCAGTCCGTCCGTGACTTTCTCTCCTACAAGCGCATTACCCAGGGACGGAGCGAAAAGACCTGCTTTCAGTATTATCATGACCTGCGTTCCTTCTTCCGCTATCTTCTGACCGTCCGCTATCCCACAAAATTCGACGGATACTCCCCCGACGATCTCCCCTTCTCCGAGGTGGATGACGAGATGGTCTACACCGTGTCGCCGAGAGAGATCCTGAACTTTCTCACCTACTGTGCCGACACGAGAAGAAACATGGAGGCGGCGAGAAACCGGAAGCTTTCCGCCCTCAGCTCTTTCTATAAGTATCTGACCTCCACGGCGAACAGCTCGGACAGCAAGTACCGGAAGAACATGAAGGAGCCTCCAACAAAGAATCTCGAAACCATCCGCAGACCGAAACGTCTGCCGAAATATCTGTCCCTCGACGAATCGAAGCAACTGCTTGAAAACGTGGAGGGAGCCAATTACGAACGTGATTTTGCCATCATCACCCTGTTTCTGAACTGCGGGATGCGAGTTTCCGAGCTTGCGGGCATCAGTCTTCGGGATATAGACCGCGAATTCCGCACCGTAAGAGTCATCGGTAAGGGCAACAAGGAAAGAGTCATCTACCTGAACGACGCCTGCCGGGATGCGCTGAAAAGCTATCTTGCCATAAGACCCAAGGACGTCCGTCCCGAGGCAAAGGAAGCGCTGTTCATTTCCCGGAACCGCAATCGCATCAGCGACAAAACGGTGCAGTGGCTCGTGTACAAGCATCTGAAGAATGCGGGGCTCGACCGTCCCGGAATGTCGGTGCATAAGCTGCGACACACGGCGGCGACCATCATGTATCAGTACGGTCACACCGACGTGCGGGTCCTTAAGGAAGTCCTCGGGCACGAGCATCTGAACACCACCGAAATCTACACCCACGTCAGCGACAGACAGCTGGCGGATGCCGCAAACTCCAACCCTCTGTCCTCTGTCAAGCCGCAGAAGAAGCAGAAGCACCTATCGGACATCGACAGCGGTGACGACAAAGACGACGAATAAAACCGGAAATCAGCCTCTGTCCTCGAAGATCTTGTCTTCGTCGGGCAAAGGCTCTTTTTCATCCCCGTAATAAGGGTCGATCATATATTTCTTGATGATTGGATACGCCGCAAACGCCAGCATGAATTTCAGCGTTGCGACCGTGATGATGAAAGGAAGAGCCACGCCGAGGAAAATGAGGTTGAAGAACAGATAAAGGTTGATCAGCATTACAAAGGCGATACCGATCCATGCAACGATGTTTCTCTTGATCCCGACGACCGCAAATATAAAAGAGTTCTTAAGGATCTTGAAGGTGGAAAGCTCAAAGGTGATCAGGATCAGATACATGTACGGCCGCATGGTGAGATAAACGAGGAACAGCAGTATCTCCGCCGCCAGCATGATATTGGCGGTCGTCGTGCCCGCAAAGGAGATATAAAGCACCGTGCCGTAGGAAAGAACGGCAAGAAGGATAAAGTCGATGATGCCGAGGAAAAGCCCCTGCTTAAAGTTTTTCTTTATCGCTCCGAAAAAGTCCGCAGCGATATAGACGGGCTCATGCCGGATATAGCTTCGGGCGATATAGAAGAAGCCCACGTTGGAAAGTCCGTTCGTAAGCGCCAGAAGGAGCGTAAGACCGAAAAGCACCTTCGTGACCGTCGTAGGTACCGATACGACGCCCTCCTTGCTGAAAACGGAAAGAAGAGCGGCGATAAACGGGTTCGTCCGGATCTGCGAAATCCCGAATATCTGCGCAAAGATCGGAGAGCTCGGCGCCGTCGTTTCGATATTGAAATTTCCGGACAAACCGGCGAGAGCGAAAAACAGCGGGAAGTTACAAAGGACGAAGAACAGATTCAGCGTCGAAAGGTTCCAGAATCGGTCCTTATACATCCGGAAAAAGCCGAGCACGCCGTCCTCATCATAGAGCTTTGCGTCCTGCTTGGATATGCCCTTTCCGGGTCTATTCATGTCAAACAGTTTAATTTTCTTCAATGCAGTTTTTTCCTCCGTTATTTACCGAGCTCTTCGGCACGCCTTGTGCAGGCGTCCATCGCCCGCACAAAGGTTTCTTCCAATCCGTCCGCTGCAAAGGAATCCAGTGCCGCCGCCGTGGTGCCCTTGGGAGATTTCACCATGGCGATGAGCTCCTCCGGGGTCTTGCCCGACTCGATGAGCATTTTGGCGGAGCCCAGCATGGCGTTCCGTGCGAGGGTCGCAGCGACCTTTTCTTCGATGCCGTTCTGTACGCCGTAGGCGGTCATGATGCGGACGATCTCGAAGAAGTAAGCGGGGCTCGAGGAGTTGACGGCGATGACGGCGTTCATCTGCTCTTCTTTTATGGAAGCGACTTCTCCGCCGTAGGCGAAAAGGCCGCAGATCTTCGAGTAGTCCTTATCCGATACGAGCTCATTGCGGCAGATGGCGGTAGCGCCATACCCCAGCGTCATGGGCGTATTGGGCATGACACGGACAACGGGTATCTTACATCCCAGCTTGTCGCAAATATAATCCGAGGAAATTCCTGCGGCAATGGTGACCGCCTTCTTTGCGGCTATATCGGGGCATCCCGCCTTGATATCCGAAAGAAGCGCTTCTGCGTCCTGCGGCTTTACGGCAATCAGAAAAAAGTCGCTTTCGCTGACAGCCTGCACGACTGAATCGGCGGTACCAAAGCCGAGCTTCTTCATTTCTTTCCGCTTTTCCGGCATTTTATCGGTCACGATAAAGGTATCCAGCGGCATTTTGCCTGCTTTCTTTGCTCCCATAAGTATAGCGGTCGCCATATTTCCGGCGCCGATGACGGCAATTTTCATTTGTGGTCTTCCTTTCCTTTGTAAATCCTTGCAAAACCGGTTCATCCGATTTGAAATATGTACAATATACCTCTTATATTTTATACCCCAAGTTTTGTGAATTCAATAATAATTTGTATATTTTTAGGAAGAAAAAAGAAAAGCGGCGGTAGAATCCGTCGCTTTCTCGCTGCTCTTTGTTTTATTCGATCTGTTATTATGAATTGTCCTTTGAAATGAACTTATTGGCTTTGGCGAGGATCGAGCGGTCATGAGGGTAGTTCAGCACCTTCATCCCCTCCTCAAAGGTCACCAGCATATACTCGGAAATTTCCCGGATGTTCATTTCGATATCCGCTATTCTGAATTCCGCCACGAAGTACACCGCCTGCTTGCGTACGAAGCTGTTGACGGAATAATTGTAGTATTCCCGGAAATCGTCGCAGATGGTGGTATGGACGCCCGTTTCTTCCCAGACCTCACGCTCCGCCGTCTGTTTTTCGGTCTCGCCGAATTCAACGTGTCCCTTCGGGAAGCCGACGTGCCCCGACATGTTCTTGATGAGCATGAAACGGCGCTTCCCTTCCTCCTCGGTATAGAGGACGGCACCGCAGCTCTTTTCATAAAGGCAGATGAAGAAGCAGTGCTGCTTGGAAAGGAACCTTGACAGAAGCGCATTGAGAGCCGGTTCATAATACACCGCACCGCCGGGTGCAATGACCCATGAGTCGTGTCTTGTTTCCCGGTTCTTGACGACGGCGATGATCTCGCCGGTATACTCGGTGAGAGTTTCTTCGACACCTACAACAAATGCGGGTCTGTCCGGCGTTCCGTTGTCGAGATAGATCATGCCGCAGTTCACGGTATGCTTTTTCCCGTCTTCGCCGGTCACCATGTATGTAGCATTGATCTGTACGGTGACTTTTTTGCCCATGATATACTTCGTACCTCTGCTTGAGCCTGCCCTGTTGAGTGATGTCAACTCTCTCACCTCCGTTTAGTTAATTCTTTTTCTGCTTGATGATCTCGGTAGTCTTGTCAAGACTCTGTTTTACCGAGGCGTAATTCTCGCTTGTGATAGCGGAATACAGCATATCGATGACCGACAGTATTCCGATCCGGGAGCTCATGGCGCCTATTCTGATAATTCCCTCGTCGGATGACGTGTACAGCTTTATATCCGATAGCTTTGACAGTGTATTGTTGCCGAAGCCGGTGATGGAAATCGTCACGGCTCCGGTATTTTTGACCGATTGCATGATCGCTATGACGTCCTTGGTCTCACCGCTGTTGGATATGAATACCGCCGCATCCCTGTCTGTCAGCGACGTGGAAGCGATGAGCTGCATATGGACGTCTGTACTGCTGAAGGTGAACTTCCCGATCCGCATGAACTTGTTCTGCGCATCCATGGCGATGAGGGACGAGCACCCGACGCCGTAAAAGTCGATTCTTTGCGCCTTCGCCAGAACGTCCACCGCTTTTCGCAGCATCCCGTAGTCCACGATGGAAAGCGTGTTCCGTATGGATTTTATGTTGTTCTCGGCAACGCTTTCCGCAATGACCCGAAGCTGTTGTCCGGGCATGACGTCATTGTAAGTATAATTGCTGAAATTCCCAGCCAGCAGCTCTGCGTTCAGGTTCATGCACAGCTCTTTATAACCGGCAAGCCCCAGTGATTTACAGAGCCGTACCACCGTCGCTTTGCTCGTTCCGCAGTTCTGCGCAAGGACGACGATCGGCATTTTCGGGATCGCTTCCGCATTTTCGATGATATACTCGGCGACCTTTCGCTCCCCACGGCTGAAGGAAGACAGTCGGTCTCTGAGTTTTAAGTAACAATGCTGCACCGTGCGTCCTCCCTTCCCAAAAGCGTATGACTCAAGAACATCAGAATATCAAATAATCAGTATTTTGAGAAGAAATAGGACGATACGCCGAGGATATGCCCGTTGTCGATCCGGTCGGAGGCGGCAATGACCTTCAGAGAAGCACACTTTTCAAGACCCTCTCTCAGCTTTTTCTCCATTATGTTGAAGGAGCGTGAGATCTGCCCGCCGAGAATAAGGCATTCGACATTGTGTTCACGGAGCACGGGAAGGAGAATCCTGGCAAGGCATTCCGCCGTGTATTCGTAGGCTTTTACGGCAGACAGTTCTCCCTCGTCCGCAAGTTTTCCGATCGTTCTGCAGTCGATGTCCTCGGGAAAGGAAATACCGGCTTCGCCGCAGAGCTTTTTATAGGCTGCGATGATGCCCCGTCCGGAAACCTTGTCTTCGGCAATGCCGTCTTCAAAAGGGACGTTCCAGAGCGAAACGAGAGGATTCCCGTTCTCCCGTATCCGAAGCTTTCCGTCAAGATACAGCGCAAAACCGAGACCCGTACCGAGCATCACGCCTGCCACGTTTTTCATGTCGGAGTATTTTGAGTGCCACATTTCGCCGAGAATAAAGGAAGCGGAATCATGAAGAAAACATATCGGCACATCTTTTCCGAGCGCCGCTGTCAGCCACGGACGAAGAGGAATCCCGTAGATCGCCTGAAACTTATGCTTCATAAGGCTCATGCCCGCTTCGTAATCGAAGGGACCGGGGGTGTCAACGCAGATGCCGCAAAGCTCGACGCCCGCCTTCTCCGCAATGGCTTTTGACTTAATTATGATGGACTCATACGCCGATCTTACGCTTTCGGCATCCTTATCGGAATTCGCCTTCTCCGAAAGAGCCGAGCCGGGAAGGATCCCGCCGTTTTCCGAAACGATGAGCGACTTGAAAAAGGTACCGCCGGCGTCGATCCCAAGTACATATCTGTCTCCGTTTACCATTATATCATATTACCTCACAATTTTCAATGTTATATTTTAACATAATTACGGGGATAAAGGTAGCGCTCTTTGAAAGAATTTTCAAAAAGTTTATAATTGAATTTACTCTCTAAAAGAAAAAGCGGAAATGCATACACACTTCCGCTTTCAGAATTGATCAATGTCTGAGCATCGTCTTGTGGATAGTCACGACGGAACCTGGCTTGTTGTTGATGATCTCATACTCGCCGACAGACGCCGGAACGACGATGATATCGAGGTACTTCATATTGAAGCACATGGAGGGATCGTTCTTGGAGCGAACGGTCACGTCCTCGCCGTCAACAAGAGACAGAACGTGGAAATAGCCGTCGGTATTGTCATAAGCCTTCTCGTTGAAGATAAGGTTGCGGAGGGTGAAGTACAGAAGATCGTTTTCACCGACGATCACTTCCTCGTAGAAGCTGTCACCGCCGAGATTCTCCCCTCTTACGTGACGTCTCTCCTGCACGATGTTGCCCATGACCCAGCTGCGCTTGGCGTTCTTGTTGATATTGAGCTCGCCGTAGTAGGAATGAATCGGTCTGGGATTTCCGTCAAGGTCCTTACGGCAGTAGTCGTACATCTTATAGGTATAAGAGCCGACGGTAAGGGAACCGATCTCGAGAATGACCTGATTACGGCCGGAGGCATGGATGGTACCGGAGGGGATCATGACCTGCGTGCCCGGCTTGGAATCCACGTAGTTGATGTACTTGAGGTAGTCGATGGGCTGATGGTCGATCTCGGACTGCTTGGCAGCGGCGAGGAATTCGTCCACGTCGCAGTCGTCCCGGAAGCCGATGAAGGTCTTGGCGCCCTGCGCAGTCGCTACAACGTAGTAGCTCTCGTCCTGGCGACCGGGCTCGTTGGAGTTTTCACGAAGGAACTTTTCTCCGGGATGGAGCTGGATGGACATATTGCCGTTGGAGTGGAAGGTATCGTCGTAGTTGAAACGGATGGGGAAATAACCGCCGAACTGCTCCATGCACGCCTTGCCCATGAGCTTTTCGCCCATGCCGTGAACAAGGGTGTAATACGGGAATTCGTACTCGTTGCCGTCAACGTCGAAGACAACGGAAACTTCCATGGGAATAAGATCGAATACCCATGCGGCATTCTTCATTTCCTTGGGAAGATTTCTTTCCTTCTGTACGAGGTAACCGCCCCATACGCCTTCCAGATAAACGGGACGGCAGCGGAAGGGTCTGTCAAGCGCCTTGTCGAAAAGTCCGAAGAGGACGTCTACGGCAAGCATATTCATCTTATCGACGTGCGTTGCGTCGATGTGGAAATCAAAGCCCTTTGTATTCAGGAGTTTTTCTCTGTTGCGGAAGCACATCTCGAAGTCCACGTAGTAGCATCGGCGCATGGTAGCCTTGAAGGGGATATCCTTATCGTTGCCGAGGTTCCGGTATCCGCCGGCTTTGATGTTGAGAACCGCCTGCTTCGGGGTAACGTCGGTAAAGAGCTTGAGATCATAGAGACCGTCGAACTGCTCGGAAAGAGCACCGTTGCCGTATACGATGACGGTGCCGGCAGAAGCCTTCACGTCGGCGATGAGCTTTTCTACCTTTGCTGCGTCAAAAAGGCTTGCGAATTCTCCCTTGTAGAGCTTACCGTACAGAAGCACGGGGTCCTTGACTCTGTCCATGGGAAGATATTCCGCAAAGAGCTTGTCGAGGTCGTCGGCGGGAATATAAACGTCACGAAGATCAAAGATCCTTGCATCGGGATAGAAAGCCGTAATCAGCTCTGCAACTTTAGCAAAGGGAGCGGTAGCGTAGCCGTCGATACCGATGACGCAGCGACCGTTCTTCGCCTTGATCCTGATTTCCTCGCAAAGAGCGAGCTTTATGGCATTGTTGCCGGGATAAGCCTTCTTGCCGCAGAAGGAAACGTCGGTCAGATGGTTTACGGCGACCGGATCGTCGAAGGGAAAAGGATTAAACATGAAACTCATAATCAATACTCCGTTCTGCCGGAAATCCGGCGAAATATCAGTTTACGTTATAAAAATCGAAGCCGCAGAGATCGGCAAGGATCTCAAGTTCCTTTATGCAGTTGCCGGGAGCGATACCGTAGTGCTGTGTAACACCTACGTTCAGGATGCGGTTGAACAGTTCTTCGGGGGTGAGCGTCTTGTGACGGAGCTCGCCGTGGGAATAGCTGGCAAGATAATGCTTGCACGGAATGGCGTCCACGCTGCAGGCGACCATCTTCATCCTGCCGTCCACCTCGGACATATGGAGCATCGTCTTTTCGCCTTCGGGGATGGTGTACCACGCAAATGGCGCACCGGCGTAAGGATAAGAGGACTTGGCGAATCTTTCGTCCCGGGCGATGATCATGTTTTCGGGGCATTCACGGAAGTTGTTGGGTCCGGCGTGACCGACAACGGCAACTCCCCTCTTGTGGTCTATATAGAAGGGCTCGATGAAGTTTGCCACTCTGCCGGTGAGAAGGTGGAGGATATAGGTAGCGAGACCGCCGCCGATATCGCCCTCGGGCACGATGACCATCTCCGCTTTCTCGGGAGTCGTGGGCGTAAAGCCGGGACGGAGTCCCACGTTATTCAGCATGACGCTGTCGATGTCGTTGAATACGAGAAGGTCGGTGCCGACCGCCTCCGCAATGTTCTCCATGGCAACGGACGCCTTGACAGACTGCTTGAGAAGCTCGTACTTCACGTTCGGATATACTTCAAAGCTCTTGACAAAGCTCTGTGCCAGCTCTTCAACGTATGCGTCGCTGATCCTGTTCTGCTCATTGAGGATCTCTGTGACCGAAAGGAACTTGATCTCGGGACCGATCTTCATGAAGATATTGTAGGGATCGCAGTAGGTCGCCCACATGGCTTCGTTGTAGCAGGCAAGGAGAGAAAGAGTGGAATTACGAAGCTGCGACCGTACCTTTGCCGCTTTAGCGAATGCTTCCAGCTCCCTTGCCACCTCGTCGAGAGTTCCGAGGAATCTCCTCGTCATGGGCTTGTGGAATCTCGTAAGAGATCCGGAGGAAACCTGAGCGCCGACCAAAGCACCTGCCGAGAGGAAGTCCACGAACTGGTTCTCGTCGTTGGTGTCGGTGATGTGGAGCTCGTCTCTCACGATGCTGGCAAAGAACAGCGGAACAGACGGCATTTCGCGCAGGAAACGGATCCATGCATAGTCCTCCGCCCAGGAAAGGTAAATGGCACAAATGCAGTCCACCTTGGCATTTCCGAACAGATTCAGATAGTTTTCCACGTCCTCTTTTTCATAGAGAATACCGCCGAATACGACCTCGGAAAAGGCGGAAAGTTTCGCAATGATCCTCTGGGCTTCCTCGTTTTTTCTCACCTCATAGGTACCGTCACAAGTTCCTTCTCCGAGAGGCTTGAAGCGCTTGGCACCGATGAGCAGAAGACCGATCTTCGGCTTTCTGTCGGTTTTCATATAATCACCCTCCGATATATAAAGTAATAAGTTCTGCAATACTCCTATTGCAGTTTAATTATACCACAAAAAGAAACAAATGTCAATAGAAATGCAGAATTTTGAAAAAAGTTTCAGTATCTATTTCACTTTGTTCCCGCAAAGAAAAGGCGACATGAAAAACATTGGCGGAACATGAAATAACAGGCCTTTCCGCTCATATGATAGCATGAGAAATCAAACCGCCGTTTTGTGAAAGGAGAAACTATGCCGCTTTGTGGAATGGAACTGTTTTTCGGGGCTTTTTTCCTGCTGCTGAAGCTTTCCTCAAGCTCCGCCTTCCCTCCTCCGCTGTCAAGTGCAGAGGAGAAGGAACAATTCAGAAAAGCAAGGAACGGAGATGAAAACGCACGGACGATCCTTATCGAAAGGAATCTGCGGCTTGTGGCGCATATCGCCAAAAAATACTATGCGCCGGGATGCGACAACGAGGATCTGATCTCCATCGGAACCATCGGGCTTATCAAAGCCATCGATACCTACAACCCGGACAGCGGCACCCGCTTTGCGACCTACGCCGGGAAATGCCTTCAGAACGAGATCCTGATGTATTTCCGCAGCCGGAAGAAGCTGGCGTGCGAAACGCTGCTGTCCGATGCCGTTGATACGGACAAGGACGGAAATCCGCTGACCTACATGGATATCATCTGCTGTGAGGAGGACGTTTTTGAGGAAATCGAAAACAAAATGAACACAAAAAAAGCAGTAAAGGCGGTCTACACCGTCCTGGATGACCGGGAGCGGAAGATCATCCTGTTGCGTTACGGTCTCGGCGGTGAAAACCCCATCACCCAGCGGGAAACGGCAAAAAAACTGGGCATTTCGAGAAGCTACGTATCAAGGATCGAAAAAAGCGCTCTCGAAAAGCTGAGAGCGCAGTTCTAACTCTTTCTGATGATTCCGTCTTTCAGTGCATAGTATAGCCCAAAGACAAAATAAGAAGCAATGAATCCAAGAATCTGAAAATACGGACGAACGGCAAAAACGGACAGTGAAAAAGCAAGAACGACCGCCAGGACAAGTCTTTTATCGCACGGTACACCGAGAAGAAACCGCCTTCTGCCGAAGAAATAAAGAAGCAGGAGCCAGATATAATACAGCATCAAAGTCAAAGAAAACACCCCCGTTCATAGTATCGGCGGTGTTTTCCTCTTTATACGGCTGCGGTGAAAATATGGTGAAAACCATCTTGAGAATCATTCGTTACGGCATAGGTTTATCATTTCTGCATCTCGAAAAAGCGGTAAAAGATGGTCGCCGCCTGCGCTCTTGTCAGAGTATCGTACTGGCGCACGGTACCGTCCTCGTAGCCGTGTAAAAGTCCCGCTTCAATGACGCTGTTGAAATAGCCGATGTCCTCCTCCGTTTCCGGAACAAAGTCCGGAAATTCCGAAGTGTGGTCGTTTTCGGTCACTTCAAGGAAGCTGCCGAGGATCCGGATCACGTCGTTTCTCGTGATATCGGCAAGACCGTCCAGCGTAAGATCGCCGCCGATGCTTTCACAGAGAAGCGTGTCGATATAGCCTCTGTTATAAAGCGCCAAGACATAGGGCTTTGCCCAGTCGGCAACGTCATCGGCATAATAGACGGGTTCTTCGATCTCCTCGCCGGTGTACAGCTCACCGATCACCAGACCGTCTTCCGTTTCCGGGAAAGACTCATCGGGAAGGAACGAAATATCCATCGATTGTGTATCTGCATTATCCGAATTTTCCATTACTTCGTACACGATGGGAACTTCGGGAACGGGAATCGGTTCACCGAGAGGAAGCTCCAGCGCTCTTGCAAGGACGGTGCAGAATTCCACCCGCATCATGGTCCTGTCCGGGAAAAAGTACCGGTGATCGCCGTAGTGTTCCCCTTTGAAAAGACCTTTTTTATAGGAATCGAAGGCAGTTTTGGCGCACCAGTGCTCTTCGGCGTCGTCAAAAGGATACTTTTCTGTCGCTATGTAAAGCTCGCTGACCTTGCCGCCGAGTGAAGCGGTGATACGGTACTTTTCGCCGTATTTTACGGGAACAAAGTTCATCTCTGCGTCAAAATACGCAAAAGAGGGATCGGCAATCACATATTCGTATTCGGGCTCGGCGGTCGCTTCTGCGACTTCGTTCCCGGCTTCTGCCTCTGCCGGTACCTCTTCGGAGAAAGGAGCTTCTTTTGGGGCAAGGTATTCGATTATCCAGTCGGCGCTGTCAAAGCCCACCGAAAGAGGCAGCGTATTATACTCGGCGTTCATGGTGAGAAAGGCGCTTTCAAAGGGCTCCAGCGATTTATTTCTGGTTGCAATGCTGAATTTTGTGACCGTGTCGACCACCGTCACCTGTCCTGCGACAAAATCTCTTTCGTAGGAGTATCCTTCCTCTTCGTCCTTTCCCTTGACCGAAACGATGATATCGGCGCTGCCGGTTTTACCGTTCGGTGTAAAAATCCCGTCTTCGGTCACGCCGAAGGAAGGTAGGACGGATACAGAATACCCGTACTCCGACGCTTCCTGCGGATAAAGAGCCCCGTCGGCAAAACGCACGGTGTCTCCCAGCTTCAGCGACGTACCCCGGTTGAAAACGGTATAGGCGGAGGGATAGACGGCGGCGTATTCGACATCTCCCGCAGGCTCGGCAGTATTCAGAAAGAGAACGCCGCTCGCCACGCCCCGTTCGGCGTTGTCGCTCGGTCGGTTTTTCAGAGAAGACTTCTCCTCTCCGAGGTCGGCTGCATACACCGTCGTAGAACCGCCGCCGTCAAAATTCACGGCGGATACGCAGCCGAGGTTCAGCAGATAGTCGGTCAGCTCCTTGGCGTTGAAGCCGACGCTGTAACCGGTTTTCCTGCCGTCCACCCCGACGAAGACAACGCTTCCGTCGGCTCGGATGCCCGCCGCCGTGCGGGGATTCCGTCCGGTGTAGAGAGTATCGTTCGGAAGAGTTCTTGCCGTTCCGTTCTCGATAAGGATCTCGCCCGAACCGAGGACGTTCACGCAGTCCCGGAACTCTTCGTTACAAGTACAGTTCAGGATGAATTTGTCCCCTTCTTTCACATCGGTGATGAGGTATTCACAGCTCTCCTTCGGGACGCAGAGAACAAATTCGCCTTTTTTGAGTTTTCCCTTTTTCACGTCCCGGATTTCGGTGACGATGACGGGAAGAAGGCAGTCGGTCTTTATCGCATCCTCGGTGAATTCGATCGCCGAAAAGTCGAAGGGCTCCTCCGGGATCTCCGGTTCGGGCTCTGCTGCGGGATCTGCCTGTTCCGTTTCCGGCTCTTCTGCGATAGTCTCACCCTCGGAAACGCCGTCGGGTATCGGCTCCTCTGCGGGAGAGCCGGAAGCGTCCGCATTCTCTGTCGGTTCACCAAGTTCCGCAAACTCGGCACTTTCGCCGATTTCGATAACGTTTACATCGTTTTCTGTGGCTTCGCTCAAAGAAGCCTCCTCCATGGGAAGCGGTTCTTCCTGTGTGTCCTCTTCCCCGCTTTCGTTTTCCTCTGCTTCTTTCATGCCGTTTTCGAGGAAGTCCCGGATGCTCTCCGCTTCCTCCGCATCGGGGGCGTAGGGACGAAGGACGATTTCAATCGTGTCGATGCTCGTTCTTGTATCGGAATAGAATTTGTCGGTGAGAAGATACATTCCCCACACTGCCGGCATCTTATTGATATGCGCTATGGGAAGCGTTCGTTCTCTTCCGAGAAGCTCTGCCTTTATGCCGGGAGCGCCGATGATTGCCGTACCGTCCTCAAGAAAACCGAGTGCTGCCCGGCTGTCACAGCTGGACACCAGTTCTCCGTTAAGGACAAGGCAGGACAGCGGCACGCCGGTCGTGGTGATGAAGAAATCGGTGTTCATGCCGCCGACGATACGCCCGTCGCCTTCAAAGCCATTTATCATGCTTCCCACCGTGTGGAATCCGTACACACTGCCGCCGAAGGAAGGGACGACCTCGGTACCCTGTCCGGGCGTATAGTCAAAGGCAAAGATCTGCTGTCTTGCGCCGTCGCATACGTTGGTGCTGACGGTATAGGACAGCCCCGGGGAAACGGTATGTACCGATTCGTTGAGAATAACGTTCTTCTCCGGCGAATAGGCGGCAAAGCAGGTATTTTGTAAAAGAACGGCAAGAACGAGGGCAAAAGAAATCTTTTGTATGATCTTCATGTTTTTCTCCGATAAGTAAATTGATATTCCGGCTTCGATCCGGCGGAAAGCCTGATAACCGAAGCCGCCTCATGGTTTTATTTTATCACATAATCTATGAACCTGCAAATGCAAATTTTGTAAATACCGTCGGTCAAAATGTAATAAAAAGTAAAACAGTCTTTACAAAATGAAAATATCGGAGTAAAATACAGAAGTAAACTAACGTAAATTGAAGGTATTCCTCCTCAATTTCATATTTCACTCCCGAAAGGAAGGACAAAATTCGCCAAAATGAGCCATATCAGAACATTCGATGAAATAAATGACATTCATAAAGACGTATGGGAAACTTTACGCAGCACCAGGATCCCCCTTGTTCTGTACGGCATGGGAGACGGCGCCGACAAAATACTGAAGGTATTTGAAGATAAAGGCATTAAAATATCCGGTATCTTTGCCAGCGACGAATTCGTGCGGTATAAGAAATTCCACGATTTCACCGTGGTCAGATACTCGGATATCTGTAAAGAATTCAGTGACTTCGCCGTCGTCGTTGCCTTCGCTTCTCAGCGCCCGGAGGTACTGGAAAACATCTACCGCATCGCCTCGGAACGAACCGCCTATGCCCCGGACGTGCCGGTCTTCGGCGGCGGTCTTTTCGAGCTTGCTTATTTCAGAGAAAATAAGGAAAGACTCCGGAAGGTCTACGACCGTCTTTCGGACGACGTGTCAAAAAACACCTTTGTCTGTTCGATCCTGTACAAGCTGACGGGAAAGATCGGATATCTCCGGGAATGCACAAGCGATAAAGAAGAAACAAACAAATTCATCTACAGTTTCCTGAATAACAGAAACTACGCCGACATCGGCGCCTACAACGGCGACACGGTGGAGGAGTACGTGAACGCCCACGGAAAGAAGGCAAAAATATACGCCTTCGAGCCGGACGGGAGGAACTACCGGAAGCTCTGTGAAAAGAGCAGGGCTTTGAGCGAGAATATATCCTGCTTCAACGCCGCCGCATGGGACAAAAACGAGACCGTGTACTTCTCTTCCCGCTCCGGCAGGGCAAGCTCTGCCGAGAATGCCGCTCTATTTGAAAAATCGAAGGAAATTCCTGCCGTCCGTGCCGACTCGGTCATAGACGCCGCTGTCGGCTTCGTGAAGATCGACGCCGAGGGCTCGGACAAAAGGGCGCTTCTCGGTCTTTCGGAAGTCATAAAGCGGGACAGCCCCGTCATCCGCTGTGCCGCCTATCACAGAACGGAGGATTATTTCGACATTCCCGAAACGGTGCTGTCGGTCTGCCCGGATTATAAAATTTATATGCGGCATCTCGAATACGTGCCGGGATGGGATACGGATTTTATCTTTGCACCGTAATTTTCGGATCTTCAAATATTCATAAGACACCCGAGACCCGTGCAGAGGTCGTATCCGGGATGGGCAAAAAACTTCCCGTTGCCGCCTATAGTGATGTCGTTGAACTTTCCGGCGTCATTCGTGTAGGAGGTCTTTCCCGCAAGAGTGTAAAGATAGGCACCGATGCCCGAAAGATCCCGCCGAAGCTCCGGCTGTTTTGAAATAAGATTGGCAAGGATTCCCGCCGTGATGGGTGCCGCAACGCTGGTGCCGCCTATCTTATACCAGCCGAATACGTCCCGGCAGGGCGAATGGTACACGCTGACGCCGGTATACGGATCGGCGACCGAGGCAACGTCCGGGACGCCTCTTTTTCCTCCCGTTTGCTCGTATATCCCCGCCATATTTCTTTGATAAGGCGGAAGTTCAAAGAAGGACTCATTCCCGCCTCCGCTGCCGCTCCACGCCGTTTCCTCGGCGATACGTTCCCCGTCCTCATTCAGAAACAGAGTCGTACCTCCCACCGCAATGCAGTACGGCACGGCGGCGGGGAAATTCGTTTCGGTGCCGGAGTCACCGGAGGAACAGACAAACACGCAGTTCTTATTGAATATCTCTCCGTACTGCGTAAGAAACTCGTTTTGCCCGGTATGGAAGGTCAGAAGGATGATGTCGCATCCGAGGTCATACGCTCGCATGGCGGCATCCAGCGCCGCTTCAAGCGTATAATTTTCTGCGGCGATCATTTTGATATCCGCCAACGGCGCAATGGCATGGAACCACTGCGCATCCACGTCCGGCTCCAAGAGAGCCGAAAAATGAAAGCTTGTCTCTTTGCTTTCACCGAAAAAGCCGATTTTTGTCCTCGGAAGTCCGAAGATATCGCTGAAAACGTCAAGATTGCTCTGTATCGTTTCACGGTAGTAAAACGACAGGATGCCGACACTTACGCCCTCACCGCCGTTTGAAAGGTGATAGGCTTTCTTTATCTGGTACGGCGTATAGCCGACAAGCGGCGAGTCCGAAAGATCTCCGATACGCATACATTGTTCCATAAATGCCTCCGTCTTTTCCCTGACCCTGAGATCAGCGGAAAACTGCACAAGTGTAAAATTTTCTCTTTCACACTTGATTTTTCTTTCAAAATGTAGTATAGTATATGTGATGAGTGTCAATAGGCTGTATAGGTACGCATATTTCCTCACTATTTTGCACAGCGGAAAGGAACTATGATTTATGAGCAAAGAAGAAACAATAAACGGTTTTCACCATATAGCTCTCAATACGTCGGATTTTGACAAGTCCATGCGTTTTTACACGGAGTGTCTCGGTTTTCGTGAATACCGCCGCTGGAAAACGGCGGGCGGCAAGAAGACCATCGCTCTGGTAGACTGCGGAAACGGAAACAAGATGGAGATTTTCTCCTCAGCCTGCGAAAGAACGACCTACGACGAAGAAGCGGGCAACGTCATCCACTTTGCGTTCAAGGTAGACAACGCAAAATACTGGTATGACAAAGCCATCGCCTTCGGCTGCGCCTCGCACATGGAGCCCTCGGACAAGGTGCTTCCCGCCGAGCCGCCCATCGAGTGCGTTCTCGCTTTCGTAAAGGGTCCCGACGGAGAACTCATCGAGTTCTTTGAAGAGCATTGAGATTTTCAAAATCACTGACAGTACGAAAGGTGTATCATGAAAGACAGACTCGGACATTATGAACCGATAGACGGCTTCCTGCAGTTTTACGAAAAGCTCGGGAGCTTTGGCGACAGCACGGTATTCCGTTATTTCGGGAAAGACAAGCAGATATGCGACCTCTCCTACCGGCAGCTGCACGACAACATAAAAGCGCTGTGTGCAGGTCTCAGCGATGCGGGACTTTCCGGAAAGCGCATCGCCATCGTCGGCGAAAGCTGTCATATGTGGATCACTGCCTACATAGCATCGATCCTTGGACGGGGTGTTGCCATTCCGCTCGACAAAGAGCTTGCCGTGGAAGAGCTCTACGGTTTTCTGAAGATCAGCGGCGCCGACGCCATTGTATTCACGCAGAGCTTCTGCAGGAAGTTCCGTGATGCGATCCTGGAGGAAAGATTCCCCGGCATCACCTTCATTCCCATGGAATGCGACGACGAAGAGATCCTTGCCAAGGCAAACGTCAAAGAATATGCAAAGATCCTTGAAAAAGGCTTTGAAATATCGAAAGGCGGCTTCGAGGTCGCTCCCTATACCGCCGACGACGAGATGCGGGAGATGCTCTTCACCTCCGGCACCACCGGCACCAGCAAGTGCGTCATGCTCAGCGAGAAAAACGTATGCGCCAGCGTCAATTCAGCGTGTGAAGCCGTAGATTTCTGCCGTGAGGACGTTATCGTATCGGTACTTCCTCTGCATCATACCTACGAGCTCACCTGCTCGATCGCCGGCATGAACTACGGTATGACCATCTGCA
The DNA here is from genome assembly GCA_045600125.1 of Eubacteriales bacterium. GTDB lineage: Bacteria > Bacillota > Clostridia > Oscillospirales > CAG-382 > SIG622. The sequence continues at coordinate 40,539 of JAZRXH010000120.1, read as the reverse complement.
TCAACGACAGCCTGAAATACGTTCTGCGGAATTTCAAGCTGTTCAAGCCCACGGGACTGGTGCTCGTTCCTCTCTTCGTTTCCACCATGCACAAGAAAATCTTCGACGAGGCGAAGAAGACCGGCAAGCTGAAAAAGCTCGAATTTGCGCTGAAGGTCAGCGGAGGTCTTTCCAAAATCGGAGTGGATACCGGAAAGCTGTTCTTTGCGGACGTTCTCGATGCCTTCGGCGGAAACCTCAAGAAGATCGTCTGCGGCGGAGCCCCTCTGAATCCGAAGCTCTGTGCGGACTTTGCCAAGATGGGCGTGAACGTATACGAGGGCTACGGCATCACCGAATGCTCACCTCTTATTGCCGTCAATCCATTCCGGGCGCCGAAAAGCGGTTCGGTAGGACCTTGTGTCAACTCCTGCACGGCAAAGATCGAAAAGAGCGCCGTCAACGCCAAGGGCTTTGACGAAGGCGAGATCCTTGTCAAGGGAACGAACGTCATGCTGGGCTACTTCGGTAACGAGGAAGCCACAAGGGAAGTCTTCACCGAGGACGGCTACTTCCGCACCGGCGACATCGGCTACATGGACGGGGACGGATATCTTTACATCACGGGACGCAAAAAGAGCGTCATCGTTCTTGAAAACGGCAAGAACGTCTTTCCGGAGGAGATCGAGGAGTATCTTGCCGGCGTCGAACGCATCGCCGAATCGGTGGTCGTGGGAAGACGGAAGGAAGACGGAACTGTCTCGCTGACGGCTCTCGTCTACCCCGCTTTCGACAAGTTTGAAAAGGGAGCCGCCATCGAGGACATCGGCAAGGTCATAAAGAGCGATATCGCCGAGCTGAACAAGAAGCTTCCCGGCTTCAAGCAGATCCGTGACGTGGAGCTTCGCACCACCGAATTTGAAAAGACCACATCCAGAAAAATCAAGAGGTATCTTGTAAAGTAACAAGGCACACAGGAAAAGAGGTAATCGTTATGTTTGAAGAACTTAAGAACATTCTCGTGGACGAAATGTCCATCAGTGAAGATCTTATAAAGCCCGAAGCGGAGATCATAAAGGATCTCGGCATGAACTCCATTGACCTTTCCGAGCTCGTTCTCGCCTGCGAAGAAAAGTACGGCGTCGAGGTCGACGAAGAGGCGGCAAAGAACTTCGTGACCATCAAGGACGTGGTGGACTATCTGGAAGGGCTGAAGGCTTAATAGATGTGATAATTTGAAGATTTGATAACCGCAGGGAACCGGTTTCCGTGAAGCCGGGCAGAATCCGGATAAGTCAAATCTTTATAAGAAAATCGACGGCAAATAATCTCATGCGGATACCGAGCATTGCTTTGAGGGCTCGCCTTATAAATCTGTTCAAGCGTTAAGGAAATCATAAAAAAATTAGGAGGGAACATGATGAAAAAACGATTATTTGCGATCCTGCTCGCCGCACTTATGCTTGCGGTACTGCTGCCGACAGCCGCATTTGCGGCAAATGACGAATTCGCTACGTCCTTTTTCCCCGGCGGAAAAATTACAAAACCAGCCGCACCCTATATCTTTTTTGAGGATGACGTGTACAGCGAGGTGAACGGTGATCAGATGAGCGGGTTCTTCGAGCTGCCCGCCGACGTCCGCAAGCTGAATGAGACGATGGCGAGGAGTGCGGAAATCACAGAGTTTGATGCGGCTTACGGTACGGATTGGGGCTATAACCTTCGCCTGCAGCTGGACAGCAGGCTGGATAACGGCCCGTGGCAGTATACAAGCGTATGGGATACCGCATCCTACTCCGGCGCGATGGAAGTCAACGCCGATGAGTTTGCGCTGGGTTATCTGAAGGTTCTGCACGTTGATGAAACGGACAAAATGCTCGAGTGGCTCCGGTTCACCGACCTGAGTTCTCTCAATCCGGATGATCTGGAAGCCACAGCCGGGTGGGCTGCCGCTGCCATTTATCCGGGCATGAACTCCTACGGCGATCAGGTTTATCGTCTGGATTTCGCAAACCACACCTTCAGCTACCGTTACCGCTATCTCATCGAATACTCGCTGGCAGACGAAGATGAGCCGCGTTATCTCCTGAGCGACTGGTCGGATACGGTCAGCATCGGCAAAAACGGAACACTGAAGCCGCTTACCGCTCCCACCGCGATGCCCGCACCCGTGCTTTCGGAGTTTAAGAATGCCTCCATAGACAGTGAGGGCAATTCTTATGCGGAATTTTACATGGATATTCCGCAGACTTATTATGACGGCAACGCCTACTACGAAGTTCTCGACAATATGTGGGATTATGTATATTGCATCCACTGTGAGATGAAGGTCAACGGCGGAGACTGGGCCGAGATCGAAGTCGACAATAATACATGGCTGAGAAACGGATATAGGAGCCTTTTCTACGACGAGCTCGGCGTAAATCCGAGCGATGCGATTCAGATCCGGGTACGGATGGAGGATCTGAACACGGGTGCGTTCTCCCCCTATTCCAACATTATCGGCACGAAGGTGTTTGAAGCTTCCGACTGGGCGCTTCCTTACCTTACCGATGCCGACGAGCTGGGTCTCATCCCCGCCTGTCTGGAAGGTGTGGATCTGAAGCAGCAGATCACCCGGCAGGAGTTTGCCGCCGTCGCCGTAAAGCTCTATGAATCTCTTTCGGGTCAGCCGGCGCTTCCCGCCGAGGTGAATCCCTTTACCGACTGCGACGATCCCGAAGTGGCAAAAGCAGTGAATATCGGCATCACCAACGGCACCTCCTCCGATAAGTTCTCTCCCGACGTGGTCCTCAACCGTGAACAGCTCGCCACCATGCTGACAAGAGTATACAAGAAGGTAGTGCTTCCCGGCTGGACGCTGAAGACCGATTCTGCGTTTAACGCTCAGTTCAATGCGCTGTTCACCCGTCCCGAGCCCTTCGCCGACGATGTGTCGATCTCGGACTTTGCCAAGGACAGCGTATACTTCATGAAGGCGATGAACATCATAAACGGCGTGGGCGGCAATATGTTTGCCCCGCAGCACGGCACGACCGCCGAAGAAGCCGCGGACTACGGTCTCGCCACCCGTGAGCAGGCATTGAAGATCGCCGTGGGTATGGTGCAGAATCTGAAATGATCACTGAATAATTTCCGTAATTTACCGATTGGTATACTGCAAAATCCGAAGATTTGATAACCGATCCATAAGAGAACAGAGAACGCCGGGAGCTTTTCCCGGCGTTCTTATTTTTCTATTTTACTCTGTTTTTCGGATTTCGGTATTTCACAGCAGGAGTCCCGTACAATCAGCTCGGGGCTTACCGGCAGATGCGTAACGGTCGTGCTTACGCCGAATATCTTATCGTAGAGAAGGTCGATGGCAAGCGCCGCCTGCTCGGAAAAGAAAAGACGGAAGGTAGTCAGCGGTACCGAGGAAAAAGCGGCAGAGGGAATATCGTTGATGCCCAGCACCGATATATCCTCCGGTACACGGACGCCGCCCGCCTGCAGCGTATTGATAAGGGCGATGGCGACCTCGTCGTAAGCGGCAATAACAGCAGTAGGATGCTCCGACCGACTCAGCATGAGCCTTGCCGCCTCCGAACCGATCTTCTCGAAGCGTTCGTCGATATTATAGACGTGACGGCAGTCGACGCTAGGTCCCTTTGCGTCGGCGGCACGAAGAAAATCGATCTGCTTACTGAGGGTAAGACTCTCTCCCACAAAGCCGATATCCCGGTGTCCCAGCGACATAAGATAATCAAGACCCGTGCACATCATCTCGTAACAGTCGTATCCCACCGTATCGTAGCAGGCTTCCATGTGCAGCGAGCCGAAGCTGACGACCGGCACCGTCGGAACAAAGGACAAAACCGACGCCGAAACCATCACGATACCGTCGGTATCCCGTGAAAGCATCAGTTCTCTTACGATCTTCTCCAGCTTCTCTTTTGAAAAGTCAAATATGTACACCGACACCATCGCCCCCCGCTCTTCGGCGTAATCCTTGACGGAGGTCACGATGGAGGAATAGTGCACGCTGACGATCTCGGGAACAAGGACGGAGATCCGTGTATCCTTGTTCTTGCTGTACTCCCGTTTCCGGCGGCTCTTCTCGGCAAAATAACCGCATTCAAGGGCGATCTTCTTTATTTCGGCGGAAAGCTCTTCACTGATCTCTCTGCTTCCGGAAAGGGCTTTGGAAACGGTGGAGACCGACACGTTCGCCATAGCCGCTATATCTCTGTGGTTCATTTTTTCGGATATTCCTTTCATCCGGTACTTCTGTGAAGCTATTTTACGCCGAAAATGTCACATTTTCAAGTAAAAAACTGTAAATATATACTCATTTTGCAAGAATAGCAGGGAGAAAAATGACCGCAGCAGTTTTGTCCATATCCATAGCACGAACCTCCATTGACATAAAAGGGTGCTCTCTGTTAAAATATGAAAAAACAAGAAAGGAATCAATATCCGACATGAAAACGGTAAAAATGCAAAAAGACGAAGTCTGGTGGGGCGGCACCGTCGTTTCCGCCATCCATATGCCCTTTGACTCTAAAACGGAATACCGCATCGACCTTGCAAACGAAAGAACGACGCAGACCGCTCCCCTGCTCCTTTCCAACAAAGGAAGAGCCGTCTGGTGCGAAGAACCCTTTATTCTCGACATAAAAAGCGGCATCATCAAAGTCATCACGAAGGCGGACGTCGAGCTGAAAAAGCACGGAAGCACTTTGCGGGATGCTTACCTCGGCGCCATGAAAGACCGCTTTCCGTTTGAGAAAGACATCCATACGCCGAGGGAATACTATGAGCATCCGCAGTTCAACACGTGGATGGAGCTGATCAAGAATCAGAATACAAAAGACATCCTGCAATATGCGGGAGAAGTCATCGAGCACGGATACAAGCCCGGCATCTTCGTCATCGACGGCGGCTGGCAGGAGTGCCAGGGCGTGTGGAGCTTCCGCAAGGAGCTGATACCCGATCCGAAATACCTGACAGACGAGCTCCATAAGCTGGGCTTCAAGGTACTGATATGGGTCAGTCCGTTCATTTGCCCGGAGGGCGAAGAATTTCTGAAACTGAAGGACATTCCTTCCCTGAACACCCATAAGGAAAACACCGGGCATCTCGTCCGGAACGGCAAGGGCGAGGTCGCCATCCAAAAATGGTGGAGCGGGTTCGGTGCGATCCTCAATCTGAATCTTCCGGGCGATGCGGAATATCTTAAGAATCAGCTGGACGCTCTTATAAACGAATACGGCTTTGACGGGTTCAAATTCGACGGCGGCGCTTTCCTTGAAAATTCTTTCATCAATGCAGAGGATTTTCTCGGCTCATATACCTGCGCCGATTTCAACAATGCATGGGTGGATTTCGGAAGGCAATACAAATTTCACGAATTCAAGGACACCTTCAAGCAGGGCGGCAAGGCTGTCATCCAGCGTCTGTGGGACAAGCGGCACCGCTGGCATGACAACGGTCTTGACTGTCTTATTCCCCACGGCTGTTTTCTCGGACTCATCGGCTCTCCCTTCTTCTGCCCCGATATGGTGGGCGGCGGCTCATGGACGGCGTTCGTATACGGTGAGCATGACGAGGAGCTGTTCATCCGCATGGCGCAATGCTCGGCGCTTTTCCCCATGATGCAGTTCTCTTCGCTCCCGTGGCGGCATTTGTCGGAAAACGGCGTAAGGCTCTGCAAGGAAATGGCGGAGCTTCACGAGCGGATGTTCCCGACCATCGAAGAGATCCTTTCCGAATCGGAAAAGAGCGGCGAGCCCATCGTAAGAAGCATGGAGTACGAATTTCCGCACAGCGGCTATGAAAGGATAAACGATCAGTTCCTTCTCGGGCACGATATTCTCGTCTCACCCGTCCTCGAAAAAGGAATGACAAAACGCACGGTACGCATTCCCGTCGGCTCGTGGCAGGAGCAAAATACAAAAGAGATATTTTCGGGACCGTGCGAGATAGAGGTCAAGGCAGAACTCGATACGCTGCCGTGGTTCATAAAGACGAAATAAAGAATTATAATTTATATGTTGAACTGTTGACGCATCCCCTCTATAATATTGATCGAGACTTAGAGTCCGACAACATCCCCCCGGAGGTGACACAGTTGAAGCATATACCGGTTTGCTCAACGCTGGAAACGGAAGTCCTGGCTTTTGAAGATGCGCTTCTCGGCGCATTCGACGAGAACGAAGAATACGACGTGAATAAATGGCTGTACGTGCCCTGCTTTTACAGTGAGTACCGTTACATACTCGGAACAAGGGGAAAGCACCCTCTCATCTGCATCGGCATCAACCCTTCCACGGCAAAGCCCGACAAGCTGGACAGAACTCTTTCCAAGGTACAGACGGTAGCTCTCGGAAACGGCTTTGACTCATTCATCATGTTCAACGTATACTCTCAGCGTGCCACCGACCCCAATCACATGGAAAAGTGCTTCAATGAGAAGATGCACCGGGAGAATATGAAGGCATTCCGCTACGTTCTTTCCCTATCCGAATCGGTTCCCTCGGTGTGGGCGGCATGGGGAGCGAATATCACAAAGCGGGACTACCTTGCCCCCTGCGTCCGGGATATGCTCCTTTGCGGAAACGAATTCGGCGCCGTTTGGTACACGGCGGGCGAGCGATGTGCCGCAGGGCATCCGAGGCATCCGCTGTATCTGCGCAATGATACGAAGATCGAGCGATTCTCTGACGTCGGCGCTTATCTTGACTCGCTCTGCGAAGAGTAACGGCGGTTCCTTATTATTCTTTTTCCGGGGGAAATGCAATCTTGAATATCATGGAAAAATTAAAGAGCAATTCAAAACTGCACAGCATAAGAGCTCTGTTTCTGCATATGCTCTGCGTTTCGGCTCTCATAACGGTTATATGCCAAATGCTGCAGTGCAGGTCTGCCCTATCGGGCATAGCCTTTATCTTTGCGGGGACCTACCAGTTTATTATGAACGTGCTGATCCTCCTTGTGACACACTGCATCGCCTTCTTCTTCAAAAGAAGACTCGCCGTCTGCAATCTTATTTCCGTCATGTGGCTGGTTTTCGGTATTGCCAATTTTATAGTTACGCTGAAAAGGCCTTCGCCGATCACTGCCATTGATTTCGTTATCCTGCCGACGACCATCGACGTGCTTCCGCATTATCTTGACCTTTGGCAGATGATTCTCATCGGCGTCAGCGCCGCCATTATCATAACGCTGTCGGTATTTGCCGTAAAAAGAGCACGACTTCTTCCCCGCCGTTTCCCCGAATGCTGTGTGCCGTTTGCCGTATCGGCACTCCTGCTCGGCGTTTTTATTCACGGCGGAAAGGTAGCCGAAAGAGGCAGGATTGAATTTGCCGACCCGAAAAAAGCCTATGACGAAAACGGCGTTGTCTACGCCTTTGCCAGCACCGTATTCGACAAGGGCATCCCGACGCCGGAGGATTATTCGGGCAGCAGCGTGAAGGAGATTGTTGAGAAGTACAAAGCCGAAAAGCGGGAAACGGAAAATCTTCCGAATATACTTTTTGTTCAGCTTGAATCTTTTCTCGACGTAGAAAACTACGCAAAATACACCTTTACAAAGGACCCGACACCGAATTTCCACAGAATCACCGAAAAATACGGAGAAAAAGGGCTCATCGTTCCCTCCTATGGGGGCGGCACGGTCAATACCGAGTTTGAGGTTCTGACCGGTATGGACCTTGACTTTTTCGGGGCTGTGGAATATCCGTATAATACGATTCTGACCGACCGCTGCTGCGAGTCGCTCCCATCGCTTCTGCGTCCCTACGGCTACACCTCTCACGCCGTCCACGACCACACCGGCGTGTTTTACGGTCGGGACCGGGTCTACCCGAATCTCGGCTTTGACACCTTTACCCCTCTCGAATATATGCAGTATGAGACGAACGAACTGGGATGGGCAAAGGACGTCTATCTTCTTCCCTGCATAAAGGACTGCATCGAGTCCACAAGCGGCAGTGATTTTGTATTCGCCGTCACGGTCGAGGGACATGGGCTGTACGATGAAAACGAAGATTCAGAGGATGAATACGGCATTCTCTCATCCGCCGACATTACCGAGGAAACAGAAAGAGAAGCGCTTCTGTTTGAAGATTATTGCCGGCATATTTCCGAAACCGACCTCTTTATCGGAGAGCTTTACGATTACGTCACGAGCTCCGAGGAAAAATTCATCGTCGTACTGTACGGCGACCATCTGCCTTCTCTTGAGTTTGCATCCGATGCATACCGTTTCCGTTCCGACTACGCAACGCAGTATACGGTGTTTACTAACTATAAGGAATTCGATAACTATCCCGAAGAAGATACTCTTGAAGCGTCGCTTCTTTCCTCCACGATTCTTGACTATTTAGGCATTGACAGCGGCATCATCAGCCTGATAAACCGGGCTCCCGACTCTCCGTCGCACGACAGCGATCTCTGCGAGATCCAGTACGATATGCTGTACGGGGACGGATATTCCCTCGGCTATTTCGATCTTGAAAAAAACGATATGCGCTTTGGCGTGAAGGACATCACGATAGAATCCGTGACTTACGAAAACGGTTATCTGAACGTCCGGGGCGAAGGTTTTACAAAGGCATCGGAAATCTGCGTCAACGGCTGGAGCAAGGAAACGGAGTTCATAGACAGCACCGAGCTCCTCTGTAAATGCACCGTCCCCGAGGAGGGTTCGGAGATCAAGGTATGTCAGAAAGCCGTCGACGGCAGCAACCTCGGCGAAGTCATCACGGAATACAAATAAGAAAATAGCCGTCCTTTCTAATGGGGACGGCTCTTTTTATCTGAGAATAAACTTGAGGTTTGTTCTTGACGGAATCCGAAACATCGTGTATAATAATAGTGTAAAACTCCACACGTCCATCCGTTCTGAAAGGAGGTACAGAGATATGCTTAGCGTGAACAGTCCGCTGTCCAGTCTTTTCGGCGTCAGTGCGGCAAGAGAAAAAATGTTTGCAAAGCTTGGGATCAAGACCTTTCATCAGCTCGTTTCCCACTATCCGAGAAAATACGAATTCAGAGGAAACACCGTTGACGTCTGCGATCTCGTCGCCGGTGAAGTCCAATCCTGCATCCTTTCTCCCGTGACCGCCGTCAAAAGCGTCCGCATTCCCTCCAAAAGCGGCGGTAAAGCACGGACTTTGCAGAGCTTTATCGGCTCGGACGGAACCGGCAACGTAAAATGTACCTTCTTCAATCACGATTATCTCAGTTATACCCTCGGCACAAACGCAAAGCTCCGGGTATACGGAAAAGTCATCTGCGACCGGGGCAGTATGTTATTTTCAAATCCGCAGTTTGAGATCGTCCGCCCCATCAAAGAGCTTCCTCCCGTCATCGCCGACTATCCGCTGACGGCAGGGCTTACCGATGCCGTCATCTCAAACGCCGTGTCGCAGGTCATTGACTTTTTCAAGGACGAAAAGTACGATATCCTCACAAAAGAACAGCAAAACGAATACGACCTCTGCTCCTATTACGAGGCGCTTTGCGGCATCCATTTCCCGAAAAATCAGGAAGACATCGACAAGGCAAGGAAGCGCCTTGCCTTTGACGAGCTGCTGCTCTTTCAGCTGAACCTTCGCCGTCTCGGTGCGGCGGCAAGAAAAGAAAAGGGAATGTCGATAAGCCTTCCGTCCGGTGACGTGAAAGCCTTTGCTTCTTCATTGCCCTTCGAGCTGACAGCCGGTCAGAAAAAAGCAGTCAACGACATCGCCGCTGACATGAAGAAGGGCTCGCCTCCCATGCGAAGGCTCATTCAGGGCGATGTAGGCTGCGGAAAAACCATTGTGGCAGCCATGGCGGTCTATCTGTGTGCCAAATGCGGGCGGCAGTCGGCGCTGATGGCGCCCACCGAGATCCTTGCCACGCAGCATTTTGAGTCGCTCGAACCGCTCTTTGCAAAGTGCGGCATCAGTTGTGCGCTTCTGTGCGGAAGTACGCCTGCCGCCGAAAAAAGGAAGATAAAGAAAGCCCTTGCCAATGGCGATATCGACCTTCTCATCGGCACCCATGCCATCATTGAGGATACGGTACAGTTTGCTTCTCTTTCTCTCGTCATCACCGACGAACAGCACCGCTTCGGCGTAAAACAGCGGGAAAAGCTGGAAAGCAAGATCTCCTCCGATGACGATTTCTTTGCCGGCACAAAGCCGCATATGCTGGTCATGAGCGCAACGCCCATCCCGAGAACGCTGGCGCTCATGCTGTACGGTGACCTTGACATCACGGTGATCTCGGATAAACCGGCGGGCAGAAAGCCGGTCCGCACCGTTGCCGTGGGCGAGGACAAGCGGGAAAGGCTGAACGGCTTTATCGAGAAGACCATCGACATGGGGCATCAGGTCTACGTGGTCTGCCCTCTTGTAAAGGATCCGGAGGAAGCGGATGAAGCAAAAAGCGAAAAGGAAGCACTGAAAAGCGTGGAAGCCTTTTATAAAACTCTTTGCAGCCGCTTTTCCGGTCGCCGTGTCGGCTTTATGTACGGGCAGATGAAGCCCGCCGACAAGGATAAAGTCATGGGCGATTTTGCCGCAGGAAGCATCGACATTCTCGTATCGACCACCGTCATCGAGGTCGGCGTGAACGTGCCGAACGCCACGCTGATGATCATTGAAAACGCCGAGCGCTTCGGTCTTTCCCAGCTTCATCAGCTGCGGGGACGAGTGGGACGGGGCAAGGACGAATCCTGCTGTGTGCTCGTTTCCGATATTCTGACCGGAACGACGAGAAAGGAATGCACTTCTCCATCCGCCGAGCGGCTGAACGTGCTGTGTGACACGAATGACGGCTTCGTCATAGCCGAAAAAGACCTTGACCTCAGAGGTCCCGGAGAATTCTTCGGTGAAAGACAGCACGGCGAAATGAAATTCCGCATCGCCGACGTTTCCTCGGATATGGAGCTTGCCTGCAGGGCGGGTGAGCTTGCAGAAAAGATCCTTTCGGAAAAGACGGAACATCCTGTCACGTCTTCTGTTACTGCATAAAAGTACGGCTGACAAGCGTTATGCTTTGCCAGCCGTCATTCTTTTTATTCACCTATAAGAGGACCGTCCGATCAGCCTTCGGTTTCTTCTTCGGATTCCTCGGATTCTTCGGATTCTTCGGATTCCTCGGTTTCTTCGGATTCCTCGGGTTCTTCGGTCTCTTCAGATTCTTCTTCCTCAGCCTCTTCGGCTTCCGCTGCTGCCTGAGCCTCTGCCTCAGCCTGTGCTTCCGCTACGGTGAGGTCGGTGGTGTACTTTTCCTTGTCGAGGTGCTCGAGAGCGGAGTAGTCTTCAATGCTGTTGCCGGTAAGGCTTACAGACTGAATCTTTTCGTTGTCAAGAGATGCGAGAGCGGAGATGTCGGAGATATTGTTATCCGAAAGGTCGAGCGTTTCAAGGTTCTTGAGGCTCTTAACAGCCGAGATATCGGTCAGACCGGCACCGTTTACGGCGAGAGTCTTAAGGTCGGGTAGCTTTTCAACAAGAGAGAAGTCGTCGATCTTTACGCCTGCGCAGCAGAACTCCTCAAGACCGGTGCAGTATGCGGCGGCGTCTGCAAGTGGATCGTACTTGATGGCATCGGCGTAGTTTACATAGTAGAATCTCTTGAGTCCGGAGAAAAGCTTCATATCTTCGGAAATGTCGATGTCGGAGATGCTGACGTTGGCAACGAGAGTGGAGGGATCGGTAAGATCTGCCTTTTCCTCGTCGGTGATGTCTTCCTTGTTGTAAGCTTCGTATGCTTCAAAGTAACCGGGGAGATATACGGAAACGGAATCGGTAAGCTCGTAGCCGATCTGCTTGTACATCTGGATGGTGTCGTTGTCGTACATATAGAGAGAAAGACCTTCCACGGAAGCGGCGTCTTCCTTCGTTACCTTATTGACGGATTTACCGAAACCGGAAGCGAGCGCCTCGGCGATGCTGTCGTTCTTGATGAAGCTGGAATGACCTGCGTTATACTTGCTGACAACAACGATTGTCGCTGCCGCAAGAAGTGCGACAAGCACGAGCGTAAAAATAAAACCGAAGTTTCCCTGTTTTTTCTTGATCTGACTTGCCATGATATCCTCCAAAAAATAAATGATTATTTACGATATAATCGCACATACATACCCTTATACCGTACAACGCTCCCATTATATCACTACTTTTCGGAAAATACAATACTTTTTTCGTAATTTTCACATAATTTCCATATTTTGATTTGCGTTTTGATTTGCCGTATCCGGAAGCCGATTTCCGTCAAGTGATTTGTTTTCTGATTTTGAGCAGCGCATTCTTTTCGAGCCTCGAAACCTGCGCCTGACTGATGTTGATCTCCTTTGCGACCTCCATCTGCGTCTTTCCGTCATAAAAGCGCCGTTGGATGATCCTCTTTTCTCTCGGCAGAAGCGAAGAGATCGCCTGCGTAAGAGCAATGGATTCGAGCCATGCTTCGTCGGTGTTCTTCGTATCGCTGAGCTGATCCATGATATAAATCGAGTCGCCGCCCTCGGAATACACCGGCTCATACAGTGAAACCGGGTCCACAATGGCGTCAAGCGCCTCCACCACGTCCTCCTTCGGCACGTCAAGCGCTGCGGCGATCTCCTCCACCTTGACCTCCCGTCCGAGTTTCGTTGACAGTTCTTCTCTTGTCTGGAGAGCCCTGTAGGCAAGATCCCGCAGAGAACGGCTGACCCGGATGCTCGAATTGTCCCGGAAAAAGCGTCGCAGCTCCCCGAGGATCATCGGCACGGCATAGCTCGAAAACTTCACGTTGAAGTTATCCATGTCAAAATGGTCGATTGCCTTGATCAGCCCGATACAGCCAACCTGAAAAAGATCGTCCGGGTTCTCCCCTCTCCGTGAAAAGCGCTTGATGACGCTGAGAACGAGCTTGAGATTTCCGCTGATCAGCTCCTCCCTCGCCTCGGCGTCGCCCTTTTGCACCCGTTTCAAAAGCTCCGTTTTTTCCTCATCCGTCAGCACCTTCAGGTGCGAAGTGTTGACGCCGCAGATCTCCACCTTGCTGTTCTGTCCCATCTTCTCTTCCCCGCCTTCCGTACGTTTTCAGTCAAATTCATTATTTCCCACAAGACGGGAAAATAAACTGAAAAGGCGGAAAGAAAAGAAAAAGCCGGAGGAAATGCGTCATTTGCTTGCAAGCTCCTTCGGCTTTATTATTTATGAAATCGGAAATGACCGGGAAAATCAGAAGATCGGATAGCCTGCCTTCTCGTGCGCCTCATAGAGCTCGTCGCACATCTTCACGATGTCGTCGATGGAAAGCTCCGAGCCGGTATGGGGATCCAGCATGGCTGCCTGATAAATATGCTCCTTCTTCATGGTCCTTGCGGCTTCGATGGTGAGAAGCTGGGGATTGATGTTCGTCATGTTCATCGCCGCAAGCTGAACGGGAAGCGCTCCGACATAGGTGGGAGCCACGCCGTGACCGTCCACAAGGCAGGGAACTTCGACACACGCTTCCCGGGGAAGATTGGTGATATAACCATTATTGAGTACGTTGCCGCCGATCTTATAGGGCGTATTGGCAACGACGGCTTCCATGATCCTCGAGGCGTATTCTCTTGAACGGGTATGCTCGATATCGCCGCCGTTCAGGATCTCTTCCTTCTGCTTGTTCCATCCTTCGATTTGATTTATACAGCGTCTGGGGTATTCGTCCAGCGGGATATTGTAACGGTCGATAAGCTCGGGATATTTCGACTTGATATAGAAGTAATTGTATTCGGCATTATGCTCGCTGCTCTCGGTGCAGTAATAGCCGAAGTTCTTTATGTATTCAAGGCGGATCATGTTGCCGTGCTTCTCTTTGTTCTTTTCCAGCGCACGTTTTTTGATTTCGGGATAGAGATCGTTTCCGTTCTTATCGGTGATCTCGAGAAGCCAGCCCATGTGGTTGATGCCGGCGATGAGCTCGCTGCCGATCTCGATATCCTTCATATCCAGCATATCGAGAAGTCCTCTGGAGCAGACCTGCACGCTGTGGCATAGACCGACGGTATTCACGTTCGTGTACCTCTGCATATAACCGGAAAGCATCGCCATGGGATTCGTATAGTTGAGGAACAGGCAATCCGGGCAGACCGCCTCCATATCCTCGGCAAAGCCCTTGAGAACGTGAATCGTCCGAAGGGCACGGAAAATGCCGCCGATACCGAGGGTATCGCCGATGGTCTGACGAAGGCCGTACTTCTTGGGGATCTCGAAGTCGATGACGGTGCAGGGCTCGTAGCCGCCGACCTGAATGGCATTGACGACGAAGCTTGCCCCCCGCAGAGCGTCCTTTCTCTGCCCGACGCCGAGATACTTGCCGATCTTTGCCTTGTTTTCGTTGTACTTTTCATTGATCCTCGAAAGAACGGCGAAGGACTCCTCCAGTCTGTTCTTGTCGATATCGTAAAGAGCGATCTCCGCTTCACACAGAGCGGGCGTCAGCATGGTATCGCCGAGGACGTTCTTGGCAAAGACCGTACTGCCGGCTCCCATAAATGTTATTTTCAGCATTTTTCAACATCTCCTTTTTTTGAACTTGCAAAAAGCCGTATCTTCTTTTAGCACCTTCGATTTTATCATAGCTTTTCCATTTTGTAAAGAGTTTTTTGAAACATATGCGTCAAAATTCCCCGCCAAGGCTGCGGCGCATAGAATCATCAAAAAACAACATTTGCAGCTTCGGATTAGTAAAAAATGAATTGCAAAACAGAGCGCACTGTGGTACAATCTGTATTGTAAATGAAGCCCGTTCCAAACAGGCGACAAATCCCGATTCTGAAAGGAAAGAATATGAGAAAGACAAAAATCGTATGTACCATCGGTCCCTCCTCGAACAAGGAGGAGGTCCTTACCCAAATGTGCCTTGCGGGCATGAACGTGGCAAGACTCAACTTTTCCCATGGCACCCACGAGGATCATAAAAGAAACATCGAGCTCATCAAAAAGGTCCGGGAAAAGCTGGGGCTTCCCGTTGCCATCCTTCTTGACACAAAGGGCCCCGAATACCGTATCGGCATCTTCGAGGATCACAAGATCGAGCTTTCCGACGGCGACCGTTTTATCTTCACGGCGGAGGATATCGTCGGGAACAAGGAACGGGTATCGGTCAGCTACAAGCGCCTGCCGCAGGAGCTGGAGGTCGGGAACACGATCCTTCTGAGCAACGGTCTTCTCTCCTTTGAGGTGACCGGGATCTGCGGAAATGACATCATCTGTAAGACCCTCGTCGGCGGCGAACTGTCCGACCGTAAAAGCATGAGCTTTCCGAACAAGGTACTGAAGCAGGACTATCTTTCCGAGCAGGACAGAAGCGATCTTCTTTTCGGTATCGAGAACGGTGTCGACTTCATTGCCTGCTCCTTCGTATCGACAAAGCAGGATATTCTGGACGTTAAGAAATTTCTCTCGGAAAACGATGCGCCGAAGCTCGACATCATCGCCAAGATCGAGAACCAATCCGGCATCGACAACATCGAGGATATCTGCTCGGAGTGCGACGGCATCATGATCGGCAGGGGCGATATGGGTGTGGAGATCGCCTACGAAAAGCTCCCCGCCATTCAGAAGCACCTCATTACCAAATGCCGTATGCTCGGCAAAAGAGTCATCACCGCCACCGAAATGCTGGAATCCATGATCTACAATCCCCGTCCCACAAGAGCCGAGATCTCAGACGTAGCCAACGCCGTATACGATGGCTCCAGCGCCGTGATGCTGTCCGGGGAGACGGCGGCGGGAAAATACCCGGTCAAAGCCGTGGAGGCAATGGCGCGCATCACCCACGAGACCGAGAAGAATATCCACTATGAATCGCTGTACGGCAGATCCGACTTCCGCATCAAGAACGTGACCGACGCCATCTCGCATTCCGCCTGCGGCATGGCGACCGATATCGGAGCCAAAGCCATCGTGGTTTGCTCGCTTTCCGGCATGACGGTGCGGATGGTGTCCCGCTTCCGCCCCTCCACCGACATCATCGGGCTTACCACGAACGAGCGGGCTTGGCGGAAGCTGGCGCTTTCCTGGGGCGTCGTTCCGGTGCTCACCGAGGATTATCCTTCGGTGGACGTGCTGTTCTACATTGCAAAGAAAAAAGCAAAAGAAGTGCTGAAGCTAAAACCCGGCGACCGGATCATCATTACCGGCGGTGCGACCGACGGCTCCTCCGGCAATACCGACCTTATCAAAACCGACGTCATCGGTTAAGACTTGTTTTTACATTTTGCACACATAAAAAAACAGAAAGCACGGCGGGTGTGCGCTATAATGGTGACTGTAATTTCAATATATTATACTGTTTAGGAGTGTATCATGTTTCTGAAAAATACGGCGGCATTTCTTGAGCATCTCGTAAACGGGATCGGCATTCCCGGCGTGGCGCTGAACGTGTACAAAGACCACGAGCTTGTGTTTTCCTACGGCTGCGGCATAGCAAACACCGAAAAGAAGCTTCCCTTCACCCCGTCCACGGTGGTACGGCTCTTTTCCTCCTCCAAGGTCATCAGCTGTGCGGCGGCGATGACCCTTCACGAAAAAGGACTGTTTTTGATGCAGGATCCTCTTTACGAGTATATCCCGGAATTCCGGGACGTTACGGTAAAGGTGAAGAAAGAGGACGGCAGTTTTGATTACGTAAAGCCGAAAAAGGCCATCACCATCAAAAATCTCTTCAACATGACGTGCGGCTTTGACTACAATCTCAGCCCCGAAAGCATTGAAGAACTGAAAAGCCGTCCGGATTGCAGCACCGTGGATTTTGCAAAGGCTGTTGCCAGGGAGCCCCTGCACTTCCATCCCGGCGAAAAGTGGATGTACGGCATGAGCCACGAGATCCTCGGCGCCGTCGTGGAGGTCATAACCGGAAAAAGCATTGCGGATTACGCAAAGGAAGCAATTTTTGACAGGTGCGGCATGAAGATCTCAAGCTACCGCAACAAGCCGGAGCTTCTGTCCCGGCTTGCCGACGCTTACACCTGCGACAGAAATTCCATGACCTTTACGAAGGCTGATTCAAACGATCTTCTAAAGCAGCTTCCGAAGAATGTCTTCTTTGCCGGCGGCAGCGTTATCTCGAACTGCGAGGAAGCCGCTCTGTTCAGCGATGCCATGGCGTGCGAGGGGATGGCAAAGACCGGGGAGCGGATCCTTTCCCCGCTGTCGGTCGAGCTGATGCATACAAACTGTCTTCCCGAAAGCGTCCGCCGGAGCACCTTTACCTGGAGTCCCAACGAGGGCTACGGCTACGGCTTCGGCGTGCGCACCATGATGGACAAGGTGCAGGGGTCTTCCCTTTCGCCGGTCGGTGAATTCGGATGGGCAGGCGCCGCCGGGACAAACACGTTTATTGATACGACCAATCATTTCTCCATGTTCTACACACAGCACGTCAGCGACTCGAATCTCGAGGATTACGTATTTCCGAGACTCCGGAACGTCGTGTATGCCGACTGCGGCGAACTGCTTTGTAAATAATCGACCATCCCGAAAGGAAGATAATGTCACCATGTTTCTTGAAAACGTCGCTTCTGTCATCGACAGAGTCATAAATGAAAAGGGCGTACCCGGCGGAGCGATCCGTGTCTACAAGGATCACACTCCTATCTTTGAATACAGCGCCGGATACGAGGACAAGGCGGAGAACAAGCCCTTTACGACCTCCAGTCTCGTATACCTCTATTCGACCTCCAAGGTCATCACCTGCGCCGCCGCATTGTCCCTTATGGAAAAGGGAAAATTCCTTCTTTCCGAGCCTCTTTCCCGCTACATTCCCGAATTTGAAAACGTAAAGGTTCGCATAAAAAAAGCGGACGGCACCGAGGAGCTGAAATCTCCCGCATGGCCCGGCATCCGGATCGGTCAGCTTTTCACCATGACCGCCGGTCTTAACTATGACCTTAACTCAAAATCTATCCTTGAACTGAAGAAAGAGAATCCCAAGGCTTCGACTCTCGAATTTGTAAAGGCGATCGCCAAGGAGCCTCTCGATTTTGAACCGGGAACCCACTGGCAGTACAGCCTTTGCCACGATGTTCTCGGAGGACTTGTCGAAAAAACAGCAGACATGCCGTTTGGCGAATACGTGAAGGAAAATATCTTCGAAAAGTGCGGCATGAAGAATTCCACCTATCAGATCTCCGACGAGCTGAAAGAAAAGATCTCGACTCAGTACCGCTTCTTCCCGGAAAAAGGAATAGCCGAAAAGGTCGAAAAGGAAGACGTTTACATTCTCGGTGAAAACTACCACAGCGGCGGCGCGGGCGTTATTTCCAACGCCGACGATTACATTCTGTTCGCCGACGCTCTCGCCTGCGGAGGTCTTGCGGCGACGGGCGAACGCATCCTTGCGCCGCAGACGGTGGAGCTGATGAAGACCGAGGCTCAAAAGACGAAGGGAATCCCCGGCTTTGAGTGGGATCAGTACCTCGGATACGGCTACGGTCTCGGTGTGCGGACGCTGCTTGACAAGACAGTCGGCGGTTCGCTCTCACCCATCGGCGAATTCGGCTGGGGCGGCGCCGCCGGAACGCTGGCGCTCATCGACACGCAGAACCGGCTTTCCTTCTACTACACCCAGCACATGCTGAATCCCTTTGAAGCATGGCTGTTCCCGAGGCTCCGCAACACCGTATATGCGGATCTGTCGAGGGCAGGGGTTCTTTAATAGAAAAGGACAGCAAAGCAAATCCGCAAAGGCTGCCCGCAGAAGGGGTAACAAGTTCGGAACCGTAATAAAAGAAAAAGCTTCCCGTTCAAATAATGAGCGGGAAGCTTTTGCTTATGTTATTCTATTGTTTTGGAATATCGCTGTGCGTTATCAGCTGAGCATTGCCGCAATCGCCTGCATCATGATGTTCAGGTCTAACAGGTCGAGCTTACCGTCGCCGTTGAGGTCACCAAAGACAGGCTTAACAGCTTCCGTCCACTGTGCCGTCAAAGTCAATTCGGCATCAGCCGAATAGGTATCACGGGGCTGATAGGTATTGCCGTCGCTGCCGAGCCAACCGTTGAAGGTGTACTGCTCATGCTCGGGAACGACGAAGCTGAGAACAAGGTCTTCTCCCTCGGTCTTGACCTGTGAAGCGGGAGCGCCGTCGCCGCCGTTTGCATCAAAGGTAACGGCGTAGGTTTCGGGCTCATCTTCGGGCTCCTCTTCCTCTGCATATTCCCAAAGGAGATAGGGGTAGCCGTCGTTGATAGCCGGGTCGATGCCCCAAACGTTTTCAAAATCCCAACCGGCTTTGGTGTAGGTCGCCTTCATCTTCATGGCAGCCGTGGTCTTGGGTTCGCCGTGACCGGTATTGGTACACCCGGAAACGGTCTTATCGTAGAAGCAGTTGGTCTCTGTGCCATTAGTATTGAATCCGTAGGTTACGCCGGACATGACTGAATAGCAGTTGGTGGTAGTGCTGCGATCACTTGAGAAGCCACAAAGAGCGGATGCCGTAGACGAACCGATGATGTAGCAATCTGTGAAAGTACCGCATGGACCGACACCGTAAGCAGTCGTTTGTGCGCCTACCGTAAACATCGGAAATGTTGCACACCTTTCAAATGTGCATATATCTTTTTTAGAAGAACTGCCGACAAATCCGCCGAGATGAGAATATGCCGAAGAAGGCACGGTTATCTCCGCATAACACTCGGTGAAGGTACCGCCATTCCCGTCACCGGTAAGACCGCCGACATAAAAACGATAAAAGCTATCATCGTATTTTCCTCCTTTGGGAGTTACGCTGCCGGACGCACGACAATGAGTGACTTTTCCGTCGTTAGTTCCCGTTATTCCTCCAACGAAAGAGCTGACCCTAGAATAATTGGCAGAGCAAGAAACAGCAACGGAATAGTTTACATTGCAATTCTCGATAATTCCGGCAGCATTATTCTGCCCGACTATTGTTCCAAAGTACCTTTGAGCCGGAATCCCAGACCTGCTTATCGAAATATCGAGGTCAACATTTCGTATCGTACCGCTGTTCTGCGCAAACAGACCGTTGTACTCATAGTCTTTCGTAATCGACACACCGGAAATGGTGTGCCCGTTGCCGTCGAAGGTTCCCGAGAACGGGTCGGTGAGGGCGCAGAGAGGTTCCCAATCGCCGGTGACCTCAAGGTCGTTGGCAAGGACAAAGCAGCAATCCGGGAAGTCGCTGACAAGCATCAGATCCTCCTGCGTCGAGATAACGAACGGGTCTTCTTCACTGCCGTCTCCGGAAATGGAGTAAAGCTGCGCCGTTTCCTCTTCATAATCCTCCGCCGCAGAAACCCCTGTCATTGAAAAGCAGGAGGCAAGCAGTGCCATCAGCAGCACAGCCGTAATTGCTGGCTTGACAATCGTTTTCAGTTGTTTTTTCATGTTTTTCATTTCCTTTCCTAAAAAATAGATAAAAAAAAGGTGTGCCGACAATAGGAGGCACACCCGGAAAATGCAAACTCCTATTGTTGTCACACAAACTAATCAGAATGGAGCGTAACTCCCACTATAACCAGTGGAATTTGCATTTTTACCAAATTCACAAAGTTATAGTAGGTCAAAAAGGGTATAAATATCCCTTGGGAAAGCCAACGCTAAACCATTCTGATTATTCAGTTTGTGTGACAGTGCTATTTTAGCATAGGATTCTGCTTCTTGCAAGGCGATAATGTATTATTTAACATAATATTAACATTTGCAATTCGGAATTTGTACAAAAAGAAGCTTCCCGGTCTTTCGATGCGGGAAGCTCTCTTTCTTTTTCATCCCTTTCATCCCTTTCGTCCTTTTCATTCCTCCCCGTCCACACTTTCGGAGAAGCCGGAAAAATGCTGCAAAAAATCCCCCGATTTGCCCGCAATATTTCGTGTTTGCTATTGCAATTCAGCGCAATGTATGGTACAATGGTGTCGGCAGAGTAGGAAGAAGCGCGTTAAGTGCCGAACGGACGGGGAGTTGCCGGGCGGACGAAGAAATTTTCGCGGTGCTTCTTTCGCATCCCGCTGTCGCATAAACTCCGGAAATTTCCGAATAACAGCTTATGCGGCATAATAATTTATCGCCGCATATTTTTTTGCGGTCAACGGAGGTTTATGCTATGACAAAAAGAAAAGACCTTGTGCGGATCACGACTGACGCCTGCATGATAGCGCTGTTCGTCGTGCTCTCCCGCTACGTCACCATCCCGATCGGCAACGTTAAGATCACTGTCGCCGCCCTGCCCATCATCCTTGTGGCATTCGTTTACGGGATGAAGGACACTATCATCGTTTCAGTGCTTGCCGAATTCCTTTCACAGGTACTCGGCTACGGTCTTATGCCCACGACTCCTCTCTGGATGATTCCCGGGGTCGTTCGGGGCGTCCTTCTTTGCCTCTTCATCAGCGCCCGCAGAAAGAAAGTCGGCAGTGTGAAGAATTTCAAAATTCCCACTTATGCCGTGATGATCTTCGTAACCTGCATTATCGTCCTTCTTCTCAATACCGGCGTTATCGCACTTGATGCGATCATCTATCATTACTATTCAAAGGCATACGTTTTCGGCGATCTGTTTTTCCGCTTTATCGCCATGTGTGCTTCCGCCGTCATCTATACGGTCGTTACAAAGGCCGTGGTGGATGCCATGCCCCGGGAACTGATGGATAACGGAAGATAAGAAAAATTTCCGGATACCGTGCCGATGTTCAATTTCTCATCCGATGCCTTTAACTTCCCTTCGGCACCGTACCCGGTCGTTTGTCCTATAGTATGTCTTTCCAAGGAAGAAAGACACTCGAACAATATCATAATATAACGAGGTAAATCGCCATGACGATCCTTTCCCCCTCCATTCTCGCCTGCAATTTCGCACGTATCGGCGAAGACGTAAAAAAAGTTGAAAATGCGGGTGCGGAATACCTACACCTCGATGTGATGGACGGTCACTTCGTTCCGAACATTTCCTTCGGAAGCTGTGTGATCTCCGCCATCCGTCCGAATTGCCGCATGGTCTTTGACGTGCATCTCATGATCTATAACCTTGAAAAGTACATCCCGGAATTTGCAAAGGCGGGCGCCGACATCATCACCTTCCATGCCGAAGCGGCAGAGGATATCGACAAAGTGATAAAGCTCATCCGCTCCTGCGGCAAAAAGGTCGGTCTTTCGATAAAGCCCGGCACGCCCTTTTCGGCGGTCAAAGACTATATGGACAAGATCGATATGCTTCTCATCATGACGGTGGAGCCCGGTTTCGGCGGGCAGAAATTCATGGCGGATATGCTCCCGAAGATCGCCGAAGCAAAAGCCTACATCGACAGGAACGGTCTGCCCTGTGATATTGAAGTCGACGGCGGCGTCACCCCCGATAACTTCCGGCTCTGCACCGAAGCGGGAGCCAATATACTGGTCGCCGGCTCCGCTGTCTTCAAGGCGCCGGATATCGAAGCAGCCGTCAGAGCCTTCAAAAGCTGAACGGTGGACAGAATAAGAATATGACAAGTGAAAGAATGATCGTTACCCTTCTGCGGGAGATTGCGGAGGAACTCGGCTTTTCCTTCAGGACCTACTCCTACGACTGGGTAAAGGAAATATCGAACGGTAAAAATAACGTCTACATATACGGCTATAACTTTCCTTTGAACGACGCCTGCTTCACCGCCTGCGCCGGAGATAAGGCGTGCACAAGCGATATACTGAAAGAGCACGGCATCCCCGCCGTCGAGCATTATTACTTCATGAATCCCGCCGATATCCATTACGTGCAGTATCTCGGTGTTTCGGGGAACTGGGAAAGAATGTCGGCGCTTCTGAGAAAATACCAAAAAATCGTGGTAAAGCCCAACAACGGCACCGGCGGTGCGGGTCTTCGGATCGTGACCGATAATGCAGGGCTTGAAAACGCCGCCGGAGAGATCTTCGGCTCCGGTGCGAACGTCGCCATCTCTCCGTATTACGATATCACCGACGAATACAGAGTCATCATGTTAGAGGGCGAGCCGAAGGTCGTCTTCCGCAAGCTCCGTCCCTCGGTCATCGGCAACGGAAAAGACAACGTAGCGGCACTGACAAAAGAGCAGATAAAGAAAGCGGGAAGCTTTGACAAAAGCGTGGATTTCGGCTATATTCCGAAGGACGGCGAAGAATACCGTCTCGGCTGGAAGCACAACCTCGGTCAGGGCTCGACGCCGAAGATTGTCACAGAAGGAGACGACTACGAAAAGGTGACACAGCTTGCCAAAGAAACGCTTGATGTCCTCGGCGGCGTCTTCTGCTCGGTGGACTGCGTGAGGATCGACGGCAGCTTCCGTGTCCTTGAGGTAAACTCCGGCGTTATGACCGACAATCTTGCCGCAAGCAGCGACGAAAACCGGGAAAAAGCCAAGAAAATATATGAAGAAGCGCTTCTTTCCTGCTTTGAAAAAGCATCTGACAAATAGTTTTGAAAGGAATACATCATGGCGATTTTTGAAAAAGGAAATGCCGTAGTCGGCCAGTCGGGAGGTCCCACCAGCGCTATCAACGCAACGCTGGCAGGAGTCATCAAGGGCTGTCTTGCAGAGAAGTCCATCGGCACGGTATACGGTATGAAAAACGGTGTGGAAGGACTTCTCCGGGACGATCTTATCGAATTGGGTCCGGTATTTGAAAAGGATGCCGAAGAAAAGCTCACGCTCCTCGCCGCAACCCCCTCCAGCGCTCTCGGCTCCTGCCGGAAGAAAATAAAGGACGACGAAACCATCGAAAGGATCCTCGGGATCCTCGAAAAGCACGGCATCCGTTATTTCTTTTACATCGGAGGAAACGACAGCATGGACGCCGTGGCAAAGCTGAAGGCTTACAGCGATGCGCACCCGGACGCCTATGCCGTGAACTTCATCGGTGTGCCGAAGACCATCGACAACGATCTTGTGCTGACAGACCACACGCCCGGCTACGGAAGCGCCGCAAAATACATCGCCGTTTCGATCGAAGAGATCATGCGGGACGTGGCGGTATACACCACCAAGGCGGTCACCATCGTGGAGATCATGGGACGGGACGCAGGCTGGCTCACCGCCGCCTCCGCTCTTCCGACCCACGTATGCGGCAGAGGACCTTCGCTGATCTATCTTCCCGAATGCGACTTTGACAGCGAAAAGTTTCTGCGAGACGTGCAGAAAAAGCTCGAAGACTCCGATTACATCGTCGTGGCGGTTTCCGAAGGCATCCGTGACAAGGACGGAAAGTACGTCGCCGAGGCAGCCATGAGCGGTGCTGTGGATACCTTCGGACATAAGTATCTGGCAGGCGCCGGTAAGTACCTTGAAAACCTCGTAAGAGACCGCATCGGCTGCAAGGTTCGCTCGGTGGAGCTGAACATCCTGCAGCGCTGTGCCGCTCATATTGCTTCCAAAACCGACATCGACGAGTCTTTTTGCATCGGGGAAAGCGCCGTGCATTATGCGACGATCGGCAAGACCGGCGTGATGGTCGTCATAAGACGTAAGGACGGCGAAGGCTACAAGACCGAAATCGGCACTGAAAACGTCCTCGACATCGCCAACAAGATCAAGAAAATGCCGGAATCCTTCATCACCCCGGATCACACGGGCGTGACGAAGGAATGCATCGACTATATGCTCCCGCTGATCATGGGAGAGAATCCGACCCGATATGAAAACGGACTTCCCGTCCATTTCGAATTTTAAGAAGAATATTACGTGAGGTGTGCCGAATGAAAAGATTGATTTGTCTTACGGCAGTGCTTGCCGCCTATTTGACGCTTCTTGTTTCCTGCGAAGGCACGGAGACCGGAAACATAAGCTACATCGCCTTTGAAGATACGGAATTTCAGGGCTTTATCGCCGATTCCTTCGGTCTTGATGCGTCGGCGATGACTCTCGAGGATCTGTATGACGTGGAAAGCATCAATGTATATTACTACTACGAGGACCTGCGGGATACCTTCGGAAATCCCGATTATTCCCAGTATAAAGAGGTCTGCACCGTAACGGTGGCTGAAAAGGGCTACGACGCCGCCTTCAAGAAATACTACGGTACACCCGAGGAAGAACGGGACGGTCTTACCGATCCGCAGACGCTGGTATACACCACAAAGGAGCTGATGTTCAACGCCTATTCGGATCTTAAGTATTTCAAGTGTCTGAAGGAGCTGAATTTCTCCTGCGATGCGGGGCTGAAAAACGTCAACGCTCTTCTGTATGCTTCCGCCGTTCCCGGACTTGAAAGACTGTCGCTGTTCAATTTCAACGTACCGAGCCTTGATCCCGTTTCAAGACTCACCGAGCTTCGTTCCTTCGGTCTTTACATCAACAACCGTCTGACCGACGGCTTCAAAGCCGAGGACTATATAAACAGCCTTGAGCCGCTGAAGGCGTGCACGAAGCTGGAAAGCCTTTCGGTGGGCGGTACGGTCGTAAACGACATTTCCCCCGTCCTCTCTCTGAAAAAGCTGAAGGATCTTTCTGTCAGCAACTCCTCCCTTTCAAGCGTCAAGGGCATCGAAACTCTCACCGGGCTTGAGACGGTAGACTTTATGTACAACGCCATCGAGGACGTTACGCCCATTGCAAAGCTGCCGCACGTGCGCTCCGTTTACCTTGACTACAACTACATCACCGATATTTCGCCCTTTGCCGACATGGCATCGGACAGTCTCGAATACATTTCCATCGATATGAACGGCATCCAGGACTACACGCCGATCAAGGCGATCAAGGACAAGGTCTACGCAGGCTTCGAGCTTTACTTTGACGACGAAGAACCGACCGAATAACCTCGGAAAACAACATAAACCAAATTAAGGAGAAGAAAAATGGCAATCAGATTTATCGATGAAAAGAACATCTTCCGCCTCGATGCGGGAAATTCCACCTACATCATGCAGGTGCGTGAAAACGGCTATCTGCAGCATCTTTACTACGGAAAGTCGATCCATGACAGCGATCTCGAGTATCTTATAAACTATAATGCGGCGCCCTTTCATCCGAAAGCCTACGACTCGGTGACAAACAAGACCTTCTCCACCGACGTCCAGCCCATGGAATATCCCGTCAACGGAACCGGCGACTTCAGAACGAGCGCTCTTTCTGTCAACAGCGTGGCAGGCAGCAATGCCACCGAGCTGAAGTACGAAGGCTTCGAGATCACAGACGGCAAGCCCGCTCTTGATGGTCTTCCCGCCACCTACCTCAACGAAGGCGACAAGGCGCAGACGCTGAAGATCACCATGCGGGACAGATTTTCCGGTGTGAAGGTGATCCTCTTCTACACCGCCTTTGAAGATTACAACGTCATCACCCGGCACAACATCGTGGTGAACGAAGGCACAAAGACGGTCTTCATCGATCGGGTGATGTCCGCAAGCCTTGATTTCAAGTGTGCGGAGAACTTCGATATCATCCATCTTTACGGCAAGTGGGCTTGCGAAAGACAGATCGAAAGAGTCCACGCTCCCCACACCATCTTCAACGTATCCAGCAAAAGAGGCTCCTCGAGCCATTACCATAACCCCTTCATCGCCCTCTGCGACAGAGACGCCACCGAGGACAGCGGCTCGGTTTACGGCGTGAACCTCGTTTACAGCGGCAACTTTGCGGCGGAAGTGGAGACCCAGTACGACGAGTCGCTCCGCCTCATTATGGGCATCAATCCCGTGGATTTCCGCTGGAAGCTGGAGGTGGGCGAGAGCTTCACCACCCCCGAAGCCGTTCTCGTTTACTCCGCAAACGGTATCGGCGAGATGTCGAGAACCTATCACAAGCTCTACAACCGCAACCTCTGCAGAGGCTACTGGAAGGACAACAAGCGCCCCATCCTCATCAACAACTGGGAAGCGACCTATTTTGACTTCGACGACGAGAAGCTTGTCAAGATTGCCAAAGGCGCTTCCGAGCTCGGCATCGAGATGCTGGTCATGGACGACGGATGGTTCACCAACCGTCTCGGTGAATTCGGAGGCCTCGGCGATTGGGAGGTCGACACCACAAAGCTGAAAGAGGGTCTGAAAACCCTTTCCGAGCGCATCAACGCTCTCGGCATGAAGTTCGGTATCTGGTTCGAGCCGGAAATGGTGGCTTCCAACACGAAGCTCTACGCCGAGCATCCCGATTGGGTGCTTCACGTCGGCGACCGGCAGAGAAACCTCGACCGGAACCAGATGGTGCTTGACCTTTCGAGGAAGGACGTGCAGGATTATCTGTTCGGCAGGATTTCGGACATTCTCGGCAGCGCCAACATCGCCTACATCAAATGGGACTTCAACCGGAACCTTACCGAGGCAGGCTCTGCCCTTCTCCCAGAGGACAGACAGCTGGAAGTCTTCCACCGCTACGTTCTCGGTCTTTACGCTCTTCTCGAAAGACTCCACAACGCTTATCCGAAGCTCCTTCTTGAGGGCTGCTCCGGCGGCGGCGGACGCTTCGATCCCGCTATGCTTTACTACTCTCCTCAGATCTGGACGAGCGACAACACCGACGCCCACGACCGCTGCAAGATCCAGTACGGTTCTTCCCTTTGCTACCCCGCTTCCATGACCTCGGCGCACGTTTCGGCATCTCCCTGCCACCAGACAAAGAGAGCATCCGGCTTTGCCACCAGAGGCAACGTTGCCATGGCGGGCTCCTTCGGTTACGAGCTTGACCTGAATCTTCTGTGCGACGCCGAAAAGGAGCTTGTGAAGAAGCAGGTAAAGCAGTACCACGAATTCTATAACTGCATCCACTACGGCGATTATTACCGCCTCGTTTCTCCCTTTGAGAACGACTACTGTGCATGGAACTTCGTATCCGAAAAGAAGGACGAAGCGATCCTCATCTTCGTTGTCCTTCGAGGCAAGATTTTCACGAGATACTACGTAAAGATGAAAGGTCTCGATCCCGACAAGAAGTACAGGGACACCGACACCGGCAAGGAGTATTACGGCGACACGCTCATGAACGCAGGACTGAACCTTACGGGTCTTTCGGGAGACCTTGAAAGCAAGCTCGTACACCTCGTGGAAGTGAACGACTGAGTAAACACACAAAGCAAAAGCAGACGGCTCGTTAACCGTCTGCTTTTTTTGTTTCACACTCTTGTGATCTTGATGTTCTCAATGGACTCTTCCCGTCTTCGGAACATCCTCAATATGATGATGAGCATCGTCGTGTGGATTGTCACCGTCACGATATAGGAGATCGGCCAGGAAAGCATCAGCACCTGCATCGCCGTAAAGTCTATGCCGAGGATGCGGGTAAACCCGCAGTCACGGTATTTCGGGAATACCGTAAGGATCCATATCAGTCTTACGCCGCAAACGCCGACGATGGAAGAGATCATGGGGATAAGCGACTGTCCGAGTCCGCGGAGAGCGCTTACGAGAACCTCCATAACACCGCAGAGGAAATAGATGGAGCAAACGAGGGTAAGCCGCTCAAGTCCTTTGGCAATGACCTCAGGTTCGGTGTTATAGATACTGATAAGCTCTTTCCCGAAGAAAATGGCGGAATATCCTGCGACGATGCCGAGGACGGTGACCGTCAGAAGCGATTCGGCAATGATCTTTTTGATACGCTTGAAATCATGTCGTCCGAAATTCTGACCGACGAAGGAAAGAGTCGTGTGATAGAAGGCGTTCATAATCATATAGACGAAGCCTTCGATGTTGGAGGAAGCCGCCGACGCTGCCATAACCGTCGAACCGAAGTAGTTGATCGAGGACTGGATCAGCATATTGGAGGTGGCAAAAATGGAGCTCTGGATACCGGCAGGCACACCGATTCGGAGCATCTGCCTGAATTCGGTACTGTAAATCTTAACCTCCTTCAGAACGAGCTTTACGGTGCCTTCGTTATGGATAAGACAAAGGAGAAGGAGAAAAGCCGAAACGACCTGCGAGACCACGGTGGCGATGGCAACGCCTGCCACGTCCATCTTCAGAACGATGACGAAAAACAGATTGAGAAACACGTTCACGACACCGGCGATTGTAAGGAAATACAGAGGTCTTCTTGTATCCCCCACCGCACGAAGAATGGCGCTTCCGAAGTTGTAGAACATATTGAAGGGCATGCCGAGGTAGTATATCCGAAGATACAGCACCGCAAGCTCCAGCACGTCATCCGGTGTATCCATCAGTATGAGCATGGGCTTTGCAAAGGCAAAACCGACGATCATCACAAAGATGCCGCTGATAAGGCTGAGGGAAACGGCGGTATGTACGCTTCTGAAAATACCCTTGATATCACCGGAACCGTAGTACCGTGCCACAAGGGAATTGACGCCCACCGAAAGACCCATGAACAGATTCACGAGCAGCGAAACGAGCGCACCCGTTGAGCCGACCGCCGCCAGCGACTGCTGCCCGGCAAAGCGTCCCACCACGACAACGTCGGCTGCGTTGAAAAGCAGCTGAAGGACGCCGGATAAAATGACCGGTATCGAAAATACGATCAGCTTTGAGAATATGGGACCTTCGCACATATCCATTTCACGGATTTTTCCGCTCAAAGCCAGCACCTCTTTTTCAGAAAATTCAGTAATAAACCCGATCAGACCTTCTCAAACCGTCCGCTTTCGCTTGAACGGTAAGCGGCGCTCATGATGCGGTTGATATAAAGACCGTCGGCAAAATCGGGATGAGCGGCAATTCCGCTGTAAACCGATTCGCACATACAGTACATATTGTGGATATGTCCTCTGAGCCAGTTCACCGGAGATTTCGGGCTCGGGAAGGAGCCGCCCGGAGCGTCGTAGCGCTGACAGCACTCGATTTTTGTGAAGCCTCTGTCGCCGCCGAGAGGCTCGGAAACAGCTTTGCCGTCGTAAAACTCGAGGAAATTCGGCTGCATGAGGTCGAAGCGGAGAGCGCCGTCGGTGCCGAAAATCTCGACACGGATATCGTCGTTCGTTCCAAGGGCGACCTTGGAAACCTCGAAGGTACCGCAGGCGCCGTTTTTAAGCTTCAGAAGAGCGTAGAAGGCTTCGTCGGCGTTGGTCTCCCATTCTTTGCCGTCCATGCCCGTTCTTTTCGGAAAAGCGATCTGGGAAAGACCGCAGACGGAATCAATTACATTCTCCCCGCCTCCCATGATAAAGGACAGAAGGTCGAGGACGTGGGAGCCGAGATCGTAAAGCACTCCGCCGCCGCAGATGTCTTTATTCTGCTTCCATCCCGCTTTCTTCGCCGTGTCGGTGGCGGAGGAATGGCGGTAGATGCCGCTGAAGGAAAGGATGCGTCCGAGACGGCCTTCCGAAACGATCTGCGAAGCCCGCATGGTACACGGAAGATGCCGGTTATTGAAGACCGTCCGCATGATAAGATGCGGATATCCGGCGATCAGTGCCGAAAGCTGTTCGGTTTCCTCTTCGGTGGCAACGAGGGGCTTTTCGCACATGACGTGCTTTCCAGACTCCAGCGCCTCTTTGATCTCTTCAAAATGACAGAGATTCGGGGTGCAGATATCCACGATGTCGATATCCGGATCCTGCAGCACCTTCCGGTAGTCGGACTCGGCATAGAGGAAGCCGTAGTCCTCCTTCATCTTCTGCGCCTTCTCAATGCCCCTGCTGCAGATGGTATGCGCTACCGGAAGAAACGGCAGATCACTATAGTAAAACGGAATATTCTTGATGGCATAGGTATGGGTCCTGCCCATGGAACCGGCGCCGATCACGGCAATGTTCAGCTTTCTTTTTTCCATTCGTTTCGTGTTCCTTCCAAAAGTGCGAAGGGACGATTTCGCTTCCGCACTCTGAATCATTATCCTCATAATAATACCACAAACTTTTGACAACTTCAAGCATAATTTGAAAATAAAAGAAAATTCCGCAAAAGAAACGGAGAAAAAACGAAAAAAGTTTAACTTGTTTGCCTTGACACAAACAGAAGAAAATGGTAGTATTATTCGGGGGATGACCGATTGATTCCTGAGGCACGGAAAAGAAAAAAGACGGACTCTTCCCCGCTGTTTCCCATACAAAACGAATAAACAGATAATAGATGACTGAACGATTTTACCGCAGGACCCTGCGGCAGGGAGATTTGATATGACCAAAGCAGAACGCCTTGAAAAAGTAAAAAGAAAGCTGTTTGAAAAACTGTTTTCCCATCTCAATGACATGCAGCAGAAAGCTGCCTTCACTACCGAGGGACCTCTTCTCATCCTTGCGGGAGCCGGAAGCGGAAAGACCACGGTTCTGGTAAACCGCATCGCCTTCATCGTAAAATACGGCAACGCCTATTTCGGTATGCCGGAGGACATCGTTCCGGAAGCGATCCCGGATGAATTCATCGAAGTTCTTGAAAATACGGCGAAAAACGAAAACGCTTCCCGGGAAGAACTGGAGCAGAGCCTCGAGCTGTTTATCAACAAGCCCGCAAGACCGTACGAGGTGCTTGCCATCACCTTCACCAACAAAGCCGCAAACGAGATGAAGGAGCGTCTTTGTAAACTCCTCGGGAACGATGCTCTTGACATATGGGCAGGTACCTTTCACTCCATGTGCGTGCGGATCCTGCGTCGGCATATCGACCTTCTCGGCTTCGACAACAGCTTCACCATCTACGACACGGAAGACACCAAAAGGCTTATCAAGACCTCTCTGAAAGAGCTGAATATCGACGAAAAAGTCCTTTCCATCCGCAGTGTGCAGACCGCCATCGGAAGAGCCAAGGACAAGCTCATCGACTGTGTGAGCTTCAGCGAGGACGCAAACCAAAACAATCCGAGGAACATTTCCATTGCCAAGGTTTATTCTCTGTACGAGCAGAAGAAAAAGGCGGCGAACGCCCTTGACTTTGACGACATCATATTCTATGCGGTAAAGCTCCTTGAGG
The DNA here is from genome assembly GCA_045600125.1 of Eubacteriales bacterium. Taxonomy (GTDB): domain Bacteria; phylum Bacillota; class Clostridia; order Oscillospirales; family CAG-382; genus SIG622. The sequence continues at coordinate 8,784 of JAZRXH010000120.1, read as the reverse complement.
GGTACCCGGAGATAAGAAAGATCTATACAGACAAATTCAAGTACGTGCTTGTCGACGAGTATCAGGACACGAACGTGGCGCAGTTCCGTCTTGTCAAGCTCCTTTGCAACGAGTGTGAGAACGTCATGGCGGTGGGCGACGACGATCAGAGCATCTATAAGTTCCGGGGGGCGACCATCGAGAACATCCTCTCCTTCGACAAGACCTTCGATAAGGCAGCCATTATTAAGTTAGAGCAGAATTACCGCTCCAAAAGCAACATTCTGAACGCCGCCAACGCCATCATCAAAAACAACCGGGGCAGAAAGGGCAAAACGCTCTGGACGAGCAACGAGGAGGGCGAAAAAATCACCGTTGCCAACCCTTACGATCAGAACGAGGAGGGGCGGTACATCGTCGACAAGATTGCCGAGCTGACCCGAGACGGAAAATACGGCTATAACGACATCGTGGTACTTTACCGTGTCAATGCCCTTGCAAACTCCCTTGAAACCACCTTTGCCAAGAGCGGATATCCGTACCGTATCCTCGGCGGCATGCGCTTCTATGACCGGAAAGAGATCAAGGACATCATCTCCTACCTCTGCTTCATTTCCAATAAAGCGGACGTTGTACGTCTGAGACGGATCATCAACTGTCCGAGAAGAGGCATCGGCGAAGCCACCATGAACAACCTCGAGGAGATCTGCACGCTTCGGGGCATCACGCCTTACGAAGCCATGAAGCACGCCTCGATGTACCCGGAAATCTCGAAAAGTGCGGCAAAGCTCATGCAGTTCTGCGACATGATCGACGATCTTGAAAAAACGTCGGTAAACGAGGCGCTGCCGATCCTCATCGAAAAGGTCATCGACAAAACCGGCTACCGGCAGATGCTCACCGAAATGGGCGAAGAGGGCGAGGACGATCTTCACAACATCGAGGAGCTTATTTCCAACGCCGTGACCTATTCCGGCACCACCGACGAGCCCACGCTTGCGGGCTTTCTCGAGGAAGTGGCGCTGGTTGCGGATATCGACAACTACGACAGGGATGCGCAGGCGGTGACGCTGATGACCATCCACAGCGCCAAGGGGCTTGAATTTCCCATCGTATTCATTGCCGGTATGGAAAACAACATATTCCCGAGCGCTCTGTCCACTGCGGACAATACAGAGCTGGAAGAAGAGCGAAGGCTCGCTTACGTTGCCGTCACAAGAGCCAAGGAGCGGCTGTTCATCACCTTTACAAAGCAAAGGCTTCTCTACGGTCATACGAACATGAACGGGCCCTCACGTTTTGTGAAGGAGATCCCCGAGGAGATCATCGATTTCATATCCTGCGATGATTACGAAAACGGTCCCTTCATCGGCGGCAGCCCTTACGGCGGCTGCGGCAGAACCTACGGAAGAGCTTCTTTTGAAAGCGAAACCGGAAGCGGCAGAAGTGAATACGGGTACAGCCGGCTCGGAAACAAGAAGCAAAGCTTTTCGTTTGACGATTCCGTTTTTGAGGACACTCCCTTCCCCACCTTCGGGAAGGAAACGCAGAAAAAAACACCCTCTCCCCTTGCATTGCCGAAGGCAGAACCGGTCGCCAAGAAAAAATACACCGTCGGCAGCGTCGTAAACCACTCCACCTTTGGAAGAGGCGTCATCATGAAGGTGACCGACGTAGGTCCCGATACGCTGTACGAGATCGCCTTCGACGACGTGGGCACCAAGAAGATCATGGCAAGCTACGCAAGACTGACCGACGCAGAATAAGAAAAAGATATGCGGAGTTATAATGGCTGATAAGAATAAGAAATCCAAAGCCGTCCTGTACATTCACGGCAAGGGCGGAAGTATTGCCGAGGCAGAGCATTACGTGCCCCTCTTCCCCGACTCCTGCGTTTTCGGTTTTGACTACAAAGCCGGAACGCCGTGGGAGGCAAAGACCGAATTTACGGACTATCTTGACACAGTGCAGAAAGAATTCGATGAGATATCCGTCATTGCCAACAGCATCGGCGCTTACCTTCTGATGAGCGCCGGGAATACAAGCTGCATCCGAAATGCCTTCTTCATCTCCCCCGTTGTGGATATGGAAAAGCTCATCACCGGCATGATGCAGATGGCGGGCGTGACGGAGGACGACCTTTTGCGGAAGAAGACGATCGAAACGCCCTTCGGCGAGACCCTCTCCTATGAATACCTTTCATATGTGCGGAAGCATCCCGTTAAATGGGAGGTGCCGACGACTGTTCTTTACGGTGAAAAGGATGCGCTGACGTCCTACGAAACGATATCCGATTTTTCGGAAAGAATCGGTGCCTCTCTTCACGTCATGCCCGGCGGCGAGCACTGGTTCCATACCGGGGAGCAGATGGCGTTTCTCGACAAGTGGATACATTCATAACAGACATAATAACAAAAGTACGGAGCATTCCGAAAAGGGAAGGCTCCGTATTTTTTGGTTATCTCAGTTATTCCGGATCTGCTTTTTTTCTCTTATCTTTCTTTCCATAAACGAGATGACCGCACATCCGGCAAAGCCGCAGAAGAGCCCCACAAGGATACCGCAAAGTACATCGGAAGGATAATGGACAAAGAGATAGAGCCTCGAAAACGCTATGAGAAAGGCAAGCACGAGGGCGGCAATGCCCCATTTGCGGTAAAATTTCATCATAACGAAGGCAAACTCAAAGGACGCCGTTGCGTGTCCCGACGGGAAGGAACCGTCATAAAGCGGCTTTATGAGAAGCGGATAGTCCGGGCAAGACATAAAGGGTCTGGCGCGGTAAAAGCCGGGCTTCAGGATGCCGTTGCACAGAATAAGTCCGAACAGAAGAGAAAGTCCGAGGGACATTCCCGCCTTGCGTGTCTTTTTGAAAAGCATAAGGATTACGGCAATGGCGATGAAAAAGGCGCCCTTCTCGCCGAACAGCGAAACGACCGGCATCATTACATCAAGAAAGCCGCACTTCAGTACCTGTATCCACGCAAGGATCTGATTGTCAAGCCCGAGAAGAGCTGTCATGTGTATACCTCCAAAGCATCATCATTCAACAGTAACAGAATACCACAGAAGGACGAATAATTCAAGGCATCTTTGTAAACAACCAGCATACAAAGACTGGCAGACAGTTACGTCTTTGGCACCCTGCTTTTCCCACAGAACAAGGGCTGCGTCATTCGGAATCGGCATCGGGGACATCTGTTCGTGTCTCGTTTTGTCAGAAGCCCGTCTTTTCACTCAGGCAGCACAGGCGCCTCTGTTTTCGAAGGCTCGGCGGTCTTCTTATCTGTTTTCTTATCTTTGTTCGCCTTCTCTGTTTCGCTTTTGCCTTCGTCAAAGCGGAGCTCCGCTTTTTTGATTATCTCGTCGATGTTCAGGGAAGGCAGGTTTTTCGCCCGTCTGTAACCGTTGATGAAGCCGCCGAAGGTGCGGAAAGTGTCTCTTTCGATATCCTTCATAAGGAAAAGTTCTCTTTCTTTTACTGTAAGATATCTCTTGTATCTCTTCTTTGCATATTGGAGTGGCACGCCGAAGAGACGCACCGTTTCCTCGGCGCTTTCCACCCGGCAAGCCCACAGAATGCAAAGAGGCATCGTCAGACGCATGGCAAAGGCATCCGCTTCCTTTTCGGCAGGAGCATCTTTTCCGGTTTTTTCGGTCTCGGGGATCCCGTTATTCTGTTCAAGATGTCCGAGAACGATATGACCGAGCTCATGGGCGGCAACGAATCTCTTCATATCACACGGCAGAGTTTCATCCACATATATGGAATAATAACCGTCATAGAACACGGCACGTCCGCCGCCGTCTTTTTCGATATGATTACAGAACTGTATATCCACACCCAGAGACTTGCATATATTGGACATCATCAAAGGGAAAAAGGTGGGATCCGCTGCCGAAAGGATCACCCATGCGGCGTCCCGTGCGCATTTGTAATACTTGTAAACCATACTGCTCCTTCATACCGCTCTTTGATTATTTCGTGGGAAAATCAAAATAATAAAGCCGACTTGCAATGCAAACCGGCTTTATTTTCGTTTCGCAAGCTATGCGAAGCTACTGATTAAAACAGGCCGGAGATCTTGCCGTTTTCATCCACGTCGATCTTTTCGGCAGCGGGTGCCTTGGGAAGACCGGGCATGGTGAGGATATCACCGGTAAGAACAACGATAAAGCCTGCACCGGCGGAAACCTTAACGTTCTTGACGGTCACGGTGAAGTTCTCGGGAGCGCCGAGCTTTGCGGGATCGTCCGAGAAGCTGTACTGGGTCTTGGCGATACATACGGGGAGTTTATCGAAGCCGAGTGCTTCAAGCTGAGCGATCTGCTTCTTGGCGCCCGGCATTACGGTGATGCCGCTGCCGCCGTAGATTTTCTTAGCGACCGCTTCGATCTTGCTTTCGATGGAGCCTTCCAGCTCATAAGAGAAGGTGAAGTCACCTTTTTCCTCCTCGCAGAGACGAACGACCTCACGGGCGAGAGCTTCGCCGCCCTTGCCGCCTTCTGCCCAAACGGTAGAAAGAACGGTGTTGACGCCCAGCTCACGGCACTTGGAAATGATGAATTCGATCTCCTTGTCGGTATCGGTGGGGAAACGGTTGACAGCCACTACGCAGGGGAGCTTATATACGTTCTTGATGTTGGAAACGTGACGGAAAAGGTTCGGGATACCCTTTTCAAGAGCAACAAGGTCTTCGGTACCGAGAGACTTCTTGTCAAGACCGCCGTGCATCTTGAGAGCACGAACGGTAGCAACGACTACGACGGCGTCGGGAGTAAGTCCTGCCATACGGCACTTGATGTCGAGGAACTTCTCGGCACCGAGGTCTGCACCGAAGCCTGCCTCGGTCACGGTGTAGTCACCCATCTTGAGCGCCATTCTCGTAGCCATAACCGAGTTACAGCCGTGAGCGATGTTGGCGAAGGGACCGCCGTGTACAAAAGCGGGAGTGCCTTCGAGGGTCTGCACGAGGTTGGGCTTGATGGCGTCCTTAAGAAGGGCGGTCATAGCGCCCACAGCCTTGAGGTCGCCTGCCGTCACGGGCTTATCGTCATAGGTATAGCCGACGATGATTCTGGAAAGTCTTTCCTTCAGGTCAGTGATGGAGGAAGCGAGGCAGAATACAGCCATGATCTCGCTGGCAACAGTGATGTCGAAGCCGTCTTCTCTCGGAACACCGTTCGCCTTGCCGCCCATACCGTCCACAAGGAAGCGGAGCTGTCTGTCGTTCATGTCGACGCATCTCTTCCAGGTGATCTTACGAACGTCGATGCCGAGAGCGTTGCCCTGCTGAATGTGGTTATCCAGCATAGCCGCAAGGAGGTTGTTGGCTGCGCCGATGGCGTGGAAGTCGCCGGTAAAGTGGAGGTTGATATCCTCCATAGGAACGACCTGTGCATAACCGCCGCCGGCAGCGCCGCCCTTCACGCCGAAGACCGGGCCGAGGGAGGGCTCACGGAGAGCAACGGTAACATCCTTGCCGATACGGGCAAGACCGTCGGCAAGACCGATGGTGGTGGTGGTCTTTCCTTCGCCTGCGGGCGTAGGGGTGATAGCGGTAACGAGGATGAGTTTGCCGTTGGGCTTGTCGGATTCCTTGATAAGAGCGGGGTCTACCTTTGCCTTGTATCTGCCGTAGCATTCAAGGTACTTGTCGTCGACGTGCGCTTTCTTTGCGACTTCGCCGATGGGAAGCATTTTGCATTCCTGAGCGATTTCAATGTCTGATTTGTAAGCCATTTTATGTTCCTCCGTAAAATGATATATGAATTACTTGAAGTACTTTACAGCCGCCTCGAACATGCGGATGCTGTAATTTCCGGGAACGTTCCGGTAAAGGCCGCTGCCGACTCTTTCGCTGTGTCCCATCTTGCCGAAGACTCTGCCGTCGGGAGACGTGATGCCCTCAATGGCGTACATCGAATCGTTGGGATTGAAGTGAACGTCGGTGGAAGCGTTGCCCTCGAGGTCAACGTACTGGGTTGCGATCTGACCGTTTGCGGCAAGCTTCTTGATAAGCTCTTCCGAGGCAAGGAATCTGCCTTCGCCGTGGGAGATCGGCACGTTATAAACGTCGCCGACACAAGTAAGGCTGAGCCACGGGGACTTATTGGAAGCGACTCTGGTGCGGACGATCCTCGACTGGTGACGGGCGATGGTGTTGAAGGTCAGGGTCGGGCAGGTTTCATCGGTGTCGATGATCTTACCGTAAGGAACGAGACCGAGTTTTATAAGAGCCTGGAAGCCGTTGCAGATGCCGCACATAAGACCGTCACGCTCTTCGAGAAGCTCGGTAACGCCGTCCTTCACCATGGCGTTGCGGAAGAATGCCGTGATGAACTTGCCGCTTCCGTCGGGCTCATCGCCGCCGGAGAAGCCGCCGGGGATGAAGATCATCTGTGCCTTTTTGGTAAGAGAAGCAAAGCCTTCCACCGACCGCTTGATGCCGTCCGAGGTCAGATTGTTGATGACCGTGATAATCGGCTCGGCTCCGGCGTCTCTTACCGCCTTGGCGCTGTCGAATTCGCAGTTAGTACCCGGAAAGGCGGGGATCAGAACGGTGGGCTTTGCGCACTTCACGGCGGGAGAAGGATAACTTTCGGCAGAGAAGCTGAAATTCTCTGCCTTGCCCTTTCCGTCGGGGATGTTGCAGGAATATACGCCCTCCAGCTTATTCTCGTAGGCACCGAGAAGCTTTTCGCAGGAAATGCTTTCTGTGCCGTAAGTAAACGTACCGTCAGCAGTCACAGAGCCGACAGGCTCCGCCCCCTCGGGTGCTTCCTCCACTTCGAGAAGGAACGAGCCGTAGCTGTAGCCGAAGAGACGCTCTATCGAAATATCCGTATTGAACCTGAAGCCGAAGCCGTTGCCGAAGGACATCTTCATGACCGCCTCGGCGATACCGCCCATACAGGGTGTGTAGCAGGACAGAACCTTTCCGGCACGCATGAGCGAGGTAACTTTCGTGAATACCGAAAGGAGCGAAGACGCTTCGGGGAGTCCGTCTTTTCCGGTTTTGGGTGAAACGAGGACTACCTTGCTTCCGGCTTTCTTGAACTCGGGAGATACGACCTCGCTTGTCTTGCCGGTGGTAACGGCGAAGGAAACGAGCGTCGGCGGAACGTCCAGCTTTTCAAAGGATCCGCTCATGGAGTCCTTGCCGCCGATAGCGCCGATACCGAGGTCCTTCTGTGCCTCAAAAGCACCGAGAAGAGCCGCAAAGGGCTTGCCCCAGCGGGAAGGCTCTTTACCGGGCTTTTCAAAGTATTCCTGGAAGGAGAGATAAACGTCCTCAAAGGAAGCGCCGCTGGCTACGAGCTTGGAAACCGATTCAACAACGGCAAGATATGCGCCGTGGTACGGGCTGTTTTCGGTGATGAAGGGGTTATAGCCCCACGCCATAAACGAGCAGTCGTCGGTATGCTTCTTTTCGACCGAGATCTTCTGCACCATGCTCTGAATGGGAGTGAGCTGATTCTTGCCGCCGAAGGGCATGAGCACCGTTCCGGCGCCGATGGTGGAGTCGAACCGCTCGGAGAGTCCGCGCTTCGAGCAGATGTTGAGGTCGGAGGCGAGCTTCAGATAATTATCCGTAAAGGAACCGTCTATGCTCTTTGCAAAGCTCTTTGCCTTTGCGGGAGCGACGGTGATGTGCTTTTCGGCACCGTTGGAGTTCAGGAATTCACGGCTGACGTCCACGATGGTGCTGCCGTTCCAGTGCATAACGAGTCTGGGATCTTCGGTCACGGTGGCAACGGGACAAGCCTGCAGGTTCTCGCTGTCGGCGATGGCAAGGAACTTATCCACGTCCTTCGCCTCCACTACGACCGCCATTCTTTCCTGGGATTCGCTGATGGCAAGCTCGGTTCCGTCAAGGCCCTCGTACTTCTTGGGAACGGCATTCAGGTCAATGTCAAGGCCGTCCGCCAGCTCGCCGATGGCGACCGATACGCCGCCGGCACCGAAATCGTTGCAGCGCTTGATCATACGGCAGGCGTCGCCGTTGCGGAACAGTCTCTGGAGCTTTCTTTCCTCGGGAGCGTTGCCCTTCTGTACCTCGGCGCCGCAGGTCTCCACCGAATGGGCGTTATGCGCCTTGGAGGAGCCGGTGGCCCCGCCAATGCCGTCACGCCCGGTAGAACCGCCCAGCAGAATGACCACATCGCCGGGCAGCGGCGTTTCACGCCGTACATGATCGGCAGGCGTGGCCGCAATCACAGCGCCAATTTCCATACGCTTGGCCGCATAGCCGGGATGGTAAATTTCATCCACAATGCCGGTGGCCAGGCCGATCTGATTGCCGTAGGAGGAATAGCCCGCCGCGGCGGTCGTGACGATTTTGCGCTGGGGCAGCTTGCCGGGAATGGTTTCACTTACCGGCACGGTGGGATCGGCGGCGCCGGTAATGCGCATGGCGCCATACACATAGGACCGGCCGGACAGGGGATCGCGGATAGCGCCGCCAATGCAGGTGGCCGCGCCGCCAAAGGGCTCGATTTCGGTGGGGTGATTGTGCGTTTCGTTTTTGAAAAGCAGAAGCCAGGGCTCTTTTTTGCCATCGGCTTCAATCTCGATTTTTACTGTGCAGGCGTTAATTTCTTCCGATTCATCCAGCTTTTCAAGCTTTCCCTGCTTTTTCAGATACTTCACCGCAATGGTGGCCACATCCATCAGGCAGATGGGCTTGGTGCGGCCCAGGGCCTTGCGAACGGCCAGGTATTCGTCATACGTCTTCTGCAAAAGCGCATCCTCGAAGGCGACAGAGTCAATCACGGTGAGGAAGGTGGTGTGGCGGCAGTGAT
>JAZRXH010000119.1:0-69373 GCA_045600125.1 Eubacteriales bacterium | reverse complement strand
TCTCTCATGAGAGAATTAAGATGATTGAACATTGGATCAACAACTATCCGAGAAGATCTCTTAACGGTCTTTCTTCTGATATGCTTATCAAACAAATTTCGGTTGCTTAACTTTGTGGAATCTTTATATTGCAATTTATATACCGGGAAAAATGTCGAAAAAAGGCTTTACAAATCCGCACGTCTGTGATACAATAGCCAAGGTAAGGAAAATCTTTAATACGGTACTGAGATACCGACAAGATTTTTGCAATATTCACCGCCCTTTGCGGCGCCTTGTCTTGTACGGTATTTTGCCGTGCAGGTTTTTTTTGGTCATTTTCCGTGCTGATGTGATAAAGCAGAATACAGTCATCGGCACGCCGTATGAAAAATTTCCGCATCGTACCGGATCCGGTCTTTCGCAGGGTTCATATTCTCATTCTCTTATGTGAAAGGAAAAGGAAGATGCCTACTCCGAAAGCGAGCATTATGGACGAAAACGGCGTTCGCCGTGCCGTCATGCGCATTGCCCATGAGATCGTCGAAGCCAACAGGGGCATAGACGGTCTGGCGATCATCGGCATCAAGCGCCGGGGCGTCAGCCTTGCAAAAATGATCTGCGAGGATCTCTATAAGATCGAAGGCGCCGAGGTCCCCACCGCCGAGCTGGACATCACCTTCTACCGGGACGACCTGGAAAAGATCTCGGATATGCCTCTGTCCGGGAAGACCGATATCCCCTTCGACATCACCGGAAAGTGCGTGGTCCTCGTGGACGACGTGCTGTATACCGGCAGAACCGTCCGTGCCGCCATCGAAGCGCTGTTCTCGGTGGGAAGACCCTCGAAGATCCGGCTCGCCATCCTCATCGACCGGGGACACCGGGAGCTGCCTCTCCGTGCCGACTACGTCGGCAAGACCATCCCCACCTCCCAGAAGGAATTCGTGAAGGTCTGCACCCCCGAATACGACGGCTCGCTGTGCGTGGATCTTTACGACCGGGAATAGCAAATAAATTATCGGTATTTTGTGCCCCCAAAAAAAGGGCACCGGATATAAATCACTACATTATTTTTTGGAGGAAAGTCACATGAAACTCATCTACGGAGTCAAGGACAAACCCACTCTCGGACAGACCGTCGTCTTCGCATTCCAGCAGCTGCTTGCCATCCTTGCGGCGACCATCGCCGTTCCTGCCATCGTCGGCAACGGCATGAGCCAGTCCGCCGCCCTTTTCGGAGCCGGCGTCGGCACCATCGTTTATCTTCTCTTCACCAAGTTCAGAAGCCCCGTTTTCCTCGGCTCGTCTTTCGCCTTCCTCGGTTCCATGTTCGCAGCCTTTGCCGGTGCCGTTTCGGCTGAAGCGGGCTACGCCGGACTTCTCATCGGTGCTCTCTTCGCAGGTCTCGTTTACGTAGTCATCGCCATCATCGTAAAGTTCGCCGGCGTTAAGTGGATCGCAAAGCTCATGCCCCCCGTTGTTATCGGACCGACCGTCGCTATCATCGGTCTTTCCCTCGCAGGAAACGCCATCGGCGACGCTCTTCACTTTGCTGAAAACGTCTCCGGCACCTATGTGATGGGTCTTCAGGGCTGGCTCGGCTTCATCTGCGCTCTCGTTACCCTCTTCACCGTTATGCTCTGCTCGGTATACGGCAAGAAGATGGCAAAGCTCATCCCCTTCATCCTCGGTATCCTCGCAGGCTATGCCGCAGCCACTCTCTTCACCGTCATCGGTATTGCGACCGGCAACGACGCCCTCAAGATCATTGACTTTTCTCTCTTCCAGAATATGCAGTGGGTGCCCGACTTCACCTTCCTCAAGGCGGCAAAGGGCTTCTCTGCCGTAGACGGCAAGTACATCGCTACCATCGCCGTTGCTTACATCCCCGTTGCATTCGTTGTATTCGCCGAGCATATCGCCGACCACAAGAACCTTTCCTCCATCATCGAGCACGATCTTCTTGAGGAGCCCGGTCTCCACAGAACCCTCCTCGGCGACGGCGTCGGCTCTATCGCCGGTGCGATCTTCGGCGGCTGTCCCAACACCACCTACGGTGAGTCCGTCGGCTGCGTAGCCATCACCGGCAACGCTTCCGTTGTTACCATCCTTACCACCGCCGTTATGGCGATCGTCATCTCCTTCTTCGGTCCCTTCGTGACCTTCCTCGCCACCATTCCCTCCTGCGTCATGGGCGGCGTCTGCGTCACCCTTTACGGCTTCATCGCCGTATCCGGTCTGAAGATGATCCAGGACGTTGACCTCGGCAACAACAGAAACCTCTTCGTTGTTTCGGTCATTCTCATTGCCGGTATCGGCGGTATGACTCTCGGCATCGGCGCCGTGACTCTTACCGAAGTTGCCTGCGCTCTGATCCTCGGTATCATCGCAAACCTCGTTCTCGCTCCCTCCGATAAGAAGAACGAAAAGGCTGAATAATCCCCGGCTGTAACAAGACAGGTGCGTATCGGCTTTCCCGGTGCGCACCTTTTCTTTTCCTCTTTACGGAAATACCGATTTTCTTTTTTGCCAAATACGTCAAAACGCTTGACACGGAACTCCCTCCCGTGGTATCATCTTACGGAGCTTTCGGAAAGCCCGCTTCCATACGAAAACACGAAAGGCAAGCTTATGAAAAAGGCGCTTTTTTCAAGCGTGCATTTGTGCCTTTCGGGAGCATAAATCCGACTCCGAATTTTCTTTGCCGAACAAAGAAAACCGGCGCCAATGAAGACTCCAGAAAGGAATGGTCATGCTTATGAAAAAAGGAACCGCCACTCCCCTTTCCCACTATCTGTACGGCATAAGACGGGGCTCGTCCATCGTTCTTGCCTTTATCTCCATCGGCATCGCCTACGCCGCTGCCGCCCGTTCGGCGGGCTTCTCGGTGGGACAGACGATCAGCGCCTCCGCCATGGTCTTTGCCGGCTCCAGTCAGATCATGGCATCGGGGATGGTCAAAAGCGGGGCGGGGCTCTTTGCCGTCGCTCTCGCCACCTTCATCATCAATCTGCGTCATTTCATCATGAGCACCTGCGTGGTGAACCGGATGAAGAACGTCCCCGCCCCGCTCCGTGCCCTGCTTTCCTTCTTTGTCACCGACGAGTCCTTTGCACTGTTCGGTACCGAAGAAGAAAACAGAGCCACCGTCTTCACCTACCTCGGCATCATCACCATGACCTATTCCTCCTGGATTGCCGGAAGCGCCATCGGCGCCGTCCTCATGGGCATCATCCCGGAAAAGATCACGGCGGCATTCGGCATCGCCATCTACGCCATGTTTCTGGCTCTCATCGCTCCGTCGATAAACGGCAACCTGCGCCTCGGTCTTTTGGTGATATTCACGGCGTTCGTAAACTGCGTTCTATCGCTGTTTATGTCGGACACGGCAGCGCTCATCGTCTCCACACTGGGCTGCGCCCTTGCGGGGGTATTCTTCGTGGAGCTTGACGGTGAAGAAAGCGGAGCCGGAAACGGAACTGCAGAGAATGATAAAGGAGGCGAAAAGCAATGAGCGGAAACACCCTCTGGTTATTGCTGCTCCTCATGGCGGTCGTGACCTATATCCCGCGGCTCCTCCCCGCCCTTTTCGTGGGGAAAATCCGCTTCTCCGGCAAAGCCGAAAAGTTCCTGCGCCTTGTGCCCTACACCGCCATGGCGGCGCTGGTCTTCCCGGGGGTATTCACGGCGTCTGCCGTAAGCCCCGCCGTGGGCGTGCTCGGCGTCTTTACGGCGGGAGCCATGGCGTACTTCAGGTGTCCTCTTGTGCTCTGCGTGCTTGCCGCCATTGCGGTGGAGTTGGGGGCGGGGATGATATTCTGAAGCCCCAAAGTTTTCAGAAAGGGTACCGCCTTGATGAAGCTCACACATTAGCTTCAAAAGTGTTTAATTACGGAGACGAAACGAGGAAGTTCTATGGTTTGGATAAAAAACATAAAAATTGACAAAAGCACGGAAAGCTGTAATATTTATCCGGAAGGAAGCGAGGAAAGCGGAACGCTAACGGTTAACTTTGCTTCCGGCGAGTATCAATATACGCTTCCGCCGGGATACGAGCATTGCACCTTGCATGCGTCGAAAGCAAGGTTCCTACTTCAAGAGATGTATGAAGAAAAAGAGAAAAAAGCAGAGAATTATCTGCTGATGTGGTATTGACAAATTGCAGAGAGCAAGTTAAAGATGAAATTGAATGAATATGATATTTTTCACTCGTTGAAGTGAATTTTCACTGTTTTTCACTCGTTGAAGCGAATTTTCGCAATTCAAAAACAAGTTAATAACCGAAGCTCGGCAACAGAAAACTTCTGTTGTCGGGCTTTTGTTATACAAATTCGCCGCAGCACCCGGCGTAAACGGTGCACGGCTCCGTGGGCAATGCCACGTTAAAAAGTGTAGCCGGGGAGAATAACATGAAAAGAGAATTCCTCAAGGGTCTTGAGCTGTCCGACGAGAGCATCGACAAGATCATGGCGGAGCACGGCAAAGCCATCGGTGCGGAAGCCGACAGGCTGAAGGCCGTGCAGGGCGAGCTCGATGCGTCGAAAGCCGCCATCACGCAACAAAATAAAGTCCGTCCGGGGGCGGACTTGCTGTTCGGATTTTCTTTTCGACATAAAGCACAGCACTATTTTCGCTTCCTTTTGGCAAAAATAACAACGAACACTGCACAAGGCAGTACAACCGCCCCGAAAATGCTCAGCACGGTCGAAATTTCAGTAAGGTGCTCAAATCGGTCGAAATAGCTTGCGGCGTCAATAAGAGCAGAAAAAACCGACAAAATGGATAAGCAAAAAAGGACAAGATTGGTTATGCTTTCGGTCTTCGCCATCTCGGCGCTCTTGAGAGCTGCCATGCGGCTTTCGTTTTCATGGATGTCGGTCAAAAGGGAATCGATATTGAGAATTTCATACATCATGGAGTAGATGTTCTGATACTGCATATCGTCAGAGAGCACCCGGAAGGAAAACTCGGTTTTCAGGCGGATGATCATTTTTTCGAGGTGTTCAAGGCGTTTCGTCTCTTTATCGTCGGTGGAAGCGATATCTGCGATGCACTTCAAGGCGCAGAAGCGCTGATCCAGAAGAAGCAGGTACAGCATCCGATAATCCGAGGTAAGATTCTCATACAGATAATTCTTCAGATAAAAATTCGCCTGCGTGTTCCCGGGTCCCGCATCGGTGACGATGTTCACAAGTCCCTCCTGACTTCCCGCCCAGTTGTCGTAAGCATAGGGTCTGTAGATCATGTCGGGGTCGTTTTCGCTGTTGCGTCCGTCGGCAAAGCCGGAGCTGTACGTCCGTTTCAAAAGGTTCAGCCCGGCTTCCAGTTCCTTCTCCGGGACTCCCTCTGCCATGATCATATGGAAGCACATACACTCGTATTTGAAGTCAACGGTACTTGTGAAGAATATCTTCTCTTCCCCGGTAAGTGCGGCAAGTTTTTTCGCCGTTTCGTACATTCCGGACTTTTTTGCCTTCTTGAACTCGTAGGCAAAATCGGCGATCTCATAAAGAGACATATCACCGTAGGAAATCCGGAATTCAAGGAATCCGATATCGGTGGAGAAGCAGGAAAAACGCACGTCCAGAAGCTTTACCGCTGTGCTTTTTTGGGAAAACATTTTTCCCGTAAAAAGCGTTTCCGAAACTTTGCCGAGATCCGTATAGTGATATTCGGCGTACTTTTTCGGATCATGCGCAAGATCGGTCACGTAATTCATCAGATACGGGAGCTTGATGGTATCGTTGCTGACTTGTTCCCAGTTCGGATCCTTGCCGATGCCTTTATTAAATTTTACATAGTCTCCCAGAAAGACCGGGACAAAATAAGAAGATGAATTGATAAATTCCATATCGTTATCGTTCCCCGCACTGTTTTCAAGTTTTCGTTATTCCGTTTTCGTCGTTTCATAGAAAAGGGCTTTTTGCTCATCTCCGGAATAAAGGCGCCCTTTGCCGCTTTTCCGTTATTGTACCATTTTCGCCCCGGCTTGTCAAGCGGGGAAAGAAAACCGGAAAAGTTTTCCCTCTTTCTGGCTTTTTTATGCCGGGTGTTTCGGCGCACTACATAAATGCGCATTCCTCAAAAACAAATATCCGATGCGGCGCTGCTTTCTCGCCGCATCGGACAGTAGTAACTGATTGTTTATGATTTACCCACGAGCTTTGCCGCTCGGATTTATGGCGGCAAAGCGGGACTATACTCGGGAATATGCACTCCCGGTTTTGCCTGAGGCAGGGTCTCGATTTTCTTACTTCTTCATGAAGTAATAGGTACCGCCTACCTCAGGATACTTGAAGCCTGCCTTTACGGACTCGGCAATGACGCCGTTGTACATGGTCTTAGCGCCCTTGATGGTTCCGTAGAGATCGCCGTAGTACTGGATGTAGGTATTGTTCTTCCACTGGATCTCTTCGTCGCCGCCGGCTGCAAGATAGAACATATTGCCCGTGGAGCGGTCGAAGATGTTGTTCTCGACCACGAAGTCAGCCGTATCGGGAACGATGGTGCCGGAACGGAAGTGACCGATCATACCGCCGTCGGGACGGGTGATACCGAAGCCGTAGCCTGCGTAGCGGCAGATGTTGTTGTTGATCTTGATGTTCGACAGGTATCTGGTGGTACCGGCGTTCTTACGGTTGAAGTACTCGATGGAGTATACGCAGTTGAGGATAAGGTTGTTCGAGTAGGTCACGTTCTTCATGATGCAGTCGCCTGCGGAAGAATCGGAGTACTGATGCGTTACACCGGCGTCGTATGCCTGATCGATGTAGCAGTGGTCGATGAGATAACCGTCACAGCCGCCGTAAACCTCCACGGAGTTACCGAATCTTGTGGGCCACTTGATGCCGTCCTTCGCCGTGTAATTCTGAGCCGTGCCGCCGATCCAGAGGATCACGCAGTTGGTGACCTTCAGGTTTGCAACGGTGCCGGCGCTGATACCGTGAGAACCGGCATGACGAATGTCAAGGTTATCAATGGTGACGTTGTTGCCGCCGATCCTGATGGTATGTCCGTTGGGGTTGAACTCGATGTTGGAGAAGCGCTCGGCGGGGTTACCGCTGTCACTTCTGAGATACAGCGTACCCTTGGAAGCCGTCAGAACGGGACCGCCGAGGTCGTGCCAGTAATCGAGGTCGTTTGTGAGCTTGGTGAGAGGATTGTCCACAACGGCACCGCCAAGGTATGCCTTGTTGTCGGAGGTATAGCCGAAGTGTACTCTCTGCGCATACTTTTCGGTGTAGGTTTCGTTGTTGAAGGAGATGGAGCCGATGTCGTTGGTCATGTTCTCGCTGTACTTGTATACGTTGGGAATATCGGTGAGAGTCCATGTACCGGTCTTGGCACCGTCAAAGGGAGAACGGGAGATGATCGGCTTTGCGCCCTCGCCGTAGGCGGAGTAGGTCACACCGGACTTCGCACTGAGGGTGGTAAGGGTTCTCCACATATCGCCTCTCTTGAAGTATACCACGTCGCCTGCACCGAGGCTGAGGGTATTGACCTTGTCGATGGACTTTATGGGCTTCGCCTCGGAGAGACCGTCGTTTGCGTCGTCACCGGAGGTGGAAACGTAGTATGCCTTGCCGCCGTTTGCGGGCTTTACGGTGGTCTTGGTGTTCAGGATCTCGTTCTTGAGAGCCTCTGCCTTTGCGTCGATGGCAGCAAGCTCTGCGTCGGTGATGTAGGTAACGTTTCCGTCGTCAACGGCGATATCGCCCTTGCCGGCGATGACAGCCTTGTTGCCGGCGGCATCAAGAGTGACCGCCATGGAGCCTTCGCCCTTGAAGGTGTAGGTGTCGTTTTCAAGACCTTCCACGGGCTTGCCGTCTGCGGCAGTGACCTTGATGGTCACGCTTTCCTTATCCTGTGCGATGGCTTCTGCGCAGCCGTCGCCGGAAACGCTTACGATCACGTCGTAGGAATCGTCAACGGGGTATGCATCGGTGTTGTTGAGGATGATGGTCTTAAGACCGTGAACCAGTGCCTGCTCGTTGAGAGCTCTGCCGTCAACCGAGCCGACCTTGGCGTCGGGACCGATCTCAACGACCGCACAGTTGCTTTCTCTGGGCTTTTCGGTAGTACCCTTACCGCCGCCGTATACGCCGGTCCATGTACCGCCGTTGACGGTCACGTGTCCGTTATAGTCGCCGGTATGGGAAACGGTGGTGTCTTCCGAGCCGATGTAGTTTCTGGTTGCGGAAAGGTCACATGCGGAGCCGCCGTAAATGGTAGGATATGCGCCGCCCTCTTCGAGTACGCAGACAACGTCCTTACCGACGGTGAGGTGATGGTTGTCGGCGTAGATGGAGCAGTTTGCGCCCTTGCTGATGATGGCTACGTTGTCGAGGATCACGTCGCCGCCGCAGCTAAGGTTCTTCCAGGATGCTTCGTAAATGAAGGCTGCGTCATTCTCCGAACGGTAGTCAACACCGTCGTAAACCGAGGTCACAAGAACGGTGCCGGTATGGATACCGCCGAGGAAGTAGTTGGAAGCAAGATGAGCCTGACCGGAAAGGACGATGGTGCCGCCCTTATCGCCGAGAAGGTTCTTCGCCTTATCGTAGGGAAGTGCCGTCTTCGGAGTGAGACCGTCGTTTTCGGCAGGCATGGAGTCATCGGCGAATACTACGGGACCCTCTACGGCAAATTCCACGTTGCCGGTGCCCTCGAGCTTTACCTCTTCCTTGGGCTTTTCCTTACCGCCGGCAGCGGCGATGATCTGATATGCCGCCCAGTGGAGGGGATCCACGTCGGTAAAGGCGGGGATCATGTTCTTGTACTTGATGGGAGCGAGGTCAGCCATGCCGAATACACGGTTGATGATGGTAACGACCTCGGCACGGGTGATGCTGTTTTCGGGCTTGAAGGAATGCGAACCGTCGTCGTTCTTGTAACCCTTGATGAGTCCTGCCTCGGTGGATTCCTTGATGGCGTCCGCATACTTGTAATCAGCGGCAACGTCGGTGAATTCCACCTCGTCGGTGTTCTTCTGGAGCTTCTTGCTCAGAACGATGAGCTGAACGAATTCGGCTCTCGTGATGGCTCTGTCGCCGTCGAAGTTATCGAAGGCATCGAAGAAGCCGAAGGCATCGAGGGAAGCCACGTTGTCATAGAACCAGTCGCCGGGGTTCGCCTTATCGGTCTGGTACTTTCCTGCGACCTTTTCCTCGGTGGTCATAAGACGAACGAGGATGGTAGTCGCTTCGGCGATGGTGATGTCGTTCTCGGGTCTGAAGGTATGGGTGCCGTCCGGTTCGGAGTAGCCCTTGATGTACTCGCCGGGGAAGGCTGCGGGCATCTGCGGACGGGACTTTGCAAGCTCAGCCGCCTTGTTGATATCCGACTTCTCGAAGGAGACCTTCAGAGAAGCACCCTCGTAGCTGTACTCGCCGTTGACAACGAACTCGCCGTCGATCTTGGCGGCATAGCCGGAATCGGCGCAGAGGTTCACAACGCCCTCACGGAGGCTCTGCACGTAGCCGTTGCCGGTGGCGGTAATGGTGATGTCGGCTTCCGCAACGTCCGCCTTATCAGCGGTTCCGCCGTTGACGACCAGGATCTTCTTGCCTTCGACCGCTGCGTTTACGGGGTTGTCGCAGAAGGTGCCCTTCCCCATGATCGTTACGTTCTCGCCGATGGAAAGAGAACCGTCCTTGCTGGGTCTGTCGCCTCTCGAGTCGCCCTTGCCGCAGGTAACGACAAGGTTATAGGTACCGCCGAGGACGGTGACCGAGGTATTGGCAGGCCAGTTGTCGGTTCCGGAAAGGTCGCAGGCGGAGCCGCCGTATACGTTGGGCCAGTTCGCCGCCTTTTTTTCGTCCTGATCGATCAGGGACGTGGTCACGCCTCTGCCGAAGGTGATGGGATAACCGTCTGCGTAGAAGGAGCAGTTGTTGCCCATGACAGCGATCTCGATGTCATCAAACTCGAAGGCTTCTCTTGACTCGAAATTCGTCCATGCCTTGCCGAGAATGAACTTGGCTCCCTTTTCACGGTAGTCCACACCGTCGTAGACGGAAGTGACCTTGATGGTGGTTCCCGCACGGGTACCGAAAGCCGTGTTGCCGCTGACGGTGGCTTCACCGCAGACTACGATGGTGCCGCCGCCCGCCCGGGCAATGGTGGTCGCCGCCGTGGAGACAGAGCCCAAAGGGCTGTCTGCCGATGCGCCGGAGCCGTCGCCGCCGTCCTTGACGAATACAACGGCAGTTCCCGAAGGTTCAGCGTATGCCGGTACAACGGCAAAGGCTGTCACAGCGAGAAGAAGTGAGAGCACGAGGCTCAGAAGCTTTGTCGCTTTTTTCATAGATAAATCCTCCCGATCAAAAAAATATAACTCTGAGACCGAACTCCGGTCGTTGTATCCATTATACACAGCCGAAAGCGATTTGTAAAGAGGCAAAAGTGTCATATTTTTATTATGTTTCGGAAAAAATAGCATATTTTTTATGCTTGCTTCTGCAGTCCGTAAAAAATAGGTAACAAAAATTGTGCAATGTGACTAAAAGTCATCCTTTGCGTTTTTGGCGCCGCCCGCTTCTTGGACTCTTCCGCTCTCCTCCCTCTGCGGTGCCGACGACCCGGCATACGTAGTAGAGGGCAAGGCGCAGATCGTCACTCCCGGCAAAGACGAGTCCGAAGGAAACGGCGCTTGCGGCAAGGCACGCCGGGATGCGAAGGAGAAAGGCGGGAAACGACGCCGGAAGAAAGCGGCAGAAAAGAAAAGACAGAAAAGCCGAGGCGGCAAGGGCAAGAAAAAGCCTCGGAAGCCTTCCCCAAAAACGCCCGACGGACATTTTGAAGCCGTATCGGTACAGAATTTTCGGCTCATACCAAAAGGAAACGAGAAGCGCCGAGGCGATCTGTCCCGCAAGGACGCCCGCAATACCGAAGCGGGGGGTGAGGAAAAACACGAGCAGGGCGCAGAGGACGCCTTCGAGAAGCGATTTGTATTTTTCCTTCTCAAAAAGCCCGCACCCGTCAAGAAAGATCCCCGTGGGACGGCGCAGAGCCGAAAGAAAAAAGAAAACACAGAAAAGAAGCGTTTCGGTCTTTCCGAGGAGCATATTCCCGGTCTGCACGCCCGTCCTCGCCTCCTTGCTTCCGCTCATCCACAGCGCCATGAAGGAGGGGCAGACGAAATACAGCGACAGAGAAAGGAACGAGGCGGCAAAGAAGACGCAGAAGAACGACGCCCGGTACACCTTTTCGGAATGCTCCCGGCTCCCGCTCACCTCCATGTCCCCCACTCCGGAGGATACGGCGGCGGTCATAAGGGATATAAGCGAGGCACAGCTTCCGAACAGCATGGTGTAGTTGGAATACACGGTGCCGCCGAAAAGCCCGAGGAAGAAGAAAACGGCAAGATTATCCGCCGAGCCGCCGATGATGCCGCCGACTTTTGAGAGGAACAGCGAGGGGATCCTTCGAAAGATCTTTTCCTTCTCCGGAAAGGGAAGCTCCCTCTTTTCTTTCAAGAGATACGGGTAGCGTTTTTCCACGTAATGCGCAAGGCACAGATCCTCGAAAAAGCCGAAGACGAGTCCCGCAAGGAGATACAGGGTAAAGCTCCCGGTAAAATACACGGCGGCGATACGCATGGCGCAGGTGAGGATAAAAAACACGTAGCGGAAGGTGGTGACGATATACCCCTTCTGATCCGTCGCCGGGAGGATGCGCCGATGGGAATAAAGATAGGAGAGGGAAAGCCCCGTAAGGGACAGAAGATATACCCGGGCACTTTCATAAAGCCGTCCCTCTCCCCCCTGCGTCAGAAAAAGGAGGGGCAGACCCGCCATGCCGAGAAGAAAAGTGAGGACGGCGGTGCGGCGGTATTTTTTCTCGAGAAAAGAGCAGATGCCCGCACACGTCCGGTCGTCCCCTTGTGACAGCGGCTCATACAGCGCATAGGCGCAGGCGGCGTCGTAGCCGGGCTCGGCAAGAGTGAGAAGCCCGAGGATATGCCCCATAAGACCGCCGAGTCCCACAAGGTTTGCACCGAGGATCCGCACGTAGATCCTTCGGCAGAGGAAATTGGCAAGGGTGATGAAAAGCTGTGCCGTGACCGAGACCGACAGGTTCTTTCCCGAGGCACGGCACCGATCCCGGGCGGGAACAGTGCGGCGGGAGATCTCGCCGCTATTTTCTTTTTTCCGATTGTCCCGCGCCTTCCGTGAAGTCTTCGCCGCATCAATTCTGTCCGTGTCCCGTCCCTCCCTAAAGAAACGCTCTTCTTTGCACTTTACGCACGGGGAGCGCAAAAAAGAACGGCGGCAGCCGGAAGAAGCTGTCGCCGAAAGAGGAAACGTCTGTAATTGTCCCGTTTTGGGGACGTCACCGTTTGTTACAGAACAAACCGAAAAAACCGAAAAAACCGAAAAAAGCCGAAAAATGTACGCAAAAAAGCCTTTACAAATACAAAATTTCTTGGTATAATTACGGATTAGTGGGAATTTTTCGTGTATCTTTTCAGATTTCCAGCTTCATGCCGTCGTATGAAACGAGGAAGCCTTCCTTTGCGGCGCACTGCACAAAGTCGTCGTAGTCGGCGTTCCCGCCGTTGTGCGAAAAGTGGTTGCAGACAAAGACCGTCTTTTCATCGGCACAGCCGATTCCGAGAAGGCGCTCCCTCACCCTTATATTCTCGGGAAGTCCCATGTGACCGATATAGTTCACGGGTCTTGTGCAGTTGGTGCAGTCGAGGGAAACAAGGTCGAAGTGGGGCTTGTTCTTTTCAAGATACTCCCACACCTCATCGCAGAAACAGTGGGTATCGTGGGCATACAGCACCGTCTTTTTTCCGTCGGAGACCGAGTAGAAGAGCGGACCGGCTTCCGGGTCGTGGATGGCCTTATAGGACGTCACGGTATAGCCTGCGGCGTCGAAGGTCTCGAAGGCTTCGATTGTCTTGTAGCTGCAGCTGCCCTCCTTTGCGAAGGGATCGACCTCTTCGGCAATGAGCCCGGTGACCGCCCTTGAACCGTAGAAGGTCAGATGATATCCTTCCGGGCGGTGGGAGGCATAGCCGTTGCGAAGGCAGAAGATGTCCCTTGCATACAGATGATCCATGTGGGAATGGGTGATAAGGCAGGCGCGGATCTTCGTGAGATCAAGACCGTTGTTTACCACGTGGAGATAGGTGTCCGAGGGGAAGTCGATGAGCAGTTTTCCGTCAATGACCGCCTGGGAGCGGCTGCGGATACACCGTCCGCCCTTCTTTCTTGCCGCCGTGCAGACCGGGCAGTCACAGAAGAGTCCGGGAACGCCTTCGGCTGCGGCGGTGCCGAGATACTGAAAAAGCATATTCTTACCGTCCTTTTTGATTTACTGATTTTCGGGTTCGCCTTTTTCCCTTTTTTTCTTTTCGGGGACACTCCCATTATAATGCATTTTCCCCGGCGTGTCAACCGCTTTTTCGCAGGGAACGGCATTCGGGTAAAAGAAGGTAAGACCGTAAAAAGCGATATTTCAAGATTCGAGAAAGGGATCACCATGAAAGAGAACGACAGAAACGACTCCCCGGGAAAATCCGTCTTCCGCACGGAGCACGACTCCATGGGTGAGGTTCGGGTGCCGGCGGACAAGCTCTGGGGCGCACAGACCGAGAGGAGCCTTGAAAACTTCAGGATCGGCAGCGGGACAGAGCCGATGCCCGCCGAGATCATCCGTGCCTTCGGCATTCTGAAAAAGGCGGCAGCCATGGCGAACGCCGAGCTTTTGCCGGAAAAAATGACGGCGGAAAAGCTGGGATACATCGAAAAGGCGTGCGATGAGGTCATAAGCGGGGCTCTTTGTGAGCATTTTCCTCTCGTGGTCTTTCAGACCGGCTCCGGCACCCAGTCGAACATGAACGCCAACGAGGTCATTGCGAACCGGGTGAACGCCCTTGCCGGAAAAAAACTCACCCATCCCAACGACGACATCAACATGAGCCAGTCCTCCAACGACACCTTCCCCACGGCGATGCACATTGCGGCGGTGACGGCAGTGAGAGACACTCTCCTTCCCGCTCTGCGGGGGCTCATCGCCACCTTCAAGGCACTTGAAAAGGAGAACCGGGGCGTCATCAAATCCGGGCGCACCCATCTGCAGGACGCAACCCCCATCGCCTTCAGTCAGGAGATCAGCGGCTGGCGTTCGAGCCTCGAAAAGGACACGGAGCTTCTGGAAGCCTCCCTTCGCCCTCTTTGCGCTCTGGCGCTGGGCGGCACGGCGGTGGGCACGGGGCTCAACGCCCCGAAGGGCTTTGACACCCTGTCTGCCGAAAAGATTTCGCTTCTCACCGGGACGAAATTTGTCACGGCGAAGAATAAATTCCACGCTCTCACCAGCAAGGACGAGTTCGTTTTCGCCCACGGAGCGGTGAAGGCGGCAGCCTGCGACATGATGAAGATCGCCAACGACGTGCGCTGGCTCGCCTCGGGTCCGAGGCTGGGGCTCGGGGAGATCACCATTCCCGAAAACGAGCCCGGCTCCTCCATCATGCCGGGGAAGGTGAATCCCACCCAGTGCGAGGCGGTCACCATGGTGGCGTGTCAGATCATGGGCAACGATGTGGCAGTGGGTCTTGCGGCGTCGCAGGGCAACTTCGAGCTGAACGTATTCATGCCGGTGGCGGCGTATAACTTTTTACAGTCGGTGCGGCTCCTTGCGCAAGCCGTCGTCTCTTTCAACGAGCACTGTGCCGTCGGCATCAGGGCAAACCGCACGAAGATGAAGGAGAACCTCGAGGGCTCGCTGATGCTGGTAACGGCGCTGAATCCGCATATCGGCTACGAAAATGCGGCGAAGACCGCAAAGAAGGCGTTTGCCGAAAATATCTCGCTTCGTGAGGCGTGCGTTTCTCTCGGCTTTCTTACCGGGGAAGAATTCGACAGGGCGGTAAGACCGGAAAAAATGGTATAAAATCACAGCAGGAAACAAAAAAAGAAAGGAAATGATAAATCATGTCACCCGAAACACTCACCAATCTGTTTGAGGCTCTGACCATCTTCTGCTTCGGTCTTTCCTGGCCGATCTCCATTCGGAAATCGCTGGTATCGAAGACGGCGAAGGGCAAAAGCCTTTTCTTTGAGATCTTCCTTCTCGTCGGTTATGCCTTCGGCATCGCCCGGAAGGTCATTCAGATCACGGTGCTCCACCATGCGATCAGCTTTGCGGATCTGGAGGGCTGGATCTTCTTCCTCAGCGCCGTATTCTACGTGATGAACTTCATCGAGATCGGCATCGACGTCCTTCTCTATTTCCGCAACACCCGTCTTGACATGGAGCGTGAAGCGGCTGCGGAAAACTCCGACAAAAACTGAAACCGCCGTTTTCCCGTTCTCTTTCGGATTCGGAAGGCGGGAAAAGGTTTTCAAGACACAAAAACCAATCAAAACAGCATTCAGGAACAACCAGAACAGAACAAAAGGAGAAAAAGAACATGAACATGAAGAAAACACTGACGGCGCTTCTGTGCCTTGCCCTTACGCTTTCCTTTGTCGGCTGTGAAACCGCCGTGCAGACCGGGAACGAGCCGGAAAACGAAGCCTTTGCAGGTCTTGCCAATCCCATGGTCAGCTGCAGGTCTCTTGACGAGATTAACGGGATTGCCGGCACGAACATCGTGCATCCCGGCATCATGGGCGTTACCGACGAGGCATTTTTCGTGATAAACGGCGGAGCCTCCGCTCCGATCGCACAGTACGATTACAAAGCCGCCGGCTATGAATTTTCGTTGCGGGGCGCAAAGACCGGCGAGGACTTTTCCGGTCTCTATGCGGACGGCGCTTCCCTTTTCGGCGAATGTGAAGAGAATGCAGACCTCGAGATCGCCGCATACGACGGCGGCAGAGCCGGTCGCTGGTCAAAGGACGGCGTGCAGTACGTTTTCTATGCAAAAGGCGACATAGAAGAAGAACAGTTCAGGGGCATCTGCGAGGAAACGGTTTCCCTCACGTCGGCATCGTTCGGAAAGTGCTCTGTTCTCGGAGGGCTTGACGGTGAAAAGGTCGAGTGTGCTTCCATGGACGAGCTGAACGAAAAACTCGGCTGTCACATCGTAAAGCCCGGCGTGACGGGCGTGACCGATGAGAGCTTTTCCGTGATCGGCGCCGACACGGACGTTGCCGAGTACACCTTCACCGCTGCCGGAAGGACCTTCACGGTACGTGCCGCCAAGACGTCGGACGATATCTCCGGCATTCTCGGCGAAGACGGAAAGTCGATTTTTGAAAGTGCTGCCGGTGCCGAATACGAAACGGAAACCGTCTGCACGGACAGCGCCTACGTGTGCCGCTTTGTGGACGGTGAGATGCAGTATATCATCAGCACCGTCGACTTGGAGGACTACGATTCCGAGACCTTCTGCGGCATCGCCGATGAGCTGAGAGCGCTGTTTCTCGACAAGATGACGGCGGAAGAAAAGGCGGCGTATTACGAAGAATTCACCGGTTCCTATCAGGATGTGATCAGCGGCAGAGCCGTTCTCGATGCGTCTTACAGTGAAGAGCTCGGACGGCTTTTGATCGAGATATCCTGGGCTGACAGTGCGTCCGCCGCTATGAACTGGAAGTTGAGCGCCGCTTCCGACAGAGACGGCGACCTTGCCTACAAGGACTGCAAAAAGAGCTACGTGACCTACGACGAGGACGGAAACGCCACCGAAGAGGTGCTCTACGAGGACGGAGAAGGTTATTTCACTCTTCAGGACGGCTGTATTATCTGGAGCTTCTGCGATGACGCCGACGGAAACACGAAGCTCTGCGTCTTCAAGCCCATCGGAAAATAAAATCTTCTCTCTTAATCTCTTAATCTCTTAATCGAGAAAACAAGACCAATGCGTAAAAAGCCGGGAAGGACGTGGCAGTCCTTCCCGGTAATTGTTTTTCGCATTCACCGCAGGCAAAAGGCATCACTTTCTGTTTCTGTCGAGATAGCTTTGCAGGATAAGCTGTGCCGAGAGGGTATCTATGGCGGCCTTACGCTTCTTGCCGTAGGTCCCGGTCTCGTTCATGTAGCCGGCGGCGAGGATGGTGGTGCGGCGCTCGTCGTGGTACTCCACGGGGATCCCCGTCTTTTCGGCAAGCTCTTCTCCGAAGCGGCGGCATCTTGCGGCTCTGTCCCCTTCGGTGCCGTCCATGTTCACGGGAAGTCCCACGACGATCTTCTGTGCCCCTCGCTCTTTTGCCGTCTTCGCCGCCGCTTCCACGGCGCTGTGGAGTCCCGTCACCTTTACCGTGCCGATGCCTCCCGCCAGAAAGCCGGTCATGTCGCTTGCCGCAAAGCCCATCCTTGCGTCGCCGTAGTCGATTCCCAATATGATCATAATTTCTCCTTTTCAAGTACTTCTTTTTTTGGGGCTGCTCGCCTCAAAAGCCCCATCGCCGCCTTTTGAAAAAGGCGGGCGAAAACTTTCAATAGTGGCAGTCCATACGGACTGCCACGGTGTTTTTTAAGGGGTAATGGTTGCTGCCCACTGTCCGCTGAGGTCAAGATACGATCTCAGCGGATATCGTTTTAACTTCGCCACAAAAGCCTTCCCCTTTGGGGAAGGTGTCACGGCTTGCCGTGACGGAAGAGGTTGACAGGCATTCGCCTTGACCGACCAAGAATTTATTCCCGGCTCTCGCCGTGAGTGCAGCGATAGCCTTGTTGCACACGATACGGGGCGTATTATCCTCGCCTCCCGCCGGGGGTGTAGCGATTGCCCCACTGCACACGGAACGGTGGTGTGACTTTTGCCAAGGGCTGCAAAAGTACCCAAAAGAGCCCGTCGGATAGGGCGTTGCCCTCCGACACCAACCCTGCGCACTTGTTTTCGGCGGCGTGTGGGGCTGCATCCTCGCATCTTGCCGACAGCAAATGGTCTACCATCAGAAAACCTATGCGGTTTTCCGATACCTTTCCCGAGGAACGGTTCCGCCATGTACATTTTTGTCGTGCTCTACGGGGGACTTTTTTCCTCAGTGGTAATTCTGACCTCAGTTCGTGCGTGATGTACTTGGTCTCTTCTTTCCCGTCCTATGGGTCGGCATAATTCCCGCCGACCGCATATAGTTCGGGAAAAAGATAACGGTTCAACTTCCCGTGGGAAAGGCGCTCACTAAAGGATAGCACTTGCTCATTGACGTGATGATACTTATCAGTGTGCAAAGTTAGATAGGACTTCTCGGTAAGGCATTCTCTTCATTCCCGTAGGAGAAGCTCCGAGTCATAGCGTCCGCTGCGGACGCGCTGCAACAATGGGGACCCACATCGCCCCACCAAGTTTTGCATAGACATTGGTGTATTCCGGGGTGGGTGTGGTGGCGGCGGGAGGGGGCAAGCCGCAACAAGGACGAGAACAGCATTCAAAAAGCATTGCTGTGCAGTGGTTTCTCTGCAGTTACCATTTATGGACTGCCGCCCTCCCGTACCCGCCGGGCGTTTTTGGTGCGATACCGCACGAAATGCATATCATGCATTTCGAAGTGTATCGGCTTTTGCCGCTCGTGGAAAAAGTAACGCCCCCGTTCGTGTGCAACAAGGCGATTGATACACTTACGGCGTGAGCCGGGGGCAATACGCCCCCGTTTCAAGAAAAGGCGGTCGTTCGCCGCACTCACGGCGTGATTTGAGGATAACACGTTCCCCGTTCTCAAAAAGAGCAGTCGATAGCTTCACCGCCGGAGGCGCAGGCGGAGAAATAAACGAAAATGAATATGAACAAACAACAAGGACGGAACTATTTATGAAAGAAACAGAGCTTGTCATCATCGGCGGCGGTCCCGCCGGTCTCAGTGCGGCACTCGGTGCCTGCGAGCAGGGGATACGGGACATACTGATCCTCGAGCGGGAGAGTGCGCTCGGCGGCATCCTCAAGCAGTGCATCCACAACGGCTTCGGACTGCATCGGTTCGGCGAGGAGCTGACCGGACCCGAGTACGCCGAGAGATACATCGCCAAAGTAAAGGAGTACGGCATCCCGTACCTCACCGATACCACCGTCGTGGACGTTACGGCAGACAGAGTCGTCACCGCCGTCAACTCGTCCGAAGGCTACTTTCAAATAAAGGCGGGAGCGGTGATCCTCGCCATGGGCTGCCGGGAACGCTCGAGGGGCGCCCTCAATATCGCCGGCACAAGACCCGCCGGGGTCTATACCGCCGGAACGGCGCAGAAGTTCGTCAATATCTGCGGCGTGATGCCCGGCAAGAACGTGGTCATCCTCGGCTCCGGCGACATCGGTCTCATCATGGCAAGGCGAATGACCCTTGAGGGGGCAAACGTCAAAGCCGTGCTGGAGCTTATGCCCTATTCCGGCGGTCTTACGAGGAACATCGTCCAGTGCCTCGAGGATTTTGATATCCCGCTCCGGCTCTCGCATACCGTCACCGCCGTCCACGGAAAAGAACGTGTCACCGGCGTTACCGTCTGCCGGGTGGATGAAAACAGAAAGCCTGTCCCGGAGAGCGCCGAGTATATCGAATGCGACACCCTCCTTCTTTCCTGCGGACTCATCCCCGAGAACGAACTGACCGGGAAGGCGGGCGTGACCCTTGACCGGGTGACCGGCGGCGCCGCCGTTTCCGAAACGAGAGAGACCGATATCCCCGGCATCTTCGCCTGCGGCAACGTTCTCCACGTCCACGATTTGGTGGATTATGTATCGGAGGAAGCCGAAACGGCAGGGAAGGGAGCCGCCGATTTTATAAGGGGCAATAAAAAAGGCTCGGAATATATCACCGTCATCCCCCAAAACGGCGTGCGGTATACCGTCCCGCAGAGAATATCCAAAGAAGCGGACGGCGCCTCGCTCTACTTTCGTGTCGCCGACGTATATAGGAACGTGACCGTCACCCTTACCGACGGCGATACCGTCCTTGCCAAGAAAAGCCGCCGAAAGGTCACTCCCGGCGAAATGGAGCGCTTCGACGTAAAGGGGGACGTCCTCGAAAAGATCGCAGGCGGCTCTGTCACCTTAGCGCTCGAATTCCGGGAATAATTCCGCTCTGAAAAAGAAAACAGGAAAGGATGCTTTCGCCTATTTTGCGAGAGCCGTGTCAAAATATATGATAAGAGAACTGATTTGCATCGGCTGCCCCATGGGCTGCCCCCTGAAGGTGGAATACGAGGACGGCGAAGTCCTCGGTGTCACCGGGAACACCTGCAAAAACGGCGAGATCTACGGCAAAAACGAGGTGCTTCACCCGATGCGTACCCTCACCACCACCGTGCGTCTTGCGAACCGGGAGGGAATGCTCCCCGTCAAGACCGCCTACCCCGTCCCGAAGGAAAAGCTCTTCGACTGCATGAAGGAGGTCGCATGCCTTGCCGCCTCGGCTCCCGTCCGCATCGGAGACGTGCTGACGGAGAATATCGCCGGTACCGGGGTCGCCCTCGTTGCCGCCAAAAACGCAGACTGACAAGCCCGAAAACAGCCTTGTCCCCGGAATTTTTCCTAAATATATATATTGTATGCGGCAAAGCCGGGCGAAGGGGCTTGCATATCCTTTGAAAATGGGCTATAATCATTTTACGGTATATTTATTTTCTAAGAACAACGGAGGGACTGTCCGATGCTTGACCTTACAGAATGCCCGATCATCGCCGCCGTCCGCACGGGGGAGGAGCTTCTTGCGGCTCTGTCGTCTCCCTGCGGCGTGATCTTCTGGCTGGCTCCGAATATCAACACCATGGAGGAATACCTTGCGAAGGCGAAAAAGACGCAGCCGGAGAAAAAGGTATTCGTGCATATCGACATGGCGGAGGGCATCGGGAAGGACGGCGCCGGCGTGGAATACCTCGGAAGGGTCGGCGCCGACGGTATCATCTCTACCCGCTCGAACCTGATCAAGTACGCCAAGGACGCAGGACTCGCCACCGTCCAGCGCTTCTTCATCGTGGACTCCCGTTCGGTGGAGATCGCCTTCGACACGGTGCGCTCCTCAAAGCCGGATATGATCGAGATCATGCCGGGCGTCCTCCCGAGACAGATCGAAGCGTTTTCGGATGGCATCGGCGTCCCCCTCATTGCCGGCGGCCTCATCGAAACCAAAAACGACGTCATCGCCGCCCTCAGCGCCGGCGCCTTTGCCATCTCCACCAGCCGCCGGGAGCTGTGGCTTGCATGATTCTGCGGGGACGCCCCCGCGGGCACTCCGAAAGGACTGCGCCGCAGACAAAGCCGTGATCCCCGATGGCCGAACCTCGTCCCGTTTGACCGCCATAAATCCGAGCGGTCAAACTCATGGGGCGGTGTGCCACCGCCGGCACCTCGGAAGGATTGCACTTCAGACTAAACCGTAATCCCCGATGCCCGAACCTCGTCCCGTTTGACCGCCATATATCCGAGCGGTCAAACTCATAGGGCGGTGAAAACGGTCAGTTTCTACTGCTCCGATGAAGTCAAACGCCGACTTCATCGGAGTTTTTTCTCCTTGTCAAAACAGCGGCAGACCGTAGGGGCGAACTGCGTTCGCCGGCGTTGTTTCATATCACATGGCATCGCAGGAGAGGAGGGCTTGCTCCTCCCGTGCGTTACAGAAAATAAAGTGCTTTTGCATACTTTACTCCGGAATAGGTCTTGAAAAGTATACCGCATTGGTGTATAATGGGCAAAGACACATAGGTGTCCTTCACACATTTCATTTATGTACGCAAGTACCGGAAAGGAAAAAGCGATGATGACACTCGAAGAAAGCAAAAAATGGTTCAAGGAAGCCGGTTTCGGCTTGATGGTCCACTGGGGACTCTATTCTCTCCTCGCCGGCGAATGGCAGGGAAAAAGAATGGACTACATCGGTGAATGGATCATGTCCCGGTTCCAGATCCCGAACCGTGAATACGAAAAGCTCGCCGGAGCCTTCAATCCCATCTACTTCAACGCCGACGAATGGGTAAAGCTCGCCAAGGACGCCGGCATGAAATACATCGTGGTGACCAGCAAGCATCACGACGGCTTCGCCCTCTTCCATTCGGAGGTGGACAGGTATAATATAGTGGACGCTTCCCCCTTCGGACGGGACGTCATCGAGGAGCTGGCGAACGCCTGCGCCAAGTACGGCATGAAGCTGGGACTCTATTACTCGCAGGTCATCGACTGGCACGAACCCCACGGCGGCGGCTACGGCATGAAGTTCTACCACACCAACGTCGGCGGCATGAGCTGGGACAACGACTGGGACTTCCCGGACAGAGCCGGAAAGCAGTACCGCATCTGCTATGAAAAGAAGATAAAGCCCCAGGTGAAGGAGATCCTCACGAGATACGGCGATCTGTGCCTTGTCTGGTTCGATACGCCCCTCGATATCCTTCCCGAATACAGCCGTGAGCTTTGCGATATGGTCAAGTTCTATCAGCCGTGGTGCCTTGTGGATTCCCGAATCGGAAACGGCATGGGCGACTACCGCTCCTGCGGCGACAACAAACTGCCGGAGGAATATACCGAAAGCCTCGTGGAAGCCCCCATCACCCTCAATCATACCTGGGGCTACAAGAGCTTCGACGAGGACTGGAAGAGTCCGGATAAGGTTCTCGAGATCCTCGGCAAGTGCCGGAAGTGCGGCGCCAATCTCCTCCTCAACGTAGGCCCCGACGGTCTCGGACGCTTCCCCGCTCCCGCCGTTGACATCCTGCGCAGCGTCGGCGAAAAGCTCGGAAAATAAATCGGTACGGCAGCAACATTTTTCACATATATTATATGTAGGAAAAACGGCATGAATCCCGTCGGGAATCGGATTCTCCGCTCTGTACAGCCGCTGCGGCTAAGGAGTACAAGAAGGAGTCCGCACACCGACGGGTTTTCTGCACCTTGCTCACGGTCGTTCGACCTGTCCTTGCCTTCTGCGTGCCTCCGGGGGCGGACAAACGCTGCGCGGGATGCCGGGTCAGCACATTCGGATGTCTTCTGCCCGCCGTACACTTTGGGGCTCAGCCTCACACCTCACGCAAACAGCTTTCGGATGACGCAGGCGGCGAAAACGCCGCCAGCGGCAGGATGCTGTCACATTGCACAAAAGCGCCCTTCGAGTTATATATAATATGCCGATGAACGATTTCCCGGTCGGCATTTGGCGTTTTGGCAAATATCGGTGAATGCCGGAACGCCGTTTTTGTTCTTTATGACGGGAAGACGCAGATTGAAAGGCACTGTACATTAACAAAAAATTCACAAACGCACTATTCGGGCGGTTTTTTTGGACCGATTTCCGGTCAAATGGCAAAAAAAACGATAAAATCCATAAAAAAAACGGATTTACTACTTGATTTTTCTTGCAGAAGCATATATAATATAAGCTAAGATAAGGTATCATAGGACTCGAAACAGCGAAATCGACCGTGATGCCAAACGGAGCAATCCGAAAAATTTTTTAAGGAGCTGAATCTCATGAAAAAACTCTCTATGGCAATGGCAGCAGTAATGCTTTTCGCATCCTGCGCATGCTTCACGGCAAATGCTGAAGGCGGTATGATCATCAAGGCTACCCCCGAAAAGGACACGATCACCTCCGCTGACACCACTCTCGCAGTATCCGTTGACTTTGAAGGCAACACCGAAGGCTTCAACACCATCGGCTTTGAAGTAGCATATCCCGAAGGCTTTACCTTTGTAGACGGTGCGATCGACGAAGCGTACGAAGATACTTTCTGGCTTTCTCTCGGCGGCTACGAAGGACCCACCTATGTTATCGTTGACGACGCAGAAAACAGCATCGTTAAGATCGTTGCAGCTTGCCTCTACAATATTGAAGACGAATCGGGTACCCTCTTCAACCTCAACTTCGCAGTTGATGCAGATAAGGTTGCCGATGAAAACACCTTTACCGTAACTGTGATGGACAGCATTTTCGAAGATAACGGCGAAGTAGTAGCTGTTGACATTGAAAACGGCACCGTTACCTACGAAGACGGCGATATCGGACTTCTCGGCGATGTTGACGGCAACGGTATCGTTAACTCGGTTGACGCATCTCTCGTTCTCCAGCACTTCCTCGGCAAGTCCACTGTTCCGCTTACCGCAGCTCAACTTGCAGTAGCTGACGTTGACGGCAACGGCATCGTTAACTCGGTTGACGCAGCGAACATCCTTCAGATCTTCCTTGGCCGCTGACAGATATAGAAAGAGGAGTTATACACCATGCAGATGAAGAAAATTCTCGCCGGTTTTGCAGGAGTCTTGACAGCAGCACTTCTGTCAGCACCGGTTATGGCGGCTGTTCCCCACGTTACCGAATTTTTTGAGGACAGAGAACAGTATTTTGAGTGGGTCGACGATTATAAGATCCCCGACGATCCCGGAGAGTACGTATTTGAACTTACTTCCGATAAGCTGGAATATGAGATCGGCGACAACGTCGAAATCAAGATGTGGTATTTCGGTAAAGTCGGTCCCAACACGGGTGTTGTAAGACTTCTTTACGACACTGACTCTGTTGAGCTTATCGAGACGGAACAAGTAGCGACCGGATCCGGAAGGAACAGAGCAGTTACCAAGAATCCGACTCCCTTCATTAATTATGACCAGACGTTTGGTGACTATAACGACCACGGAGACGGCACCATCGACTTCGTTTGGCTGTTGCCGGATAATGGTCCTGCATCGAACGAAGACGCAGGAGAACCGGAATCTACCGGTGTCCTTTTTGCAGAATTCACCTTCAAGATAAAAGATACCATCACATCGGCTGAGCAGGTTATTGCGATCGATACCGACGGCAGGATTTCCAAGCCTCCGTATGATCCCAACACTTATTTCGTTCAGTGGATGGATGACGGTATTATGACCTACAGCAAGGGCATATTCCTTCCCTACACGGCATATCCCGCAGAGTTCACCGTTAAGGGCGTTACGACAAAGTACATCGTAAACTTCTCTCTCGGCGATCATGCCGCAAAGGGCGCTGTTGCTCCCGCATCGATCACCTGGACGGAAGGCGACCCCGGAATCATCCTTCCCGAGGCTCCTGCAGCAGCAAACGGATACGTATTTGACGGCTGGAAGGTCGGCGATTCCCTGCTCGGCCCCGGCATCGGCTTCATTCCCACTGCTAAAACGACTGTAGTGGCTCAGTGGAGAGAGCTTGCCAAGTACAACATCACCTACGCAGACGGCGGTCACGGTACTCTTTCGAGAACCTCCGAAGTGATCACCGAAGGCAATAAGGTCAAGCTTCCCGCCGCTCTTGCAGAGGTTGGCTACAGCTTCCTCGGCTGGTCTGACGGAACCACGACCTACGCACCTCTCGCAGAAGTTGCCGTTTCCTCTGACATGACCTTCACCGCTGCTTGGAAGGCTTACGAATACAACGTAACCTTCGCACTCGGCGATCATGCCGCAGAAGGCACGCAGGCTCCCGCAGCCGTTGTTTATGAGTACGGCACACCCGCTCTCGTTCTTCCCGCAGCTCCCGCTGCCGCAGAAGGCTATGAGTTCGTAGGCTGGAGCAACGGCACGGCACTCTTCAACGCAGGCGCATCCTTCACTCCTACCGCAGCCACCAACTTCACGGCTATCTGGCAGGAAGAGGGCGTAGCTCTCATCACTCCCAAGGCTGTATACAACGAATACAATGACGACTATACGGTAGAGCTCTACTTCAGCGGCGTTAAGGCTGACAACGTAGCGTTCGGCTTCGATTACGACAAGGCTCAGCTCCAGTTCGTAAGCTTTGCTCCCGCTGAAGGTCTCGACACCTTCAACGTTGGCGGTGCTCCCGCATTTGAAGTAAATACCGAAGGTCACTACGAGAACGCAGTTCTGCTCGATCAGGAAGGCATCGTTGCCGGCAAGTGCATCGACGCAGTGGACGAACCCGTACTCCTTGGTAAGCTCACCTTCAAGTACATCGGCGCAGCAGAATTCAAGACCGAAGATTCCGCAACAAGATTCTACGGTGCATCTGTTGCAGCTAAGAAGTATGTCTCCAACGGTACAAGCTACGTTTACATTCCCGCAGGTACCGGACTTGAAGTCATCGAAAAGCCCGTTGTCATTGATCCCGTCGAAGAGACCATCAGTGATGTTCCCGTATTCACTCTTACCGGTATCCTCGGAGTTGCCCGTGAAAGCGGCGCTGCAAAGGCTCCTGCTTATGCAACGATCTTCAACCTTGACGGTTCCGTTTATGCGGATGACGTACTCCTCGAAACCGAAGAGACTGTTTCCGATGGCGGCGACGTTGCGTATACTCTTGAAATCGCTGCAGGCGGCTATTCGCTCGTCGTAAAGAAGAACGGCTACCTTGTTTCCGACATTGTTGAATTCAAGGCAGTTGAGAACGGCACGATCGAACGGATCGACCTCGTTCCCGGTGATATCAAGAACAGCGCAGATGCAAAGACCGGTGACGGCAAGATCGACCTCGCCGACTTCGTAAGAGTCGTAAGAGGCTTTGACGTTGATAATGCTCTCACAGATGACGAAGTTCTCTGTGTGGATATCAACGAGGACGGCGTAGTTACCATTGCAGACCTCGCATTCGTTAAGGCAAACTATGGTGCGACCGCTGCAGAAGGCTGATTAAGCGCTGACACAATAGTATGACCCAAGGGGAGAGATAAGCAGACGTTTATCTCTCCCCATTTTTTGTACCGTCGGGACGGGTGCAAAATCTGTACGGAAGTGTAAAGCATTGACCCGATGCGGACCCCGCTTTTCTGCGCAGTGAAATACGGCACAAAGACAGCAATATGTGAAAGGAACGGATTAAAATATGGAAATCAGAAAGATCGTTATGTCATTTCTTGCAGCGGTTCTATCGTTTTGCTTATTTTCCTGCACGGGTGTAAATGTGCCGAAAGATATCGGTAAAGACGAGGGCAATTCGGACACCGCAGGAGGTGCGATCGTAGAATCGCTTGACGAAGACGGCAAGATCAATGCTCTCATGGATAAATGGGAAAGCGGCGAGCTCGAGAAGGAAGATTTCGGCATCTATGCGCTGGTTGACTACGACTGCGGCATCAACGGCGAAGGTCACGAGGGATGGCTGTTCAATATCTGCAACGCCGCAGAGGATCCGGAAAAGATCATTGCCGAGCTCGAAAAGGTACTTCCGGAGGACCTTCTTGAAAACTTTCATAAGGCAAAAGCGGTCTTCGACTTTGAAAAAGATGACTATACCGAGGAAGAAACCGAGATTTTCGACGAAGCTGACGAGTATTACTATACCCACGAGCGGCAGATCGTCGACATCCTCGTCGGGTACTACGACAGCACACACTGAATAAACAAAAACGCCGCCGAAAGGGAAAACCTCTCGGCGGTTTTGCTGTCTTGGTTGAATTCTGCCCGAAATTGAAAAGCGGGTTGAATGGGTTGTCACCCCTTGGGGGCTGCTTACTTGAGGAACACTTCGATAACGGGGATGAGGCAATGGGGCTTCACGTCGGGAAGCTTGAATACCACGTCGCTCGCAAGGTCGTTGCTTCCTTCAAAGTTTGCGTCGTTCGACATCTTTTCCTCGATATAAAGGACTTCGCTGGCGTCGTGGAGGAACTGGGCATAGTCGATCTTACCGGCAAGGCCTTTCACACGGAGGTGCTTGAAGGGGTAGGCGTAAATGTGGATGTAGAGACGCTTTCCGTCCTCTCTCTGGGTGAGGCGGCAGTCATCGGGGGCGGTGAACTCCGGCTCCGCCATGGTACAGCCGTAAATCGAGCGGGAGTTGTATTTCATCCACTCCGCGTATACGCCGAGCGCCGCTTCGGCACGGTAGTCGATGTAGCCTCTTGCGGTGGGACCTACGTTCATGAGAAGGTTTCCGCCGAGGGAAACGGTATTGATCAGCATCCGAAGGAGCATTTCCGGGGATTTCCATGTGGATTCGTCCCGATAATATCCCCATGAGCCGGAGAAGGTCTGACACGCTTCCCACGTTACCAGCTCGCCGGTTTCCTTATGGCGCACCCACTCGGTAGGCTGATACTGCTCGGGAGTCCAGAGATCCTGCTCGATCGTTGTCCGGTTGTCGATGATGATACCGGGCTGAAGTTTTCTTGCGGTGGCGATGAGCTCTTCCGCTTCCCAATCCTCGGCGCCTTTTCCCTTCATCCAGTCGCGGGGCGGCTTGAAATTGGTGGCGGCGGGGTAGGAGAAGTCGAACCAGAGAATGTCGATTTTGCCGTAGTTGGTGAGAAGCTCGGTGACCTGATTCCGCATATATTCCGCATAGCGGTGCATATCCCTGCCTTTGTTCAGCTCGTCCACGTTTTCGTCGTAGGCTCTGGGATGCAGGTGGTCGATGACGAAATCCGGGTGATGCCAGTCGATGAGGGAATAGTAGAAGCCGATGTGGAGACCTTCGGCTCGGAAGGCGTCCACGTACTCCTTCACAAGGTCACGCCCGGCGGGGGTGTTGGTGCATTTGTAATCGGTGTACTGCGAATCAAACAAGCAGAAGCCTTCGTGATGCTTGGTGGTGAGGACGACGTACTTCATGCCCGCCGCCTTCGCCTTTTTCGCCCAGTCCTTGGGATCGTAAAGATCGGGGTCGAAGTGCTCAAAGTATTTCTGATATTTGGCTTCGGGGATCCTTTCCTTGTTCTTGATCCACTCGTGGCGGGCGGGAAGAGCGTAGAGTCCCCAATGGATGAACATACCGAAGCGGTCGTGTACGAACCACTCGGTATCGCCGGGGGTTTTTCTGCGAACGTAGCTTGACATGGCGTTACCTCCGAAATGTGATTTTTGTCATATACAAAGCAGTATATGCAGCGGCTCCGACATCCTGCCTTCGTGCCGACCCGATTTTTCGCCGTATCGTAAGCAAGGAGCAGGAGAAATTACCGCTGTTTCTTATTGCTATCATAACACAGACGGGTCCCTTTTTCAATGTGTTTTTTATTAAAAAACATGTGAAAAACAGCATTGACATATTATGGGGCTGCTCGCCCCATATTCCGCCTATTGCAGGGGCTGCTCGCCCCACTGCGTCTACGCCTATTGCAGGGGGCTGCTCGCCCCCTGCACCCCATCGCCGCCTTTTGAAAAAGGCGGGCGAAAACTTTCAAATAGTCAAAGTCCATACGGACTTTGACGGAGATTTTTTGGAGTAAAGGG
Source organism: Eubacteriales bacterium (assembly GCA_045600125.1). Classification (GTDB taxonomy): domain Bacteria; phylum Bacillota; class Clostridia; order Oscillospirales; family CAG-382; genus SIG622. The sequence goes on along the minus strand of JAZRXH010000119.1, from coordinate 40,368 downwards.
TCATTGCCTACTGTCTGTTGCGACATAAAGCAGTGCCGCAACAGAGGTTATATTGAGGGCTTGGAGAAAGCAGTGAGTTTTGCCGCTTGGATATATGGCGGCAAAACGGGGACAGTTTCGGGCATCGGGGATTGCGGTCTTGTCTGAGGTGCAATCCTTCCGAGGTGCCCGCAGGGGCATCCCCGCAAAAAGGCGGGCGAAAACTTTCAAATAGTCAAAGTCCATACGGACTTTGACGGGTGTTTTTTAGAATAAAGGGTTAGTGCCTACTGTCCGCTGAGGTCAAAAGCCGACCTCAGCGGAGATTTGATTATTTGGAGAGGTGGAAATGTGGAGCCGTGATGAAAGGGAGACGGAACAAAAGAAAATTTTCCTTGACTCGTGCCTTGATCGTTGGTATAATATAGGTGATGGCTACGGCAAAACTGCTTTGCCGGGGGCGGGGAATCCTGCATTCGGGCTCTTTTGCAAAAGGGCAATAGTTTTTTGCCGTAAAGTATAAAAAGGAATCAGAAAGGACAAAACCGAAATGATAAAGGACTATTGCCTTGGCGATGTGACGTATCGCTATTATCTTCCCGAGGGGGAAGGACACTGTGTGCTTCTGCTTCTCCCCGAAGGCACCGAGGACAAAGCAGCTTTCTTTGACGGTAAAAGCGCTCCCGAAGCCGAAAACGCCAACTGCTCCATGGTACAGCTCCAGCTGTCCCATCACAACACCGGTAAATATTCCAACTGCTATAAGCTCAGCGACAGCCTCGAAAAGCTCCGCTACGCCTCGCAGGACGTAAAGACCGAAAACGGTGTGACCATTATCACGACTCTCCTGAAATGCGAGGAGGAGCAGTACGCCGTCATCCATACCCTTACCTACCGGGAGGGCGACAAGGGCGCCGAGATCACCACATCCTTCCGCAACGACTCGGATAAGATGCTTACGCTTGAGTACCTTACGAGCGCTTCCCTCGACTGCCTCTCCCCGTATCTTACCTCCGATTCGGCGCACGAGACCACGCTTCACACCTTCCGTTCCGGCTGGGCGATGGAAGCAAAGCACGTGGAGACGGATCTTGTGGATCTTTCCATGGAAAAGGCGTGGGGCGGATGCTATGAAAATCTGAAATACGGCGTCGTGGGCTCCCGTCCGGTGCAGGGCTATCACCCGTATTTTGCCCTGGAGGACAAGGAAAACGGCGTAATCTGGGGCGCTTATCTTGCCCATAACGCCTCCTGGCAGGCAGAGCTTACCAGAGCGAACAAGAAGCTCTCTCTTTCCATCGGACTTGCGGACGTGCAGTTCGGCGCATGGAAAAAGAACGTAGCCTCCGGTGAGATCTTTACTTCTCCTGCCGTCTACGTTTCCGCCTGCCGCGGCGGCATTGCCGAGCTGTCGAACCGCCTTCTTGCCATGCGGAACAGAGCGATCGACGCCTACGGTGAAGCCGACGATGCCGACGGCTGTATGCCGATCCTCTTCAACGAGTTCATCACCACGTGGGGACACCCCAACCACAAGCTCCTGTTGGAAATCGCCGGGAAGCTCCGCAGCATCGGCTCCCGCACGAAGTACTTCGTGATGGATGCGGGCTGGTACCCGGCACGGCAGATCGGCGACTACGACATCGTGGACAAGGAGGCATTCCCGGACGGTCTTCGTGCCTATGCGGACGACGTAAAGAAGCTGGGCTTCGTCCCCGGCATCTGGATGGAAATCGAAGCTACCGGCGAGGCGGCGGTATCCTTCGGTCCCGAATTCGACGATATGAAGGTCAGGAAGGACGGCCACGTGGTGGTCGGTCACGTCATCAACGGCAGAAGCGAGAGCTTTCTCGATATGACAAGCAGGAAGGCATGGGACCGTCTTGACAGGGTGTGCATCGGCACGCTGAACGACGGCGGCTTCGGCTATCTGAAAATCGACTACAACGCCAGCATCGGCCTCGGCTGTGACGGTTTCGAGAGCCCCGGCGAGGGTGTGCGTCAGCAGATGATCGGCGCCAGAGAATATTTCAAGCGCATAAAAGAAAAGGTTCCCGGCATCATCATCGAGAACTGCGCTTCCGGCGGCTGCCGTCTTGAGCCGTCTATGATGGATATCACGGCGATGTCCAGCTGCTCGGACACTCATGAGGTTTTGGAGATCCCGATCGTGGCAGGCGGTCTGCACTATCTGATCCCGCCGAGACAGTCGCAGGTATGGTGCTCGCTGCAGCGTCATTATCCGCTCGGACGGACGAAATACATCATTGCCGGAGGCTTCCTCGGAAGGCTCTGCTGGTCGGGCAAGATCCTCGAGCTGTCCGATGAGCAGTACGCCATGATGATCGACGCCGAAAAGCTCTACGCCAAGGCAAGTCCCATCATCAAGCACGGCACCAGCTACATCTATGCGACCGACCGTGCCTCCTACGGACATCCCGCCGGCACCCAGATCGTCGCCCGCTATTCCGAGGACAAGTCAAAACTCCTCTGCGTCATCCATTCCATGCATGAGTGCCGTGACTTCGATATTCCCCTCCTCGGCGATTATTCTGTTTCCGATATGCTCTATCCCGACGATAAGATCTTCGTCAGGGACGGCAGGCTCTTCGTCACCGGGCAGGAGGATATCACCGCAAACGTGGTAATTCTTTCTTTGTAAGTGTTGCAGGGGGACTGCTCGCCCCACGCCTTCGACGGAAATATTTGCAAAAAGATTTATCAAAAGATGAAAGTCGCCCGGCAAGCGACCATTCCCGAAAGTAAACAGGTTATAATAGGATCGTAAGGCAGAAATGCCCTGCGATCCTTTTTTATCGGATGACCACCATTCTGTCACGGTTTTTGCGGGATCCGGTTTTCGGCATTTTTTGTGCGATTTTCGGAAAAAAGCACCGAAAAATCCGAATAAAAAAAGAGGTGGTATACTGTTGCAAAAAAGCATTGCAAAGAAAAGCGGCACCGGTGCCGTACAAACGAAAGGAATGGTCAGGATTTATGGAAAACAAAAATATGCTTGACACAATAAAAGCCGTCATTCTCGGTCACGCCGTCGGCGATGCGCTCGGCGTCCCGGTGGAGTTTGCCTCCCGTGCGGAGCTGGACGACGAACCGGTCACCGATATGACCGGCTTCGGGACCTATCCCGTACCGGCGGGCTCGTGGTCGGACGACACCAGTATGTCGCTGTGCGCGCTGGACGTTCTGGCGGATAACGCGTACGACCTCGAAAAGATCATGGAGAACTTCGGCAAGTGGTACGACGAGGATGCCTTTACGCCGACCGGGGAAACCTTCGACGTGGGAAACACTTGCAGCTTTGCCATCGAAAACTATTTTGCCGGCTCTGCAAACGTCGATCACTGCGGTCTTACCGGCGAACAGAACAACGGCAACGGCTCGCTGATGAGGATTGCTCCGTTTGCGCTGTACTTATACTATCATCGGGACTCTCTTACCGCTTCGGAAATGCTCGACCGGATCCACAGAGCGTCCGCCCTCACCCATGCCCACGAACGGTCAAAGGTCGGCTGCGGGCTGTATTCGATGATCCTGTGGCATCTTCTGAGCGACAAAGACAAACGGACGGTGTATACGGGGCTCAGACGTGCGGTGAGCTTTTACGGGGAGAATCCGCAGCTTCGCTATTACGAACGGATGCTGTCGTTTGATTTTGAAAAGCTCAGACGAGAGGAGATAAGAAGCTCGGGATACGTCGTCGATACCCTCGAAGCGGCAGTTTGGTGCCTTCTGACCACCGATTCCTACCGGGAATGCGTCCTCAAAGCAGTCAACCTCGGCGATGACACCGACACGGTCGCCGCCGTTGCGGGAAGCCTTGCCGGAGCCCTTTACGGGTATGAGGCGATCCCGAAGGAGTGGCTGGAAAAGCTCCAAGGGCGGGACTACATCGAAAAGATGTGCGAAAGAGCGGCGGAGAATTGGGGAAAGTGAGGGGAAGACCTATGGCTTTCTTCGAAAACTTTCACTCAAAGTAACTTTTACCGAGTGCTCCGAAACAATATCCGCTGAGGTCGTGTCTTGACCTCAGCGGACGGTAGGAGATAACCGTTTCCACAGAACCCACGAGCTTTGCCGCTTTGATATATGGCGGCAAAGCGGGACAATAGTCGGGCATATGCACTCCCGGTTTTGTCTGCGGTGCATTCCCGAATTGCCGGCGGGGGCTCCCATGCGGAGTGTCCTCGGAACACTCCGCAGTGAAATAAATCCCTTACGGGATTTGTGAAATACCCTTCGGGTGTGAAATACGCCTGCGGCGTGTGAAATGCCTGCGGCGTGTGAAATGCCTGCGGGCGTGAAAATGAGGGAGTTTATTTCATTTCACATTCGAGCGAAAGCGAGAATATTTCACAATGGCGAAAAGCCATTATTTCACATTTGCGCAAAGCGCAAATATTTCGCTGCAGAAAATAATTCCAAATTGCGAATTCCGATAAAGGATGAGCTTTGCCGCTTTGATATATGGCGGCAAAGCGGGACAATAGTCGGGCATCTGTATTCCCGTTTTTGTCTGCGGTGCATTCCCGAAGTGGCAGCGGGGCCTCCCCGCGGCGGCAAAGCGGGACAATACTCGGGCATATGCACTCCCGTTTTATACAGAGGTGCATTCCCGAATTGCCCGCAGGGGCTCCCTGCAAAAAAGAACCGACACTTGACGTGTCGGCTCTTTCCATAGATTTTTGAATTGATGTCAGGGACAGCCGTTGGATAGGCCCTGCGACGGAAAATATCACAAAAGAGTCCTGCGGCAAACCAAACACGGTAATGTCTTTAACTTAGGATCCGTGTTATCACCGGCATAAAGACGAATACCATTCGGAAACTATGTTAATGTGGCAAATCTGTTACTGCTGTTCAGCCTTCATAGCTGCGAAGCATTCGCTGCAGTATACGGGTCTGTCATCGCTGGGCTGGAAGGGAACCTTAGCTTCCTTGCCGCACTTAGCGCAAGTAGTGGTGAAGTATTCTCTCTGACCCTTGGAAGCATTCTTTCTTGCCTGTCTGCATTCCTTGCATCTCTGGGGCTCGTTCTGGAAGCCTCTCTCTGCGTAGAATTCCTGTTCGCCTGCGGTGAACTCGAATTCCTTACCGCAATCCTTACATACCAATGTCTTGTTTTCGTACATGATTTTTTCCCTCGCTTTAACTTTGGATAAAAATTTGTTATTGCCCTGCATGGTGATAACCCACGCTCGCACTTTGGCGATGCTTTTCGCATAGGCATACAGAGTGGATACCGAATAATCACGGCTGCAAAGGATCGACGTTCTGCCTCAGCTTTTTCCCGAAAGCTTCCTGCGGATCCGCACAAGGGCGTTGTCCACCGACTTCTGCGGTTTTCCCAGCGTCTGGCTGATCTCTCCCGACTCGAAGCCCTCGAGATACAGAAGAAATACGCACCGCTCGTAGTCCGATAACTGCTCAAGCGCACGCCTCTTCAGACTCTGAAGACTCTCCTTCGACAGGTACAGCGACTCCGGATCTTGTCCGAAGCTGCCCGCAGCCGATGCAAGCGCCCCGCCGTCTGCCGACATCTCATCGTCCTCCGGAAGGGAGATGACCCTGTGGTTTTTGGCGTTGTAACTTCGCAGGTACGATACCATCGCCCGCTTGATGCAGACCTCCGCATAGGTCGAAAACCTCGACATTCCCGGCTTGTAACTGCAGAACGCACGGTAGAGAGCGATCAGACCCTCCTGGACAAGATCGTCAAATTCGGACTCCGGGACTCCTTCAAAGGAGCCGGCGATAGCACGCAGAACCTTGTCAAAACGCCTTGCCGTATGCTCGAATTCTCCGTCATCCGCTTCCGATCCCGACGCATAAACCGAGGCGCCTGCGGGAGCTTCTGCCGAGGACTCCGCTTTGACAGATCCGCTTATCTCTTCGCTTTTCTCAAAACTTTTCCGATCGTCCATTTGCCACCGATACTTATTCAAATATTTCACTGTGAGTAGTTTAACATAAACGGTGGATTTTGTCAATAGGTAATCTTTGTTTGCCTCGTTTTTTTCCGTTATCCATAAATTTTTCCGCCCTTATTTGGATGTAATATATAAATTAAGAGGGAAACCTTGTCAATATTTGTAATTATTCACATTGCGAAAAACACCGCACGGAAAATTTAACATATATTTTCTTGAAAAAACTTTTCCGGGGCATTATAATCGGTTTATAATAACGGTCGTATGCCGACGGCGAGATTATAAACGACACTTGAGGCGAATCTGTTCGGATTCTTTTGCTTTCCCGCTTGGATGCGGACGGGACGGACGGAAAAAGCCGGCATACCGGAAGCACTTGTAAACGCTGACCGCGGCAATAATGACCGTGGCTATGACCGGGATACGAGAGTACCGAGAACGGAAGGAAAGCCCCTTGCTTTTCGCAAAGGGCGGGCAAAAGTAAAATGGACTGTGTGGAGCATAAGAATGCGCGTGCCTCTCTTGTCTACGGTACAAGGGAGTTTTCCGAAGGCGACGCCGCAAAGAAACGGATCGACGATGCGGGGCTTTTCGTCCTCGACATGGACGGAACGCTGTATCTTGACGACGACGTGATCGACGGCGCCATCGAATTCTGCGAAACGATCCTCAAAAAGGGCAGAAAGCTGGTATACTTTACGAACAACGCCTCCCGAAGCCCCGAGGAATACGTGAAGCGCCTTGTGCGCCTCGGCTTCCCCTGCACAAGAAGTAATATCGTCACCTCCGGCGACGTGACGGCGGCATTCCTCAATCGGTACCACAAAGGGGAGAAGGTCTACGTGATGGGCACGCCCGCTCTCTGCGAGAGCCTTGCGAGCGCCGGAATCCCGCTGGCGGATATCCACGAGGAAGCGCCGATCACCCTTGTGAGCTTCGATAAGACGCTGACCTACGAGAGGCTGGAGCACGCCTGCACCCTCATCCGGAACGGCTCGGTCTTCTATTCCACCCATCCCGATATCAACTGCCCCACAAAGGACGGCTTTATCCCGGACAGCGGCGCTCTCTGTGCCGCCATCAGCCTTTCCACCGGAAAACAGCCCCGGTATTTCGGAAAGCCCTACGCCGAAACGGCGGAGATGCTGGCTCTGATGTCCGGCGTCCCAAAGGAAAAGATCGCCATGATCGGCGACAGACTTTATACCGATATCGCCCTCGGCAGGCGCAACGGACTCTGCTCGATCCTTGTCATGAGCGGCGAGACCACCGAGAAAATGCGGCTTGCGGCGCCGGAAGATCAGACTGCCGACCTCGTTTTCCCGTCGGTAAGGGAAATCATACCGCTTCTGTAAAACGCATTTTCATTACCTGCAAAAAACGGAAGGGCCGCACGTTCCCGCACAGCCCTCCGAAGGCTTTTCCCTGCACTTCCCGTCTGTTTTGGCGCTGCCGAAGCGCAAGGCTGTTCGCCGTTTACGGCAAGATCAGTTGTGGTTGTCCGGCAGGACTTCTCTTGAGCGGAACAGAAGAGAGATACACCAGAGTGCGGCGAGAGCCACTACGACGTATACCACCCGGCTGAGGACAGCGTCCTGACCGCCGAACAGCCATGCCACGGCGTCAAACTGAAAGAGGCCGATGCCGCCCCAGTTCAGACCGCCGATGATGGCAAGTACCAGTGCGATTCTGTCAAGCATAGTTATGACCGTGCTTTCACTGAAAAATGAAAGCTTCCTTTCCTGTTTATCTTGTTTTTTGTCCCGGAGTCCTGTTTTTTGGCTGACGCCGCTGTTTTCTCCGGGGTTCTTTTTCCCCTGCCTCCCGGCTTCCGGCGGGCTTTGCCGCAAAAAGGCGGAGGGAAGTTCTTCTATATTCTGCTTTCTGCCAAAAAGGCGGCGTTTCGGGTATCTGCCCGAGCCTTTGCCGGACAAAAAGCACGGATGCGTGAGCGAAAAGCTCCGTTCTTTCCCGATTTTTCGGATTTTCGGATTTCATAATTTCATATATGAGAATTCCGGATTTGCAAAACGCCGTTCGCAAGCGCAGAATTCCTGCGACAAGCGTATTTTTTGCAAAGGCGGGCGAATTATGCCCGGTCTTTGCTTTGATTCTACTGGCGATTTTTCTTGATTTTTCCGTATATGGCGATTTTACTTTGCTGATATTTTGATTCTTGAAAGGAATGACAAAACGATGCGAATGAGAAAGAAAAAGCACACCGACGAGCGTATGGCACAGTGTGCGGATATCCATATCGAGAACCCGACCGAATATAAGGGAAAGTGGCAGGAGCTGGCGGGAGACCGCAAGCTGTGTCTCGAGATCGGCTGCGGCAAGGGCAGTTTCGTCCTCGGCATGGCAAAAAAGCACCCGGAGCGTTTCTTTATCGCCATGGAGCGGGTCAAGGACGTGATTATGCTCGCCATGGAGAAGGTGGAAGCCGACCCGGCGATCGACAACGTGCGTTTTGTCTGCGGCGACGCCGACTACCTCTGCGACTATTTTACAGACGGGGAGCTTTCGGAGATCTATCTGAATTTCTCCGACCCGTGGCCGAAGGTGCGCCACGCAAAGCGCAGACTCACCTACCGGAAGTACCTTCTGACCTACCGGAAGCTTCTGAATAAGGACGGCGTGATCTACTTCAAGACCGATAACCGTCCCTTCTTCGACTTCTCTCTCGTGGAGTTCCCGCTTTCCGGCTACGCCCTTTCCGACGTGACCTTCGACCTCCATCATTCCCCTTATAACGCCGACAACGTGGTCACCGAGTACGAAGCGACCTTCTCCGCCCGGGGCTATTCCATTAACCGACTCGTCGCCCGGCCCTCCGGCCCCGAGGTCAAGCTCGAGGATATCCTCGACGTGCCCAACGACAAGACACGCTATTCGACCGAAGAATAAGTATATAACAGGGAGCTTCTCGCCAGCGGTGAGCCCCCGCCGCCAGCAGGGTAGCCCCTGCGGGCAAATCGGGAATGCACCTCAGTAAAAAACGGAGACGCAGATGCCCGAATGTTGCCCCGCTTTGCCGCCATATATCAAAGCGGCAAAGCTCATGGTCACTTCGCACAAAGTTTCTCTGAGTGAAAGTTTTCGAAGAAAACTTTAGCATGTCGCAACAGACAGTAGGCACTTACCCTTTAGTCAAGAAAAAACGCAGCCCAAGTCCGACAGGACTTGGGCTTATTTCAAAGTTTTCGCCCGCCTTTTTCAAAAGGCGGCGACGGGGTATGGGGGCGAGCAGCCCCCATAAATCCGGGGGGGCGAGCAGCCCCACGCAATGGTTGGTTCGTTTTAGTGCTCGTGGCCGCAGGAGCCGTGGCAGGAGCAGCAGTCGCCGTCGCACTCCTCGTCGGGCTCGGCGGTATCGGGGTCTTCGCCGTCGGCGGACTTGGTAACGATGGCGAGGATCCTTTCCATGAGGTGGCCGAATTCGTGCTTGGCTTCCTCAAACGCCTGCATTTTCGGACTTGTCATGATTTTGTTATAAAGAGCCTCCAGCTCCTTGTCGAGCTCGTCCAGCTTTGCCTGATCGGTCGTGTCGGCGATCAGCTCACGCTTGTCCGAGAATTCACCGATGAGGTCGGTAAGGTCGGTATCGGCGTCTACGGCGTCGCCGGCGGCGGTAACGGCCTTATAGGCGGGCTCGTTCTGAATTGCGTGTCCAAGCTGTCTTGCAAGTTCGATTACATCCATTTTCTTTTTCTCACTTTCATATATCAGTAGGTATTTACGGCAAGCTCTGCCGACTACCGGTATTATACACGAAAACCGGCGCCTTGTCAAGCCCGCACGCGGGGCACCGGAACGGGGATTTTTCCACAGGATTCCAACATGGGCAAGTGGATTCTCCGCATCTATATATAGTAACCCCGAAAAGGGGATTTTCGGGTGGAAAACGGCGTATTTTTCTCTGAATATATGCACCGTTTCGGTATATCTGTAAAAATATCCCTTGCAACTTTTCCACATATTCCACAGATTTGTCCACAAAAAACGGTGCTGAAATGCCGCAGGCACGGGATTTTCCACTTTTTTCGACAGCCTTCCCGTGCTTCTGTATGGAGTATTCGCTCTGTGCTTTTGCGTTATCCACATATTCCACAGATTTATCCACTTTCGGCGCCTCCGGGGCTGCTTCCGGAGCAGGCGATACCACAAGATACAGTGGAGCATCCGTTTGGAACACATGGTCGTGGAGAAGTTTTCCACGGTCGGACGCCGCCCGGATTTTCACCGTTATTTGGTGTTCCGGAAAGCGCGAAAGTCCCGAAAAGGTCTGAAAAAGCCCGAAATGTAAAATTTTACGCTCCCCTCTTTACAAAAGCGGGATTTTGGTATATAATATAAACTGAATATATGTGTACGGAGGACAAGACATTGATTATCCAGCTTGATGAAGCAAGACTTAAACTGCAATCCCTCAAGGAAGATATAAAGGAGCTCGCCGAAAGCCTCAGAGTCGACGAGAACCGACAGAAGGCAAAGGATCTCGAAGCCGAGACCTGCGCAGCCGACTTCTGGGGACGGGAGGATACCCAGACCGTCCTGACCGCCCTCAAGGACGCAAAGGCAGTCATCGAAGGCTACGACAGACTTTCCGGCGACGCCGATTCCCTCGAACAGCTCATCGCCATGGCTCTGGAGGAAGAGGACGAGAGCTTTACCGAGGAGATCCTTTCAGAGCTTGCCAGAGTTGAAAAGGAATACGAGGATCAGAACATAAGAGCGCTCCTTTCCGGAGAGTTCGACAAGCTCAACGCCATCGTGTCCATCCATCCCGGTGCCGGCGGTACCGAGGCGCAGGACTGGGCGGAAATGCTGTACAGAATGTATAACCGCTGGGCAGAGAAGAGCGGCTTCAAGGTAAAGCTCATCGACTACCTCGACGGCGACGAAGCGGGCATCAAGAGCGCCACCTTCCTTGTGCAGGGCGAATTTGCCTACGGCTATCTCCGAAGCGAAAACGGCGTACACAGACTCGTCCGTGTTTCTCCCTTCGACGCCTCCGGCAGAAGACAGACTTCCTTTGCTTCGGTGGAGATCACTCCCGAATTTACCGATGATAATTCCATCGAGATCAAGGAAGAAGACATTAAGATGGAATGCCACAGAGCCAGCGGCGCCGGCGGTCAGCATATCAACAAGACCGACTCTGCCGTGCGTATCACCCATATCCCCACCGGTATCGTCGTCGGCTGTCAGACCGAACGAAGCCAGCTCCAGAACCGTGAGACCTGCCTTCGTATGCTGAAGTCCAAGCTCATGGAGATCAAGACCCGTGAAAAGCTGGATAAGATCGAGGATATCCGGGGCGATAAGCTCAATATCGAGTGGGGCTCCCAGATCCGTAACTACGTCTTTATGCCCTATACCCTCGTGAAGGACGCAAGGACCGGCTACGAGGACGGTAACGTCACCGCCGTGATGGACGGCGAGCTCGACGGCTTCATGAACGCCTTCCTCAAAGCCAAGGGCAACTTCCTAAAGTGATTTATTGGCGGGGCTGCTCGCTCAATACCCCCTTTTTGCGGGGCTGCGCGCCCCACACCCCCGCCCGCCTTTTGAAAAAGGCGGGGCGAAAACTTTTGAATAGTCAAAGTCCGTTCGGACTTTGACGGGGTGTTTTTCAGAACAAAGGATCACCTTATTCCGTTTTTTTACTGAGGTGCATTCCCGAATTGCCCGCGGGGGTACCCACACTGCAGCGGAAAAGCAGCACCGCAACACAGGTAAGTTTTGATATTGGTATAAGCATTGAGTTTTGCCGCTCGAATTTATGGCGGCAAAACGGAATGATACTCGGGAATCGGGACTTTCGATTTTGTCGGAAGTGCAGTCCCGATTTGCCTGCGGGGGTACCCCGCTGCGGCACTGCTTTCCTGCGCAACAGACAGTAGGCAATGACCCATTATTCAAAAAATTCCCGTCAAAGTCCGTATGGACTTTGACTATTTGAAAGTTTTCGCCCGCCTTTTTCAAAAGGCGGCGAGGGTGTGGGGCGAGTAGACCCACAATATGGCGAGGTGCAGGGCGAGTAGCCCTGCATATTGACTGGCGAGGTGCAGATATGAAGAACAACAGAAATAAATTACTGACAGCGGTGACGCTGTTTGCGGCGTCGGCGACGTTCCTCGCAGCTTTTGCGTTTTCGGTACGGAAGAGCAAGGGGATCGCGGGGACGCTTGCGGCACTTGCCGCGGCGGCGTCGGCGGCAGGCGGCGTATTTGCCATGCTGGATGCGGCGGAAGAAAAGAAGTACGATAAGATGCTTCGCCGCTGCTGCTCGAAGTACGACGACTGGTTCCATTCCTTTGAATACCCCGAGTGTCGGGAGCCGAACCTCACGGTCAACGATACGGCGTTTCCGCAGGTGGAGACTGAGGAAGACGAGTAAACGGGGAATTATTATCAAGTTTTAAGCGGGGCTCCGGGTTTTGGGGGACCCCGCTTTTTGCCGGTTTCCCCGGCAGAACGGAGATCACGATGAACTACTTTTATATTGAAAACGGGCAGAGGATCACACTGCCGAAGGCGGCGAAGACCCCCTTTGTCGAAGAACTGCTTTCCGGCTATACTCCCGGTATCGAGTGGGATATTTCCTATTCCGAAGGCACGGATGTTTTTGAAATAACGGTCGGCAGGGGTGAGAAGATCGGGCTCGGCGAGGGCGACTACGCCGTAAACGTCACCGAAAAGGGAGTCTTCCTCTGCGGCGCAGACCACGCCGGTACCATGCGGGGACTCTTCACCTTTCTCGAGATGATTTTCTGCTACGGGAAGCTGGACTACCGTGCCGAGTGCGGCGAGATCCGGGAAAAGGCAGATATCGGCTTCCGGGGCGTTCACCTCTGCCTGTTCCCCGAGTATTCCTTTGAGGATATCCGCCGGGTGATACGGACCTGCGCCATCGCCAAATATACCCACGTTTTTCTTGAAACGTGGGGCGCCGTAAAGCTCGATACGCTGAGGGAGCTGTCATGGGAAAATGCCTTGACAAAAGACGAGATCCGGCAGATCGTCCGGGAAGCCAATGCCCTCGGCCTTGCCATCGTGCCGTTCTTCCAGCACCTCGGTCACGCCTCGCTTGCACGGCTCGGATACTCCGGAAAGCATACGCTGCTGGATCAGGATCCGTGTCTGGAGTATCTGTACTATCCGAAAAGCTACGGCTGGGTGTGGAATTTCAACAGTCCGGAAACAAGGGAGCTTCTTTCCGGAGTCCGGGAAGAGCTGATGGAGCTTTTCGGGAACTCCGGGTATTTCCATCTCGGCTGTGACGAGGCAGGCATCGAATTCGACGCCGAGGAGCTGTGCGACTATCTGAATGAAGTCAGCGCTTCTCTGAAGGCAAAGGGCAGACAAGCCATCATCTGGGGCGATATGCTCCTTTGCAAAAGGTTCTTTGAGCCGAAAGCGGGCGAAGAGAGGAAAAACGGCTGTAACGTCTATGAGTGCAATTCCTCCGCCGAATATGCGGCGGCGCTCATTGAGCGGCTCGATAAGGATATCATCATCGCCGACTGGCAGTATAACGCCGTGGAAAGCCCCTGGAAAAGTGCGGACTTCTTTGCGAAAAACGGCTTTGACGTCCTCTTGTGTCCCTGGGAGGAGGACGCCGACCTGAATTCCGCCTTCGAGGCAGCCAAAGAAGGAAAACACCTCGGCGTTCTGAAAACCACGTGGAACCGTCTTTTTGCCCCGAGAGGGATCCCGTCGGTCGTGTATTTCGGGCTTCTCACCTGCGGTGACAAGAGCTTTACCCGGTTTGCCGGGCGGGTGGGAAACATGGCGGAAAGAAGCCACGCCATCTATCGGAAGGTCAAAGGAAAGAGCAAAGCCGACGTCTACAAAAACGCCGGCTGGTCGGAAAAGCAGGTCTGATCAAAACGGATATGGATGCGAAAAGCGGCGGGCGCAGGCTTTGACAAAAAGCACGCTGCCGAACGTTTGCGCCCCGCTCTTCGTCGGCGTTTTGCCGGACGGATATGAAGACCGGTTTCTTTCGCTCTGCTGAAATTTCCCCTGCCAAAAACATAAAAAAGTGAAATTTGCGTAAATTTGGCAAAAAAATCTTCAAAAAGCCCTTGACAAAACGGTATTTGCGTGCTATAATAATCAAGCGTTGTGGCGGTCACGTTCCAACACTTTTCGGCGGAATAGCTCAGCTGGCTAGAGCATCCGGTTCATACCCGGCAGGTCGTTGGTTCAAATCCGACTTCCGCTACTTTTCGGCCCGTTGGTCAAGAGGTTAAGACACGGCCCTTTCACGGCTGTAACGTGGGTTCAATTCCCGCACGGGTCACTTCAAAGAAAGCGTTGCTTTTCGGCAGCGCTTTTTCTTTTTGTGCCCGCCGTTTTATACCGTTTTATATCTATATCGGGCAAAAAAGAAGCCCCGGATTTTTCCGGAGCTTCCGTTTTTATTTTCGGTTGTGAACGCCTTTACCGGGAAAAACGATCGGTAAATCAATAATACAGTGCATCAAGGAGGCCTACGCCCGCAACAGCGGCGATGATCGCAAAGATGATGGCGATGCCGATACCGATGAAAATCAGAATCAGCTGTGCCTTTGCCCATCCGCGGAAGCTGTCTTCCTTGGTCTGATCGTTTGCCCATACGAAGAGCATGATGAAGTAAATGAGCCAGCCGACAACGGGGATGAGGTTCAGGAGCGACCGGAGAATGTAACCTCCTGCCGTGACCGGCGTTTTTGCGGGAGCGGTGTAAGCGGGAGCGGTGGGGATATAAGACGTCTGGGTCTGGGGATTGGCGTACTGACCGTAGGTGCGGTTCTGCTGGGGATTGTACTGATTCTGCTGATTGTACTGGTTGTACTGGCCCTGCGTACCGGTCGTGTAAGACTGACCGGATGTATACTGATTTGCCTGTGCGGCAGCAGGTTCTGCCTTGGAAGCGGCGGGAGCGGGAACGACATTGCCGCAGTTGGTACAGAACTTAGCGCCCTCTGCAAGAGGCTGACCGCATTTCTGACATATACTCATGTGAGGATTCCTCCTTATGTATTTTTGCTCATTCTATCAAAAATGTGTGAATAATGATATAAAATTATATTTCAAAAAGGCAAAATGTGGCGAAAATGCACGCCAAAACGGCAAAATATCGGTAAAATGCCTATGATATTCCCGAAAAAATAACACATTTTGGCGAAATCGAAAAAATCGAAAAAAACTGAAAAACTTTCAAAAAACCCTTGACAAACGGGAGTGCGTGTGATATAATAACGTCGTTCCGTTGGGAAACCAAGGACATGCGGATGTGGCGGAACTGGCAGACGCGCACGTTTGAGGGGCGTGTGATGTATATCATATGGGTTCAAGTCCCATCATCCGCACCAGAAAACGGTTTGCATTGCAAGCCGTTTTTTCTTTTGCGGGGAGACCCCGCCGCCACTTCGGGACTTTACCTCCGATAAAACCGAAAGCACCGATGCCCGAGTATCATCCCGTTTGACCGCCATGATCCTGAGCGGTCAAACTCATGGGGTTTGTAACAATAATCAGTTCCCACTGTCCGCTGAGATCAAGATACGACCTCAGCGGAGATTTGTTTTTGCCGTTATCATCCTAAGCGGCAAAACCCGGAGTTTTCTCTAAAACCGCAAAAGAACCTCTGTTGCGGCACTGCTTTCTTGCCGCAATAGACAGTAGACAGCCACCCACTAATCAGAAAACGAAAATAAACATCCGCCGGGGGCGGCGCTTGCCCCCGGCGGACAGTAGGCACTTATCCTTTTATCTCAAAAAAAGAACCGTGGCAGTCCGTACGGGCTGCCACTGAGTAAAAGTTTTCGCCCGCCTTTTTCAAAAGGCGGCGAGGGTGTGGGGCGAGCAGCCCCACGCTATCGTAATGCGGCGAGGGTGTGGGGCGAGCAGCCCCGCGCTATCGTAATGCGGCGAGGGTGTGGGGCGAGCAGCCCCGCGCTATCATAAGGCGGCGAGGGTACGGGGCGAGCAGCCCCGCGCTATCGTAAGGCGGCGAGGGTACGGGGCGAGCAGCCCCGCATATTATTTGATGAGGATAGGTGCAAGGGCGGCGAACTGCGCCGTGCTGAGCTTTTCGCCCCGCACGTCTTCGGGGACGCCGAGGGTATTTGCTATGATGCGCCCAAGCTCGGCTTTATCCTGCGACACGAGGCGGCCGCCGAGGACGGAGAGGGAGTTTACCAATGTTTTACGGCGCTGTCCGAAGGCGGCACGGATCAGAGCGCTCGTCTTGTCGGCAAGATCTATCGGGTACTTTTCCGACTTGTCGAGGGAAATTTTGACTACGGCGGAGTCCACCTTCGGCCTCGGGTTGAAGCACCCGGAGGGCACGTCGAACAGCTTTGCGGCTTGACCGTAAAGACCGATCTCGGCGCTGATGGAACCGTAGTCCGGACTTCCCGGAGCGGCGCAGAGACGGCGGGCGACCTCCTTCTGTACCATCACCGTGATGAACCCGAAGCCGCAGCGTGTTTCGAGCAGCTTCATGAGGATCGGCGTCGTGATGTAGTAGGGGAGATTCGCACAGACCGACACGGGATACTTTCCGTTTTCGGTGATCTCCGCCACGAACGCCGGCAGATCCACCGCCATGATGTCCTCGTTCAGTACCGACGTGTTGGGAAAGTCCGCCAGCGCCTCCGAGAGGATCGGGATCAGGTTCGGGTCGATCTCCACCGCCGCCACACGGCGATAGCGAAGAGCAAGCTCCTTCGTCAGAATGCCCGCCCCGGGCCCGATCTCCAGGATCACCTCGTCACACCGCCTGCCGTCCTCCGCTTCCGGTACCGGAAGAGCCGTGCAGTTCTCTGCGATCCTTGCGGGAATTTTGCGGTCGGTCAGAAAGTTCTGCCCGTATTGCTTTTTGAATTTGAAATTATGCCTGTCAAGAAGAGCCTTGTCTCCCATCTTTGTTTTTCCTTTCCGGGTGATAATGCAGCCGATGGCTTTTGCCGTGCTTTATCGGCGCATGAGGTCGATAAGATCGTCGTCGGTAAGACCGAGGGACGACGAAAAGTCGGTGAGTACCTTCTGCATCTCCGGCACGTAGTAAACCGTGTCGTGAGCGTCCGAGCCGAAGGAGAACCGGCATCCGGCATCCTTGGCACACTTGAAGATCCTCGAGGTCCTGTCAATATTCGGTCTTGAAACGTGAGAGGCGTTCAGCTCGATGCCGATGTTCTTTTCTCCTGCCAGAGTGAAGCACTCGCCGAAATCGTTGTCGCTGATGTTCTCGATGACTGCCGTCTCGAAATCCGGCTTTACCGCCACGGGATGGAACGGGTGCGCAATGGAGGTGATGTATTTTGCCAGAGGATGACGGCATACCGCCTTGAAGCTCTCCACAAGATAAGCGGCGTGGGCTTTCGGATCGAGGGCTGCCTCGGCGTCTATCGTAAAGCCGTGCATGTGCGTGTGGGAATGGGGAACGAGAATGAAGTCAAGCGCCTTCGCCCGCTCCTCGGTGATGCCGAGGAACTGCCCGCGGCAGAACTCGGTCTCACAGCCGTACAGAATGCGAAGGTTTTCCGGCTTTTCGGTGACCTCCCCGAGAATTTGACGGATATGATCGAAATTCTGCGGACGGTACCAGTCGGACGCCGGGTATTCCGTCACCTTTTCATCCCAGAAATGATCGGCAAAGCCGAGAGTGTGAAGCCCCATGGCACTTGCCCTGCGAATGTATTCGTCGGCGATCGCCGTCGGCTTTGCACAGCTTGAAAGATGGGTGTGTACGTGTATATCGTGAAGAAGCATGATCGTCTGTCCCTCTCTTTTTTGTATGGTTTTCCGGGAAGCCTTCGCCTTTTGCGGACGTTCCTCCCGTATGGGACTATCATACCACACTTTAACGGAAAATTCAAGAGGGGAAAAGAGAACGGCGACCTGTTATGCGCCCTGCCCTGTCCGCACGAACGCCTTTGCAAAGCACCGCACGGCACAGAGCGCCTCCTCCAGCGTGTTGTCGCTGCAGCCCACCTCGAGGATCATCGCCCCGCGGCAGATGTCCTGATTGAAGACGGCGCTCCGCAGGTTGATGGGGCGCATGAGGGTGGGGAATTCCCGGTTCATCTCCGCCTGAAGGCGTGACGCCGCCGCAAGGTTTTCCGTGTAGTTCGGATGGTTCCCGCCCCCCGCATCCGAGCCGATGACCAGCATCATCTGCGCCGCCGCCGTTCCGTGTATATCGCTTACACACTTGATGCGTGCCCCGCCGTCCTTCGGCAGAGCGTCCCGGTGCAGGTCAATGACGTATTTTACCGAAGGGTAGGAGGCAAGGAGCTTCTGCGCCTCGGTCTTGGAGCTCTTGTAGGCGGTGATGTAGGAGTATTCGTCGTGCATCGTCCTCGAATGGAGAACCGAGATCCCGTACGCCTCAAGGACTTTTGCCAGCTCATCCCCCACCCGTACCACGTTCTTTTCGGTGTCGGTGCTCCTGCTGCCGGTGTCGATGTAGCTCTCGGTGCCGTGGGTGTGGAGGATCAGTACCTCCGGCTCTTCGGTGCCGTAAAGCCGCAGAGCTTCCGGAAGAGGCGACGCCGAAAGCGCCTCCACGTCAATGTCCCTCCCCGTTTCGTTGAGAAGATAGATCCCGTCACCGCCCCGGGAAAGGTCCCGGCAGACGATATCGCCTTCGTCATAGGCAGGCGGCGGGGAATCGGAAGAGAACACGGCGTCCGCCTCGCTTGTGTATGCGGGAAAGACAGCGGAAGGATCGCCTGCGCCGTCCGTGTACGCCGAAGCCGCAAGGACCGTCGTCATGCCGCTTCCGGGTGTCCCTGTCTTTGCCGCTCCCGAAGCGCCGCTTCCCGTAAGAAGCGAGCCCGCATAGCTCCCGCCGCTTTCAAAGCCTTTTCCCGAGCCTGCAAAATCGGCATCCCGTGCGGCAGAGCCGGAAGTGCCTTCCGTGCCCGCATTGCCGAGCCCCTGCACGTACAGACTTTCGCCGAAAGCGTCTGCCTCGGCGCTTCCGATGCCTTTTGCCTTTGCCCGAAGCCGTGTCTCCGCCTGCCCGGCTTTCTCACAGTAGGCGAGGAACGCCCTTGTAAAATGCTCGGGGGCACAGAGCCCGGAGGAATACACCGCCGAGGTAAAGACCGCCAGCGTGAGAAGGGAAAAGACGCAGACCTTCGATGCCGAGAAACGGGGCTTTTCCGAACCTTGTCCGGCGACCTTCTCCATACCTTGCCGGCTCTTCTCCTGCGAAGAAATACCCGAAGAAGCGCCCGAAGCCGTCCCCTCCGGTCTTCCCGCCGACCTGCCGGAGGCATACCCCGTCTTTTTTGCCGCCGACGTGCCGGTCTGTTCGACCGTTGCCTTGCCGAAAACCGTGCCGGTCTGTTCTGCCGGCTGCTTGTCAAAAGCCGTCCCCGTTTTCATTGCCGCCTTGCCGAAAACCGTGCCGGCATTCTGTTTTGCCCCGGATTTTACCGAGGCTGTGCCCGAAGCGGCGCTTGTCTGCCTTGCCGCCGGATTTTTCAAAGCGGTGCCCGCCGGGGACGAGAGCGGGGAGAAGCGGGCTTCTTTGCTGCGAAGGGGGCTCTGTGTTCTTTCCCGCGCGGGAAGAAATTGTTGGTTCTTCTCTTCTTGCCCCGCCTTGCCGGCATAGGCGCTTTTCCCCATATAGGACGGAGTTTTCAGAGAGGTGAATTTTGTGTATGCCATGGTCATCTCACTTTTCCTTTTCCTTTCCTGCATTCTTTTTCAGGGCTGCGTGCGGCGCACGATCCCGAAACGCCGAGCCGCCGTGACAGTATATGTGCCGTCTTTTTCCTTTATGCTTTTCCCGTTTTGAGAAGCTTTACGGGAAGGGGAGTTCCTTTTTCCGTCCCTTTCTTGCAAGGTGAAAAGGGCAGAAAAAGCGGCGCCTTCCGATTTTTAGTCAAAATGTAGAATTTTTTTGTTACATTTCCCGCCGAAAAACAAAATTTGCCGCCGAACCACAAAATGTAGACAAAAATGGCGAAAGAAAGCGCCGATGACCACAATTCCATGCGTCAAAAGCCCTTCGGAGAAGAAAGCGGTTCTGAATTGACAAAACGGCAAAACTGTGATACAATACCGTTTGCGGGGTTCTCTGTCCGGAGAAAAGCCGTTACGGCTTTGCCCGCCATTTTTACGGATCGTTTTATGGCAGTCCTTATTTTTTTCGGACTGACGTATTTTTTTCACCGCATTTTTGCCGAAAATACCGGGGATATCGCCGTTTTTCTCTGCCTTCCGGACCCGAAAGGGAGAAGAGAGGGCAAAAAAGCAGAATCGTACTTCCCGAAAAGAGGGTGCGATGTCTTTCCGGGTCCTATGAACCGGCTTTCCGATCCTTTGTCATTTGCAAGCTGCGATATACCGTCATCTGTTTCCGCATACGGCTCACCCGGGATGGCAGGCACGCACTTTTGCCGTACCGCCGCCTTTTTGCCGCCTTTATCGGCGGGACCTTTTGACTTTTGAAAGGAAGAAACGTTTTGAATAAAACCGGATACTGTAAAATTCTCGCCTTCGCCAATCAGAAGGGCGGCGTAGGCAAAACCACCTCCGCCGTGAACCTTGCGGCGAGCGTGGGGGCTCTCGGGAAGAAGGTGCTTCTGGTGGATCTGGATCCTCAGGGCAACACAACCAGCGGCGTGGGCGTTTCCAAAAGGAACAGCCTTTCGGTGTACGACGCTCTCATCAATCTGACCGAGCCCGAGAAGATCATCAAGAAGACCGAATTCAAAAATCTGGATATTCTGCCCTCCAACATCGCCCTTGCGGGTGCGGAGCTGGAGCTGGTGGACGTGCCGGAGAGGGAATATAAGCTGAGAACGGCGCTGACGCCTCTGCGCAGTCTGTACGACTACATATTCATCGACTGCCCGCCGTCGCTGGGGCTTCTGACCATCAACTCGCTGTGCGCCGCCGACGGCGTCATCGTCCCCATGCAGTGCGAATACTACGCCCTCGAGGGGCTTACCCAGCTCACCATGACCATCGGGCAGGTGAAGCGCCTTTATAACCCCGAGCTGGAGCTCATCGGCGTGATCATCACCATGTTCGACGGCAGACTGAATCTTTCTTTGCAGGTGCTGGAGGAGATCAAGAAGCACTTCCCCGGGAAGCTCTTCAAGGTGCCGGTGCCGAGAAACGTCAAGCTCTCGGAGGCTCCCTCCTACGGAATGCCGGCGCTGTACTACGAAAAGTACTCCAAGGGTGCAACGGCGTATCTTGAGATCGCAAAGGAACTCATAAAGAAATAAGAAAAAAAAGAAAAAAAGAAAAGTCGGGGGAAGCCGTTTTCGGCCTCTCCCGTTTTTTCCGGGGGAACTTGACAATTCCGAAAGTCCGTGATAAAATAGACGCATAAAAAAGGGCTCAGCGGAAACACGGTTTCCGAAGCCGAAAGAAACAAGACGGAGGACAAATCAATGGACTGCATTTTCTGCATGATCGCGAAGGGCGACATCCCTTCGACAAAGGTATACGAGGACGATAAGATCCTCGCCTTCAAGGACATAAATCCCATGGCGCCGGTACACGTGCTGGTGATCCCCAAGCTCCACATCGAGAGCTGTGATTTCGTCAGCGCCGACAATTCCGACTACGTGAAGCACATTTTCGAGAAGATCCCCGAGATCGCCAAGGCGGCAGGTCTTACGAACGGCTACCGTGTCATCACCAACTGCGGCGAGGACGGCTGTCAGTCGGTAAAGCATCTGCACTTCCACATTCTCGGCGGGACGAAGCTCCCCGAAAAAATGGCGTAACAGGGCTTGCCTTGCCTTGTCAAAACTTCTGAAAGGACTGAAAAAGATATGCCGAACTATTATACACTGAAGGTGGCGGGTCTTGAAAGACAGCTTCCCATCTGTGCCGTCAGCGACAGGCTCGATATTGCGGGCTTCGTCATCCTCGGCGACGTAGAGCTCACCGAAGCGTGCGCAAGAGAGCTTCTGAAGATCGCTCCCGAATACGATTACCTTGTGACCGCCGAGGCAAAGGGCATCCCGCTCATCCACGAAATGGCGCGCCAGCACGGCGACAAGCGCCACATCATCGCCCGCAAGGGACTCAAGGTCTACATGGTAGATCCCCTTTCGGTGACGGTGAATTCCATCACCACCCAGCACACCCAGACGCTCTATCTTGACGGCGAGGACGCAAAGCTCATGAAGGGAAAGCGGGTCCTCATCGTGGACGACGTGATCTCCACCGGCGAATCCCTTACCGCCATTGAAAAGCTGGTCGAGCAGGCAGGCGGCAGCATCTGCGGCAGAATGGCGATCCTCGCCGAGGGCGACGCCGCAAAGCGGGACGATATCCTCTTCCTCGAGGAGCTTCCGCTTTTCTTCCACGACTGATAAAGGCGATTTTTCGGGAAAGCCCCGAAAGAGGCAAAGGTCAAAAAGTGAAAAAGACAAAGGATCGTCGGAGAGACAATTCCCCGGCGGTCTTTCTTTGTCTGCGAATTTGCTTTGTTCTGTTTCTTCCATCCGTTCCGGAAGCGCCCCGCGCCGATGCCGGAAAGAAAGTGCTCCATGGCAATGGACGGCGCACTTTTTTTGAAGATTTCCCGGGAATAACGGAAAAATGTTTGGAAAACACAAGTATATATTGACAAAATCCCTATGCAGGGATTATAATTTGCTGTATAATACTTAACTTGGAACGACTTGAAAAAAAGGGGGGAAAACACGGTGGAGCTTACCCTTGAAAACGTGACCCCGTATCTTCGAAGCACGAGCTGCTTTACCTTTACAAAAAGCAACAAGTACATATTCAAAGCCCTGTGCGCCAGAGATCAGCGGATCTTTTACATCGTGAAGGGCTGCGGGAAGATAGGTATCTCCGGCACCGAATACCCCTTCGACCGGGGCACGGTGATCTACATCCCCTCCGGCACGGTCTATAAGTGGCGCCCCTGCGGGGACGTGAAGCACATCCCGCTGAATTTCGATTTCACAATGGACTTCCGGGCTGCCTATAAATCCTCCGTTCCTCTCGGCATCGGCTGTACCGTGACGCCCTTCGAGGCGGATGTGGGTTTCCCGAAGACGCCGTGCCTGAATTCTCCGATGGTACTGCAGAACCGGCAGAGTCTGGAGGAGAGCTTCTGGGAGATCACCCACGCCTTCAACACAAGAAGCCCCTCCCGGGAGGCGCTGGCTTCGTCGCTTCTCAAAACGGTCATCGTCAAGATGGTCATTTCCGCCGAGAACACCGAGGAGAGCGGCAGCGGAAGCACCTTCCTCGTCACCGAGCTGATCAGGTTCATCCAGACGAAATACGAAGAGGATCTGAGCTACGAGGCACTGGGGGAGGAATTCAACTTCCATCCGGTGCATCTGAACCGCATTTTCCGGGAGGAGACCGGCATGACGCTCCACGGCTTTCTCGTGGACTGCCGCATCAGCGCCGCCAAGAACCTCCTTCTTTGCAGTAATATGTCGGTATCCGAGGTGGCTTTTGCCGTGGGCTTTACCGACGTGCCTCATTTCGTCAAATCCTTCCGTGCCCACGTGGGAAAGACCCCGGCGGATTTTCGCCGCTCCGGAAGCAGCGCTCCGGAAGGGACGGAAACGTAAGGACAAAACCGTTCATCCCCTTTATTGCGGGACAGCCGCAAAAGAGGCAGGCAGAAACCGTCACAGGCGGGAAAACAAACGCAGACAAAGCAGAAAAAGGTGTAAAAATTGACTTCGGCACAAAGCAAAAAGGGCTTCTTTGAGCCCGCATTTCTTCGTGAGATCTTCACGTTCGCCATTCCCGCCATCGGCGAGAGGGTGCTTCTCGTCCTTTCCGCCACCATCGGCACGGTCTTCATTGCAAGATATCTCGGCGCCGTGGACATCAGCGCGGTATCCATTTCCAGTACGTACATCGGCATCCTGCGGCAGACGCTTCTTGGCCTTTCCATCGGCGCCAGCGTAAGCATATCGAGGCGGCTCACCCTCGAAAAAGAGAAGATACACGTCTTTGCGATGAGTGCAATCTATCTCTGTCTCGGGCTCAGCCTTATCGCACTGATCCTCAGCCTCGGCTGGGCGGACGGACTTCTCGGCTTCCTTTTCAAGAACTCGGAGGAGGCGATCCGGATAAGGGCGTGTCGTTATCTGCACATCATCATCCCGTCGATGCCCTTCCTTGCCATGGACATTGCGCTTTCTTCCGTTCTGCGGGGAGCAAAGGATGCAAAGACGCCGTTCATTCTCACCCTTATATCCAATCTGATCAACCTGTCGCTGTGTTATTTTTTCATCGTCGTAAAAAAGAGCGGCATCGAAGGTCCCGCCTATGCGTTCCTCATTTCGACGATATTCGGCGGCGTATCGAGAATTCTGTACATTCTTTCGCCGAAGGCGGGGATCGTGCGTATCACCCGTCTTGAAAAGCCGTGTCTGTATGCCATGCGGGAGCTTCTGAAGATCGGAGCGCCCTCCATGGCGGCGGACTTCTTCATTCAGGTGGCGTACCTCGGCATCCAGTCGGTCACGGCGATGCTCGGGACCTCGGCTCTTGCGGGCTATCAGCTGCAGAACAACATCCTTAACCTTCTTTACTGTGTTACCGGCGGACTGGAAAATGCGCAGGTCACCTTTGTTGGCAACAAGGTGGGCGAAATGGACAAGGAAGGCGCTAAGCGCTACGGTCAGGGCATTTACATTCTTTCTCAGATCATTCTCGGCATCCTTGCGGTGGTCTGCTTCCTTTTTGCCACGCCGCTCTGTTCGCTTTTTGCCAAAAACGATGCAAAGCTCCTTGCGGACAGTGTGTTCATCATGCGGATCATGTGCTTCTCGATCCCCCTCACCACCGGCTATCAGGCGGGGCAGGGGATGCTCAAGGCGACGGGCCACGCCGTGATCACCATGCTCTTCCATACCTTCGCACCTTGGTGCGTCCGGATCCCCGTGGCTTACGTCCTTGTCAAATATACGAGCCTCGGTATCTACGGACTCATCATCGGCCTCTTCTCGGACTACGCCGTCCGTGCCGCCGTCTGCACCTTTTGTGTCTTCTCCCGTTACTGGATGAGGGGACTTTTCGAAGAATAACCTGATTTATGGGGGCTTCCCGCTGCCGCAACAGACAGTAGGCAACGACCCTTTATCTAAAAAAGAATCGTGGCAGTCCGAACGGACTGCCACTGAGTAAAAGTTTTCGCCCGCCTTTTTCAAAAGGCGGCGACGGGGTATGGGGGCGAGTAGCCCCCATATATAAACATTTAAAGCTTCTCGGGGAAAAGCACGGGCCTGCCGGTGTGGGCAGACTCGCAGGCGGCTTCCATGACCTTAAAGACTCTCATGACCTGCTCGTGGGTAACGAGCTGTGTTTCCCTGCCGTCGATAGCGGCGCAGACGTTGCGGTAGAAGTCATGGACGTCCGACTTCGGGCGGTCGATCTCATAGGTATCGGTAGTGATCTCGTCCCGGGGCGCCATGGTCTTGGTGAGACCTGCGGCGGTCTCTACGGGGAGGACGTCGCTCTCGTGCCATGCCTTGCACTTGACCACCTTTGCGTTTTCACGCCAGTCGGTGATGAGCGCCGTTCCCTTTTCGCCCTGCATATAGAACCGTGGAAGAGCAATGAAGTTGTAGGTGCCGACCTCCACGTAGGCTCTTGCACCGCCTTCAAAGTAGATGTACAGCTGGATGCCGTCGTCCACTTCGGTCTCGGTGATATAATCGAAACGGCAGTAGACCTTTTCGATCTTTTCGGTGTAGATCCGGAGAATCTGGTCGATCAGATGCACGCCCCAGTCCAGAAGCATACCGCCGCCGTGTTCCTTTTCGCGCCGCCAGTCGCTGGGGATGCCTCTCGAGCCGTGGATACGGGACTCGATGTTGAAGATCCTGCCGATCTCTCCGCTGTCGTGGATCTTCTTCATGGCGAGGAAGTCCACGTCCCAACGGCGGTTCTGATGGACCGTGAAGAGCTTGCCGGACTTCTTCGACGCCTCGATCATTTCCGAAAGCTCGGCGCTGGAAAGAGCCACCGGCTTTTCGCAGATCACGTTCTTGCCGCCGAGAAGACACTTTACGACGGTGTCCTTGTGGGCGTCGTTGGGAATCGCTACGGTGCAGAGATCCACCGACTTGTCGGCAAGAACCTCTTCAAGAGATTCGTAAGCCTTTATGCCGTTCTGTCTTGCCTTTTCCCGCTTTGCGGGGTCAATATCGTAGATTCCGGCGAGATTGACAACGTCGCTGGTAAGAGCGTTCTTCACATGGAAGCCGCCGCCCATTCCGCCGTAACCGATCACACAAAGATTGTGCTTCGTCTTTCTTACATTGCTCATAGTGTCTGTCCGTCCTTTCGCACTTGGGGGTCGATACGTCCCTTTTGTGCCTTTTCAATGGCTGTGCCGCAAAACCGCACATTCAACCACATACATTATAACGCAAAGCGGCGCAAATTGCAAGCCTTTTTGCGCAAAATCAGGTATTGTTACATTTTTTCGGTATTGCGTACATCTTTTTTTGGCGATTCTTCAAAGCGTTTGCCGCTTTCGGCAAAAACGGAGGTGCCGGAAGCGCTCCTTTACCGCTCAGCCCACGAGCCACTTGTATTTCTTCACGCTGTAAAGCGGTACGAGCGGGAGCAGGATCGGCGTTTTGGCTGCGTACGCCCGGTATTCCGCATCCTCACCGTAGGTCCTGTCCTGCCGGAGCTCGAGCCTCCTTGCTCCGCTGAACATGACGTAGACGATCCCGAGATAGCCCACGATCGCCGCCGTCCACTGACCGATCCCGCAAAGTGCAGAACAGCCGGAAATAAAGACGCCCGTCCAAACGATCAGCTCTCCGAGGTAGTTCGGACAGCGCACAAGGCGGAAGAGTCCCGTGTCGCAGAAGCGGCGGGGCGCTTTCTTTTTAAGACGGGACTTCTGTGCGTCGGACAGCGCCTCCAGAACGATGCCGCACAGCATGACGAAAAGCCCGGCGAAAAGACAGCCGTCGTCTCTGCGACCGTTTGCAAAGCGGTAGATGAGGGGCGAGGTCATGAGGAAATACAGCACGGTGCAGGAAAGCCAAAGAAGGATTTTCAAATACAGCTTCATGCCGCTTCCGTCGGATATTTCGGTCTTCATCCTTGCGTTGTAGGTGCGGCTTCTTTTTTCCCGAAGAAGCAGGAAGCCGCCGAGACGCAGACCGTACAGAACGAGAAGCAGAGAGGAGAGAATCAGCCCCGCTCCGAGCTGCTTCCGGTACAGCACCGCAAGGCACACGCCTGCGGCGCTGATGGAAAAGCCGTAGCCCACCGAGATGAACCATACGTATTTCTTAAAGCCGACAAGGCAGACAAGGGCAATGGCGGCGAGAATGAAAATGAATTCGGGGTAAAAGAACATGGGGGCTCCTTTCGCTTTGGGAAGATCATATACAACTATAAATACGTATCGGCAGACTCTTTGGTGCAAGACTGCCGCAAAGAGGAAAACGTCAGCCGGACAGCATGCTTGCGGAAGATATCATATCATACTCGGCGCAAACTGTCAAGGACAGCGGCACGGGAGAAGCGGCAAAGGGCACGGAAGCTGCTTCTTTCGATAAGCAAAATTCCCCCACCTTCCGGCGGGGGAAATCCTGCTTATCTCGTTTTGTTACCGTTTCGGCTTCCCGAAGCCGAGGACGCCGGAGCCGAACATCTGCCATGTGGACAGAAGAAAGTCGAAGATCAGAAGGAAGAGCAGCGGGATCACGAAAATGATGAGCCCTTTGGACAGCTTTTCGAGCCTTGCCAGCTTTTCTTCCTTTTCCTTCCGTTCGGCTTTATCCCCTGCTTTGCCGCCTTCCGGTTCCTTCCGGAGCCCCGAAACGGTGATGAGGACAGCGCCGTAGAGAAGAAGCGAGCCGAGGACGAGCACCTCCATGACCTGCACCGTGGTAACGGCAAAGTGTTTCGAGAATACGAGGTACAGCGTCAGGGCGGCAAGCCCCCACAAGGCAAGAGCGAGCACCTTTTTACGGCTTTCCGGGCTGTTTTTGCCCTTCGGACGCTTCCCTGTACCGGAGCCGCTTTTGCGATCGACCGTGTATTTCATCGGATATCCCGGTATCCCGCTTACTTTGCGAGATTTTCGAGCATGACCGCACCGTAGGGACGTACCTTGAGGACGTAGGCGCAGTCTTCGCCGAAGACGCTCTTCATCATGACGTTGAATTCTTCCACGTACTGATCGGGAACGAATGCCTGGATCGTGCCCGCAAAGCCGCCGCCGTGTACTCTGTATGCCGTACCGGGCTTTGTGTCAAGGACTTCACCGGCAACGGCAAGGGCGAGGGAAATGCCCTGCTCCGCTACGTTCTTGGTGGTGTAGGTGTTCTGAAGATGGGTGATCGAGGAGAGACCGGAAGCCTTGATGCCGGCAAGGAAAGAGGCGAGATCGTCGTTTTTGAGAGCCTCGGTGAGCTTTGCCACTCTCTCGTTTTCATGGCAGAAGTGGAGCGCACGAAGTACGGCTCTGTCGCCGCATGCCTTGCGCAGGATCGGCACGTTGGCGAGGATCTCCGCCTTGTCCACGTCCCGGAGGAATTCCTTGCCGAAGTACTTTGCGACCGACTTCATCTCGGCAGGCACCGAAGCGTAGTCCTCGTTAAGGTCTGCGTGGTTTCCGCCGGTGTTGACGATGCAGAGGGAATAGCCGTGCCTTGTAAGGTCGAAGCCCAGCTTCTCCACAACGGGAGCGCTGGTGTCCTTGAAGTCGATGGCAACGAAGCTGCCCACGGCGCAGGCGGTCTGATCCATGAGGCCGCAGGGCTTGTCGAAGTGTACGTTTTCGGAATACTGGGCGATCTTGGCGATCGTTACGGCGTCGATAGAACCGCCGTTATAGAAGTGGTTGAGGATATTGCCCACCATGACCTCGAAGGCTGCCGAGGAGGAAAGTCCCGAGCCCTTGAGCACATTGGAGGTGGTGTAGGCGCAGTAGCCGCCTACCTTGAAGCCGTTCTTTACAAAGCCGTCGCACATACCGCGGACGATGGCGGTTGCCTTGAACTTCTGTGCTTCGACGACCGTCGCACAGCTTGCGATCTCGGCTACGTCTTCATCAAAGCCCGCAGACTTGATACGGACCTCGCCGGCGTCGGTCTTGGCGGCTACGGCGATGATGTCGAGGGAGATGCCGGCGGCAACGACCTTACCGTGGTTATGGTCGGTATGGTTTCCGCTGATCTCGCTTCTGCCGGGTACCGAGAAGAGGCACACGTCGGCGTCGGGAGCGAGCCTTGCGCCGTAGAGCTTCTCGAAGTTTTCCGCAGCGTCGGCGTATCTTGCGTAGGTGGCTTCCTTATCGAAGTCAGCTCCGTAGAGGGAAGCGAACGCCTTGTCGTATTTGCCGCCGAGGATGGCGGACTTGAGTTCGGTGAGTTTCATCTTGATTTTTGACCTCCGGTATTCGCCGGGCGCAAAACAAAAAGACGGTATCCGGCTCTGTTGTCCTGCGGACGGCTGATTTAATGGACGTAATTATTATTACAACTCTATTGTATCACGTTTTTTCGGAAAATGCAAGAGGGATTCATAAATCTTGCAGGCGGGGATTTTCTGCGCAGCGGTACCTGCCCGCCCTTGACAAAGCACGGGAAAAAGTGTATAATCACGCTGTATGGTCAAAAAGCTTTCATTATGCGGAAGGAGGCGGCGATATGCCGAAGAAAGAATACACGAGCCACAGCCCCGAGGATACCGAAAAAATCGGCGCCGAGCTTGCAAAGAGCCTTGTTTCGGGGGACTTTGTCGCCTTTTTCGGAACGCTCGGCATGGGAAAGACCGCCTTCGTGCGGGGCGTTGCCTCGGTGCTCTGTCCCGGCGTCCGTGTCACCAGTCCCACCTTTGCCCTCGTCAACGAGTACAGAGGAAGGCTCGACCTTTTCCACTTCGATATGTACCGTATAAAAGACGCAGACGATCTCTATTCCACCGGCTTCTACGACTATGCGGAGCGGGGCGGGGTCATCCTCGCCGAATGGTGCGAGAACATCGAAGAAGACCTGCCAGATGATCGGTACGAGGTGCGCTTTGAACGGCTCGGTGAGAGCGAACGAAGGATAACGATAGAGAAAATAGGGTAATATGGCAGCTTTTATATTTATAGACGGAGGCACGACCTCCACCCGTCTGCGCCTTGTGAAGGACGGGACGATCACACTTTCCGAAAAGTTGAATATCGGTGCGGGAAGCACGAAGGGCAGCGACAACTCCGCTCTTGCCGGAGCGGTAAAGGAGGGCATCGCTTCTCTTCTTCGCTGCGCATCGCTCGGCGAAAAAGACGTGGAAGCGGCAGTCTTTTCGGGCATGATCTGCTCGGAGATCGGACTTTTCTGCGTGCCGCACATAGAGGCACCCGCCTCGAGAGCAGACCTTGCAAGGGCTTCTGTCCGCACGTCCCTTCCGGAAATATCCGCTGTCCCGTTCTGCTTCATTCCCGGGGTAAAAAGAAGCTCAAAGGTGCGGGACGTGTCCGGTCTTTGTGACGTGGATCTCATGCGGGGCGAGGAGTGCGAATACTTCGGGCTCACGAAGGCGCTTGGCGTCAAGGGGGGCGTTACGGTCGTCCTTCCCGGCTCGCACAACAAGGTCATCCACGGGGACGAAAACACGATCTTCTCCTTCTCCACGACGCTGAGCGGCGAGATGGCTTCGGCGCTGTCAAAGGGGACGATTCTGAAAAACTCCTTCTCGCTCACGGCGCAGTACGACGAAAAATATCTTGTATCCGGCTATGAATACTGCCGGGAGCACGGGATCAACCGGGCGCTCTTCGGCGTGCGGCTCCTCGAAAAGACGTTCCACCCCACCGAAGCGGAGACATCCTCCTTCTTCATGGGAGAGATCCTCTGCGGCGACGTGGAGGCGGTGAAGGCTTTCCGGAAGAACGAAAACACCCCCGTCATCGTGGGAGGCTCCGAGCCGCTGAAAAGCGAGCTTGCCCTTCTTCTGCGGCACTCCGGCGTCGAATGCATCTGCGCCGAAGATGAAATTTGCGACAACGCCGCCGCCTTCGGGGCGATGGAAATCATTACGCAAAGGTAATATAAAACTCTGACAAGAAAGGATAAAAAGCCATGCTTCACACACTGAAAAACGAAACGCTTACTCTGGAGGTATCCGACATCGGCGGCGAGCCCCGCTCCCTCGTCAAGAACGCCACGGGACGGGAATATCTGTTCAAGGCAGATCCCGCCTGGTGGGATAACACCTCGCCCTGCCTCTTCCCGGTGACCGGACGCTTCCACAACGTCAAGTACACGCTGGACGGCAAGGAATACGAGCTGATCATCCACGGCTTCGTGCGCCGCAATCCCATGGAATGCATCGAGGCAACCGACACAAAGATCGTTCATCGCCGTGTATCCGACGACGTGACCCGTGCGGTCTACCCCTTTGAATTTGATTTCCGGATCAGCCACGAGCTCATCGGCAGCAGCGTAAAGGTGACCTTCTGCGTTGAAAACACGGGCGACGTGACGATGCCCTTCCAGTTCGGTGCGCATCCCGCCTTCGTATCAAAGCTCGGCAACGAGATCCACCTTATGGGCAATAAGGGCAGTTACTCTTTCAAGAATCTCGAAGCCAAGCTTCTGCCCGAGGAGAGCGTGCCCTGCAATGACCGCATAACCATTACCGCCGACACCTTCAAGAAGGACGCCCTCTTCTTCACCGAAAAGCAGCTCTACGCCGCAAGACTGGCGGATGAAAACGGCGAGTACATCGAGGTCTCCTTCACCGGCTTCCCCAACTGCGTCTTCTGGTCTCCCGTGGGCGCTCCCTTCTGCTGCATCGAGCCCTGGTTCGGCTGTGACGACAAGGTCGGAACGGATGACGACTTCCGCAGCCGGTACTGCATGAACTTCCTTGCTCCCCACAACAGATTCGAGCTCAGCTACTATATCAACGTGCTTTGATTTATGGGGGCTGCTCGCCCCCTGCAAACCTTTTTATGGGGGCTGCTCGCCCCCTGCAAACCTTTTTGGGGGCTGCTCGCCCCCATACCCCGTCGCCGCCTTTTGAAAAAGGCGGGCGAAAACTTTGAAATAAGCCCAAGTCCAAACGGACTTGGGCTGCGTTTTTTCTTGACTAAAGGGTAAGTGCCTACTGTCTGTTGCGACATGCTAAAGTTTTCTTCGAAAACTTTCACTCAGAGAAACTTTGTGCGAAGTGACCATGAGCTTTGCCGCTTGAATATATGGCGGCAAAGCGGGGATAGTTCCGGGCATCTGCGCTCTCGAATTTCACCTGCGGTGCAGTCCCGAAGTGGCGGCGGGGCCTCCCCGCAAAAAGGCGGGCGAAAACTTTGAAATAAGCCCAAGTCCAAACGGACTTGGGCTGCGTTTTTTCTTGACTAAAGGGTAAGTGCCTACTGTCTGTTGCGACATGCTAAAGTTTTCTTCGAAAACTTTCACGCAGAGTAACTTTGTGCGAAGTGACCATGAGCTTTGACGTTTGAATTTATGGCGGCAAAGCCGGACAATACTCGGGTATCTGCACTCCCGATTTTGTCTGTGGTACAGTCCCGAGTTGCCCGCGGGGGCTTCCCCGCCGCTTGCGGCAGGCAGTCCCTTTATGCAAAAATCCCCCGTGAATTTTTCACGGAGGATCGTCGATACGATTATCGTCTTTGAGGCGTGGAAAATCAGTAGCCCATCTTTTCCAGAACGTTCACATAGTACCGGAAGGCGCTGGGGAGCGCTCTCTGAAGCCGTTCTTCCCGTGACAACCACACGTACCCGGGAAGCTCTTTTTCAGTGCGCAGGATGTACCCCTTCATGTGCCACTCGATGTGGCTGAATATATGGACAGCCTCCCCGCATGGCTCGGCACCTTCGGGAAGCGGCTCGCCGTCGAGTCTGTTGGGAAGTTCCCAAAGACCTGCAAGCAGTCCCTTTTCCGGGCGCTTCTGCAGAGCGCACCGGTCGCCGCACAAAAGAAGAAGGACGTTCCGGTGCTCGATGCGGCGGGGCTTTTTCGGCGGCAGGCGTGGGTAGTCGGTTTCCTTCTGCGCCTCGTGCGCCTTGCAGAACTCCGCCAGCGGGCAGACGGCACAGCGGGGAGAAGCGGGGATGCAAACGACCTCCCCCAGCTCCATCCATGCGGCGGAAAAGGCGCCGCACTCTCCCTTTGGATACAGAGCACGGAGCTCCTCACGGACTCTTTTTTTCACGGCATTGTCCCCCACGTTTTCCTCGCACCGGCAGAGACGGGCGTATACACGCAGGACGTTCCCGTCCACGGCGGGCTCCGGCTTATCGAAGGCGATGGAAGCCACGGCGCCTGCCGTATAGTCGCCTATGCCGGGAAGGTTGCGGAGCACGGAGGCCTCTTCGGGAAAGCTGCCGCCGAATTCCGAGCAGATCTTCCGTGCGCATTCCTGCATATGCCGGGCACGGGAGTAGTAACCGAGCCCCTCCCAGAGCTTCAGCACCTCCTCGGTGTCGGCGTTTGCCAGAGCCTCCACGGTGGGAAAGGCTTCGATGAAGCGGGTGTAGTACCCGAGCGCCGCATCAATCCGTGTCTGCTGCAGCATGATCTCCGAGACCCAGACCTTATAGGGGGTGATATCCTGCCGCCACGGCAGCATCCGGGCGTTTTTTTCGTACCAGTCCAAAAGCGGACGAACAAGCTCCTGCATATGATCTCCTGACTGTTTTATTAAAACGATGCCTGACCGCCGCTTGACCAAATTATGACAGAATCTGACGAAAAGGGAAGCAGTGTTTTCTGTTCCTTTCTCCGGTGCGTCCCGTCGATCGGCGGTCTTCGATTCTCTCAGAACAGCATACCACAAATTGCAGAAAAAATCAAGAGCGAAGGCAGGGCGGGGAGACCCCACTGCCACTCCGAGACCCTACCGCAGACAAAATCGGGGGCGCTGACGTCCGGGTATTATCCCGTTTGACCGCCATAAAGCAAAGCGGTCAAACTCAGGGGTGAAGTATAAAGAAACCGGAGCAGGCGTAATGCGTGCTCCGTACATAGAAATCGAATTATTAATTACTCCAAACAACTATTTTGCGCGCAATATCATCGCACTGAGACGATATTACCTTGCAACCGTATGTAATCTTTTTTAATTCGATTATTGTTTCTACCATAAGTTCCTTCTCACTTAATGCCATTAGTCTTTCACGTTCTGATTTGATTTCTTGTTCTAATTTCTCTTGGGCTTCTCTCATTTGCCGTTCGCGCTTTTCTTTGATTTTTTCAAACATAGCTTTTTACTCCTATTTTATTGGTTCATCATAATTTTTGGTGTGTGAGAAAGAAATGACAATTTTAATGTAAATAAAAAAGTGGATATAACCTCAAATCCGTCACATCCACTCGGCATAATTGCTGCGGCAGGATTTCAGCAATATCTCGCACATACGAATTATGCAACCCCCCGTTAAAGTCCGAACGGACTTTGACTATTTGAAGGTTTTCGCCCGCCTTTTTGCGGGGAGCCCCGCAGGCAATACGAGAATGCACCTCCGTATAAATCGGAAATGCAGATGCCCGACTGTTGCCCCGCTTTGCCGCCGTATATCAAAGCGGCAAAGCTCATGGTCACTTCGCACAAAGCTTCTCTGAGTGAAAGTTTGCGAAGAAAACTTTAGCGCTGTCGCAAGCGCCAAGGGAGGCGCTTGCGGCATGCACTGCCGCAACAGACCGTAGGCAATAACCCTTTATTTGAGAAAAGCCAGGGCAAAGCCCGCTTCAGGGCTTTGCCTCATTTCAAAGTTTTCGCCCGCCTTTTTCAAAAGGCGGCGACGGGGTCGCAGGGGGCGAGCAGCCCCCTGCATGAAATTCGTTTTATTCGCCCACGGCGGGGGTAGTTTCTTCGGTCTTGGTATTTGCCAGCTTACCGCCGATGACACCGCTGAGCATAGCGGTCACGTCGAGGCCGGTAGACTCCTTGATGCCGTCGATGACCTGATTGGTGCTTGCCATGACGTCACGCACGAGCTTTGTGGAGTTGCCGTCGCCGTACATAACGATCTTGTCGGTCTGGGACAGAGGCTCGGCGGCATTCTTTACGACCTCGGGGAGAGCGGAGAGGTACATTTCGAGGATGGAGGCTTCGCCCATCTTCTTCTGCGCTTCCGCCTTCTTTTCGATGGCTTCCGCTTCGGCAAGGCCCTTGGCACGGATACCCTCGGCCTCCTGCTCCATGGCGAATCTCTTCGCTTCCGCCTCTGCCTTAAGCGCTTCGGCTTCCTTCGTGGCTTCGTAGGTCTTTGCTTCCGCATCTCTCTGACGACGGATCAGATCGGCTTCCGCTTCCTTCTCCGCCTTGTACTTCTCGGCGTCTGCCTGCTTGCGGATGTCGGCGTCGAGCTGACGCTCCTTGATGGCGATCTCCTTTTCGGCAAGCTCGGTCTGCTTTGCGAGCCTTGCGATGTCGGCGTCCGCCTTGGTGATCTCGATGGTCTTACGCTGATTTTCCTGCTGGATCGAGTATGCGGCGTCGGCTTCCGCCTTCTTGGAGTCTGCCTGCGCACGGAGATTTGCCTTCTGCACCTCCAGCTCGGTGTTCTGCTCGGCGATCTTGCGGTCTGCCTGCACCTTTACGGCGTTGGCTTCCTGCTGTGCGTTGGAGGTCGCAATGGCGATATCCCTCTGCGCATTCGCCTTGGCGATCTGGGCGTTCTTGCGGATCTGCTCGATGTTGTCGATACCCATGTTCTCAATGGTGCCCGCACCGTCCTTGAAGTTCTGAATGTTGAAGTTCACCACTTCAATACCCAGCTTCTGCATATCCGGCACTACGTTTTCGGTGATCTTTTTTGCAACGCCCTGTCTGTCCTGAACCATTTCCTTAAGACCGACGGAGCCAACGATTTCACGCATGTTGCCTTCCAGCACCTGCGTTACAAGATTGATAAGCTCGGGCTGGCGCATACCGAGGAGCGCCTCGGCGGCACGCTTCAGCAGCTCCGGGTCGGAGGATATTTTGATGTTGGCAACGCCGTCTACCGTTACGTTGATGAATTCGTTTGTCGGTACGGCTTCGCTGGTCTTGACGTCTACCTGCATGACACGGAGGGAAAGCTTGTCCACTCTTTCGAGGAAGGGCACTCTCCATCCCGCCTTACCGATGAGGATACGCTTTTTGCCGAGACCCGTGATGATGTACGCCGTGTCCGGCGGCGCTTTCAGGTAACCCATGGCAAAGAGGACAACGGCGGCTATTACCGCAAGGACGATGGCTGTGATCGTGTTGGTACTGATCTGAGGCATGATTTTCTTCCTTTCTCTTTCTTCGGGGCACGTGCCCCCTTATTTTTTACGGTACCGTTTACCTTGCAAAGAAAGCGGTCGGTACAAAAAAGACTTTTACGGAGAATCCCTCTGCCGTAAAAGTCTTGTCAAAACCCGTCGTGAGTCTTTGCGCGTCCCGGGCCCTTGCGGACCGTCCTGACGAGGCGTGCACGGAATCTTCGTCCCTGACTACTCCCTTTGTTGCGACTATTATAGCAGAGAATGCGTCTTTTGTCAAAGACGGCGGCAGACGTTTTCAAAACGCAGAGAACACCTTTTTGCAGAAATTACTCTGTTTTCTTCGAATATCTCAAAATATCGCACAATATCTCACTTTTTCAAAATCGAATGACAAGAGCATTTTTCAGGATCTGCACACCCCGCAAAGCCTTGTGCGGCAAGGCTTTTTCCGCTCTTCCCGGCGCTTTTCCGGTTTTGAAGAAAAAGCGGGGTACAGACGCCGTTTCACTCTTTCCGTCCTATATTATTCGGTTATTGCTTTTTCTATACGGTTCCCCCGTTAATACAGCTCCGAATTGTGTATGTAAAGCGGAGCGGGGAACCACGTGCAAGCCGGGATCTTTACCGAAAGCTCCGTTGACCGATCCGCCAAGCCGCAAAGGTTGGGGTGCGGACCGAAAAAGAAGGCGTTCGTTTCGCGTCCTTCTACTACGAAGTCCGGCTCTTTGTCGGTGTCCTGCACGTGAAATTTTCCGTCGTTTTCGATCAGAAGATTTCCGAATGCGCTTTTTACGACGAGTCTTCCCTCCGACAGCGGACAAAACTCATTTTTGAGATCAAGACAAGCCTCGAGAAGTCTTTTCGGCCGAAAGAATTTTATGCGGTTAAGGTGTGTCAGCGCCGTATCCTCGGCGGTTTCGTAAATCGTGCGGCTGAGCTTTTCGTTAAAAGGCGAAAAATGCACCTTTACCGAATCAAAGCCTTTTTCCTTCATGAAGGAATAGATGATCTTTGCCGCTTCGGCGGGATCCTTGAGGAAAATTTCGCGGATGACCGGGGAGCCGAAATGGGTCATGCAGTTCAGGTAACCCGAAAAGTCCCCGTTTTTGTCAAGCACCGCAAACGTTCGTCCGTTCCATAGGGAAAGACAGCGCAAGAATTCTCCCTCGGGGCGCACAAAATGCTGAGGCTCCTTTTCAAACAGCTCTTCACATTTAACGGCGTCCTTTTCCGAAACGGGTTCGAAGGAGTAATCAAACACCTCTCCCATCCGCACACGGTCGGGGATATTGAAGGCCTTATAAACGGCGCTTTCACCGACGCCGGCGGTGTTGAAGCCGAAGCTCAGGTACCTTTCCTTCTGCCCGTGAAGGATAGCAAAATCCGTTCCGTCCTCTTCCATGTCGGATATCGCTTTTTTCAGTACGGAACTCATATACCCTTTGCCGGAGCAGTCAAGGTGGGTCGCTACGTTGGTGATGGTCTTAGCCGAAAACTCTTCGTTTCCGACTTTATAAGTGTACGGCATAACGCCCACCGCCGAACGGATCTTCCCCGCTTCGTCACGGTATGCGTACTGCCGCCTCATATGCTCGTCATCTTTGGCATAGAGATATCCCAGATCTTTTTTGAAGTCGACTTTGAACAGCGTCTGTGAAAAAACAAGATTGATAAAATCCGTCAGATCTTCAAAGTCTGCAGCTTTCAGTCGTTCAACTCCCACAGTTCCTTCCTCCGTTAAAGTATTTTTACAAATAGTAAAAATGCAGACTCATTCGGTACTGTCCGAAGCGGCAAGCGTCTCCACCCCGTTTCCGTCGGCATCCACTTCCGGTTCTTCCGCCTCTTCCGCCTCTCCCGGTTCTTCTTCTCCGGCATCCCTGTCGGCGTCGCCGTCAGAAGGTTCCCCGGCATCGTCTTCCGTTTCTTCGGCGTCGGAGGATCCTTCGCCGCTTTCCGGGGTGCGGACTTGTGTCTCTGCCTCATTTTCGGCATTGCGTTCGGCTTCTTCCTTCGCCTTGCGCTCGGCTTCTTCCTTTGCCTTGCGCTCGGCTTCCTCCTTTGCCTTCTTTTCGGCTGCGGTCATCTCCCGCACAAGGAAGGAGCCGTGCTTTACCACCCGTGTCCGTCCGAGCGAAGTGGTCACCGTGAGCGTCCATTCTTTTTTGCCGAGAGACAGAGAGTCGAAGCAGCACTTGCCGTCAAAGCCTTTTGAAACGTCGCAGTATTTATAGTAGCCGTCGCTGCGCATGACGGGAGAATCCTCGACGGCGGACATTTCGGTGTTTCCGTTCTCATCGGTCACGGTGAAGGCATAGGAACAGATATTGTTTTCGCTTGAGAAATAGGGCTTGTTTTTCGTAAGAGGATAAGCGCTTCCCACGACCATCTCCGAGGGGATCTCGAACTTTGTGACGATGACCCGGTCGCTCTTTTCGCTCTCATAGTCGGGAGTGTAATTGAACGCCGACAGAAGCTGCGGCACGTAGGTGTGAGGCGCTGCGTGGTGATTGTTCTGGGTCGCCCAGATGCCGTCGTACCAGCCGTCGCAGGTCTGGAAATGCAGATGGATGCCGTAGTTGCCACCGGTATTTCCCATGACGCCGATGCTCTCGCCGCACTCTACCTCCTGCCCGATCTTTACGGTGTAGTAGGACAGATGATAATACAGCGAGGTCCAGCCCTCGTCGTGCTGAATGACCACGTAGTTGCCGATGCCGCTGTTGGTTCCGCAGGCGCAGTCCACCACCGTGCCGTGCGCTACGCAGAATATATCATAGGACGAATCGGAGTAAATATCCACGCCCTTATGGAATTCCCATTTATTGTAATCCCGGAAGCCGTAATGTGAGGAAACGGTGATGTTTCCCGCAAGAGGCGGACACACCTCGGTGTCTCCCACGTTCTGCGCCTTCGGAGCATTGGCGGGAATCTTTGCTTCTTCCGCTGTCAGTACCGTATATGTATAGGAAAAGACGGGGATCTCCTCGCCTCCGGCGCTCGCCAGCACCGTGAAGGTGTGTTCCCCGAGTCCTGCGTCGGAGAAGCACATATCCTTGTCAAAATCATAGAAGAGATTTTCCGAGAGTACGTTATCATACGGAGAAAAGCGGACGGTCTTGTCCATGTCGGTGCCGTCGATGCGGCAGCGCACCGAAGTGAGGGGCAGGTTGGAGGCGACGCTTCCGTAGAGCCCGTGGGGAGCATGCTCGGCGATGCGGTCGTCCTTCATGGTACGGAAGCCCGAGAGGGTCATGACCGCCGTCCGGCCTTCATAGATATCCGCAAAATCTGCGAAATTCCCGACATTTTCGATATCCTCGCTATTCTCGAAGCCCTCGGAATTTCCGGGGTTTCCGATGGATCTGTCTGCCGGTTCCTCTTCGCCCGGAGCAGTGCCGTCCGGGACAGACGCTGCGGGAAGCCATGCAGTCAACGCCGATCCGGCATCCGGAACCTTGTCGTATCCCTCTGTTTCCGCTGTCACGCCGTCCTTTGCACTGAGCAGAAGACGGTAGGCGGGGGCTGTGGTAATGTGGATGGTGCGGTCCTCGTGCCATTCCACGGTATCGCCAAGCGCCACAAGAGCGTCCTTCAGGGTAACGTAGGTGGAATCGTGGATGATATGGGGAGAAACCTTCATAGTATACTTATCGAGCGTTTCTTCACCGTTTTCATCGGTACGGTAAACGGCGATCTCGGGACTGTCCACCGTGATGACCACCCGGGTCTCGAGCCTCGACAGCGTGACGGTGCGGTCTTCTTCGTTCCACTCCACCAGGATCCCCTCCGCTTCGGCGATCCTGCGGATCGGGACGAGGGTCTTGGAATTCTCGATAACGGCGGGCTTTGTGGGGAATATCTGCGCCCCGTCTACGTAAAATTCGATCTCGGGGCAGAAGGTGACGCCGGGGTATTTCTCTTCGTAATACGGTATGCCTTCGGCAAGGACGGTAAACGACGCAAAGGAAACGGCGAGGCACACGGTCAGAAGGAGAGCGATGCTTTTTCTTATGCGCATACGCAGAAAGTCCGACAGCCGCCTTTTCGTCGGCTCCGACGCCTTTCCGGCGGCTTCCCCGGCACATTTCATTCTGTCCACGATGCACTCACCTCCCGATCGGACGGATTTTCGTTTTGCCTTTGCTGCCAATACAGCCGCAATTTTATGTGCAAAACATTCCACAGATAATTATATATGAAAAATGTCGAATTGTCAAATGGAAATGTGTAGAAATTTGTTACA
>JAZRXH010000118.1:0-3286 GCA_045600125.1 Eubacteriales bacterium | reverse complement strand
CAAAGAAAACTTTATCGCTGTCGCTGCAAATAGCCCGCCGCAGAAAACTGCGGCGGGCTGAGCATTTACTTTACTGAAGTGTGAGCGTCAATCAGTCAGCAAAACCCATCTCTACGATGTAAGCCATCATAGCGTTGAGGTCTGCCATTGCGTTCTCGCTGTCAACGTCGAAGTCATCGAGCTTTACAAAGCCTTCGCCGGCTGCGAGGTGAGATACAAGGTCGTATACGTTGAAGTAGGTGATGTAAAGCGTGTTGGCGATTTCGTTATCTACGATCTCGATAGCGGAATCGCTGGCAAGTTCAACTTTTGCAAGAGAATCAACTGCTGCGGAATCGGAAATCGAGAGACCGGGAACGGTCGTGTCGGGAACAAGAACGCCGTTCTCATCAACGGTAAAGGAATTCGCAATGGTGACGATGACAACATTGGGAGCGCCAAGGTCATAGGGAACGCCTACGAGACCTGCGATACCGCCGCAAGTAGTTCCGTCATCAACGATACCTACGTTGACACAGTTTCTGATGCCTACACCGGCGCCGGTAAGAACGCCTTTAAGCCCTTCATCGGTTTCAACGGTCGTAGCGTCTACGATCTTTTCGGTGTCGCCGACGATACCGCCGACTGCGCCGAGCTCTGCGGAAACATCGCCCTCGTTGATACAGTCACAAAAATCTACAGTTGCATCAAATGCAGAAGCTGCGCCTGCGATACCGCCGGCAGCCTTGTCGGATGCGTTGATCGTTGCAGCGCTGGAACAGTCAGTGATCAGAACGGAAGCGCCTCTGGCTTCTGCCATACCTACGATACCGCCAACGTACTTGGTGCCGGAAACGGAACCGTCAACGTGACAGCCGACGATGGAAACGGGAGCATCCGGATCGGCGTTGATCACATAACCGGCGATGCCGCCTACATAAGAGGTACCGCTGATGGAAACGCCTTCAAGATTAAGATTACGAACGGCGCCGCCGTAAACGATACCGAAGAGACCTGCAAACTTGCCTTCGGAATCAACGGTAAGACCGGTGATGGTGTGGTTGTCGCCTTCAAGAGTGCCGGCGAAGCCCTTGATCACGTAGTTGTCAACACAGCCGCCGGGAACGAAGTCCACGCCGGTCAGGTCGATGTCGTTGGTGATTCTGTAGAACTCATCTGCGGTCGTCTGCTGTGCTTCGGTGGTGGTGGCGTTGATCTTATTCATAAGAGCAATAAGACCGGCTGCATCACTGATGAGATAGGGGGATACTTCGGTTCCGCTGCCTTCTGCAGCTGCCGAGAATACGAAGCAGGAGGAAATGAGAAGTACTGAGATAAGGAGAGCTGTGATTTTTCTGAAGCTATTCATAGTATCGTTCCTTTCCGGGCTTTTATGCCGAAACCGGGTGCATTGCATATTCTCTGTCGCACTACACTCAGTCCATATTAGTATGTGTAAATTATAGCAATAGTCCGCTTATTAGTCAATGAATTATATTTACTACTATTGGTATTTTTTTTACTTGATGTACATTTATTTTATTGCATGTCAAATCAAACATAAAAAAATTGTTTATAATGACGAAAACATAGAAGCAATAAGCGGAACAGCACCCGAAATTCCCGCCAAAAAACGGCGATGAACTTTTCGCTTCATCGGGCGATATACATTTTTCCCGAAATCCGCATGGCACGGAATAAAATGCGTTTTTTGGGGAGAGAATAGGAACGGTCAAACCGAATAATGCGCTGAGCGCAGAAAAGGACTTCGGTGCCGTCCGTCAAAAATCCCGGCGGACACGCACGCACCGACGATTCGATCTGTTTGTGATAAAAACAAGCGTCGGGAAAGGAAGGCAATCGTATAGGATGTATATGAGGAGGTATATAAATATGAAAAGTTTTAAGAAAAAACCGGCACGGCTGCTGACATCCGCTCTTCTCGTGAGCGCACTGCTTACGCAGACGGTATGCCATGCTGCCGACTACGGGTTCCCCGCCGCCGAAATACTCGGAATGCAGAACGGAATCACCAAAAGCGGCGGCATCGGAGAAAGCATCTGCTTTTCCGCATTGGATTTTGACGGGCTGTTCGGCACGCCGGTGGAAACCGTGACGGTGATCTCGCTGCCCGACGCCGGCTGCGGGGAGCTGAAGTATGCGGGGATGACCCTCACGGAGCAAAGGAGCATCAGCCGGAAGAACATTCCCTACCTGCGTTTTTCTCCGGCGCCCGGCTTTATCGGCGAGTGCAGCGTCACCTGCCGTTCGGATAAAGGACTCACGGCGGTCTGCACACTGAAGACGGCAGAAAATGTCGGCACCGCTCCGAAGGTATCCGGCGCCTCCTACACGGCAAGCTCCGGGATCTGCAAGGCGGGAAAGCTGTCGGCGCAGGGCGCAGACGGGAAAAGGCTCACGTTCCGGGCAGAGAAATACCCGGCGCACGGGATCCTGCGTGTTTCCGAAAGCGGCTCCTTCACATATATAGCGGATGAAGGATACAGCGGCAGAGACGTATTTACCTTCAGTGCCTGCGATGAAAACGGGAACCGCTCCGCCGAAGGCACGGTAAAGCTCAAGGTCAAGAGGACAGCCACAGACCTCCGCTATGCGGACATGTACAGTCACTGGGGTGAGGAGCCTGCCATGAAAATGACGGAGCTCGGACTTATGAGCGGCACCGACGTGAGCGGAAAGCTGTGTTTCATGCCGGACGCACCGATGCCGAGGGGAGATTTTCTTGCGATGTGCATGATCCTCGGCGGGCTCGAAGACAAAATACAGCCGTGGGCGGTGACCGCCTTTTCGGACAACGATGCAATCCCCGACAACATCCGTGGCTATGCGGCTTTCGCCTCGGAGGCGGGCATCGTTTCCGGCTTTTCGGCAGAGACCTTTGGCGATGGCGCAGAGAGTCGGGCGGAATTCAGATCCTCCGACGGGATAACGAGAGCAGAGGCGGCGGTCATTATGTCGGGAGTCCTCGGCTTTTCCGGCTTTGAAGCGAAGAGCATCGGGGCGGTGCTTCCGGTTGGCACGGTGGGAATGCTGTCGGGAAGCAGCCCTGAAGTCGGCTCCTCCGGGGAGAATGCTTCTCCGGCGCTTTCCCGGGACTGCTTCCTCGGCGTGCGCTTTCCCGCCCGCTATTCCGAGT
Organism: Eubacteriales bacterium; assembly: GCA_045600125.1. Lineage (GTDB taxonomy): Bacteria > Bacillota > Clostridia > Oscillospirales > CAG-382 > SIG622. Next base: position 150 of record JAZRXH010000118.1, on the reverse strand, counting down.
CCTATGCGGACGGCTCTTTGATCCCCGTCTGGGCTGCTGACAGCGTCGGAGCTCTGTCCGCCGTCGGCATCTTCGGAGTCGGAGGCTCCTTCCGACCGAACGACGTTCTGACACGTGCGGAAGCGGCGAAATGCCTTGCCTCCTTTGCGG
>JAZRXH010000117.1:0-4274 GCA_045600125.1 Eubacteriales bacterium | reverse complement strand
CCGCCTGTGGTGTCGGTTTTCACTCGGTTCGGTGCGGGAGCAAAAGGAAGTCATAGCAAAAAGCGAGTGCGACGCCCGGATAGTGTAGGAAGGGCGGGCTTAGCCCTTCCTACGGGCGCTTTTGGTTACTTTTGTCGCTCGTGACAAAAGTGACATGCGTAGGCAGTGGTCGATAGTGCAATTACTGGAAGCGTAGGCAGTAAAACGCATTTTTACAAAAGGCGGTCGTTCGCCACCCTCCCGGCGTGAGCCGAAAACAATACGCTCTGTTCGTGTGCAACAAGGCTATTGCTACACTCCCGGCGTGAGCCGAGGATAATACATCCGTGAGAATGGGCGTTCGCCACCCTCCCGGCGTGAGCCGCAAACAATACGCTCCCGTTCCCGAGAAAGTCAGTCGCTTACCGCACTCCCGGCGTGAGCCGCAAAGCATCCCGCATCGCGCTGAAGCCAAAGAGAGAGAAGTAATAAGAAAAATAGAAGAAGTAGTATTAGGGCAGGTGGATAACGTGGAAAACCCTTCCGAAGCCTTGCACCACCGTGCTTTCGGCTGTGGAAGAAAATCCCGTTTCCGGAAGATAAGGTGTGCTTTTCCGGTGGAGATTTTCCGGGAACCGAAAAGAGGAAATGTGCATAACTTTTTCCGTCTCTGTGGAATTCGCAGAATTCCGTGGAGAAAGAAAGACTTTCTTTGTGGATATATTTTCGGGATATGCCCTTTTCGTCCTGCCGTCTTCCCGTACCGTCCGTACCGTTCCCGTCCCGAAAGAATGCGGAATGACGGGAAAAGCGGATTCAGACGTTTTTCGTCGTCTTGATGATCTCGATGAGCTCGTCGATCTCCTTTGTGGCGCTTGCGTTTTCGGCTCTTTCCTTTTCCATTTTGTTGACCGCCGTCATGATGGTCGAATGGTCTCTCTTGAAGAAGCGCCCGATGTCGCTGTAGGTCATCTCGGTGAGGCGCTTCATCAGGAATATCGCCATGTGCCGTGCCCACGCTATTTCCTTTGTCTTGTGCTTTCCGAGGATGTCGTCCGGCGTGACGCCGTATTTTTCCGAAACGGCACTGAGGACCCGGCGCTTGTCAATGGCGGAGCTGATGCTGATGATATCCGATATCTGACTTCTGGCAAGCTCCAGCGAGATCTCCTGATGCGTCATCATGCAGTAGGTGTTCAGCTTCTTCACCACGCCCTCGATCTGCCGCACGTTGTCCTTGATATTCTCGGAAAGGAACATCAATACGTCGTTCGGAACCTTGATGTCCATCAGCTCGAATTTCTTCTTGATGATCGCCGTGCGAAGCTCCAGATCCGGCGGGTCGATCTTCACGATGGGACCGCCCTCAAAGCGGGAGCGCAGTCTTTCCTCCAGCGCCACGATGTCCTTCGGCGCTTTATCCGAGGTGATGATGATCTGCTTGTTGGTTTCGTACAGAGCGTTGTAGGTATGGAAAAATTCCTCCTGCGTGGACTCCTTGCCCGCTATGAACTGCACGTCGTCCACCAGAAGAACGTCCGCATTGCGGTACTTTTCACGGAACTGCAGCGGCGTGCGCTTCTGAATGGCTTCGACAAGCTCGTTCGTAAAATCCTCGCCCTTCACGTAGATCACGCTGAAGGAGGGATTGAGCCGCATGGTCTCGTTGATGATGGAATAGAGAAGATGGGTCTTTCCGAGACCCGGCGCTCCGTATATGTAAAGGGGATTGTACTGCTGCGCCGGATACCGCGACGCCTGCAGCGCATACTGATACGCAAAACGGTTGGATGCGCCCACCACGAAGTTTTCAAAGGTGTAGGAGGGATAGGAGATCGGCACCGAGCCGGAAACGTAGAGCATGCCGCTGTTGGCGTTGTCAAGATATTTCTCGGAGATCGGTACCTCCTCCATGAGACCGCTTCCCTTGTTGTAGCGCTTGGGCGCATTGACGCCCTTGTGGATGGCGGCGCCGAGGTTCTGAGGCTTCGCTACCGGAATTTCCGGCTCCGGCGGGAATACGTCGTGCATCCGGGACATGTAGAGATTCCGCTTCTGCTCCGCCAGCTCCTTCTTGTATTCCTCGTCAAAGCTTTCCTTTTCCTTCTTGGAGAAGCCGCCCAAAAGCTCGTCTTCCTCTTCTCCGTCTTCCGCATCGTCCTTTTCAAAGACGTTTTCCGACGCTTCCTCTTTTATCTTTTTTGCTTCCCTTGCCGCATACGCCTCAAACTGGTCTTCAAAGCCTTCCTTTTCGGTGCAGATCAGCACGGGCTTCATCCGTACCGCCAATACCGCCTCGATGGCGTCTGCGAGCGCTTCTTTATAGTGACTGTTTATGAAATTGCACTTGATGTAATTGTCGACCGCAAGGTAAATGCAGTTATCCTCCGAGATGAATTTGATCTCGACGGCACCCCTGCCGAACCAGAACATCACCGAGTCGTCGATCAGCTTCAAATGATTGGGGATCTCATTCAATATCATGTTCCAAAGCTCTTCATAATGGTTGTCCATCCGTTTTCTTACCCCCCTTGTTCCGCGGTATTCGTCTGTCTTTCGTTTTTTATTTCGGTACTTATTCCGATACGTCCTCCGGTTTGACTTCCGATCCGTTTTCGGATTTATCTTTCAAAATGTCTTTCGGTACGGCTGTCTGTTTTCCGGATGCGTCTTTTATCCGTATTTGCGTACTTTTCGTTTCTGTTTGTGTTCTTGTGTCCGGTCTGTCGGTTTCCGGTGTATAACGACCTTGTTTTGCCGGGTTTTATGGAATATAAAACTAAAGCGGGCGAACACAGCCCATATGGCGGCGGTGATCCGGAACGCCTGCCGTGTCGGACTTTTACGGAAAATCCGTGGAAAATGCGGTCTTTTTCCGGCTCTCCCGTGTGCTTTTTTCCGGCAGAGCGCCTAAAGGCACATTATATATATACTTATTCTATATTATACCACAGAATCCCGTTTTTTGCAAGTGTTTTTTTATATTTCGGAGTTTTCCACAGGTAAATTCTCCCGCTTCCAAGTAAAAATCTTTCTTCCCGTTTTGCCGGAACGTGCATAAGCCGCAGAGAAGAAGAGAAATACACCAAAGCCGTTCCGCCGATTTTCTTTTCTTCACCGGCGCCCATGCAGATACCGAAAAACCGGGAAATCCTTGTGCTGCAAGGATCTTCGCCGCTTTCTCTACCCGGCTTCCGGCGGCGCTTTTCAAAAATTTTGCAGCGCTCTGCCGCCTTTTTTCGTGACACTCGACAGCTTGTCGGCAGTGTGTGATTCTGTATGTGAAAAGATTAGTTATCCCCACACTTATCCACATCTGTGGATAACTTTTTACACACCCGGTGTGCTGTAAAACAGAACATTTTCAATAGAAAACAACCGAAAAATTGCGGTTTTTCTATCGCCTCTCCGGCAAAGCCTCCGTCCTTCTGCGGCGAAATGACAGAGAATTTTGTAAATTTTTTATGAACGATAGAAGGCAGAAAAAGCCGGCGCCGGATTTTACCTTTTCTTCGACGCCGACGCCGGTTTGCGGATGGCTTTTCAGATCAGACGCTTCAGATCAGATGCCGCAGTTTTGCCCGGTATTCCCGTGGAGACATACCGACGGCTTTTCGGAATTTGTTGGAGAAATAGAACGGATCGCAGAAGCCCAGCTCTTCGCTGATCTCCCCCACCGACTTCTCCGATCCGAGGAGCAGCCTCTCGGCACGGTAGATCACCAGCTCGTCGACGTACTTTCCGATGGTCTTGCCGTACTCCTTTCGGAAGACCTTGGACGCCGTGCTTTCCGAGAGAAAAAGTGCCTGCGCAATTTCGGAAATCGTCAGCTTTATCGAAATATGCTCCTTTACGTAAGCGATGATCCGCTCCACCGTTCCGGAATAGACCCGGGCGGAAAACAGGTCATAGACGCCGCTTTCCTGCTCCAGTGTCATCCGGATCGCCGACAGAAATTCCGTGTGGAAGTAGAATGCCTTCTTTTCGTCGTCGCTTTGGTAAGCAAGACAGAGTTTTTCGGTGCGTTCCGTCCCGAAGTCGGCGTGTGCCGTCTTTTTCAGACCCGACAGTATGTCGTAACCGTCCTTGCCCGGTATCTCAAAGTGTACGTACAGCTTTTCCCATGGCTTTGTACCCCGATAGCCGAATTTATATCCGGCAGGCACCAGATATACGTGACCCGGAATCATTTTCTCGTCTCCGTCTTCGGTTTCCAGAATGCCTCCCTCGGTGACGGGAAAGTATAACCTCGATACGGGAAGACTTGCTTTGCCGTAGCGCCAGTCGGTCGGCAT
>JAZRXH010000116.1:0-51090 GCA_045600125.1 Eubacteriales bacterium | reverse complement strand
GCCTGCTCGGCTTTGCCGTTGGTCAGCTTCTGCACGACGGCACCGAGGATGCCGTTGATGAAGGTGTAGCCGTTGTCGTCGTCAAATCTCTTGGCAAGCTCCACCGCCTCGTTGATGGTCACCTTCGGAGGGATATCGTCGGTATACAGAAGCTCGTATACCGCAAGACGAAGGATCGAGCGGGAGACACGGGAAATACGGTCGGGCTTCCAGTTTTCCGAAGCGTTTTCGATGAGCGAGTCGATTTCGTTGAGCTTCTGGGTCACGCCGAAATAGGTGGCGGAGATATAGTTGTCCTTCCGGATCTCCTCGGGAATGATGCCGTTGTCCGCATCCGGAATGTAGGTGAGATAAAGGTCGAGCAGCTCCTCCGGCTTTTCCTCGGCATGGAAGCTGAAATTAAAAAGCAGGCAAAGCGTGATCTCTCTGGCAGTACGTCTGTTCATAAAAGGCTCCTCACAAGGTGTATTTGCGCAAAATTCATTCTTCTTTTATTATACAACGGTTTTACACTTTTTGCAAGCAAAATTTTCGTAAAACTGCACGGAACGGCACAGTTTTTACGGTTTTCGGCACATCTTTCCGCTCCTTTTGCGAAGGGTCAATCGTTTTTGAAAAATCTCTTTCTCATTTCCTCGATTTCAGAGAGGAAGTCGCTGACAGAGAACAGCTCCTCTCGCATCGCCTCGTCCTTCAGAAGGACACGCACCGCTCTTCCGGCACACCGCACGAACTCGGGGGTGGGACGAAGATAGGTGTCATCTTCTGCAAGAGGACAGCTCAGCGCCGCTCTCGGATCCCGCTTTATGCGGATGTTGATCCGGCCGTTCCCGCTCTTTTCGAGCTTTGCATAGTACGGATAGATGCGGCACGCAAAGGGACGCATAAAGCGGCGGCAATGACCGAAGCAGACCGCCGTTTCGGTGCCGTCCTCGGCTTTGGAAAAGCGGTAGGCGCCCTCGTTTTCGAGAAGCTCTCTTTCGGTCGGCAAAAGCCACATCCCGTAGTCCTCGTTCCCGTCCTTTCCCTTGCAGCAGAGAGAGCCGCACAGGGAGCCGCAGTCGTAACGAAGCGGCGTTACGTCACAGAGAAGGTCATAGGCGCGAAGAAGCGCCGCTTTTGCTTTTTCAGAGTTTTTCGGCATAATTCCTCCGATATTTTGATTTTATGTAAAATAAAAAAGTCCGGCAGCAGCCATAGTCAAAGCCGATGCCGGACGCAAAACGATGCTTATTTCTGCACGAGGTGAACGGCGAAGCCCGCAAAGTCACCGTCAACGTAAACGGCCTTGTAGTTGCCCTTGGCGTCGATCTTCTTGGTGTCCTCGAGGAACTTTACGCCGATGGATTTGAGGTAAGCTTCGGCTCTCTTGATGTTGTTGCACTGGACGGCAAGATGCCCCTTCGTTCCGAGCCACGGCTTCTTCATGAGCTCGATGTCCTTGTTCAGGAACATGCTGCTCTCGCCGTCCTTGGCAACGGCAAGACCGAAGGGAGCAAACTGTGCGGCGATTGCGGAAGCGTTTTCGGCGCTGCCGGCGTTGATGCCCACGTGAACGACCTTGAAGCCGTGCATGGCGGTAACGGTATTTCTTGCGATCTCTTCGATCTTATCGAAGGCGCCTTCCTTGATGAGCTTGCCGCTGGCGATGAAGCTTGCACCGGCGCAGAGAACGCAGTCAAGATCCAGATAATCGCCGAAATTCTTTTCGCTCAGTCCGCCGGTAGGCATGAACTTCACGCCCTTGTAGGGAGCGCAGAGAGCCTTCAGCATGGCAACGCCGCCGGCGGCTTCTGCGGGGAAGAACTTGACGAACTTGAGACCGAGGGAAAGAGCAAGCTCGATATCCGATGCGTTGGAGGTGCCGGGAACGACCGACACACCGATGTCAAGACAGTGCTTTACCACGGTGGGGTTGAGTCCGGGGCTGACGATGAACTTCGCACCGCTTGCCACAGCCGCATCTGCCTGCTCGGTGGTGAGCACCGTGCCGGCGCCGATGAGCATATCGGGATAGGCTTCGGACATGAGCTTTATGGCTTCGGCTGCCGCATCGGTACGGAAGGTGACCTCCGCTGCCTTGATGCCTCCGTTATACAGCGCCTTCGCAAGGGGAAGAGCGTCCTTCGCATCATCGAGAACGACGACCGGGATAAGACCGGTCTCAAAGAGCTTCTGTTCTACGTTTGTCATTTTACATCATCCTTTCGGGTTTTCTATGAATTACTGAAAATTAAACGGGCACAGCCGTAAATGACACATTCCCGGCGATTATTCGTCGGCACGGAATATCCGCCTTGGAGGCGGCTCGATCTTCAGAAGGTCGAGAGAAAAACGGCGGCAAACGTCCTCGGCTTCCGTCTTGCGGAGTCTGTTCCTGTATTTGCAGACAAAAGAATCATCCGCTGCTATATGCAGAGAATATTCGCACATGGCACAGCATTTCGTGATCTCGCTTTCCGCTTTGCTCTTCAAGGCCGGGTCCCTTCCTTCCGCATTCTGCAGTTTGCCGCTGATTGCAAACAATACGCTATATTACATTACAAGTATACCATATTCCGCACCGAATTGCAAGAGCAAAAGAGGCTTATCCTTTGCTTTTTTTATGGTTTTTCATCGCAAAATAAGAAATAAAGAGAAAGACGGAAAAAAGAGCGCAGACACCGGCGGCAAAAACAGCGAAGGACGGCGAAGAAACCCCGGCAGAAGAGAGAACGACCGGGCTGTGCATTCCGCTATTTCCGTAAGCGATAAGAGCATATCCCCGGGAAAAAAGCGAAAGGAACAGCGGCGAAACAAAGACGGAGAGTACCCGCACCAGCACAAATCGTCTTGCGGAAAGCCCCGCATCCTCAAGAACCGAGATCACCTGAAAAATCGCCGAAAGCCCGCCGAAGGCGCACAGCATGCTCGTAAGGCGCATTCTTTCCCCGAAAGGGCAGGCGGAAAAATGCAAGGTTCCCGCCGAGATCTCGAAAAAGGCGGATATGAGATTGGTCAATCTTTCTCCCAATACGCCGATGAAAATGCGGGAAAACAGGGCGGAGACGACCGAAAAAAACACCGTGAAGCCGCAGATCGTCAGCATGGTTTCCGCAGAACCGAATACGGCATCGCAGAGGGTGCGAAGGGTGTTTTTCTCTTCTTTATGACTTCCGGAAAATGCGGAAATAACTGACTTTTTGCACGGAAATAGCAATCGCACGGCTCCGTAGGATACGACGCTTCCGAAGAAAACCGAGGCGTAAACGAGAAGCCCGTACATGGAATAGCCGAAGATCCCGCTTCCCACGAAAGCAACGCAGAAGGCGGGGCTGACGATGCAGGAAAGCGCCGCAAAGTTATCGGCTTCGCTTCCCGAAAGGTCGCCGCTGCGCACCATTTCCGCCGCCGTCACAGCCCCCGAAGGAAAGCCGGACAGAAAGCCGAGAAGCAGGGGAACGATACAGAAAAAGGGAAAACCGACTACCTTTTCAAAAATGCCTTTTTCTGACTTTCGGCGCCTGTTTCGTGAAAGCATCCCGCAGCAAAGACGAACCGCCGCAATATACGGGAACAGCGAGGGGATAAGAACCCTTCCGCACAGAACGATCGCAGCGAAAGCCGCCCTTTTTACAAGGCTCGGAAACGCAAAAAGCGCAAGCAGAAAGAAAATCGAAAGCGGGAAAGCCATGCGGAATTTACAAAATGTGACGATTTTTTTGAAAGAGCGGTTCCGCCGCTTCGCATTTTCGCTGCTTTGGCGCTTTTCCGACAGTAGGTTTTCTTGTTTCAACATGATTTCCTGCTTCCTCTCTTCAATGCGTCACGCTTGGCACTAAAAATACCTGCGTCACGCCGGCACGCTGCCTCTTCTTTATGCTATTCTGCATAAAGTGCGGCTATGCCTTCATATTTTTCGTTGGATGCTGATTTTTCAGAATTTATCGAAAAGGGGAAGTGCTTATGGCAATGACGAGAGGAAAAAGACTGTACCGGGGGCTTTTGCGGGAGCTTTCCGATTTGCGTGAAAGCGGCGAAGCAAGGGTGCTGAAGAGCTTTGATATCGTCCTTTCGGAAAACCGGGAAATGTACGTGGAGGGGAATCTCCGGATCGAGGAATACGGGGAAAGCCTTATCCGCCTTGCGGCAAAAGACACAAAAATCACCGTCTCGGGAAGAGGGCTTTATATGGGATGCTTCAAGAGAAGCATCGTCCGCATCTGCGGCAATATCACCGGTCTTTCGTTTGAAAAGAACGGATGAAGGAAGGGGGAAACGTCCGGTATGAAAAACGTGCGCTATCTGTTTTCCGGCTGCAGGCATTTTGTCATTCCCACGCAAAGTCCCGGCACGCTTGCGGGACATCTTCTCACAAAGTACGCCGATAAAATCTATTCCGTGCATACCGAAGAAGGGGAATATCTCGAATTCTACTGTGGAAGTAAGGATGCGGAGACTCTCGGAAACGACGGCTTTCTGCAAAGATTTGACGGCATGACGGTTACCGAAAAGGGACTTCCGTCTGTCCTTCGCCGTTACCGCCGCCGGTGCGGACTGCTTTTCGGGCTCCTTGCCGGGCTGTTTTTGGTCTATCTGCAAAGCCTTGTCGTGTGGGATATCCGCATCACCGGAAACGATGCCGGCAGCGATGCGCAGATCCTCGAAAGTCTTGAAAAATGCGGCTTTGGGGTGGGGAGCGTATGGAAAAAGACCGATATTGACAAAATACGGACGAAGGTGCTGCTTTACGACGGCAGTCTTTCCCATCTGGCGATCAATCGGGCGGGAAACGTGGCTTTTGTGGAGGTGGGGGAGAGAGAAATACCGGAAAACGAACTGCCGCCTTCCGATGCCGGCATCGCCGCCGACCGTGACTGTGTGATCCTCCGCATCGACGCCGACGAGGGAACGCCGCTGTTTTCAAAAGGACAGACGGTGCTGAAGGGACAGACGCTGATCGCTCCGACGGTTATCGGGAACAACGGCGGCGAGTATTCAAACGGCGCCAAAGGGCGGGCGTTTGCCGTCACCGAGGAGAGCTTCGAGGTGAAAACGGCGCTGCTTTGCACGTCGAAAAGCTACACCGGACGAAGGGCGAAGAGCTTTCGGGTACGTTTTTTCGGGAAATCTCTTCCCGAGGTGCGTTCGCCGTTTTCATACTGCCGTTTTGAACGGTACGACACCGCACGGGAAACGAAAAAACTGCGGATCCTCGATGAGGTCACCTTCCCGTTGTCTATCACTGAGTTTACCGAAAGGGAGGTCGTGCTCACCGGAGAAAACCTCGATATCCCGTCGGCAAGAGAGGCGGCATACGAAAAGATGTACGACCTTCTGGCAAAGGAGCTTTGCGACGCCGAGGTGCTGTGCGAGACCTTTTCGGAGGAAATCCTTTCGGATGAAGATGCACCGGAGGACTCCTTTTTTCTCCTCCGTTGCCGGGTGGAATGCATACGGGACGTGGGACTTCCTGCCGAGGAGCTGACGGCGGCTTCTCCAAAGCCTCCGAAAACGCCGGGACAGCCCGGATAATGGGGCGCCGGAAGGGAAAATGACGCCGCTTTTTTGAATGATCGCATATATTTTATTGAAAAAAGGTATTGCAAAACGGTACGGGATATGGTAAAATGTATACGGCTTATTGTAATATGGAGCCGTATAGTGTCTATAAACGAAAAGGAATGTGTCTATGGCGGAAAAAACAGTAACCGGACTTACGGCAGAGCAGATCCGCTGCGTTTTGGGCAGCTTTGACAGCTATGCCGAAATCATAGAGAGCGAGCTCGGGGTCACCCTCAGCGCCAAGGAGGACGGAATAGCCGTCTTTGGCGAGGGGGAAAACTGCGAAAGAGGCGCCGGCTGTGTGGATTATCTTGCCCGCATGGCGCTCTACGGAGGCAACATCACCGAGCAGAACGTGCGGTACGTCATCAGCATGGTGAAGGACGGCGACGGCGAGGAGCTGGCGGAGCTGACCGGCGACTGCATCTGCATCACCAACAAGGGAAAGCCCATCAAGGCAAAGACGGTGGGACAGAAAAAATATATTCAGGCGATAAAGAACAACACCGTGGTCTTCGGCGTGGGACCGGCGGGAACCGGCAAGACCTTCCTCGCCGTGGCGATGGCGGTAAATGCTTTGCGGGCAAAGCAGGTGAACCGCATCGTCCTCACAAGACCCGCCGTGGAGGCGGGGGAGAAGCTCGGCTTTCTGCCGGGCGATCTGCAGAACAAGATTGACCCCTATCTCCGTCCTCTGTATGACGCTCTTTTTGAAATGATGGGCGCCGAGAATTTTGAAAAAAGCCGGGAAAAGGGCATCATCGAAATAGCGCCTCTTGCCTATATGCGGGGACGCACCCTTGACGATTCCTTCATCATCCTCGACGAGGCGCAGAACACCACCCCCGAGCAGATGAAGATGTTCCTCACCCGGTTCGGCTTCGGCTCCAAGGCGGTCGTTACCGGCGATATCACCCAGATCGACCTTCCCGACGGCAAGCGCTCGGGACTTGTGGAGGCGGTCAAAATCCTTTCCGGCATCGAAGGCATCCACACCCACCGCTTCACCGAGAAGGACGTGGTGCGGCACGCTCTCGTGCAGAAGATCATCCAGGCGTACGAAAAGCACGCCGAGAACAAAAACAGATAACGGCGGATAAAGATAAAAAATCGGCTGAAAATACGAAAAACAGAGGATATTTGAGAATGAAAAACAAGATATACACGAAAAACGATCAGAAGCTGGTGCCGATCACAAACGCCCTGAGAGCCCTTATCAAAAAGACCGTCAATGCGGCTCTCGAATACGAAGAGGTGGAATTCGACTGCGAGGTCTCGGTGACCTTTGTCGACAACAACGCCATTCAGGTGCTCAACCGTGACTTCCGGGGCAAGGACGCTCCCACCGACGTTCTGTCCTTCCCGCTCCTCGAAAACGGAGAAATCGACGAGGATTCCATCGTGGAGGGGGAACCCGTCGCTCTGGGCGATATCGTTCTTTCCGCCGAAAAGGCGCTGACGCAGAGCGAGGAGTACGGGCATTCCCTTGAAAGAGAGCTGTGCTTCCTCACCGTCCATTCGGTGCTCCATCTTCTCGGCTACGACCACGAGACCTCCAAAGAGGACGAGGAGTATATGAACGACACCTGCGAGGAGGTCCTTGCCTCTCTCGGTCTTTCGAGAAAAGGCGAAAAGGTGACGGATGACGCCGAAAAAGAACCGGCGAAAATGCCGTGTCCCGAAGAGCCGAAGATCACGAAGACCGCCTTCGTCGCCCTCATCGGACGTCCGAACGTGGGCAAGAGCACCCTCATGAACACCATCATCGGCGAGAAGGTCGCCATCGTTTCCAACAAGCCTCAGACCACCCGCAACCGCATCACCGGCATTTACACCGAGGGCGACAGTCAGTTCGTTTTCCTCGATACGCCCGGTATGCATAAGCCGAAAAACCGGCTCGGCGAGTACATGATGAAGTCCGCCGACGATACGCTTTCCGGCACCGATGTTATTCTGTATCTTATCGAATCGGGGCAGGAGCCGGAAAAGGCGGATCTTGCCATCGTCGAGAAAATCAGAAAAGCGGGCATTCCTGCCCTCCTCGTCATCAATAAGATCGACGCCGGCAAAAAGGACAGACTGCTCGTCACCATCGACAAGTTCTCGAAGCTCTACGATTTCGGCTCGGTGATCCCGATCTCCGCTCTCTTCAACGACGGCGTGGACATCGTGATGAGTGAGCTTCGTCCCTATCTTCGGGAGGAGCGCTGGTACTTCCCGAAGGAAATGTACACCGATCAGCCGGAGCGGCAGATCTGCGCCGAGATCATCCGGGAAAAGCTCCTTCGGGTGCTGGACGACGAGATTCCCCACGGTACGGCGGTGGTCATCGAGGATTTCAAGGAAGAGTCGGGTCTTATCAGCATAAGAGCCGAAATATACTGCGAAAAAGCAGCGCACAAGAAGATCATCATCGGCAAGGACGGCGGCACCCTCAAGAAGATATCCACCTTCGCAAGAGAGGACATGGAAGCCTTCCTCGGTCAGAAGGTCTACCTCAACACGTGGGTAAAGGTCAAGGAGAACTGGCGGGACAGCGAGCTTTCCCTCAACCGTTTCGGCTTCAAGAAAGAGGATCTGGACTGACGCAGGGGGACTATTCCCCGAAATACCCGAAATAAACGAAAGAAAAGGACAGCGGTATGGCTTTTGACTTGACACTCGATGCGATCGTCATCGGCGAGGTGGCGCTTGGGGAGAACGACAAGATCCTCACCATCCTCACCTCCAAAAAGGGCAAGATGACGGTCATCGCCAAAGGCATAAAGAATATCAACAGCAAAAGGGGAGCGGGAGCGAATCTCTTCTGCTATTCCACCTACGGCTTCGTCAAAAGGAACGACCGTCTGTGGCTCGACTCCATCGAGGTGAAGGACAGCTTCACGGGACTTCGGGACGACATCGGCTCGGTGGCGCTTGCTTCGTACTTCGCGGAGGTTGCAAAAGAGGTGTGCATGGAGGAGAACGACGAATCGGAAATGCTTCGCCTCGTCCTCAACAGCGTCTATGCTCTCGCCAACAAAAAGGAGGTTCCGGCGTGGAAGGTCAAGGCGGCGTTCGAGCTGCAGGCCATGTGCATCCTCGGCTTCTCCCCGAATTTTGATACCTGTGCCGCCTGCGGTGAAAAACTGCCGGGTCCCGAAAAGCGGACTGTCTTTGAACTGGAGCAGGGCGGCTTTGTCTGCGAGAAATGCGCCGCACGGGAGGACTTTGAGATCTCCAAGGACGGCTATGCCGTTTCGCCCGAAACTTTTAACGCCGTCCGCTGTATCTGCACGCTGCCGCAGAACAAAATGCTGTCCTATAAGATCCCGGATAAGTACGTCCGTGAATTCTGCACGATCTGCGAGCAGTATCTCATCGTACATACCGAAAAGAATTTCAAAACGCTGAGCTATTATAAAACCATAGCAGCAAAAGGTCAGGTGTAAATTTGAACGCAAACATCGAAGAAAAAAGAGTTTTTACCTCCGACTCGGTGAATGACCTCGCCCTCGGCGCCTTTTCCAAGGCGATGAAAACTCTTGAATTTGACAAAATACTCGACATGCTCTGCGACTGCGCTCCCTTTGAGGGGTGCATCGAACGGATAAAAATGATAAGTCCGTCGGTGTCCCGGGATTTCATCACGACGATGCAGAAGCAGACCACCGAGGCAAAGGCGCTTACCGTCACCAAGGGCTCGCCCTCCTTCTGCGGGATCCACGACATCAGCGCCGCTCTGTTCCGTGCGGATAAGGGAGCCTCGCTGAATACCACCGAGCTTCTCTCGGTCGCCGACGTCCTGCGGGCAGCCTCGAGCGTGACCTCGTATTTCGGCGAATCGCTTCTGCCGGACTCGACGCTGTACGAGTTCAAGGCAAAGCTCGTCACGAACAAATATCTCTACGAAGCCATTACCGGCGCCATTCTCGGGGAGGACGTGATCGCCGACAATGCGACTCCCGAGCTTTTCGACATCCGCCGCAAGATGAAGGCGGCAGGCAACAAGGCAAGGGAAAGCCTGCAGAAGTACGTCTCCGGCTCGGAGTATTCAAAGTATCTGCAGGAAAACATCATCACCATGCGAAACGGACGGTATGTTATCCCGGTGCGTGCCGAGTACCGGAACGAAATAAAGGGTCTTGTGCATGATACCTCCGCCTCCGGTGCGACTCTCTTTGTCGAGCCCATGGGCGTGGTGGAGGCGAACAACGAGCTTCGTGTCCTGGAGGTCAAGGAAAAGGCGGAAATCGAAAAGATCCTCTACCACCTCACCGCCGAGGTGTCGAGGTTCTCGGAGATGCTGGACAAGGATTTCAGCGTGCTGTGCGATCTCGGCGTGATCTTTGCCAAAGCCGAGCTTTCCTTCCGGATGGAAGCGGAAGCCCCCATCATCACCGAGCGCCGCCTCATCGACCTGCATCGGGCAAGACATCCTCTTCTCGATAAGACGAAGGTAGTGCCCATCGACGTCAGCGTCGGCGGCAAGTACAATATGCTGGTCGTCACGGGACCCAATACCGGCGGTAAGACCGTGACGCTTAAGACCCTCGGACTGTTTTCGCTGATGGCGCAGTCGGGACTGCATCTGCCTTGTGCCACCGGGTCTGTCGTTCCCGTTTTTACGGGGATCCTTGCAGACATCGGCGACGAGCAGAGCATCGAGCAGTCGCTGTCCACCTTCTCGGCACACATGGTGAATATAGTTGATATACTGAAAAAAGCGAACGCAGGCTCTCTCGTCCTGTTTGACGAGCTGGGAGCGGGCACCGACCCCATCGAGGGCGCCGCTCTTGCCGAGGCAATCCTTGAAAGGATGAGAGAGCTCGGGTGCCTTTGCGGCGCAACGACCCACTATGCGGAGCTGAAGGCTTACGCTCTCAATACCCCCGGCGTTTCCAACGCCTCCTGCGAGTTCAATCTTGAAACGCTCCGTCCCACCTATAAGCTCACCATCGGTCTTCCCGGACGCTCCAACGCTTTTGCCATAGCGCAGCGGCTCGGGATCTCGGAGGATATCATTTCCAATGCGAAGGGGTACGTCCCCGGTGAATCCCGGCGCTTTGAAACGGTGGTCAATGAGCTGGAGGATACGAGAAGCGGTCTTGAAGCCGAGCGGGAGCAGGTACGGGCCCTCCGTGCCGAGCTTGCCTCGGAAAAGGCGCAGGCGCAGAAGGACAGAGACGAGCTGAACAAGCGCATTTCGGAGCTGGAAGCCAAAGCGGAAAAGGAAGCGAGAAAGCTCATTGATTCCGCAAAGGCGGCTTCGGACTATATTTTTGAAGAGCTGGATGAGCTGCGCCGTCAGAAGGAAGCGGAGGACTTTGCCAAGAAACTTGCCGAAACAAGAGCCAACGTTTCCTCCAAGGTCAAATCGACCGGCGAAAAGCTGGGGCTCGATCTCGAGAGAGCCGAGGAGGTCTACCGTCCCTCGAGACCCTTCAAGGCGGGGGACGAGGTATACGTCCGGGATCTGAAGCAGCAGGGCGTCATCCAGAAGTTCGACAAGGACAACGTCCTTGTGCAGGTGGGCTTTGCAAAGCTCAAAACCCTGCCGGATAACCTCAAGCTGATGGAAGATCTTGCCGGTGAGGAAGCGAAGAAAAAGAAGCCGGACCGTTTTGACAAATACCGCAGCGGCGGCAATCGCAAGGGCATGAGCACGCCGGCGGTCTCGCAGTCGGTAAGAGCCGAGGTGGACGTGCGGGGCATGATCGGCGACGACGCTTGGCTTGCCGTGGATAAGTACCTCGATGAAGCCGTGCTTGCCAACCTCGGGACCATCACCGTCATCCACGGTAAAGGCACCGGCGTCCTGCGCAGCGTCATCCAGCAGCACCTGCGGCGTGACAAGCGGGTGGATTCCTTCCGCAACGGCGCTTACGGCGAAGGCGACAGCGGCGTCACCGTGGTGAACCTCAAATAAGATAAGTCGGTCGGTTTTTCGGCATCGTGTACGAATACCCTACGGACTCTCCGCATTTTGTGCCGAAATCCCCACGACAAACGGGAACATTCGGTGTATAATATCGGGCGGTGTCCCGAAAACGAATAAACGGGTATCAGAAAATGAAAATTAAGCGGCATATGTCGGCATAACAGAAAGGAATGGGAATATGGCAGACCTTAAAATGCTTGCGATCGACCTCGGCGCTTCCAGCGGCAGAGGCATCGTCGGACACTTTGACGGAAAGAAAATATCTCTTGAGGAGATCCACCGCTTCGACAACAACGTGGTCAATATCGGAGGAAGCCTCTACTGGGATACCCTCGCACTCTTCACCGAAATCAAGAACGCTCTGCGGATCTGCGCACTCGGCGACAATAAGGACATAGCGTCTGTCGCCATCGACACATGGGGCGTGGACTACGGTCTTCTCGACAAGGCGGGAAAGCTTATGGAGAACCCCTACTGCTACCGTGACCCGAGAACGACGAAAGGCATCATGGACGAGGTGTTTGCAGCACTCGGCAAGAAGGAGCTTTACGGCAGGACCGGCACCCAGTTCATGAACTTCAACACCCTCTTCCAGCTTGCCTGCCACGCCAAGGAAAGACCCTACGTCTTTGAGAATGCCGAAAGCATGCTCTTTGTTCCCGACCTTCTCAAATATTTCCTCACCGGCGTAAAGCAGACCGAATACACCATCGCTTCCACCTCGCAGATGCTGGACGCCAAGGAGAGAAAATGGGCGACCGACCTTATCGAAAAGCTCGGCATCCCCACAAGGATCCTCGGCGATATCGTACAGCCCGGAACCAAGTGCGGAAAGCTCCTTCCTCATATCCTGGAGGAGGTAGGCGACATCAAGGCGGACGTGGTCGCCGCCGCTTCCCACGATACCGCTTCCGCCGTGATCTCGGTCCCCGCAAAGAACGACGATTTCGTATACATATCCAGCGGCACCTGGTCGCTCATGGGACGGGAGATTCCCGAGCCCATCACGAACGACAAGGCGTTCGGCTACAACATCACCAACGAGGGCGGTGCCGAAAGAAAGATCAGGTTCCTCAAGAACATCATGGGACTCTGGATCGAGCAGGAATCCCGCCGTCAGTGGGCAAGAGAAGGGGAGAAGCTCTCCTTCAACGAGCTGTCGGACATGGCGATGGCTTCGAAGCCGTTGCAGTGCATCATCGACCCCAACGACCTCAGCTTCCAGACCCC
This sequence comes from Eubacteriales bacterium, assembly GCA_045600125.1. Taxonomy (GTDB): domain Bacteria; phylum Bacillota; class Clostridia; order Oscillospirales; family CAG-382; genus SIG622. The sequence continues at coordinate 38,396 of JAZRXH010000116.1, read as the reverse complement.
CGGCAATATGCCCAAACGCATCGCCGAATACTGCAAAAAGACCGGACAGCACGTTCCCGAGAACAAGGGCGAGACCGTCCGCTGTATCTTTGATTCCCTCGCACTCTGCTACCGCAGGACGGTAGAGGAGCTGGACGACATGACCGGCAGGAAGGCGCCGTTCATCAACATCGTCGGCGGCGGGACAAAGGAAGTGCCGCTGTCAAAGCTCACCGCCTCCGCCTGCGCAAGACCCGTCTTTGCCGGTCCCGTGGAAGCAACGGTGCTCGGCAACCTCTCGGTGCAGGCAATCGCTCACGGCGAGATCAAGGACATTGCCGAGGCGAGGAGCGTCATTGCCGATTCCTTCGAGATAAACTGCTACGAGCCGGAAAACACCGGTATGTGGGACGAGGGCTACGAGCGTTATCTGAAGCTCACCGGAAATCTTTGATTTGAAAATAAAAAGAAACTGAAAAATAAAGAGCAGATAAGGAGAAGAGAAAATGACTACACTGAAAGCCTATGAGCTTGCCAAAGAACAGTACGCCGAAATCGGCGTGGATACCGACGCCGCCATCGCACGGCTCAAAGACATCCCCCTTTCCATCCACTGCTGGCAGGGCGACGACGTGGGAGGCTTCGAGAACGACGCCGCTCTCGACGGCGGTCTTGCCGTGACCGGCAACCATCCGGGAAAGGCAAGAACGAGAGAAGAGCTTTTCGCCGACATGTCCTTCGCATTCGGTCTTATCCCCGGAAAGAAGAAGGCAAGCGTTCACGCCATCTACTGCGAGCCCAAAAAGAACGAGGACAGAGACACCATGTCCTGCGACCGCTTCGACGCATGGATCGACTTTGCAAAGCAGGAAAAGATCGGTCTTGACTTCAACCCCACCTTCTTCTCGCATCCCAAGTCCGGCGACGGCTTCACGCTTTCCCATCCCGATGCCGGCATCCGGAAGTTCTGGATCGAGCACGGCAAGAGAAGCCGCAAGATCTCGGAATACTTCGGAAAGAACCTCGGCATCCGCTCCAACAACAACATCTGGATCCCCGACGGCTACAAGGACATCCCCTACGACAGAGAAGCGCCCAGAGCAAGACTGGCGGAAGCCCTCGATGATGTCATTGCCGAGAAACTGGATCCGAAATACACCAAGGATTCGGTGGAATCCAAGGTCTTCGGCCTCGGCACCGAGGCGTACGTGGTGGGCTCTCATGAGTTCTACATGGGCTACGCCATGAAGAACAGAGAGCTGATGATCACGCTGGACGCCGGTCACTTCCATCCCACCGAGGTCATTTCCAACAAGATCTCCTCGCTGCTCCTCTTTGTTGACGAGATTCTTCTCCACGTTTCCCGTCCGGTTCGCTGGGACAGCGACCACGTTGTCATTCTCGACGACGAGCTCAACGCCATTGCGCAGGAGATCATCCGCAACAGGCACGAGGACAGAGTGAACGTCGCCCTCGACTACTTCGACGGCAGTATCAACCGTATCGCCGCATGGGTCATCGGTGCAAGAAATACCCAGAAGGCTCTTCTGACGGCTCTTCTCGAGCCCAATGCCGCTCTGAAGGATGCGGAGAACAAGTTCGACTACACCACAAGACTTGCGCTTGTGGAGGAAATGAAGTCCTATCCCTTCGCCGCCGTTTGGGACTACTACTGCGAAAGTGCCGGTGTTCCGGTGAGGGGCGCATGGCTTGATACGGTGAAGAAGTACGAAAACGACGTGCTTCTCAAGAGATAAACAGCGCGATAGTGTTTTGCCCCCGACTCAAATCAATGAGCCGGGGGCTTTCCCGTTATCTGTTTTGCGGATTTCTTATGCGGCAAAATGTCGTAAAGGTATATCCCGAAGCGTCCTTATGCTGAAGAAAATCATCAGAAAACCGTTATCTTCTGTACGATATTACCTCCGGTGGATTATACGGATGCGTCTTGTTCTGTATGAATTCAATGGATTTTGCCGCTTTGAAATTCTTCCACAGAATGACCTCTGTGGACGGAGGGCAAACGTAGTCGCCGAGCCCGCAGGTGATCTTCACGGGACACTTTACACGCTTTGCGTTGATGGCGGTGTCGTAGTAGAGAACGCCCTTCTGAAGGTCGGGCCTCCAGCCTCTCATCCGTCCCTTTTCAATGCCGCCGAGGTCGCACATCCACGGAATGTTGATCATAAGGCTCACAACGTCGCTGTCGTGGGCGGCAACCAGCACCGACTGCATGGCTCCCATCGAGCCGCCGGCGGCGTGGATGCCCTTGCCGTCGTATTCGGGGAGAGTCTTGAGGAAGCGTGCGCCGAGAAGGTCACGGAGAATCACGAAACGGAAATAGCAGTTGTAGGGACTTTCGTTTTCTTCCTTATTGAAACCGAAGCCCGCAAGCTCCTTTGCTCTCAAGTTATCGTAGTATTCCTGCGGATGACCGTTCTCTACGCCGTGGATGTTCACGTCGAGGGTCACGGCGCCCGGGATCTTGTATATGCACGAAGAGCAAACGCCGTAGCCGTGAAAACGGATCTCTGCCCGGCAGGAACCGGGGATCGCTCCCTTCGGGATCGAAAGATAGCCGGATACCGGCTTCGGACCGGGGGCGGGGAGCTGTACGTCATATACGTCGAATTGATCGTCGCTCTCGGGACGTCTCACCATCGAAAGAGGTATGCTCGGATACTCGTCGAGGAGCTTTAACTGCTCTTCCCAGAATTCGTCGAAGTCGCCGGGATCGTCGGCACCCTGCTCCAGCTTTTCGATCTCCGCTCCGGCGCCGCCCTCGAATATTTCGTATCCTTCGATGGGCTTCTCGTTTTCGTCAAGAGGGGTCACCTTCAGGTGGAGAAAGCCCGGCTTTGCCATTGAGAATTCCAGTGCGACCGTGCCGTCTTCACCGGATACCCTGCCGCTGTTTTTCTGTCCGTCGTCGCCGCTTGCTTCCCAGAGGAAATAAGGGCAGGTCACTCTGCAGCCGCTTTCGTTCTTCATGGTCAGCTCGAAACGCATCACTTCGCCGCACCGGTATCCCACGGCGTCCTTTGTCGTCGAGCCCGTAAAGTATGTACGCATGGTTTCTTTCCTTTCGATTTGTTTCATATCGGTATTTGCCGGAGCCTTCTGTCCCCGACAGGTTTTGCCGGGATTCGTCCGGACGGAAAAAAGTATACCACAGCGCCGGGGCTTTGTCAATCGCTCCGGCACAGGATTCCGGCGCATTTTGAAAAATATGATATATTTTTCACCTTTTTCATCAAAAATGTCATTGACTCACGCCGTATGCCGGATTATAATGTTAAACGGTAACAGATAACGATTATTACGATTACACTGAAAGGATGTCGGAATATGCGAAAACACAAAGTCGGTATTCTGCTTTTTCTCTTTCTCATATTCGTTTCAGGCAGTCTGTACCTTTTCTCTGCTTCGGCAGACGGGACGGGGACATCGTTCTGTCCTATCCCACCTACAGCGGGGGCATCGCCAGCCACCGTCTGACGGCAGCCTGCGAGAACGTCACCTTTGACGGAAAAAAGCCGTGAAGGTCACGCCCAATCCCGAATCGCCCGTGACGGATATGACCGCCAGAAATACGATCGCCTCTCTTCTCGGTGACAAGACCGGAAAGGTTTATATCGTCGATCACATCCCGCTTTACGAATACACCGGCTATGCCGAATCGGTCTTCGGCGAGAGCGACAAGGCGTAAGATACGGCATCCTGTACATTCATTTTTCTACATAACAGAAAACGAAAGGAAAACATCATGAAGATTCTCTTTGCCTCCGACATATCCTTCAAATACCTTGACGGCATCGGCGTTACCGATTACAAAGCAGGCGGCGAAAAAGCCTTCGGCAAGACGGCGGAAGTCTTCCGCAAAGCCGATTTCAGCATGGTCAATCTCGAAAACATCTTCGGAAAGAAGGAGGAGTTGACCCCCATCATCAAAAGCGGTCCCAACCTCATTTCCTCGCCGGAATTCATCGAGTATATCAACGTCCTTCGTCCGACTGCCGTAGGTCTTGCCAATAACCACCTCGGCGACTACGGCGACAAGGCGATGGTTGATACCATGGAAGTCCTGAAAAAGAACGGCTATCTTTTCTGCGGCGCAGGGAAGAACATCGAGGAAGCCTACCGCCCCGTGAGATTTGAAAAGGACGGCGTGAAGGTTGCCGTGTTCGCCGTCTGCGAAAACGAATTCGGCACTGCCGACACAGGCAGAGCCGGAAGCGCCGGATACCGGCTCGGTCTTGTCACAAAATCCATCAAGGAAGCCAAAGCCGAAGGCTTCCTTCCCGTCATTTACTTCCACGGCGGCAACGAGCAGGATCCCATCCCTTCTCCCGGAAAAGCCGAGCTGTACCGTCACTTTATCGACCTCGGTGCCGAGGCGGTGATCGCCATGCACACCCACTGCCCGCAGGGAAATGAATACTACAACGGAAAACCCATCGTTTACAGCATGGGCAACTTCTTCTTCCCCCACGGGACCGGCTGTGAGGAGGCGTGGTATGTCGGCTACATGACGCTTCTCGACGTTTCCGCAAAAGAAACGACCTTTGATGTCATTCCGTACCGTTTCGACGACGAGAAGAATACGCTCCTTTGCGGCAAAGAATACGACGATTTTATGCAGTATCTCGACTACATAAAGAAGCCCATCGCCGATGAAGCCCTCCTTCGGGAATACTTCGACTCCTGGTGCATGGACGCAGGACTCGGCTATGCAAGCCGCCTTGACTTCTCCGAGCTTGATACCGAAAACGGCAATGCAGAGTCCGCCAGAAGTATGAAGAATATTTTCGGCTGTGAGGCGCACAACGAGCTTGTGACAAACACGCTGCGCATCATTTTCGAGGAGCGATGCAGGGATGCGGCAAAGCGCCTTGACGAAATAAAACAGCTCCGTCATATGAAGCTGCCGATGTGAGTCGGAAAATCTTTTCGATATTATCCGAGAACAGCCTTCGCAGAAGCACCGTCTTTTCTGCGAGGGCTTTTTGCGTTTTGTAAACCGTCGGTGGATTGACAAACGGCAGGGCTTATTGTACAATAGAGCCAGAAACAGTTCCGGATGAAAACGAATGAAAACAAAAAGGAAGTGTCAAAGAGAAGTGAATATGCAGAAGATCGCCGCCTTTATTGCCGACGAAAGAAAAAAGAGCGGACTTACGCAGAAGGAGCTCGCCGCAAAAATGGGCGTCACCGACAAGGCGGTGTCCAAGTGGGAGAGGGGACTTGCCTTCCCGGATATTTCCTCGGCGTCACTTCTTGCCTCGCTCCTTCATTGCAGCATCACCGAGCTTCTGTCCGGCGAAAGGACGGATCTTTCCGAATCCAGCAACGCCTGCGTCAAAAAGGAAACAGACACGGTGTTTTCGATCTCCCGCTGTAAAGACGGAGAAGTCTTCGATATTTCAACGCCCGGGACGAGCGCCGTGTCGCCGCTTCTTTTCGGCAATAATCTCGAGCATACGAGAGCCGACATCTACGGCGGACTCTCGGCGGAAATACTGAAAAACAGGAAATTTGCCGGAAAGCCGCTGAATCTCGGCTGTGCCGATCACTGGCATCCCTTCGGGAAAGCCACCTGCTGCTCTTTTGATGAGAAAACGCCTTATACAAGACATTCCGACACGGGATACCACATGAACCGCAAACTGGAGTGCAACGCCCAATCGGTGGTCATTACGGCAGAAAGCGAAAGCGGCGGCATCCTTCAAAGGGAGATATCCGTTCAGAAGGGAAGAGAATACGTCTTTGCCACTGTGGCAAAGATTGCCGCTGTGGCAAAATGCGGCGGGAAAAATTCCACCCTTGTCGTTTCTCTCTGTAAGCGCAAAACCGAAAAGCCCTTTGCCAAAGCCGAGATCCTTCTTGACAGCGAGGAATGGAAACGCTATGAGGTCGTACTGACTCCCGGGGTGACGGAGGAGGACGCCGATCTTCGCCTGACACTTTCCGGAAAAACAGCCGTTACCTTCGGCGCCCTTTCCCTTATGCCGAAGGAGAATTTCAGAGGGATGCGCCCCGATGTTATCGAACGGCTTCGGGAGCTCGGGACTACCGTGCTTCGGTGGCCGGGCGGCAATTTTGCGGGAGAATACTGCTGGTTTGACTCGCTTCTTCCAAGGGATATGCGGGCGCCCTTCGAGTCCTATATGGGCATCGAGACGCAGCCGCAGGGGGGATGCTACGATAACCACGAGCTGTCGGTGGACGACTTTATCGCTCTCTGCGAAAAGATCGGCGCAGAGCCTTACATCACCATCAATTCCGCATGGAACACTCCCGAGGAGAATGCGGCTCTCGTGGAATACTGCAACGGAGACGAAACGACAGCCTACGGAAAGCTCCGTGCCGAAAGAGGACACTCCGAGCCCTACGGCGTCAGCTTCTGGTCTCTCGGGAACGAGGTGGGCTACGGACACATGGAAGGGGACAATACCCCCTACGGCTACTGCCGGATCGCCAGAGCGAACGCCGAGGCGATGCTTGCCGTTTCCCCCGATATTACGCTTTGCTCCTCGGGACAGTACGCAAAGCCCGAGTGGGCTGTCCACTGCGCCAACCCGCTGAAAAAGGTGGCAAAGCTCGTATCCTATCACTATTACAACGACAAGCTTCGTATCGCCTCCTTTGACGAGCTGAAAACGAAATATGAGCAGTGCATTTCCTTTGCCGACCGCTGCCGGTACCGCCTGCGGGAGCTACGGAAGCGCCTCGACCCGGAGCTGTCGATCTCCTTTGACGAGTGGAACACGTGGTACGAATGGTACACGCCCACAAACGTCTATGCGGGGATTTTTGCATCACTGATGTTCCATATCATCCTTGCCGAGGCGGACAGCCTGGGGATCGGGCTCTGCTGTCATTTCGAGGCGGTGAATGAGGGACTTGTTTCCGTGACACCGACGGGGGCAAGCCTTACGGCGCAGGGGAAAATTTTCACGCTGATGAAGGAGCATGCCGGGGGACGCATCGCCCTTGCCCGGGATGAGGTGCTCGCCACCGAAAAGGACGGCGTCACCACCGTTACCGTCGTCAATTCTTCCTTTGATGAGGAGAAGGATTACGCCTTTACAAGCCGCGGCAGGTGCCTTCTTGCAAAGCTCTTCTACGGTAAAGAAATCCTTCCCCCCAGTGATTTTGAGGAGCAGAACGCCGAGTATTCCGCCGATGGCGAAAAGACCGTTTTCCGCATTCCTCCCCACAGCGTTCTCTTTGCAAAGTTCGGATGAAGCGCCGTGGCTGCCGACATTCTGCACGATGCGGTCTTTGAGCCGAAACCGAACAAAAAACGAATGCGAAATCAAATAAGAAACCGAATAAGAAACCGAATAAGAAACAGCGGTCCGGAGTTTTTCCGAACCGCTGCTTTTACTTTTGTCGCTGTTTGTTGAAAACCTGTGTTATCTTGTGTAGTAGATCTGCGCCGCCTTATCGCCGAGAACGTACTTGATCTGCATCTCGACCGTTGCGTCGTAGGGGAAGGTCGCCGAGGAGGTGCCGAAGATGTAAGCCGCTCCGCCGTAGTTCTGAATATAGGTGTTGCCGCTCATCTTGGGAAGGTAAGCTTTGTGGATGGTGCCCACGTGAAGCAGCCACTTGTTGCTTCGGTCAAAGACGTTGTTCCGCATCTCGAAGTTCTCGAACTCGTTGTAGTTGCTCCAGCCCTTGATGCAGGCGTCGTTGTTGGGGTTGTAGCGCTGATTGCCGAAGCCGTAGCCGGCGTTGCGGAGGATGTTGCCGTCGAAGAGGATGTTGTTGCCGCTTCGTGCGCCGTCCGCACTCTGACCGTTGAAGTACTCGATGCAGTAGGTGCAGTATTCCACAAGGTTGTCCTTGTAGAGCACGTCGTTCATCTGCACACCGCCGGAGTGCTGATGGGTGATACCGGCATCGTATACCTGATAGATGTAGTTGTTGATGACGTTGTAGCCCTCACAGCCGCCGTATACTTCGATGGCGTTGCCGTATCTTGTGAGGGTGCCCTTCTTTGCGGCGTCGGACTCGTTGTAGTGCTGCATGGAGCCGCCGATCCAGCCGAATTCGCAGTTCTGCACCGTGAGATTCTTGACAGTTCCCGCGCCGATACCGTGACAGCCGGTGTACTTTATGCAGAGGTTGTCGATGAGGACGTTTTCGGCGGAGGTGCCGACGGAAATGCAGTTGGAGCCGTAGGCGAATTCAATGGAACTGAATCTCGAGCCGGGGTTGCCGAGGTCGCTTCTTACATACAGATAGGTGTTGTTGGAGTCGGCTCTCTTGGGAACGCCGCCGGTCGCCACGCCCTCGGAGGAGTCGTGGAACATATCGAGATCCTTGTCCATCTGCTCGAACATATCGAAGGGAGTTTCGGTACCGCGAAGGGTGTACATGTCGTTGCGGTAGTCGGGCATTTCCTTGTAGGTCCATGCCTCGCCTTCGTTGAAGATGATGACGCCTACGTCACGGAAGGAGGTATTGGCGTACTTCCAGATGTTCGTCGAGCCCTCGACGAGAGTCCACTTGGAGGGATCCGCACCGTTTTCGGGGGAGGTGGTGAGGATGGGCTTTGCGCCTTCGCCGTAAGCGGAATAGGTCACGCCTTTGCGGGCAGCGAGGGTACCGCGGAAAATATCGCCCCGGCGGAAGAGGATGGCGTCGCCCTCGGAGGTGGAGATGCGTCCTGCGGCGTTGAGCGTTTGGATGGCGGTCTCGGGAGTCAGACCGTCGTTTGCGTCGCTGCCGTCATTGGAAACGTAGTAGGTCTTGCCGGTCACTCTCGAAAGGTCGGAGGCAGTGGAACGGATCTCTGCCTTTCTCTGCTCGGAAAGAGCGTCGAGCTCGGCAATCTTGGCGTCTGCCGCCGCATAATCGGGGGTGAATTTCGTGATGAAGTTGGAGGGCTCGGTAAGGGAGCCTACCCATTTGCCTTCAAAGACGAGATGACCGAGAGTCGCCTCGGCAATCTGCGGGAATGCCCAGTAGTCCACGTCCACGTCACGGAAGGTGTACAGAACGTCCTTGGAGAGCATCGATTTGTCGGTATCTCTTCCGAGTGCCCGGTTGATGATCGTAACGACCTCTGCACGGGTGATGGTGTTGTCCGGCTTGAAGGTGCCGTCGCTGTAGCCGTTGATGAGTCCCGCACCGGCTGCCGCCATGATGGAAACATACTTGGGATGATCGGCTGTTACGTCCGAGAATGCCACGCTTCCGCTTCCCTTGGCAAGGGAGGTGTTGTATACGAGTTCGGCAAGCTCGGCTCTCGTGATCTCCTTTTCCGGGTCGAAGGCTCCGGCGGGGAAACCGGCGAGGAAGCCGTTATTGCGGCAGTAGCCAACGTACTTTGCGTACCATGCTTCGGGCGCAACGTCGGTGTAATCGGTCGTAAGTCCCGATATATTGCCGTCGCCGCCGGCTGTCACTCTTGCCACAACGGTGCAAGCCTCGGCTCTTGTCATGGTGTTGTTCGGACGGAAGGTGCCGTCGGAGTAGCCGGTCATGTAGGGCTCTCTGGTCTCGATATTCGGTCTTTCGTTGAAGAACATGACGTTGGCAACGAAAATCATGTCGTTTTCGTGCATGGTTTCTACCGGAATATCGCCGAGAGGAGCCACGTGAAGCTGCCTTATGATAGGCTGAGTGCCTTCCACGATATGCTCGTGGACCGAAGAGATATCAAAGGAAGCAAAGCGCCAGGAGCCGGTGGAAATCTTATCCTCCGAACGGTAATACTGGGAGGCGTCGAGAATACCGCCGTTTTTCATCACGCCCAGGCGCATGGTGGTGTCGATGGGAGCGTCGGACAGATATTTGTAGAGTATGTAAACGTAGTTATAATTGCTAATATCAACGCCGGCTCCCTGATAATGGTAGCCGTCTACCGTGAGGGCGCCGCTTTCGGTGGTCAGCGGAACGACCCGGACGCTCTCGATGCCGTCCTCGGTGACGTTGGTGATCTCCACGTTCGCTTTCTTATTGACCGAGCCGTCGTGATACTTGGGGAAGGAGAGAGAAACAAAGCCGTCCGGCTGAGCGAGCAGCTCCCACTGCGCCGTAAGAGCGATGCTCTGCTCCAGAACGACGGAGGTGCCAGCAGGATAGATCTTGTTGTCAAGGCTGGACTTCCATCCGGCAAAGGCAGCGTCTTCAAGCTCATAGGCGCATTCCGGGAAGGTGAAGGAGGTGCCGTAGGTGACCTCCTCGTCCGCCATATTGCCGAGAGCGCCGGGATCGCCCTTTACGTACTGGACCTTGACCTTGGCGCTTGCGTCGGGGTTCTTCTTATAGAAGGTCACGTCGCCCACGTAGAAGGCTTCGTCAGCGGAAAGGCCCTTGGCATGGGTCGAGCCGAAGGGCTGGAAGTGCATCTGACGGAGCAGACAGTCGGAGGTTCTGTCGAGGTTCTTGTCTGTTTTTTCACCGTAGTAGAAGTAAGCCGTGCTCCATTCGTTTGCCTTCAGAACGCCGTTTGTGGGGGCGAGGTTCTGAACCGAAGCGGACATGATGCCGCCGTTCTTCATGATGCCGATGAGGGGACGTACTTCGAGGGGCTTTTCGGATTCGTAATAATACTCGACGGAAACGAATTTGTAGACGCTGATGTCAACGCTTGCCACGTTTTTGATGGTGTAAGCGTCAAGGGAAATCGCACCGTCCGCCGTGTCGGGAGTGGGGACGACCTTCGTCACCTTTTTGCCGTCTTTTTCAAAGTCCTTGGTGATGGTGCAGGTCGGATGCTTGTCCACCGTGCCGCAGGAAATCTTGCTGTAGGGAATGGTGATGGTGTCCGGGGTCTCCTCTTCCGCCGATGCGCAGAGCACGGCGCCGGAGAAGACGCACGCTGCCGCAAGAAGCAGCGACAGGAGTTTTGTCATTCGTTTTTTCATCGTTTTTCCTGACCTTTCTTTTACCCTTTGTTATAAGGGGATTTAAGACGATCGACCGGAACGGAGAAACCGTGCATTTTCTTTTTTGAGAAGCAGCGGAATAACCGTCCGGGCTTTGTCTTACGGTTTCATTGTATCATACATATTGCTCTGTGTCAATGTATAAAATACGCTTGTTTTTGTACCATATGATACGTTCACGGGGAAAAAGCGCAGAAAACGGTGTCATTTCCCTCTCGGATAATCATAGCAGAAAAGAAGGAGGACATAAAGGGAAAAACAGAACACGGAATTGTGTATTTCATACTTATTTCGGCACGAATTTCATAATAGTTGCATATTTTATCGAAATTGTTGTTGATTGAGAGAAAATGCGGTGCTATAATACGAATATGCAACTTTTATGAAAGACGGACGAAGGAAAACGGGGTGGAAAAATGCAGAACGCCTTTTACAGCTATACCGACACGGTGCGGATCGATTATCTGAATACGCCCGGGTGGAAGATGAAGGAATTCCACTTCCACGACCACTGGGAAATCAAAATATGCCGCTCCTGCCATATGACGGTGGCGGTGGACGGCGACAGAGCCGAATGCCACGGTCCCTGCATCGTGGTGTACCGTCCCTTCTCGCTTCATTGGGCAAACAGCACCTACGACGGAGCCTTTGAACGGTACAACATCAATTTCACCGAGAGCTTCATCGAGAACTACCTCGACGAGAGCGTCAGCCCCGAGAAAATGCTCACCCCGGGACTTATCTGCATTCCTCTCGAATGGAACACCCTCGAGTCGATCTATCGCTACTGCGCCATGCTCGATGCGGAAAAAGAGGACGAGGAGAGCAGGAAGCTGCTCGTGGTGCTGATCCTCCGTGAAATAAGGAAAGCACTGAAAAAGGCAAATCTTGAAAGCGGCGTGCGGAAAACGGCATGCCCGCCGTACGATCCGGCAAGAAACGAGTACATCTACAGCGTCATGAACTTCATCAATGAGAATTCCGGGGATCACGACCTGATCGGAAGCGCCGCCAAAGCCTTCTTTATCAGCAGTGCCAAGCTCCGCAGCGATTTCAAAAAGCTGACCGGGCAGACAATCGGCGATTACATCGACTGCGTGCGGCTCATCCGTGCAAAGCGTCTTTTGGTGGCGGGGGAGAGCATTGCCTCGGTCGCCGAGAAGTGCGGCTATTCCCATCGCAACAGTTTTATCCGCTTTTTCCAGAAGCAGACGGGGGTGTCGCCCGCAAAGTATTCCTCCTCCATCGTTACGGAGATCAAGTGAAAGAAAGCGGCACAAAGCAGGCAAAAAACAAAGGCAAAGCCCGGATTCGGACTTTGCCTTATTTCTATGTTTTGCCGGGTCTTTTCGAAAGACCGACAAGGCTTGTATCAGCGCACCATCGGAACGCCGAGCGCCTTTGAGAGAACGGATGCGACCGAGCGAGCCATGCACCAGAAGCCGAGGTCATTGGGGTGACAGCCGTCGAAGGTACAGATAGACGGATCCACCCCGGGCTTCTTGAAGAGGGTCTCTCCGTCGAGGAAGTACACGTTCCGGTCGCCTCTTGCGAGGGCATTCGAGTAGGTCGTATAGATGATGCAGCGGCGGGCGGCGGCATCTCTTTCGTTGCAGAGGAAGTCGGGCTTCGTCATGAATACGAAGGGAATGTCGGGATAGACCTCCCGCAGCTCGAGGAAGGTGGGCTCGTGGGTCTTCTGCAGATATTCGCAGTTCGGCGCATTGTGGTCGTAATCGTATACGAATGCCGAAAGCGTAAGGGTTTTCAGATAGTCCACGATGGGACGCTGACACTTGCAGCAGCCGGAGAAGCCGAGATTGACATAGTTGCAGTCCAGCATGTGGGAGACCTGCGCCTCATAGGTCGAGGCGGGGCGGGAAGCGCTGATGCCCTGCGTGATGGAGGAGCCGTAGAAGGCGACCGGCTTTTCCACCGTGTATTTTCTCGGCGCACGGAGCGCTGCTTTTTCTTCGGTACCGATCTCCAGCCACTGGGAGGGTCCGAAGTGCGGGAAGAGGATTTCGACCTCTTTTTCACCCGGGAGCAGCCACATCTGTCTTGCGCAGTATACCGTGGCGCTGTCGTTGAAAAGGATCTTTTCTCCTTCCACAACGCCGTTCACGCCGGTGTAGCCGTTTCTCGTTGCGTGCCACGACTGGATAGTTCCGTTCTCGTAGGTCACCCTTATATCAAAGCCGTTCTTCATGCGGAACGGCATGATGTCGCCGGTACAGCCGATGACGGCAAGCGTCCGGGCGTCTGTCCCGAAGCGGATGCGCACGCCGGTGGTGATGTGCCGCAGATCGTCACAGCCGTCTCCGGTGGAATTTTCCATCGGAACACGGATCAGCTCTTTGGAGAAAACGCCGTTTACCATCTTCGTCCCGAATATTTCAAAAGGCGCCTCGGTATAATCCCGGAATACCGTACCGGGGACGAGATTCGGGATAAGCTCCTTTATTTTTTCTTCCGTAAGTCTTGACATTCTATTCACCTCAATATATTATTAACAAAAGTGTTTTTGCCCGTACGGCTATTTTAGTCCTTTTCACCCGTTTTGTCAAGAACGAAGGGCAAAGAATCGGAAATATTGAACTTTTACAGCAGAATCGTGCTGATTTTCAGCAGTTTTTGTCTTTTCATTCCGCCGTCTTTGTGCTATAATGAAAACAGAATACCATTCGGAGGGAGATATGAACATGTACGATATAGGCATCATCGGACTCGGAAGCCGCATGAGCAGTATGCTGCAAAGGATCCTCGAGACCGGAAAGGCAAGACTCGCCTTTGTGGCGGACGTGCGGTGCGGGGAGATCCGGGAGGAGCTTTCGATTAAAGGCTTCGACGTTTCAAAAATACGATTTTTTGACAGCGCCGACGAAATGCTCGCTTCCTGCCGTCCGGACGGCGTCTGCATCGGTACCCGCTGCTCGCTCCATGCAGAGCTCGCCGGAAAAGTCATCGAAAAGAATATCCCGCTCTTCCTCGAAAAGCCGGTCTGCACGAGCTTTGAACAGCTTGAGACGCTGAAAGGACTTCCTGAAAAATACCCGGAGGCGTGTGAAAAGGTGACGGTCTCGTTCCCTTTGCGGCTTACCGAGCACGTCCGGAAGGCAAAGGAGATCATCGATTCCGGCGCACTCGGAACGATCTCCCAGATCCAGGCGTGGAACAACGTCTATTACGGCATCGGCTATTACCACAAGTGGTACCGGGACGCTTCCGAGACCGGCGGTCAGTTCCTGCAGAAGGCGACCCACGATTTCGATTACATAAACTATCTCTGCGGCTTTACGGCGAAGAGCATCTGTGCCGTGTCCTCCAAGACGGTCTACGGTCTTACGAAGGACGAGCCTCTTTTCTGCCGTGACTGTCCCGAAAAGGACGAATGCCCCGAGTATACTCCCGACCAAAATAAATCATTCAGCCCCTTCGACTACTGCGTTTTCGCAAAAGGCGCTACCATCGAGGACAGCAACAGCGCCATTCTGCAATATACGAACGGCGTCCACGCCGTGTATACCCAGAATTTCGTCGCCCGGAAGATGGCGGGAAAGAGGGGAGCGAGGGTCATCGGTCATAAGGCGACGCTGGAATTCGACTGGCGTACCGACCGCATCACCGTATTCCGTCACTTCGAGGAAAGGTGCGACGTGTACCGTGTAAACGGAAGCGGTAATCACGGCGGCGGCGACGCCGTTCTCGCAAAGATCTTTGTCGATACTATCGGCGGCGCTCCTTCGACCTGCGGACTCCGTGACGGCATCGCTTCGGCGTATCTGTGCCTTCTTGCAAGAAAGAGCGCCGAGGAGCATGTTTTTGCGGAGGTCTGAGCCAACAGACGGGTCGTTATACCCCGTGACGAGTGATACGAAGGTTCCTGCACGGCGGGCATAAAAAATCTGCCGGGCACAGCATACCCGGCAGACGTTCATCGGAGTGAAGGGAATCGAACCCCCGCAATCTTGGTCCCAAACCAAGCGCCTTACCATTGGGCCACACCCCGATAATTCTGATTTTTACTTTCTGTTGTTTTTTCTGTTATTTTACCACGCCTGCGGCTTTTTGTCAAGACCTTTTTCCCATATGAGCCGCACATGAGCCGCAGGACAATGACAAAGACGAAAGGGGGAGAACTTTACATGACAAACGGTGAAAAAACGATCGTCGTGATCCTTGTCCTTTTCGGAGCCGTGCTTCTGCTTGCGCTCCTCTGTAAAGCCGTCGGCGGGATCTATCGTTTTCTTCACCGAAAGGAGAAAAGGTACCCGGAGGACGTGCTGTTCGACTTTTATACGACCGTCGAAACCGTGCCTTTGGAGGTAATGACCTTCCCGGAAGAAGAAACGGGCAATATTTCCGGCGTAAAAGAAGGGGACTGGCTGACGCTCAGAAGGATCCGAGACAGCGGCGGCTCGCTTTTTGTGGGCTTTATCACAGCCGAAGGAAAATTCGTCGGCACGCTGCGATCCGACTTCCGGGACGCCATCCTTCCGGTTCTCGACTGTCCCACCGAGGTCACCGCCGTGCGGAATCTTGCCTATGGCGGCGAAAATAAATGCTCGCTCCATATCGTCATAAGGAAAAAGAAGACGGAATGAAAGGAACGACCTTTCACCCGAAAAATTGCCGGATTTTTTGCAAATCGGACAAAATCAGACGCAGACAAAACGCCGACCGTGCCATTATTCAGCACGGTCGGTATGCTTTTTCGATGAACTCAGAGCCTTTACGCCTCGGCAATCACCTTGCGGAGAAATGCAGCGCAAACGGGCAGAGCCTCTTCATTGGTCATGCCTTCGGGAAGACCTGCCTCGACCGAAACTCTCTCGTCGTAGCCAATCTTCTTCATAGCCGCAAAGAAGGGCTTGTAATCATGCGTATCGGTGGGCATGGGATAAAGTCTTCCTTCGGGATTTGCGATATGGGCATGAACGAGGTTATTGCCGAAGGTCTCAATGACGCTGTAGGGCTCTTCTTCCAATACCATGTGGTAGTTGTCGGACAGCACCTTGATGTGCTCACAGCCGATCTCGTTTGCTATGGCGTTCACGTCGGCGTCCTTGTTGAGGATGTTGGTTTCCTTCTTCTGCAGATTTTCAATGGCGATGTTTACGCCGTACTTTTCGCACATGGGCTCCACGAGCTCACGGCAAACGTACCTGAACTGTTCCAGCGCCTTCTCCATGGGGAAGCCGTCGGGTACCTTTCTTGCAGCACCCGAACCGAATACGACGGACTTCACGTCGGTCATGCCGCAGCAGAGCGCAAAAGCCCGGTCGAGATATGCCTTTACTTTTTCCTCGGAGTATTCGTCGCCCACGACCTTCTCGGTGATAAAGCCGTTCATGGCTTCGACCTTGATATCGCACTCGGCGAGAACGTCGCAGAAGGCACGTCTTTCTTCGTCGGTGGCATTGGCAAAGCCGGCAAAGCCGGTTTCAATGTAATCGAAGCCCGCTTTCTTGGCACTTCGGATCTTGTCGAGGTCCTTTATTCCCACACATACGCCTATTCTCATGTTTTTCTTCCTTTCTCTTTTCTCTTTTTCGATTTGTTACCAACTCCGATTACTTACCCGATTCCGGCAGTTCATCGGTACACTGAGAAAATTATAGCACCTGCCGGCGGTCTTTGCAATACCGAAAGAAGATTTTTTTCGGATTTTGATATTTTCCGGCTTTGAAATATTATTTTTCACTAAATTTCTTCATAAATGCGTGTTATACTGTCGTCAAAGCGGGGAAAGAGTGCCCGCCGAACCTAAAAAAGCGAAAGAGGGGAAAGCAATGTTATACATCGACGCCATGAAGAAAAGACACTCGGTTCGTTCCTATAAGGACGACCCCATCGAAGAGGTCAAGGTGCAGGCACTGCGCAGGAGCCTTGAAAAATACAACGCCGAGAGCGGCCTTGATATCCGGCTGTTTACCGAGGAGCCGGGAGCCTTCGGAGCAGACTTGTGGTTTTCGTCGAATCTGAAAAACGTGCGGAATTACTTTGCGATCATCGGGGACGCCCACGGAAAGGACGTGGAGGAAAAGTGCGGATACTACGGCGAGAAAGCCGTTCTGGACGCCCAGATCCTCGGACTCAATACCTGCTGGGTGGCGCTGACCTACAATAAGTCAAAGGTACCGGCAGAACTGCCCGCCGGGAAGAAACTCCACATAGTCATCGCTCTCGGGTACGGGGAAACGGGCGGCGTTCCGCACAAGTCAAAGCCACTTGAGAAGCTGTCGGATCTTTCGGATTCCTCTCCCGAATGGTACAGAAAGGGCGTGGAAATGGCGAGCCTTGCTCCCACGGCGATCAATCAGCAGAAGTTTTATTTTGAACGAACCGGGAACGTGGTCACCGCCAAAGCCCTCATGGGCTTTTACAACAGCATCGACCTCGGCATCGCAAAGCTCCACTTTGAGCTGGGTGCCGGAAAGGAGAACTTTATCTGGGGATAAAATATCCATGCATTGACAAAATCGGTAAAAGATAAGGAACGAATAGGAACGAACGACATGAATACTGCGGAAATAAAATACATCGTCGCCGAATGACCTGCTGTGACCGACAACGAAACCATTGTCGCCGCCATAAAAGAGGCAAAGAATTCGGGAGTCGATCGGGTGCTCATCCCGAAGCGTACCCCGAAGGGCTCGGAGGAATGGATCATCCAGGACACGATCTACATCCCGAGCGATATCGAGCTTCTTCTCGACGGAGCCGTGTTAAAGCTTGCACCGAATACCTTCATCAATATGTTCGTCAACGAAAACGTGCGGCTATCCGGAGAAAGAACGCCGGAAAACCGCCAGAAGAACATCGTTATCCGGGGAAGAGAAAACGCCGTGATCGACGGCGGAGGCTATAACGGTCTTTCCGAGAAGAACAGCGAAAAGGACGGACTGCCCCACATTTCCAAAAATACGCCGATCCTTTTTGTGAACTGCAGCGGCATCGTTATGGAGAACATAAAGATACAGAATCAGCGCTGGTGGGGCATCACGAACATCTTCGTTTCGGACTCCGTTTTCCGCAGCCTTTCCTTCAAGTCGGATTTTTCGAGCATCGACGAAAACGGCGTCGTCCATCCCGACGTTCTGCCGAAGGATTACGCCTCTATTGCCGTTAAGAATTCCGACGGCATCGACCTGCGGGTCGGCTGTCACGATATCCTCATCGAGAATATTTCCGGCTTTACCGAGGACGATTCGGTAGCGCTCACCGCTCTCGGCGACAGGGAGAGAGCGCTCGGGTATCTCGTTTCCGGCGAGAGCACCGATATCCGCTGCGTGGCGATCCGAAACGTCTGCACGCAGTCGGTCTGCTCCAACGTCCGTCTTCTCAACGACTGCGGGAACAAGCTGTATGATATCGCGGTAGACGGCGTGGTGAGCCTGCCGCTTGCCGAATACGGAAGAAGGACGAGCTATGCCGTCCGCATCGGCGATACCGCCTACTGTAACAAAGATAACGAGTCGGTACTCGGCGACACGAAAGGGATAAGTATCCGCAACGTGGTATCGAGTGCCGTCTATGCCGTTTCTCTCTGCAAGGGACTTACCGATTCGGTCATCGAAAACGTGACGGTTTTCGGCGACGGCTGTGCCTTCGGTGTGGCCCGGGACAGATACGTTCACGCCGAGGTAAGAAACGTCACGCTTCAGAACGTCCTTCTTGCGGAAGAAGGCTCCTGCGTGACAAAAGCCGAGGAACTTCTCGGCGAGCTTGTAATTCTTTGAGAATTGCGCATACCGAATACTCATTAAGGAGGGACAGCCATTGCCATTCACATCGGAAACGCCGGGCACCGGTAAAATCACCAATCTCGGCATATTTGCCCACGTAGACGCCGGCAAGACCACGGTTACCGAAAAACTGCTGCTGCACTGCAGCCGGATCCGGAGCGCCGGGAGCGTGGACGACGGCTCCACCGTCAGCGACCATACCGACATCGAGCGCAGAAGAGGCATTTCGGTGTTCTCCTCCTTTGCGGATATCGAGGTGGGAGGCATTCGGATAAACCTCCTCGACACCCCCGGACACGTGGATTTTGCGGGGGAAGCGGAACGGAGCCTTCTGCCTCTTGACGCCGCTCTCGTGGTGATCTCCGCCGTGGAGGGCATCCAGTCCCATACCGAAAACATCCTCCTTGCGCTGGAAAGACTTTCCCTTCCGTATATCGTCTTTATCAACAAGATCGACCGGGCGGGAAGCAGGGCAGAGGAGATATTCCGGGAGCTCTGCACCTCCTTCAGACGGGGCTTTCTTCTTCTGAACCGTCCCGAAAAAGAAGGGGAGAAGGATTGCCGAATCTTGCCGTGCGAGGATCTGTACGGCAATACCTGCGAGCTTTTGGGAAGCTTTGACGATGAGATCCTCGAAAGCTATCTTGAAGAAAGAAAAATCGAGCCGGAAAAAATGGCTGGCGCTCTGAAAGATGCCGTCTGCGCCTGCCGTGCCGTTCCGGTGCTTTGCGGAAGCGCCATGTTCGGCGTCGGGATCCCGGAGCTTTGCGAAGCGCTCGGCACCTATCTTCCGGACGCCTCGGCGCTCGGAAGCGGGAAGCTGTCCGGCGTCATCTATAAGATCGAGCACGACAAGGTCATGGGAAGACTTGCCCACGTGCGGCTGTTCGGCGGAAAGCTGTCGGCTCGGGACAGCGTGACTCTCCACAGCCCCGGCGACACCGGGACAATGGCGGAAAGCGGCGAGCGGGGCGGCAAAATATCCCAGATCCGCCGTGCCCTCGGCGGGAAAACCACCGACGTGGGAGAGGTAAGCGCCGGCGATATCGCCGTGCTCTGCGGTCTTGCCGATGCGAGAGCCGGAGACTTTATCGGCGAGGTGCTCCACGAGCGCCATGCGGAGCTTTGCAGTCCTTTTCTGCAGGTCAGCGCCATGCCGGAGGATCCCTCGAAGCTGACCGCACTTGTGGCGGCGCTCACAGAGCTGTCCGCCGAGGAACCGTACCTTCACTGCCGCTGGGAAAAGAGCGAGCGGGAGGTGGTGATCCGCATCACGGGCGAAATACAGCTTGATATTATTAAAGCTCTGCTTCTCGAACGGTACGGCATTGCCGCCTCCTTCTCGGCACCGTCGGTGGTCTATCGGGAAACGCCGAAAAAAGAAGCGGAGGGCTTCGAGGCGTATACCATGCCGAAGCCATGCTGGGCGGTGGTTCGTCTTCTTCTCACCCCGACCGTGAGGGGAAGCGGTGTGGTCTTCGACCGGGGAAACGTCCCGAACAATCAGCTTTTCTACCGCTATCAGGCCCATATCGAGCAGTCCTTCCGCAGCTGCACCGAGCAGGGGATCTACGGCTGGGAGGTCACCGACTTCAAGTGTACTCTCATCGGCGGGGAGCATCATACGATCCATACACACCCGCTCGATTTCTTTGTGGCAACGCCCGTGGCTTTCCTGCGGGGACTTACCAATGCGGGAAGCGCCCTTCTCGAGCCTTATCTCCGGGTGCGTGTGAGTGCTCCCGACGAGTACATGGGGAAGATCATAGGCGACGTGACGAAGATGCGGGGCGAGTTCGATACCCCGGTGCTGAAAAACGGCAAAATGCTTCTGGAAGCCTCTCTTCCCGTGGCGGACAGCCTCGATTATCCCATCCGCCTTGCCTCAGCGACAAGCGGAAAAGGCGCCCTTTTCTCCGCCTTCGATTCCTACCGCCCGTGCCCCGACGGCTTTATGAAAACCTGCCGCCGCCGAGGTCCCGATCCCCTCGACAGACCTAAATGGATCCTCTACAACCGGGGCGCCATGACGGAGGAATAAAGCAGTAAGGGGGCGCAGCTCCCGAAAAAACAAGAAGAAACAGCCGACATCGCAAAGGTGCAATGCCGGCTGCGTTTTGTTATGGTAAAGTCAGTCCCCGAGTCCCTTTTCCGCAAGATACCTGCTCATTCTGTCGGACACGTCGTTCTTTGCCGTGAAAGCGTCGGCGGGAAGAGCGTCGTATTCCCGCTTCAGACCGTCGTACAGAGGAGTCATCTCCGACTGGGACATTCCCGCAAGGGCGAGGATCTTCGAGTTGTCCATTACTCTGTCGAACTCACGGTCATAGAAGAGCTGATAGCTGAGACCGTCGTAATTGACTCCTCCGCTGAGGATTTTCAGATAGTCCTCGTCGGGAATGCCGACGTATCTGAGACCGGCGATCTTTTTGTAGTATTCGGCGATCTCTCTCCACGTGTGATGCTCTGCCGTTGCGAAGGAATAGGTCTCGCCGTAAGCCTTCGGGTTCAGGATCACCGATGCATAGAATTTGGCGCTGTCGCCTGCCCAGGTCATGCAGGCTTCCTTGTCGAGAGCGCCTTCGGGAAGAGCGACGACCTTGTTCTCCCGTATCCTCTTGATGAGCACGTTCGCTTCGAGCGTCGTCAGCTGGAAGCGGCGCTTCGAGTAGGTGATGGAGGGACGGATGATGGTGAAGTTGTTATAGGGAGAGTTCCGCAGGGTATCTTCCCCTTCTGCCTTGTAAAGGCTGTATTCGTTGTCTCTTGCCGCAAGGAATTTTTCGTCCCTCGACGTTTCGAGAAGACGGGGAGAGGTCTCTTTGACGGGATGCTCCTCGTCGGCGTAAATACGGTAGGTGGAAAGATAGATATAGTGCTTCGTGTTTTTCAGGAAGAGCTCGTATCGGTCCTTGAAATCGTGATGCGCCGTCACGTAGATCATGAAGTCCACGATGGCGTCATAGCCGTTTGCGAGCATCTTTTTCAGATTCTCGATGTCCATGACGTTGATCTTATAATAGGTGAGGTTCGGATCGTCCGAGGTGCAGTCATCGAGGGAGCATACGTCTACCTTATAGCCTTTTTTCAGAAGCTCGGGGACAAGATAAACGCCCATGGCGCCGGTGCCGCCGAGAACCAGTATTTTTTCCATTTTTTCTGATCCTTCCTTTCACCGGAAAGGTGAAAGTTTCCTTTCTCTGTTTTGATTTTCTTTGCGGTATTTAATGCCGGTTCGTTTTCCGACCGCCGTCATTATACTCTCTTGACACGGGGAATAAAATATGCTAAACTATCAAAAAAGGTAACTATTCTACTATTCCGAATCCCTTACCCGGAGGAAAACGGCGGCATGAACGATCAACTTATCGAGAGCCTTTTCGTCTCGAAGCAGTACAATCCCGACGGACGGATCAACAAGATGCCCTTCGGCATCAACGTGGCGCATCTGGGTCTCATTCTGTCCGGAAGCGCCAGATTCCGCTCGGAAAACGTCGACGTCACCGTCCATGAGGGGGAGTTTATTTACATTCCACGGTATCTGCCGTACTACTCGGAATGGCACGGCGTGCCGAAGACGGTGCATCTCGCTGCCGGTTTCGGCTTTCTGCACCCGGAGAAGCGGACGCCGTATGCTCTGCAGAAGGTGGAGACAGACGGAGATTCTCTTGCAAGGCGTTTTCTTTCGCTATATGAAAAATCGAAGGAGGATCCCCTTGCGGCACTGTCGGATTTTTACCTCGTCCTTTCAACACTTGACGGGTGCTTAACGAAGGCGGAAAACCGCCGGGAGTCCTTCTCGGTGCTTCCCGCCGTGACCTATATTGAAAACCACTGCTCGGAGGATTTCGACGTGCCGTATCTCGCCAGACTCTGCGGGATGAGCGAGTCGTATTTTTACGCCTGCTTCCGGTCCCAGACCTCCAAAACACCCGTCGAATACAAGAACTACATCCGCTGCCGCACGGCGCAGGAGCTGCTTCTCGGCACGGATCTTACGGTGGAGGCGATCTGCGCAAGGCTCAACTTTTCCTCTCCCGTATCCCTGCGCAAGGCGCTTATGAAAACCACCGGAAAAACGCCGAGGGAGATCCGCAAGACCATCGCCGGCACCATGTGAGGTAAAAGATGTGAAAAACGAAAATACGGAAAATAAGCTCCGCACGGCGGCAAAGGTATTGCTTTTTGTCTACACCGCCCTTATGCTCGCTCTGATGTTCGGACGGGCGAGGTTCGCCTTTTCTTCCTCCTATAAGGAAATGCTTCTTGCCAATATGAATCTCATACCCTTCAGGACCGTAAAGGAAATGTGTGAGATCGTGTTCATGGGGACAAGAGCCTATCTTCTGCGGCTTGCCGTGGTGAACCTTGTGGGGAACGTGATCATGTTCGTTCCCTTCGGTTTCCTTCTGCCGCTCGGCTTCAGAGCTTGCGAAAGGCTTTCCCGGACGCTGCTTTATATGTTCTGCGCCCTTCTTATATGCGAGGCGGCACAGCTGTTTTCCCTTCGGGGGATATTCGACGTGGACGACCTTATCTTCAATCTTGCAGGGGTGTGCGCCGGGTACGGCGTATTTCGCCTTTGCAAAAAGGTTCTCGCAAAGAGAACCCGAAAAAACGAAAGGAAAAACGGAAACGAATAACGTATCACATAGGCAAAACAAAATCGAAACGAGGTTATTTTCATGAATCGCAAGGAAGTCAATGAAATAAAAAGAAGACTCACCCTTGACAAGTGCAGCATCACAAGAGTGTACGGCTGCTTCGTCAATAAAGTGGGGGAGGTCGTGGCAAAGTCGGACGTTTCGCTGGGTCTCATGCCCCAGTCGGAAAAAGAGGAATACATCGCCCTTCTGAGGAAAGCCCTTTCGGGAAGCCACGGCAAAAATCTTCTCGACATGGAATTTTCCACCCAGCAGGTGCTGGAGTCGCCGGAGCATAAGCTTCTGACCGAGCTGAAAAAGTCAAAACTGGAAAATGAGGAAGCAAGAGAGAGCTTCTTTGCTAAAGTTACCGAAAACCTCAGCATGGAGGACAGAAGCTATCTTATCCTGCTTGCCTATGACGCCTACGACGTGCCCTGTAAGAGCCGGGACGGAGAGGACGGCGGCTCTTTCGAGTCGGATACCGTGTTCAGCTATATCCTCTGCGCCGTGTGTCCCGTAAAGGACGGGAAGACGGAGCTTGGTTATTTTGCCTCCGAGAAGGAATTCCACGCCTGCACCTCGCCCGAGCTTGTGGCAAATCCGGAGCTCGGCTTCATGTTCCCCGCCTTCGACGAACGGCGCTCCAACATCTACGCCGCTCTGTACTATACGAAGGACGCCTCGTCCCTCCATTCGGAGTTCGTCACCTCGGTCTTCGGGACCGAACCCCCCATGTCCGCCGCCGAGCAGCAGGAGACCTTCGGCGACGTGCTCTGCGAGGCGCTGGAGGAGGACTGCAGTCTTGAGGTCGTCCAGACGGTACACGAGCAGATCTGCGAGCGCATCGCCGAATATAAAGAAACGAAGGACCCGGAGCTGCAGGAATTTACGGTGAAGGACATCGGTGCCATGCTCGCCGAGAGCGGAGTAGGGCAGGAGAGGATCGAAGCCTTCAAAGCAAAATGCACCGAGAGTTTCGGGGACGACGCCCCGCTCCTTGCGGAAAATATCATTGACAGCAAGAAGTTCGAAATAAAGACTCCGCAGGTCAGAATCTCGATCCCGCCGGAATTCAGCTACGTGGTGGAAACGAGAATGATCGACGGTCGGAATTACCTTCTCATCCCCGCCGATGAGGGCGTGGAGGTCAACGGCGTGGACGTCAGCGTGAAAAGAAAAAGCGACGGAGACGAAACGGAAGAGGAAGAATGATTTTCCCCCACGGAAATTTACGTAAAAATGCACATCTTTTTCGGGAAATTTTGAAAAAAGACTTGACAATATGCAAAAAATGATGTACAATACCCTTGTGTATTCGGGGCAATGTTTATTGTCACCGAAAATATAGTTGATTCGGAGGAAACAAAAGTGAAAAGAATGAACAAAGCACTTTCCGTAATCCTCGCATCCATGATGCTCACTTCCGGCATGACCTTTGCGGCAAACGCTGCAGGTGCAAGCTATGAGCTGAACTTCGTGTATGACATTGAGGAAGAGTGCGCCTATGCAAACGTATATGTAAGCGGCGGTGCTTACAATGTCGGAAGATTCTCTTTCGATTACGATGAAACGAACCTCGAGCTCGCCGAGACGGCATCCGTGCCCGCAGCCGTTGTAGGCTTCTCCTGCGACGATTACGTGATCGGCACCACAGCCGAGACAGCCGCAGTTACCGACGCTCTCAACACGGCAGAGGGCAAGATCTTCTTTGCATGGTACGCAGACGCCGACAACTCCGTTGACGCATCTTCCGAAAAGAAACAGATCGCTACCGTTAAGTTCAATTTCAAGGCCGACGGCTCCATCGCCACGGCTGAGTATCCCGCAAACGAGTTCAAGAAGGCTGCCACCGTTATCGGTGCTGCTCTCAAGAACGCCGAGCTGGAAGGCTGGACGGCTCCCGCCGTTGTTGCCGATCCCAAGAACGTGATCAGCAGCGCTTCCACCACCGTTACCAAGAGCGTATCCCTCGACATCTCCGACAAGAAGAATCTTGATGTTGAGAGTGAAGCCGGACAGACCACCGAAGAGATCTCCTTCGATACTCCCGAGGATGACGATGCCATCGAAGGCTACGAGTTCACCATCTTCGACCAGAAGAAGAACCCCGTCGGCAGAGGCCGCATCAACAAGCCCGTTCCCGGCACGACCCAGAACGTTGAGCTTCTCGATGAGGACGGCGAACCCTCCGGCATCGAAGCGGAGGTATCCGTTGACAAGAACGGCCGTGTTACCGTTGCAGTAAAGGGACTCAAGCCCGATACATATTACAACAACCGTGTCGATCCCATCGGCAAGACCGGTCAGACCGGTCTCGGCTTTGAAATCCCCGTTATGACCGAAGCGAAGTCTTCCGGCGGCGGCGGACATTCCGGCGGCGTTCCCGGCACAGCAGGCTCCGGCACAAGCGTTCCTACCTCCTACACTGTATTCTTCAATGCAGGCGAAGGTAAGATTGAAACCGGTATGACCTTCCGTTATACCGTAGCATCCGGTAAGTGCCCCTCCTCCATTCCTGCCGTTATCGCTCCCGAAGGAAAGACCTTCAAGGGCTGGGCGGTACAGGGAACCAACGCATTCGTTAATCCCGCAACCTACATCGTAAAGGGCGACACCACCTTTATGGCGATTTATGCAGACTTCGAGAGCCACATCCAGTTCATCAAGGGCTTTGAAGACAATACCGTGAGAGGCGACGCTCCCATCACCAGAGCACAGGTTTGCGCTATTATCGCAAGACTCTCCATCGACTACGATGAAGACACCGACTACACCTCCGCATTCAGTGATGTTCCCTTTGATTCCTGGTATGCAAACTACATCGGTTACGTATACAGCAAGGGCTACGCTTCCGGTTACAGCAACGGTACGTTCGGTCCCGACGAAAACATCTCCAGAGCCGAATTCGCAAAGATCATGCAGAGAGTGACCGCATCCGAGATTGCCGATTACTCCGTAAGATTCTTTGACGTTGCTCCCGAAGACTGGTTCGTTGGTTACGTATCTGCCTGCGCAGACATCGGTATCTTCAGAGGCTACGAAGACGGTTCCTTCCGTCCCGAAAACATCCTCACCAGAGCCGAGGCGGTTACCGTATTCAACAGAGCATTCGGCAGAGTTCCGGATCATGCAAAGGTTCTTGACTACTGCGCAAAGGGCGGCAACCCCTTCACCGACCTTACCTATGATCTCTGGTACTTCGATCAGATTATCGAGGCTTCCTTCGACCACAATATCAGCGTTCTCCACTGATTTGCCAAGGCACAGCCTGATCATTTGAAATGAGAGAGCCCGTCCCCTCATGGGGGCGGGCTTTTTGCATCTGTCCGTGCGGGAAATGTACGGATTTTCATTCAAATAGAAACGAAACAGAAACGAACGGAAATGAATAGAAGAAAAAGAAAGAAAAAGCATACTTTTAGATCAAAAATTAACAATTTTGGTACTTGAATAGTATATCCTGCAATGGTATAATATCCTTGAATTGGGACACGATTCCCAAAATGATTGGAGGAATGTAATTATGAAAACTCTTCCCGTTGGTATTCAGGTTTACTCCGTTCGTGAGGAAGCCGCAAAGGATTTTGAGGGCACCATGAAGGCTCTCAAGGATATGGGCTATGATTTCGTTGAGCTGGCAGGTCTTTACGGCATCGCTCCCGCAAAGGTAAAGGAGATCCTCGACAAGGTAGGTATCCCCGCCGTTTCCGCTCACGTTTCCGAGCTGATGATCTCGGATGACGTAGACGCCGTTCTCGACGACTATGTGACCATCGGCGTCAAGTACGTTGCCGTTCCTTATCTCGGCGAGGGTCTCCGCCCCGGCGATAAGGACTTTGACAAGATCCTTGCCAAGATCGAAGAGATCGGCAAAAAGGCTCGTGCTAAGGGACTTACTCTCCTTTATCACAACCATGACTTCGAGTTCATCCGTATGCCCGACGGCTCCTACGGTCTCGACTATATGTATTCCAATACCGCTCCCGAGAATCTCCAGACAGAGCTGGATACCTGTTGGGTCAACGTAGGCGGCGAAGAACCCGCAGCCTTCGTTAAGAAGTATGCAGGCAGAGCTCCCGTCGTTCACCTCAAGGACTTTGAAGGCTCCAAGTCCGAGCAGATGTACGAGCTCATCGGCATCAAGTCCGAGAAGAAGGAAAACGTCAAGAACACCTTCAAGTTCCGTCCCGTAGGTTACGGCAAGCAGAACTTCCGCAGCATCCTTGAGGCAGCCATCGAAGCCGGTTCCTCCTACGTTGTTGTTGAGCAGGACCAGTGGTATGACACCCCCGCTCTCGAATGCGCAAAGATGAGCCGCGATTACCTCAAGACCCTCGGCTGGTGAAAATTCGCACCGATAAAGGGCGGCTTTGTTCGCCCTTTTTCCGTTGAATATCCAAAATAATTGAAAGGTGTTTTCGACAAAAAAGCGAAAACAAGGTGAAAGATATGAAAAAGTTGCCTTTTATGATCGACCTTAAAGGAAAGACTGCCGTTGTGACCGGCGGCGGCGGCGTTCTCTGCGCCGGCTTTGCCAAGACCATCGCAGCCTGCGGCGCCAACGTAGCCGTTCTCGACCTCAATGAAGAGGCTGCCAAAAAGGTCGCCGATGCCATCATCGCCGACGGCGGCAGCGCCATCGCCATCAAGACCAACGTCCTTGACAAGGCAAGCCTTGAAAACGCCAAGAAGATCGTAGACGAGACCTTCGGCGGCGCCGATATCCTCCTCAACGGTGCCGGCGGAAACAACCCCAAGGGAACCACCACCAAGGAATATCTCTTCCCCGAGGATCTGGATCCCGAAGCAACGAAGGACATCAAGACCTTCTTCGACCTCGATCCCGACGGCATCCAGTTCGTATTCAACCTCAATTTCATCGGTACCCTTCTTCCCACGCAGGTGTTTGCCCGTGACATGGCTTCGAAGGAGAACCCCGTTATCATCAACATTTCCTCGATGAACTCCTTCCGTCCGCTCACCAAGATCCCCGCTTACTCCGGCGCCAAGGCGGCTGTATCCAACTTCACTCAGTGGCTCGCCGTACACTTCGCTCCCGTAGGCATCCGTGTGAACGCCATCGCTCCCGGTTTCTTCGTAACGGCTCAGAATAAGGACCTTCTCTTCAATCCCGACGGAACGCCTACCCCCAGAACCGGTAAGATTCTCGGACATACGCCCATGAACCGCTTCGGTACCCCCGAGGATCTGGACGGTACGCTTCTTTGGCTCCTTTCCAACGAGGCTTCCGGCTTCGTAAACGGCGTTGTCGTTCCCGTTGACGGCGGTTTTGCCGCTTATTCCGGCGTTTGATTTTCACTTATAATGTGTAAGAAGTGAAGGAGCCACACGGTTTTCGGTGCGGCTCCTTTTTCTGTTTCCGTTCCGCCGTTCTCTTTCTTCTCTGCTTGACAAAACGGCGGAATTGTGGTATGCTGACTGCACCGCTTTGCGGCGATTTGTGTGTTTTACGGCATTTTTCTTTGCTCTTTGAAGGGGATACTATGATCGGCTATTATAATTATACCGTGGTCCTGACGTATATGGGGCTTGTTTCCGCCGTTTTCGGGATCTTTCTCTCAATAAGCTCCTACCAACCGGCGGCAGTGTTCTGCCTGCTCCTATCCGGCTTTTTCGATCTGTTTGACGGAAAAGTCGCCCGCACCATGAAGCGCACCCGCGCCCAGATGGATTTCGGCATTCAGATCGACTCTTTGTGCGACCTTGTGGCGTTCGGCGTCCTTCCGGCAGTCATCGCTTATAACTGCGGCGTAAAGCATCTTTTCGGTATGCTGCTGCTTTCTTTCTATGTTCTCTGCGGTCTTATCCGCCTTGCTTTCTTCAACGTGCAGGAGCGGGAAAGACAGACGAGCGAGACAGAGGTCAGAAAGAATTATTTCGGACTTCCCATCACCTCCTCGGCGATCATCGTGCCGATCTGCTTTCTGTTGAAAGGTGTGCTCGGTTACGCCTTCGTCCTGTTTTTGTCGGTGGTTCTGCTTGTGACGGCAGTGCTGTTCATCACGCCCTTTACGGTCAAAAAGCCCCGGGGAAAGTGGGTCATCGCTCTGTGCCTTGCGGGCGTGTTCATCGTCCTCGGCATTCTTCTCAGCTGCCTGCATAACGTTTTCGGCGCATGAGAGAGGCGGGAGTGACGGGAGAGAAGTGAAAAAATACCGTTCGGCTCTTGACTTTACCGGCGTATCGTGCTAAAATGTAGGTGAAGGAAAAAGCGGGAAAAATCACCGAACTTCCGGCAGTAAGCCTGCCTTTTTCGGCATAGGAGCAAGAGGAAGGGAATGACACGTTTATGCAAATCAGCTCGGAATATATCGACAATCTGTTTGAAGCGCTGAAGACGCTGAAAACCACAGAAGAATTCGCCTCCTTTTTTGAAGACATCTGTACCATTAAGGAACTGCAGGATATGGCGCAGCGCCTTGAGGTCGCACGGGAGCTTTCGGATAAAAAAGTGTTCCGTGAGGTGGCGGAAAATACCGGCGCCAGCTCGGCGACCATCAGCCGTGTCAACAAGTGCCTGATGTACGGAGCCGGCGGCTACAAGACGGTCATCGACCGGCTCGGGAAAAGCGGCGAAAAGAAATAGTGCAAACGGCAGCGGAGCGCTCGTGCGGGGGCTCCGCTTTTTGTTTTGCCTGCTGCCAAAAAAAGCATTGACAATCCCGATGCTATAATGTATAATCAAGAAGTAAGAGATTGCAAAGAAAGCGGTGGATGAATTGAAAAAAAGAATACTGGTCATCGGAAGCGCAAACATGGATTTCGTGTCGAATACCGAAAGGATTCCGGAAGCGGGGGAGACGCTGACCACCGAAAAAAACTATATGCTCGTTCCCGGCGGAAAGGGAGCCAATACCGTTCTTGCCGCCGCCCGTCTCGGTGCGGACAGCCATTTCTGCGCTCGGCTCGGCAACGACGATTACGGAAAAAAGCTCTGTGATTTTTACCGCTCCGAGGGAATAAGTCTCCGGCATGTCCATCTTGATAAGCAGTATGCCACGGGACTCGCCTCGATCCTCGTCGATGACAGCGGAGACAACCGCATCATCGTGTATCCCGGCGCCAATATGCACCTGTCCCGGGAGGATGCGGAGGAAGCGATCCTCACCTATCCGGGCGCCCTCATCATGCAGCTGGAAATCAGCTACGACCGGGTCTGCGAGGCGGTGAAGTACAGCAATGACCGGGATATCCCGGTGGTTCTCGATGCCGGTCCCGCAAGGAAGGAACTTGACCTTTCACGGCTCGGACATCTTGAGATTTTCAGTCCCAACGAGTCCGAGACCGAGATCTTCACCGGCATTCGTCCGGGCGCCTTTACGAGCTGCCTTGACGCCGCCATAGCGCTTCGCAAGGTCGTCGATGCAAAGTACATCGTCTTAAAGCTCGGGGACAGAGGCTGCTTTATCTACGACGGAGTCTACTCGAATTTCGTGGATTCCTATATGGTCGATGCCGTGGATACCACGGCGGCAGGGGACGCCTTTACGGCGGCGCTGACCCTCGAATACCTGCGGAACGGACGGAATATTCTGGAGGCGGCAAAATACGCCTGCGCCGTCGGCGGTCTTGTCTGCTCGAAAAACGGAGCGGCTCCATCTATTCCCTTTGATGCCGAGGTCAGGAGCTTTATGGAGAATTACTCTGAGGTCTGACTGCTTTGCCGTGTAAGATTTGCGTAAATTTGTAATTTAACAATTTAATGATAGAAATCCCACTCGGCTTGTGGTACAATATCCCAGAATACCGTAGTGTGCAGTCCGAAGGAGGGTGCGCCGGTATCCGCATTTTTCTGTTCCGATTCGGAAAATCGGAAGAAAGGAATGATGACCATGCCAAAGTATACAAGAGTCCTTCTCAAGCTTTCCGGTGAGGCATTTGCCCCGGCGGACAGAGCGGAAGGGATCCTCGATTTTGATTTTATCGACCTTGTCGCAAAGCAGATAAAAGTCCTTTGCGAGAAGGGAACGCAGGTTGCCATCGTCATCGGCGGCGGCAACATCTGGAGAGGCAAGAAGGGCGTTCAGGTCACGAGAAGCCGCTCGGACGCCATGGGAATGCTGGCGACCGTAATCAATTCTCTCGCCTTCAGGACGGGACTTGAGAATGCGGGCGTCGACGCCGTTGTCTATTCCGCTTTCCCCATGGAAAAGGTCGCAGAGTATTATACCAATGAAAAGGCGATCGAAGGGATGAAAGCCGGAAAAGTTGCCATCATCGCCGGAGGCTCGGGCAATCCCTATTTCTCCACCGATACGGCAGCCATCCTCAGAGCCTGCGAGCTGGAATGCGACGCCGCTCTCTTTGCCAAGAATATCGACGGTATCTACGATAAGGACCCCGGCAAAAACCCCGATGCAAAGAAGCTGGATACCCTCACCTATACCGAGATCATTGAGAAGAATCTCCAAGCCATCGACATCACGGCGGCGGTCATGGGGCTGGAAAACAAGATGCCCCTTGTCTGCTTCGGTCTGAAAGAGGAAAACAGCATCGTCCGTGTGTGCGGCGGCGAAAAGCTCGGCACTCTCATCGAGGGCTGAGAAGCTCACCGCAACAGATCAGTATAACATCGGCTCTATTATCAAAGATAAATTATATTTTTCGGAGGTATTACCATGAAACTCGACGTGAAGGATTTTGAAGTCAAGATGACAAAGACCATCGCATCCTTTGAAACAGAACTGAAGGCCGTTCGTGCCGGTCAGGCAAACGCCGCCGTTCTCGACCGCATCACCGTGGACTACTACGGTACTCCCACCGCTATAAACCAGCTCGGCAGCATCACCATGCCCGACCCCAGAACCCTCGTAATAAGCCCCTGGGACACCAAGATCCTCAAGGATATCGAAAAGGCCATTCTGGTCTCCGACCTCGGTCTGAACCCCGCAAACGACGGTAAGGTCATCCGCCTTGCGTTCCCGATCCCCACCGAGGAAAGAAGAAAAGAGCTCGCCAAGGGCGTTGACAAGCGTGCCGAGGAAACCAAGGTGGCTCTCCGCAACATCCGCCGTGACGCCAACGACAAGTGCAAGGACATGAAGAAGAACGGCGAAATGACCGAGGACGAGCAGAAGGCTTCCGAAAAGACCGTTCAGGAACTCACCGATAAGTATATCAAGAAGGCTGACGATGTGGCGGCTGCCAAGAAGAAAGAAATCATGTCCCTCTGACAGCTCGGTCCTTCTCATGAAACTGAAAGAGTTTTTATCCGATCTGCGTCTGAAAAAAAGCGAGCCTGAGATCACGAAGCTCCCCTCCCACATCGCCTTTATCATGGACGGCAACGGCCGCTGGGCGAAAAAGAGGGGACTTGCGCGGTCAGCGGGGCACGCAGAAGGCGCCAAGGTCTTCAAGAAGCTCGTCGAGGACTGTTTCCTTATGGGCATCAAGACCATCACCGTTTATGCCTTTTCTACCGAGAACTGGAAAAGACCGAAAGAGGAGGTCGATGCTCTCATGAAGCTCATGGACGAGTACATCATCGACCGTCTCAACACCGAGGACAGACGCTACCGGATCGTGTTCATCGGCGACGAGTCGATCTTTACCGGTAAGACCGCCGAGGGAATGCGGGAGCTGGAAAGCAGGAATCCCGACTCCGAGTATATTCTCTATGTGGCGCTGAATTACGGGGGCAGAGCGGAGATCTGCCACGCCGTAAACAGCCTTATCAAGGGCGGGAAAACCGAGATTACCGAGGAGGATATTTCTTCGGCGATCTATACCCACGAGCGTCCCGACCCGGATCTTATCATCCGCACCGGCGGGGACGTGCGCATCTCCAATTTTCTGATGTGGCAGAGCGCCTATTCCGAGCTTTGGTTCACAAGAACGCTCTGGCCGGACTTTACCATTGAAGAGATCAAAAAAATCATCGCAAGCTACGGAAGCAAGGAGCGAAGATTCGGCGGCGTCGTCTGAGAGTCTGCCGCATCTCACCTCTTCCGGAAATAAGCACGTGAGAGTAGGAAAAAGGCAGGGGAGAGCTTGAAACAGCGCATCATAACATCGATCGTGGGACTGTGTATCTTTTTCCCCGTCGTCTTTCTGACAAACGATCTTGTGTTCCGCATCATCATAGCCGCCGTTTGCGGCGTTGCGGCGTATGAGATCGCACACTGCTGCGGGTGCCACAAAAAGTGGTTCGTTTCGGTCATTATGATTCTTTTTTCCGCAGCGGCTCCGTTCCTTATTTCCATAAGGGAGGAACTCTTTTTCTACCTTTCGGTGGTGCTTTGCTTTTATTCCATGACCATCGTCGTTTTGTACGACGGAAGAATAAGGACCAACGATGTGGGCGCCTGCTTTATGGGCGTTCTGTTCTCCTCCTTCAGCCTCAGTTGTATTGCGATTTTCCGGGAGAAGTACGGTCTTGCTTTCCTTCTCATTTTCATCGCCGCATGGTGCAGCGATATCGCCGCTTACTTTGTCGGCTCAAGGTTCGGAAAGCACAAGCTCATCCCGAAGATCAGCCCCAAAAAGACGGTAGAGGGAGCCATCGGCGGGGTCGCTGCCGATATGATTGCCTTTGCGGTCTTCGCCTTTGTTTATAACAAGTGTCAGGGTATTTCAGGACTCAGCATCCCGGTGTTCTGTCTTCTCGGTCTTGCCGCCTCGGTGGTATCGCAGATCGGCGATCTTGTCATGTCTGCCTTCAAGAGAAGCTACGGAGTCAAGGATTTCGGCTATATTTTCCCGGGACACGGAGGCGTTCTGGACAGATTTGACAGCACCCTGACGGTCGCACCGATCCTGCTTGCGGCGTCCTATCTTCTCGGATTGTTTACCGTCTGATATCTCGGATCATGCGCCGGACAGCACTTCTTGTGTGTTCGGCGTTGTCTTTTAGTGAAGCTTCGGCGGCTTTCCGAAAGAAAGAAGCATGCCGCCCCGTGTAAAGGAGAAAGAAAGGAGAAAGAAAGGAGAAAGATATGTTCGAAAAGGTTTGTATCCTCGGTTCTACCGGTTCCATCGGTACCCAGGCTCTTGAGGTGTGCGAGCACCTCGGCATCCGGGTGGACGGCATATCGGCAGGATCGAGAGTCGATATATTGGAAGCACAGATCCGCAAATATAGGCCCCGCTTCTGTGCCGTGGCATCGGAAGAGGCGGCGTCCGAGCTGAAGATACGGACGGCGGATACCGATACCAGAATTCTATCGGGAACTCACGCCTCCGAAGAACTCTGTACCCTTACCGACGCTCCCTGCGTCCTCAATGCCATCACCGGTTTTGCGGGGCTTATGCCTACCGTCGCCGCCATAAAGGCAAAAAAGGACATCGCTCTTGCCAACAAGGAGACCCTCGTCGCCGCCGGAGAGATCGTAAACCGGCTTCTTGACGAATACAAGGTAAGGCTCCTTCCGGTGGACAGCGAGCACTGCGCCATCCATCAGTGCATTGCCGGAAGAAAAAAAGAAGAGATATCGAAGCTCATCCTCACCGCTTCCGGCGGCTCGCTCTTCGGCAGAACGAGAGCACAGCTCGAAAACGTGGGTGTGAAGGAAGCGCTGACCCATCCGAACTGGAGCATGGGCAGAAAAATCACGGTGGATTCCTCCAGTCTTGTCAATAAGGGACTTGAGCTCATCGAAGCGAACCGCCTATTCGGACTTCCCGAGGACCGCATCGACGTTCTCGTCCACCGGCAGAGCATCGTCCATTCCATGGCAAGCTTTGTGGACGGCTCGGTCATGGCACAGCTTGCCGTGCCGGATATGCGGCTCTGCATCCAGTATGCGCTGACCTATCCCGAAAAAAAGACGGGACTCACAAAGCCCCTCGACCTTTCCGAGGCCGCCTCGCTCACCTTTTCCCGTGTGGACAGCGAAGCCTTCCCGTCGGTGGAGACGGCACGGAGAGCCCTTCGACTCGGCGGCATATACCCCTGCGTTTTCAACGGCGCCAACGAAGCCTGCGTACAGCTTTTCCTCGACGGAAAGATCCGCTTTACCGGGATATTCGATCTTATCGAGTACGCCATGGGAGAGATCAAGCCCCACAGCGGCGAGCTGACCCTTGAACAAATTCTCGAGGCGGACGCTCTTTCGAGGAAAATTGTTCTTGAAAAAGCGTGAGCGCACTGCATATTATCCCCATGAATCGGCTTATACTGATACTGTGATCCGGAAAAGAGCCGTTTTGATGTAAAATCGGCATTTTTCCGTATTTTCGGAGGTTTTTCATTGACTGTACTCATCGTAATTCTTGTCATTCTTGTCTTCGGCTTGTTCATCCTCGTTCACGAGCTGGGACATTTCCTCACGGCGAGAGCCTTCGGCGTGGGGATCCACGAATTCAGCATCGGCATGGGACCGGCGCTGTTCTCGAAAACATCCAAAAAGAGCGGCGTGAAGTTTTCTCTTCGCCTTTTGCCCATCGGCGGCTACGTTGCGATGATGGGGGAGAACGGGCTTGAGGAAAACGACGACGCTTCCAGAGCGCTCTGCAATAAGCCCAAGTGGCAAAGACTCTGCGTGCTTGCCGCCGGAGGGCTCACCAACATCCTTTTCGGCTTTATCCTCGCCGCCGTCCTCGTCTGCCGGATGCCCTTCTTCCGGAATACCACGGTGGATTCCTTCGTGTTCTATAATGAAGAGGACAGCACCTACTACCGGAGCTGCGACGCCGAAACCTACGGCCACGGATTTTTATGCGGCGATAAGATCCTGAAGGTCGGCAAGGAGAGGATCTGCTGCTATGACGATCTTTCCTTCGAGATCATGCGGGTAGGGGAGGAACCTACCGACGTGACGGTGCTTCGGGACGGCAAAAAAACGGTGCTGGAGGATCTTGTCTTTCCCACCTACGTGTCGGACGGACTCGTTTTCGGCGACTCGTCCTTCCTCTATACCGGAATCGTTGAAAAAACGCCGCTGACGGTCGTCACGAATGCTTTTTCGCAGTCGTTTTCCGCCATGCGGATGATCTACGAATCGCTCTTTGACACACTCAGCGGAAGGTACGGTCTTGCCGCCGTATCGGGACCCGTTGGCATCGTGGATTCGGTCAGTGAGACCGCCTCCTATGGGGCAGAAGCGCTGATTTATATGTTCATGCTCATCTCGGTCAATCTCGGCATCATGAACCTGCTTCCTTTCCCGGCGCTGGACGGCGGACGGATTTTCTTCCTCCTCGTCGAAGCCTTGCGGGGAAAGCCGGTGAAGCCGGAATTCGAGGGGCTCGTGCATCTGGCGGGCATGGCGCTGCTGCTGCTTTTTATGGCGGTGGTCACCTATAACGATATCGTTCGCATCATCACCGGCTGAAAAGCGAAAAGCGGCGGTATAATCTTGATTTTGAAATAAGGAAGCCTTTGCTTCTTGCGAAGGCTGCGGTCATAACATTATGGATAAGAGAGAAAACAGAAGAAAAGCGAGAAAGGTGCAGATAGGCTCTGTTGCCGTGGGCGGCGATGCGGAGATCTCCATTCAGTCCATGACCTGCACGAAAACGAGCGACAGAGAGGCGACTCTCACGCAGATACAGGAGCTGAGAAATGCAGGCTGTGACATCGTCCGCTTTTCCGTGCCGGACGAGGCGTCCTGCGAAAGCATCCCGTACCTCAAGGAGCACACCGACGTGCCGCTTGTGGCGGACATCCACTTCAACTACAAGCTCGCCGTGAAGAGCGTGGAATACGGTATCGACAAGGTGCGCATCAATCCCGGCAACATCGGCAGCGACGAGAACGTCAAAGCCGTGGTCGACGTCTGCAAGGCAAAGGGCGTGCCGATCCGCATCGGCGTGAACGCCGGCTCGCTTGAAAAGCATATCCTTGCAAAATACGGCTCGCCAAAGCCGGAGGCTCTGGTGGAAAGCGCCATGTACCACCTTTCGCTTCTTGAAAAGTTTGATTTTTACGACACCGTGGTTTCGATAAAGACCTCCAGCGTTCCCGACACCATCGCCGCCAACCGGCTGTTTGCCGAGCGCTGTGACTATCCTCTCCACCTCGGCCTTACCGAGGCGGGCACCGAGCGGTTCGGCCTTATCAAGTCCGGCTGTGCCATCGGTTCGCTTCTCTGCGACGGTATCGGCGACACCGTCCGTGTCTCGCTTACCGAGGACCCGGTGCGGGAGGTATACGCCGCAAGAGATCTTCTGCGCAGCATCGGACTGAAAAGGGGAGTCAATATCATTTCCTGCCCCACCTGCGCCCGGTGCAACTACGATGTTTTCGGCATCGCCGCAGAGCTGCACAGGCATCTCGACGATCTCGATAAGGACGTGACGGTGGCGGTCATGGGCTGTGCCGTGAACGGTCCGGGCGAGGCGAGGGAAGCGGATATCGGCGTCGCCGGCGGCAACGGCGAAGCGCTGCTTTTCCGTCACGGCGAGGCTGTGGAGAAGATCCCCGAGGGGCAGGTCGTGGAAAGACTGCTTCGGGAGATCGAGGCTCTCTGATGCTGCAGAAAGCAGAATGCAATAAAATTTACCATAATACATAGGAGGTGAGGGTCTTTGTACGAGAGCTTCCGAAAGAAATTTTCGAAATACGACCCGTCCGGGGAAGAAGAAGCGATTCTGAAGGAAATGAAGGATTTTACCACGAGAGTCGACCGTGAAAACAAGCTCGTGGATCTCGTCATTTCCTTTGACAAATACGTACCGCTGTCCCTCCTTTCCAAAATTGCGGACAATATCAAGGCGGCGCACGACGCCGGAGGCGTCCGCATCAACCCAAGATACCCGGAGGCTTGCTTCTCTGTCGACAAAATGTCGGATATCCTTTCGGAATTCAAAAACCGCAGTACCTTCGGCAGAGGCTTTTTCAACGGCGCTTCCTGCGAGTATGCGTCGGTGGCGGGGGATAACGGAGAGATATCCATCGTTGACACCGGCTCCTTCGATGAAATGGCGAGTGTGGTGGAGGACGACACAAAAATCGTCGTAAAGCTCCGCAACGGCGGTCTCGGACTGCTCACCTACGCCGGCTGTGACGAGGAGATTTCGGGTATCATAAACGAGTGGTTCGGATGCTCCAAGAAGATCATCTTTTCGGGAAAGACTTCTCTTTCCTACGATGAATTCAGAGCCATGAACCCGCTTCCGGTGCTTCATTACACTCCGCCGTCCGAAATACCCGATTCGGC
>JAZRXH010000115.1:0-5116 GCA_045600125.1 Eubacteriales bacterium | reverse complement strand
TACGCCTGTTCTTCTTCACTTAAATATATTTCTTTGTTTTTCATATGGTACACCCCTTTTTCTCTATTATACCATATGTTTTTACAAAAGTAAAGTTTTAAATGTTACAATGTAGTAGGGGACGATGCCCACATCGTCCCGGCAAAAGACGGTAGTATTGTTGAAAAAATCATTAAATCGACACCGGGTTTGAAAAATATGTTATTATGCCAAATCATGTTCATTTGACCGATAGATATGCGGGACGATGTGGGCATCGTCCCCTACGGGTTCACAAAAACAAATCGCCGATAATTAACAAATAATCCTCTGTTTGTCGAGTAAAAGAATTACCCGCCGAAAGGAAAACCTTTCGGCGGGTTTGGTTTTGTCAAAAAACATCCTTCCGGGACGGCGCCTCATCCCTGCCCCTCGGCGTTCTTTCCGTGGTACCGCAGGCAAAGCATGGTGATATCGTCGAACTGGGGCTCGTCCGCCACGAATCTGTCCACGTCGGCTTTGACATTTTTGCAGAGTTTTTCCGCGCTTCCGATGTAGATTGAGTTCAAAAAGCGCTCCAGACGGTCCTCGCCGTAAAGCTGCTTCGACGCATCGGTCGCCTCGGTCACGCCGTCGGTATACAGAAACAGCGTGTCGCCCGGGGACATGGTGAATTCATTCGTGCGGTACCGCACGCCGTCAAGTCCCGCAAGGACAAGCCCCGCACGGACCTTCAGATAGGCAAAGCTGCCGTCCTTCTTCTTGAGAAGCGGCGGATTGTGTCCCGCATTGACGCACTTTACGTTTCCGGTCTCAAGGTCGATAACGCCCATCCATGCCGTGACGAACATCCCCGCCTCGTTGCCGTCGCAGAGCTTTTCGTTGGAGCGGGTGAAGACCTCATCGACCTCCGCTCCCGCTTCGGCAAGGCTCTTGATGACCGTCTTGGCTGTCATCATGAACATGGCGGCGGGAATACCCTTTCCCGAAACGTCGGCGATGACAAAGGCGAGTCTGTTATCGCCCAGCATGTAGAAGTCGTAGAAATCGCCGCCGACCTCCTTGGCGGTCGCCATGCAGGCGTAGATATCGAATTCCGTCCGGCTCGGATAAGGCGGGAACACGTTGGGAAGGGCGGATTTCTGGATGGCTCTTGCGAATTCCAGCTCCTTGTCGATCCTCGCCGCCGCCTCGTCGATGTAATGCTTCAGCGTGTCCACGGTGGCGTTGATGTCATCCGACAGCGAAGCGAATTCCTCGTTCTCCCGCACGTCCACCGTCACGTCAAGGTTGCCGCTGGTGATCTGGGCAAGAGACCCGTTGATCTTCCGGATGTTGTCCACGATGAGCTTCTTGATCAGGAAGTATACCAGCACGAACAGCACGGTAAAGACGAGGACCTCCATGTAGATCGTGATATAAACGGGGAGATTTCTCGAGAACAGCACGTCCGGCTTCGGGATGAGCGCCACGATGTAGTAGCCCTCGGCGGTGCCGTACATACTGTAATAATCCTCCTTGCCGAGAGACGAAACAAAGGTCTTTCCTTCCCGGAGGTCGCTTCTTTTATCCTGCGTTTTCATCGTTTCGCTGTCGAGCCTGATGCCGCTGCTGACGATCTCGAAGTTCTTGTTGCAGATGATCATGAAGCCGTTCTCGCCCACGTGGCGGTTGCGGACGGCGGTGATGATGTCGTCGTCGATCTGCTTCTGGAAGTGCTCCGCATCGTAGGCTACCTGCAGGACGCTTCCGTCGGCGAGCCGCAGACCGGCGTATTTGCGGAAGATCGAAGCGTCGTAGGTGGTCGCCCGGTATTCCTGCACGTATTCTTTGACGTTTCCGTCCAGAAGCACGAGGAATTCCGCCGACTGCTCCCCGCTCTTCATGTCAAAGCCGAGGAAGTCCGGGTAGGAGGTGGCGGTGATGATGCCGTTTTCGTCGAATATATTGATTTCCGCCACATCGTACAGTCTGCAGTACTTTCCGAGGGTCTCGGAATCGGTATCGCCGAGGCGCTCGAGGGTCGACGCCATGTTGCGGGTCAGGCGCAGAAGGTTTTCGTCGGAGGCGTTCATGATGTCGGCACGGACGTCCTCGATGTTCAGCTTCAGAAGGTTGTCCGACTCATTGAAGGCAACGCCGGACTGGAGGAAAAACGTGAAGGTGCTGGTCGCCCCGAAGGCGATGATGATGCAGATGAGAAGATACCGCTGGAAGGTCTGCGAGATCCCCGCCTTCCTTTTCCGGCTTTTTTCTCTTGAGATATACGCCACGGCAAGAAGGGCAAGCATGACCGATACGCCGTTGAGGACGACCATCGGCACCGTACACTTCTCCACCACGTCAAAGGCACGGCGGGCGTCGTTGATGTTGGTGAGGAACACGAGGATCATGTGTACGACCTCCGTGATCACGCCGGTGGCGAGTCCGTAATACCACGCCGGTTTTCTGTCCTCAAACATATATTTCCGGAGCCATGCGGCGAAGAAACCCGCAAACAGCGTGGCGACCGTGCAGGCGACCTTGGTGTATTCACCGCTCCACGGGGCGGCGATGTACCGCTCGACGGCGCCGATGATACCGGAAAGGATACCCGCCGGAGCGCCGAAAATAAGACCGGCGCAGATGGGGGCGGCGTCCCGGACGTTCATGGTCACGCCCAGCACCACCGTGCCGAATTCCGAGCCGAATATCGAAAGGACTCCGAAAAGGACTCCGTACACGGTCTGCTTCAGACGCTTGTCAAGACCTCCGAACTGTGTTTTTTTATCGAGAAAGTACAGCAGCGCCGAAAAGATCACCGGCAGAAGAGCCGTCGCTGCAAGTTTTAATTCCGCTCCCATAATAACCTCAAAAACGTAAAAATTCAGCCGTCATGGCTTTTCCGCTTCTTATTATAGCAGAAATATGTCCCGCCGTCAATGGGAATATTGATTTTTGCAGAAGATTCGCATAAAAATGCGACGGGGAAGGAAGGTCACCGTATATTCATCCACACGCTGATGCTCTTCTTTTCGCCCATCCAGTTCTTGCCGCAGGAAGCGTAGTCGGTGAGGAGCATTCCCGTGCCGTCCGCAGTCTCCACGGCAAATCTTGCTTTTTCCTCCCCGACGGTCGGCTGCGGCGCAGCGCAGAGCCTGCCGCAGCGGCGAAGGACGGTGGTATCCTTCTCGAAGTCGATCTCGCAGGTCTCCTTGGCGCTGTCCCTTGCAAGGACGAGAGGACCGTAGAGGAAGGCGGTTCTGCCGTTTCTCTTTTCTTCGGAAAGGACGTATTTTCCGGTGACGGTTATCCGGTCGCCGTTTTTCCACTCCCTCGTGATCTCGGCGCAGCCGTCCTTGACGGGGATCTCGGCTGTGCCGGCGTTGACCCTGGCTCCGGAGAGGAAGGACGGGACTCTGACACGGACGGTGTACGCCTCGCCGCTCTGCTCGGAGAGGATGAGCCGGAAGGAAGCCTCCTTCGGGTATTCGCTCTCGATCTTCATGCAGGCGCTCTTTCCGGAGGGAAGCGTATAGGACAGAAAGCCGGCGATCGGGTAGTTGACGGTGATACCGTCCTTCGAGGTAAGCGCCGAAACGAGGGGATACAGCGCCGTACCGGCGGCGCCGATGCAGGCACAGCAGCCGTAGTAGGTATCGTCGGCGAAGCGCTTGTGACCGCCCATGCCTCTGCCCCGGCGGTTATTGAACAGAGGGCTGTAGCTGTCGAAGGGCACCGGGTACTCGAAATAGCCCTTGAATTCGCTGACCTTCCAGCTCTTTTCGTTGCAGAGCCGGTTGACGTTGACGCTGCCGTACAGAGCGTTGAGGGCGGATCTTTCGATCCGGTCGGCGTATTTCATGTCGCCGGTGAGGGTATACAGTCTTGCCAGAAGGCGCATCCAGGTGACGGTGACGCAGGTCTCCTGCATGATGACGTCGGAGTATTCGGTCTGCTTTTCCGCGGAGTTGTCGAAAAGCTCGTGGGTACAGCCGGCACAGCCGATGACGGTGATATCGGTATCGTTCACCGCCTCTGCGAATTTCAGGACGGCTTCAAGGTATTTTTCCCTGCCGGTGACCTCGTAATAGGCGAGGGCTCCCTCGAAGAAGGACATGGTCTCGTACGCCTTCACCTCGGGGTACTCGAAGGGCTTTTTCTTATCCTCCAGGGCAAGCTCGATAAGGCTTTCTTCTCCCTCGATGCCGCCGGTGGAGAGGATATATTCCGCAAAGTCGAGGTATTTTTTCTCACCCGTCATATCGAAAAGGCGCACGAAGGGCTCGAGGATCGAGCAAGAATTGACGCCGAGCCAGAAGTCGCTGGTGGCTGTGATCCTCTTCTGTCCCTCGCCGTCTCCGATCCTTTCGCATATGTAATCCGCATGGCGGCAAAGGGCGGTGACGATCGTCTTTTTCAGCTCCTCGTCCCCGCATATATCGTAAAAGTGCTGGAGCCCCGTGAGGACGTACTTCCGGCTCCACATATCCCAACCGCAGAATTCGTGCTCGGTGTCGTAGGTGGAGAACCTGCCGAGGCTGTCCTGCCTTGCAAGGAGCATCCGCACGGCTTTTTCGAGGACGCTGTAAAGCTCTTTGTCGCCGGTCGCCCGGTAGGTGAGGCAGGCGCCCCGCATCATTTTGCCGAAGTATTCGCCTCTCCAGCCGTTGTCGGCGTTGTCGGCGCCTTCACCGAAAACGCCGGTGAAATGCTCCCACAGATCGGTGCGGCAGAGCTGTTCCTCCATGGTGAATTTCATATAGTCGAGGGGGGTGCCGGTGAAGGTGCGGCAGCCGATGCCGAGGTATTCGGCGTTTTTTTCCGGGATCTTTGTCATGGTGTTATTCCTTTCCTTTCTTTATCCGAAATCAAAACAGTGTTATGCGTTCCGCCCCATGCCGGGACGGGCGCCGGGGTGTCCGGGCGGGACATACGTCCCCGCATATACCGATTATAGCACAACTTTTGCCGTCTGTCACGGGGGGTTTTTATACTTTTTTGCAAAAGGCATTCTGCCGGGGGCAGGGGGGAAACCGCCCTTTCTCACGGGTGTATTGTTTTCGGCTCACGCCGGGAGTGAAGCAATAGCCTTGTTGCACACGAACAGAGCGTATTGTTTTCGGCTCACGCCGGGGGTGCGGCGAACGACCTTCTT
>JAZRXH010000114.1:0-6691 GCA_045600125.1 Eubacteriales bacterium | reverse complement strand
ATCTTTTTTAGGTGAGGCTTATATTTCGTTTTTTTAAAAGTCTTTGTACGGTCATATGAGATAGTTCATCAACATAATTAAGCGATACTGCTCTTTCTGCTAATAATCTTACTGTCCACCGTGAACAGCCCTCGGGCGGTTCACTACAAGCCATAGCTATTATTTGTGCTTCTAATTTTCCGTCCATTTTTGGTTTTGTTGGCGGCGTTTCTCTTTTCTTTCGTTTTAGATATGCTTCCACATCGTGATTGTTCAAAAATTCATCTCGCATATTATATACCGCTTGAACTGATATTCCGGTATATTCCGCTGTTCTTTTATAACGAACATGGTCGCTTTTGCCACTTCGATCTAATAGCAATAATACCCTTGCCCTTGTGATTTCATGCGAATTGTGTATCCCTGCGGATACTATGGATTTTAAATACACCTGTTCTTCTTCACTTAAATATATTTCTTTGTTTTTCATATGGTACACCCCTTTTTCTCTATTATACCATATGTTTTTACAAAAGTAAAGTTTTAAATGTTACAATGTAGTAGGGGCGAACTGTGTTCGCCCGCTCAGGCGAAAAGAGAAAAGCGAAGAGATTTGTTTTTGCTTTCGTCAAACCGGCGGCAGACCGTAGGGGACGATGCCCACATCGTCCCGACAAAATACGGTACTTAGGAGTTAGGAGTTGGATTGCGGAAATTTTGCGCTTCGGCAAACAGACGGGAGTAAGGATTTTGTGAAAACCAAAGCAGGATTCGTCATTCCGCATTTTCCTGTCCGTCAGAGCCGTCCCGGCTTTCAACCGCCCAACTCCACACTCCACACTCCAAACTGTTATATGAGTTTTTCAACAAAGAAATCAAACCCCGCCCCGTCGTCGGTGTCGATCCGGTGCCCGCCGTTCCAGATGTTGAAGCGGAACTCGTCCTCGGCGCCGAAGGCGGCATAGAAGGGCTTTACAAGAGCGTTGAAGTCCGGCACGCTGTCGGCGGCAAAGACCGGGTCTTCCCGTCCCGCCTCGCCGTAGAAGCGCCTCGGAGCCACAAGAGCCGCCACCCGCTCGTCGGTGAACCTGTTGCCGGAATCCCGCCACGTCCAGTCGAACCAGTCGTATTTGAAGCGGTCGT
Organism: Eubacteriales bacterium; assembly: GCA_045600125.1. Taxonomy (GTDB): domain Bacteria; phylum Bacillota; class Clostridia; order Oscillospirales; family CAG-382; genus SIG622. The sequence continues at coordinate 5,569 of JAZRXH010000114.1, read as the reverse complement.
TCATGGCGCAGCAGGAGTACGCCGACACGATGCGCTCGTCCGCCGCCGCCGTCATCAGCGTGTAGAAGCCGCCGTAGGAAAGCCCCACCATGCCGAGCTTGTTTTCGTCCACAAGGGGCTCCCGACAGAAATAGTCAAGGCTTCGCATGATCGAGAAGGTCTCCAATGCCTGGATGCTGCTTCCCATCTGCTTCAGCGCCCGGTCGAGCAGCTGGCGCTTATTGCCGAGGGACGGGAGTATCTCGGCGTTGTCGTGGCCGCCCGGCACCTTGCCCCATACGAGGATCTGGGGGGCAAATACCCGCAGGTCTCTGTCGCAGATCCGGTGCGTGATGTGGCTGTAATTGTTCGGTCCCATCATGTCGGAGCAGAGCTCCGGCGCACCGCCGCCGCCGTGCTGGCAGACGACGAGCCCCGTCTTCCCGTTTCTTTTGGATATCGGGACGAAGTAGAGACCATAGAAAAGAAATTCCGGCATGACCTCGAGCTGCACACGGTAGATGTCGCACATCTCGTCCGAGGCAACGAAGCTTACCACTGCCTTCGGCACCGGCATATCCCGGCGGTAGGAGGACAGCGGCTCACCCAGCATTTCATAGTAGTCCCGGCGGTACTTTCCGGGATCTGCACGGTACGAGGCGGGGCTCATGTAGGCTTCCCGCTTTGCGCCCGATTCCGCCCGGAGCTTTGCGAGGTACCGCTCGATGCTTTCCAGATATTCGGTGCGCTGCCTTTCCCCTACCGAAAGATCGGGGTACTCGGAATAGAAGCTGTAGGATGAAAAGTCTTTCATAGTTTTTACTCTCCTTTGAGGAATAAGAACGTTAGAAGTTAGGAGTGTGGAGTATGAAACAGTTTGGAGTGTGGAGTGTGGAGTGTGGAGTTGATGAATCAAATCTTATGCTTCAGCGAACAGCCGGAGGTCAAGGGGGTCATCAAAAACATTGTTTTTTTCTTCTGTTATTCGGCTCCTGCATCTTGCTTTCTCAAATAGCGGAAGATTCTCGGCTTCAGTTCAAATTATTTTTGAATCGTTCCGGTTTTAGAAAATCAGCTCTTGACTCCTGACTGCCCCAATTCCGCGTTCCGAATTTCTCCCGTCCGTCGGAGCCGTCCCGGCTTTAGAAGTCAACTCCACATTCCACACTCCACACTCCATACCTTCCATTGTTTTCTCCGCTTTTGAAAACGCACTTCCCCAAAAGAGAGGAAGTGCGTCGGGGAAACTATTCTGCCTGTCAGATCTCGGGGATAACGACCTCGATCTCCCTGCCGAGCTTCGAGGATTTGATGATGCCGTCGATGATGGCTTCGTTGATGATGATCTGCTCGGAGGGGATGGGAGCGGCTGTGCCGTTCTTGACAGCATCCAGGAAGGAGCGGATCTTCATATCCACGCACGAAACGCCATCGGGATTCTTGAGGAGAGGCACGATGGTCTCGGTAGGTCTGCCGAGCACGTCGTGGTAGATCTTCATGGCGCCGCCCACGGTGCCGTTCCAGCAGTCGGTGGAGGGGATACGGAGCGAGCCCTTGGTACCCATGATGATGGTGTCACCGGGGGTGTCGAGGTGCATATGCCATGCTATTCTGAAGTCGAGGACGCAGCCGTTGTCGAGTCTTATGTAAGCGGAGGCGAAATCGTCCACCGCAAAGAGGTCGGCGTAGCGCTTGCGGGTCTCCTCGTCCACGTCTCTGGAGATGTAGGAGTCGGGATCCTTGCCGAAGAAGCCGGAAACTCTGCCGGAGATGGTGAGGGGCTTCGGGTAGCCCATGGCGTTGAGGCACATATCGAGGGAGTAGCAGCCGATATCGCCGATGGCGCCGATGACGCCCTTGTCCGCTTCGATGAAGGAGGTGGACCAGCCTACGGGGATACCGTGACGTCTGCCGCCGCCGGTCTGGATGTAGTAGATGTCGCCGAGCTCGCCGCTCTGAACGATCTTCTTGATCATCTTCATATTGGCGTCAAATCTCGGCTGGAAGCCGATGGAGAGGACCTTGCCGCTCTTCTTTTCGGCTTTGCGTACCTCGACTGCCTCATCGAGCGTTACGGTGAAGGGCTTTTCGAGGAGGACGTTGAGTCCGTGCTCGAGAGCGTAAATGGCGCAGGGAGCGTGCTGGCTGTTATAGGTGCAGACCGAAACGGCGTCCAGCTTATTCTCGCTCAGCATCTTCTTGTAGTCGGTATAGTCCTTGGCTTCGGTAAGGCCGTAGGAGTCGAAGAACCTTCTTGCCTTGCCCTCGATGAGGTCTGCGCCGCAGACAATCTCCACGTCGGGCTGCTTGAGGTATGCTTTGATGTGGGAATTGGCGATGCCGCCGGTGCCGATAAAGCCGATACGGAGCTTTTTCGTGGCGTCAACGACCGCTTCATCCATATTCTTGTCGAAGCTGTCAAGAGCTGCTGCTTTCATGATAAAATCCTTTCCGCGGGGCATTTTTTCCTTTGCCGCCGCATCTGAAATCGGTATTTGTCCCTTCCCGGGACGTGACCATTCTAATCGCTTAATATTTCCAAATTGCAGTGTTAATTGTTAATAATCTGCTTTTTTTCGGCGGCGTATCGGACGGTTTTTTCGGCGGCGGAGAAGCGCCCCTGCCCCGCCTCCGCACACATTCCTTCCGGCTTGCATATTGCTGTATCGGAGCGCACTGACTGCGCCCGAAAGAAAAACGAGAGCGAAAGGAACGGCGGCATCGCCGTGAAAAGATAAAATGAAGAACAGAGCAAGATCCGGCATTGCCGGGACGAAAACCGAAGAAAATCTGCAAAAGGCCTTCGAAGCGGAGGCAAGGAGCCAGACGAAGTACGCCCTGCTTGCGGACATCGCCGGGAAAAACGGGGACTATGCGCTGTCGCTCCGTTTTGCCGAAATGGCACGGAACGAGAGGGAGCACGCCGGGCTGTGGCTCGAGTATCTGGACGAACTCGGAGGAAGCGTCGAAAATGCCCGCCGGGCGCTTGCCGCCGAGGAGTACGACGGAGGCGTTCTCTACCGGGATTTCGCCGACAAAGCCGAAGCGGAGAACTTTTCCGAGATCGCCGACAAGATGCGGATGGTCGCCGAGGTGGAGGCTTCCCACGCCGAAGCCCTGCGGGAGTATATCGACGAGGCCGAGAGCAGCGGCTTCCTCCCCGCCCCTGAGGAGGTCGTCCACTGCTGTAAAAACTGCGGCTGCAAAGCCATCGGCACCGAGGCGCCCGAGCGCTGTCCCCTTTGCTCCTGTCCCAAAGGCTACTTTGCGAGCGGGGCAGCCTCCGCAGGCAGCGGGGAAGCCCCCGCGGGCAATACGAGAGGAATGCACCTCAGATAAATTCATGGGCGCGGATACCCGAGTATAATACCGCTTTGCCGCCATATATGCGAGCGGCAAAGCTCGGAAAGTATCTCCAAAAGTCACTCGAAATGAAAGTTTTCGAAGAAAACTTTAGCGCTGTCGCAAGCGCCAAAGAAGCGCTTGCAACAGGCGATGCCCGAGCGGGGCAGCCCCCGCAGGCAATTCGGGAATCCACTTCGCATAAAGTTATTCCGAGTGAAAGTTTTCGAAGAAAACTTTAGCATGGAGTAAGCGCCAAGGGAGGCGCTTGCGACAGGCGATGCCCGAGCGGGGCAGCCCCGCTGCCACCTCGGGACCCCACTTTAGACTAAAACGGGGGCGCAGATACCCGAGTATAATACCGTTTGACCGCCATATATCAAAGCGGTCAAACTCATAGCTTTTTCCAAACCCTCAAAACGAGCCTCTGTTGCGGCGCTGCTTTACCGCCGCAACAGACGGCAGGCAACTACCCTTTATCCCCCAAAAAAGAACCGTGGCAGTCCGTATGGACTGCCAACGAGTAAAAGTTTTCGCCCGCCTTTTTCAAAAGGCGGCGACGGGGCTTGGGGGCGAGGAGCCCCCATAATACTACTTGTTTTTGAATCTCTCCCACCGCCGGACGCAGGCGAGGCTGACGGCAAGTCCCAGAAGGGCGACGAGCGCCCAGCTGAGGATGGTCACGTTCCAGTCCCAGACCTCGGCGATCTTGGCGATGCCGTAGGTAAAGATGGCGCTTCCGATGTAGGTGCAGAAATTGAGGAGTCCCGAGATGAAGGACACGTTGCCGTACTTTTCGTAATCCGACGGCACGTAGCTGATGAGCATCAGGTTGATGCCGTGCATCGTTCCCGCCGCAAGGGAAATGAGAACGATACCGATCCATGCGATGCCGGTCCGGAACAGCAGAAAGAGGACGAGAGTCGATGCCAGTGCGACGGAAAAGAGAAAAGCCGACGCCGAGAGCTGGTTTGAGAACCTCTTATCGTACAGCACCGCCGCCGCCTTGATGCAAAGGAAGGTAAAGATCGGCATCACGACGCTGGAAAGGATGGCGCCGGAGGTCTCAAGGCCGTACCCTTCGGCAAGGAAGCTGGGCATCCACTGCTCGAGCCCGTCCCGGAGCATCCCCTGAAAGATGATGGCGAGCATGATGAGGATGATCGGCGAAGCGGCAAAGGGATTGAAGCGGGTCTTCCCGGAAGCACGGCTTTCCGGGAGCGTTCCGGTGCTTCCAGCCTTGCCGTCCGCACTTTCGGAAGGCATTGCAGGCTCGGAGGAAAACTCCGTGCCGCTCTTTTTGGCGTACTTTTGCAGAGCACCCACGCCGAACTCCCATACGAACGCCATAACGGCACCGCAGAGAGCCGAGAAGAAGAACACCGAGCGCCAGTTGTCGGTGAGCTTTATGAGAAGCGCCGAGATGAGATAGATCCCCATGGTACCGAGACTGCTCCCGAGGGAAAGGGTCACGCAGCTGCGGCGGTAATCCTCCGGGGTCAGAAGGTCGGTCATGATCTTGACCATGGGCGGCCACATCAACGCCTGCGCAAAGCCGTTCACGCCCCAAAGCACCGTGAGGCGCAGGATGTCCGACGGCGAAACGGGGGAGCTCATCTTCCATACGGGTACGATGATGTTGATGACTGTCGTCAGAAGAAGACCTCCGGTGAGAAGCCGCCGGGGGGAGATCCGGTCGCCGAGCCAGCCGCTGACCAGCTGTCCTATGCCGTAGCAGATGAAGAGCGTCACCGGCACGGCGGAAACGGCGGTCTTTTCGATGCCCTCCGCCTCGGCGAAGGCAACGAGGACGGCGGAGAAGTCCTTCCTTGTCAGATAGCTGACGAAATAGGCGACACTGCAAAGCAGCGTCAGCGCCAGAACGTGGCGTTTATCGGTGATCTTTCTTTTCAGGACGGGTGTATTCATAGCGATTTCAAAAATGCCTCCGGATGTTCCGAATGGATTTGTCCCCGCATCGGACGGTGCACAGGACACAAGGGGTATAGTAGCACAAACGGGGATATTTGTCAAGGGAAAGGAGTAAGCGGCGGATCAAAGAAGGAGTAAGCGGCGGATCAAAGAACTGCTGAGATGTCAATGATGAGTGACACATTTTTCAAAAAAAGAAGGAAGCGACCTTGTCAAGGTGGAGAGGTGGAGATTTTCGCAAGAAAATACTACCTTCTACCTTGACAACGCACCAAAAAGTATAATGGAAATACGGCAAAGCAAAACCTTGCTTTGC
>JAZRXH010000113.1:0-3910 GCA_045600125.1 Eubacteriales bacterium | reverse complement strand
AAATCCGGCGGACGGTAAGAACGGTAAGGTTTTTCCGAATATTTCGGCGGTCGCTTCGGCGGCCGCTTTTTTTGCTCCCGAAGCCCGAAAAGGAAAGAGCGATCCTGCCGAAAGCCGGGGCGCACGCTTTGCGCGGCGCTTTCCGAAGCTTTGTGCGGCGCTTTCCGAAAACTCAAAAAGCATGTTTTCCTTACCCTGTTGACGAATGCGGATTTTTGTAGTATAATCCAAAAAACAGCCTTGTTTTAACTGTACTCAGTTTACATTTCTGAAAGGAAAATTCACATGCGTATCAAGCAAGCTTTACAGTGGACTTTAGGGTTCAGCGATCAGATACATATCGCACCCGATACCTATATCCCCGCCGCCGTGCCCGGTGCCGTCCAACTGGACATGAAGCGTGCGCATAACCTCCCGGATTACAATTTCGGATGCAATGTGCGTCAATATGAATGGATGGAGAAAAAATACTGGCACTATAAAGCGGCTGCACACGTTGAACAAGCATCAAATCAAATCCCCTTTTTGGTATTTGAAAGCATTGAATACCGCTACGATATATATATCAACAGTCATCACATGACCTCAGGTGAAGGTATCTACACGCCGGTCACATTGAACCTGTCTGAATTTCTCGGACAAAACATCACCGTCGAGGTAATCATTCACCCCGCACCGATCCGTCCCGGCGCCGCATACCGCAAAAAGGAATACTCTGCGTCCTGCAAGGCGCCCTTCTCTTACGGTTGGGATTGGAGTCCCCGTATGGTCGCTTTGGGGATTTGCGGCAATGCCTATTTGGAATATCGCCCGTTGTCTGCCATTGAACAATTCGATATAACCTATACATTAAGCTCCGACCTATCCTCGGCAAACGTGGAGGTAACATTTTCCACCCTTCAGCCCGCCGATTCGATCACTTTTGCTCTGTATGGACAGCAGAAGGAGCCGGTATTCGAGACCGCGCTTTCCATACCCGAAAATCACGGAGCTTTATCGTTTACATTAAATGATCCGGCACTTTGGTGGCCATCCGGACACGGGTCCCAAAATATGTACACAGCCGTACTGCAAGCCTTCGTCGCCTCCGGCATGACAGATCGGGCGGAAAAACGCACCGGATTTCGCAGCGTAAAACTGGTGATGAACGAAGGCGAATGGGAGCGCAGCGAAGCTTTGCCTGCAACTCAGCGAAAATGCCCCGCAGCACTTGAAATCAACGGCAAACGCATTTTTGCCAAGGGCTCCAATTGGGTCCCTCCCGATTTTTTCCTTTCCCGGATGACGGATGAGCTGTACGATACGCTGATCCGTCTTGTCAAAGATGCTCATATGAACATTCTGCGCATTTGGGGCGGCGGTTATGTGAATCGGGATATCTTTTTCGACCTGTGCGACCAATATGGCATCCTTGTATGGCAGGAATTTCCCCTCGCCTGCGCGAATTATCCGGACGACGACGAATATCTTACGGTTCTGGATCAGGAATCCGTTTCCGTTATCAGGCGTTTGAGAAGCCACCCCTGCCTCAGCATATGGTGCGGCGGCAACGAATTGTTTAACGAATGGTCCGGTATGACGAATCAATCCCTTGCACTGCGGTTATTGGGACGTAACTGTTTTGACCTGGACCGTCATACCCCCTTTATGGCTGCCTCTCCTCTTTACGGAATGGGACACGGCCATTATATCATGTACGACGGTACGCAGGAGGCTTTGCAGATTTTCCAAAACGCCGCCTATACCGCCTATACAGAATTCGGGTGTGCTGCACCGTCTCCGTATTTTTACATAGAGAGCTGCATTCCCTCAGACGAATGCACTGTATTGACCAACGGCGGAAGTTATGAATTACATCATGCAGTCAGCGCATGGAGATCCGAAAACGACTGGTTTTCCAGAAACATTATCGAGTATTTCTGCGGTGAAACAAACAGCGTAAAGGAAGCCGCAGAAAAAGGCGTGTTTGTACAAAGCCTGATGTATCCTTATATGTTCGAAGCGGCACGGATGCAGCAGCCCTATTGTTCTATGGCATTGAATTGGTGTTTCAATGAACCCTGGCCCACGGCAGCCGGAAACAGTCTGATCAATTACCCCGCACTTCCCAAGCCTGCCTATTTCACCGTAAAAAATGCGCTGCGAGGCAAAAAGGCTTCCGTCCGTCCGGACAAGCTTCTATGGTGGTTCGAAGAGGATTGTATAATGAAAATCTGGATTTTGAATGACACTCCCGACGAAATTCCCGCCGGGTCAATAACTGCTTTTCTGGAGAGTGACGGCAATAGAAAAGAACTGTTGACATGGAACCACCCGGTCGTCCCTGCCATGAACAATTTGGAGGGACCCGCCCTCTCTTTCCAGGTACCCAGCTCCTCAGACAGACAGTTTGTCATTGAACTTAACGCATCTCAGCCGGAATTGTCCGACCGTTATACTCTGTTATGCCGTCAGCAAAACAGTTAAATCCATCCTCGTCTGTACCCCCAAAAACCGCCTCCGCTGCGAGATCTCGGCGGCGGCTTTGGAGGCGGGCAGGCACGTCTGCAGGAACCGGACGCCCGTCATGCAGAAGCATGGCGCCTTCCATCCTCTTATGGACCCCTTCAAAACGGAAGCGAACAAGGACATCGTGCCGGACTATTCGCCGGATATGTGCCCCCGGACGCTTGATTTTCTGTCGAGGACGGTGTACGTTTCTCTGCATCCCGACATGACCGGGGCGGACGTTTCGGCAAAGGTCAGGGACATACGGAAGGCGCCGGAGGGCGCAAAGTAAAAGTAAAAGGTCGGCACGATTCCTCCCCTATCGGTTGACAGATCCGGAAATCTATGCTATAATCGAAAAAAACCGCAAGAGGCGCAAGAGCATGGAATACAGAGAAAACAGCAAAGCAACAGAGGCTTGCCGGGAAAAATATCTGGAAGGCTTTGAAAATATCATAAACGACCGGGAAGAAAAGGCGGATGCGATCCGGAAGGACTATGCCGGAGACATCTTTGAAAATCAGCAGAAGTATCGGGATGATTTCAAGAAAATGCTGGGATGCTATCTGCCGAGCAAGAGGACGGAGATCGTACAGCCGACAAGCGAAAAGCTGTACGCAAACGAGAGCTGCACCCTGTACCGGATGACCTTTGAAACAATCAAGGGCTTTCCCATGACGGGACTGCTGTTTTTGAAGAATGACGGCAAAAAGCGTCCCATGATCCTCTGCCAGCACGGCGGACTCGGAACGCCCGAGCTGATTGCGGGAATATACGGAAGCTCGGGAAATTACAACGACATGGCGGAAAGGGTATTGAAATACGACGTGAACGTGTTCTGCCCGCAGCTGCTTTTGTGGAGCAGTAAAGACTACGGCGTTCCCTTTAACAGACAAGCCGTGGACGCAAGGCTGAAACGAGTGGGAAGCTCGGTCACCGACGTCGAGATCTATTCGCTTCTCCGGATCATGGATTATTTTGAAACGTGCGGCTACGTGAAGAATTTCGGCATGATCGGGCTTTCCTACGGCGGGTTCTATACCCTTTTCACCGCCGCCTGCGATGAAAGGATAAGGGCGTGCGTATCCTGCTCGTTCTTCAGTGAAAGAAAGCGCTATGCGTGGAGCGACTGGACGTGGCAGAGCTCGGCGGAAAAATTCAACGATGCGGAGATCGCCTGCCTCGTCTATCCGAGATATATCGCCATCGAGGTGGGAGATTCGGACGAGCTGTTCGGTGCGGAGCATGCGAGAAGAGAAGCGCAGAGACTGAAAGAGCTGTCGGAAGGGCAAAAGGAGCATTGGTTCGACTTCATTGAATTTTGCGGCACGCACGAATTCTGCAAAGACAACGAGCCGATAGAAAAAGTCGTGAATATACTTCTGAATGAATAACGAAAGATAAATGCAAAAGAGCATCGGAA
>JAZRXH010000112.1:0-4440 GCA_045600125.1 Eubacteriales bacterium | reverse complement strand
GTTTTTCCGGAGTCGGGTGTACCCCATACTGCGATCAGCTTACTCATCGTCGCTCACCTCGCCTCCGGGAACATAAGCGGGAACCTTGCCGTTGATGATGTCGTTTGCGTACTTGACAATGTCGAAGCCGCCCTCGTCTTCATCTTCTTCGGTTTCAGAGTCCTCATTTTCCGTTTCGGCAAGATTTTTGAAGTATTCGTCCTGCGCGTCAAGGAATTTCTGCGCGGTTTCCGCATCGCCTCTGTAAACAAGGTCGGCGTGAATCTTTCCGCTGTTTTCGTACTCGACAAGGAGTTTGATCTGTGCGGAGTTGACCAGAAGCGTAATCGTGGACGGGAGTTCGACCGTTCCGTCATCGTTGACCGGGACCTCGTCTTTATCGAAACCGTCGTCCGTGGTCGTGGTAATGACCTTCATATAGGTGAACGCGCCGGGGAGAATTGCCTTGCCCGTATCGTTGTCATAAACCGCGAGCTGCACGATATCTCCGTTTTCAAGCTTGCCGGAAAGACCGCCCGCGAAGGACTGGATCGTGACACTGATCGCCTGTTTTGTGCCGTCGAGTGTGCGGAACACGTCATCCGCGCTGTCGGACACCGAGGTGACCTTGCTCGGGAGCAGATAGTCGCCCTTCTTCAGATCCACGGCGGCGAACTTGCCGAGGACATCTTCTTTCTTTGTGATTACATCGGTCGGGAGGTTGTACGAACCAACCGTCACGACTTCGATGTCGGTGTCGGAAATCATGTGTCCCTGCACCACGTCGCCCGTGAGTCTTACGATGTCGGTCCTGTTGTCGGCAAGCTTGTTGACGAGGGGCGCGACGGCAAACGTGACAACGAGTGCAAGGACGATACAGATGATTCCGATGATAGTTCTGTTTTTCATTCTGTTTTTCCTCCGATTATATCATGAATACCGCCATAGCACCGGCGGCAAGGAAAGGCACCAGCGGGAACGCTTCGCCCTTTCCGGTTTTCTTTACTTTGCGGACAATGAGCATCGTGATCACCGCCGCAGTCAGCCCGATGATCATGGCGCAGAGCCCCTTTTCGGCACCGAGCAGAAATGCAAGTGCCGTGGAGATCTTGATATCCGCGCCGCCGATGGCTCTTGACGGACGCATGACCGATACCGCCAACTGGGGAACGAAGACCACAAGCGCCCCGACGATCATCGACGGGAGGTTTGAAGCATCTAATCCCACAAAGGCAAGAATGGCGATCATCGCCCAGACATAGTCCGGGACTTCGCGTCGCCAGATGTCCGAAATGCTCGCGTACATCAGAATCATACAGAGGATCATCCCTTTGACTGCGGCAAGAGTGCTGCCGAAAAGCACAAGAAGGATAAGACCGATCCCTGCGGCTGAGATGAGAGAAGCGAGCTTATTGACGCCTTTGAATTTGTCTTCGTTCATCTTCAGCATCAGCCATACGGCAAGCACAAAGACGGCGAGAATCAGAAGAGGTGCAATGATCGCGGAAAAAACGTCCACCTTGACGCCGGGAAGCGGGACCGGGCGGACGGGCATGATCGGTCCGATGGGTTTAATGATCGGTCTTATCATCGTGTTTTCTCCTTATTGCTGATGCTTCTTGGCGACGATGGCACCGATCACGGCAAGCACCACGAACACGGCGATAATGCCGACGATGAGTCCGGTGTTGTTTGCGTCGCAGAATGCGGCAAGCTCACCGCCCTCGGAAACGTCGGTCACGTCAAAGGTGATCTTATTTCCGTCCACGGTACCGCCCTGACTCTGGCTGATCTTTTCGGGCATTTCAAGCGAAATCGTCACCTTGAAGATATCCTTGAAAGCGGTCCCGTTGTAATCGCCGGTCTGGGGATTGAGAGTGGCGTGGAAGGTGTAGGAGCTGTAGAAGATACCGCCGTTTTTCTCGATTTCAACCGCCGAGAAGATATGATTGTCTTCTTTTTCTTCGACGGGAGTATAAAGCGTGTATTCGCTGTCATCGGGTTCTGCGTCTTCCTCGTCGTTCATTTCGTCAAGCATATCGGTCTGATAGGTCATCTCGAGGAGAGCTTTTTCCATATCCGCATAGGAGCCGTATTCCTTCGTTTCGGTGTAGCCGATATAGGTTTCGTCACCGAGCTCATAGGTCACGGTGGTCTTTCCCTCGAAGGGATCGTCGCCGGACTCCTTGATTTCTTCGTAGAAGTCTTTTTCGATACCGAAGGTGGCGGAGATACTGCCGGTTTCATCTTTGTTCATCTTGATGCCGATATCCGTGTGCATACACCCGGTCAGCGCCATACAGAGAGTAATCGCGGCGAGAGCAAGTGCGATAAATTTCGTTTTCATTCAGTTTTCCTCCGATTAGATTTTAGGATAACCGGGGCGATGCCCGAAGGCACCGCCCCGCAGGGAATCAAGGGCATCAACCCTTGTAGTTGAACAGATCCTTGACCTTCTGGGTGACCGTGGGAAGGATGGTGCCATTGAAGAGAGTGTACAGACCGGCGAGCAGGAGTGCACCGATGACTACGGCGATCAAGATTTTGACGCCGGAGTCCACGTAACCCTCGGCGCGGGCGTTGTCGATGGCGCACTTGGTGCGGATGGCGACGGAGTTGACCTTGTTGCGGATGGAGTTGATGAGCTTTTTCATACTTTTATTACCTCGTTCTTTCTTTTGTTTGGGATTAACCCTTGTAATTGAAGAGTGCCTGAACCTTCGCGGTGACGGTGGGAAGGATGGTGGAGTTGAACAGCGTATAGAGACCGGCGAGCAAAAGCGCACCGATGACTACGGCGATCAGAATCTTTACGCCGGAGTCCACATAACCCTCGGCACGGGCGTTGTCGATGGCGCACTTGGTGCGGACGGCGATGGAGTTGACCTTGTTGCGGATGGAGTTGATGAGCTTTTTCATACTTTTATTACCTCGTTCTTTCTTTTGTTGGTGGTGGATCAGCCCTTGTAATTAAAGAGTGCCTGGATTTTGGAAGTGACGGTCGGGAGAATCGTGCCATTGAAGAGAGTGTAGAGACCGGCGAGCAAAAGCGCACCGATGACTACGGCGATCAGAATCTTTACGCCGGAATCGACATAACCTTCGGCACGGGCGTTGTCGACGGCGCACTTGGTGCGGACAGCGACGGAGTTGATCTTGTTACGGATGGAGTTGATGAGCTTTTTCATGGAAAATACCTCGTTCTTTCTTTTTGTTTGTTGTATTGGATTTGGTTTTGATTGTGACATCAGCCGATGTCGAAGGGCTGTGCGTCATCGGTAGGAGCTGCCGAGGACTGGGTCTGGGACTGTTCGTAAGCGTCCTTGACGGCTTTGAACAGTTCGGCGCGGGTATCCGCGTTCGTGGGATGGACGATGTCGATGTGCTTGGTTTCGCCGGTTGAAGTGTCTTTCCACTTATCTGCGGGCATGGAAAGGAAAAGACCGTTCTTGCCCTCGATGAGCTTCAAACCGTGGATAGCGAGACTGCCGTCTGCGGTCACATCGACGATTGCCTTGATCGTCGGGGACACATCCTTCTTGACGATCCGTGCGGTAAAGGTCATTTGCATCTGCCTCCTTTCTTCGTGATAATATCTTCGTCGGCGATTTACGGATTCACGTCATTTCATACCGCCGAATACAAAAGTGTAATTTCAGCTTCAAATAAAATATGAAAAGTGTATTTTATTTGAACGATTTCTATTGAAAAGTGCAAGAATATATGCTATAATAGGTGCGAACAATGCAGATGGGAGAGAACACTATGCTTTATCGAAAAATAGAATCGTTTATCAGAAACCATTTGGAGTCAAAGAACAACAAAATTCTTTTGATTGAAGGAGCCCGCCAGATAGGAAAAACCTATATTATCCGCAAGGTATCCAAGGAGTTATTTCCTAATTACATCGAAATCAACTTTGTTACGGATGCTGCCGGGGCTAAGATCTTTGAAAACGTCGGGTCGGTTGAAGACTTCTATTTCGCTCTCAGCACCGTCGCCGGTGATAAGATGAAGGACAGAGACAGTACCATCGTTTTTCTTGATGAGATACAGGAATACCCTCAGTTCATCACCTTGCTGAAATTTCTGAGAGAAGACAACCGTTTCGAGTATATTGCGAGCGGTTCTCTGCTTGGTGTCACGCTTGCAGAAACCACATCAATTCCAATCGGCTCTGTTCTTCACAAGAGAATGTTCCAGCTTGACTTTGAGGAATTTCTGATTGCAAACGGTTTCTCGCAGTCGGCAATTGACTCTCTGGAAGAAAAATTCCGCTCCAAGACTTCTCTTGATGAGGCTATGCATGAGAAAATGCTGGACCTTTTCAAGAAATATCTGATTGTCGGCGGTCTTCCCGATTGCGTAAACACCTTCATTTCGACCCGAAATGTCATGGATATCCGTCAGATTCAGACCGATATCACGAATTTCTATAAAGCCGACGCAAGCAAAAGAGAT
>JAZRXH010000111.1:0-7216 GCA_045600125.1 Eubacteriales bacterium | reverse complement strand
TGCACTGAATGCCAGTACCTCGGAAAATGTTTCCCCGTCTGCCGATACCGAAGCGGTGCAAAGCAGGAGCATACCGGCTGCCATAACGGCAGTAAGTATGACGCTCAAAAGTCTTTTTCGCATAGGTTTCTTCCTTTCGTTTCCTTACAGGAGTCAATGATATCACATAATATACTAATTATACCATATATTTTCACTTTGTCAAGTATTTTCGGCTGATTTCAGACTGTTTTTTTGGCTGATTTCAGATTATTTTTTTGTTTTTTGTTCTTCCCCGAAAGGAGTGCTTGCGGGGAGCAAAAAATCTCTATGCATAAATCATTCATTGCCTTCATATGCATAGGACAAAGGCAATAAGCGGAGCGCTGTTTCGCTTGATTCTCAGAAAAAAAGCAAAAAAGGAATGGTACGGGTATGACGAACACGAGTATTTACGGAGATATTGCAGAGCGGACCGGTGGGGATATTTACATCGGGGTTGTAGGTCCCGTGCGGACGGGAAAGTCCACCTTTATTTCGAGATTCATGGAGACGCTGGTGCTTCCCAATATCACCGACGCCGAGGAGCAGAAGCGGGCACGGGACGAGATGCCTCAGAGCGCCAAGGGAAAGACGGTGATGACCACCGAGCCGAAGTTCGTCCCGGACAATGCGGTGCGGGTCGTCCTCGACGGCAACGCCGCCCTGAAGGTGAAGATGATCGACTGCGTAGGGTACATCGTGCCGGGAGCCATCGGGCACACCGAGGAGGAAAAGCCGAGGATGGTGATGACGCCGTGGAGCAGTGAGGAGATGCCCTTTGAGGAGGCGGCGGAGCTTGGCACCGAGAAGGTGATCCGGGATCACTCGACCATCGGTATTCTCGTGACCACCGACGGCAGTATCGGGGACATTCCGAGAGAAAGCTACGAGGAAGCGGAAAGACGGGTGGTAAGCGAACTGAAAGAAATCGAAAAGCCCTTTGCGATCGTTCTGAATTCCGCATACCCTGAGTCGGAGGATGCCATCTCTCTTGCGCTCGGGATGGAGGAGGAATACGGCGTTCCGGTGGCGCTGGTAAACTGTCGTGAGCTGGACGAGGAGGATATCAGGAAGATACTGGAGCTGGTGCTTCTGGAGTTTCCAATCCGGGAGGTAAGCGTCCGTGTTCCGGCATGGATCGACACGCTGCCGGAGGATCACAGGCTGCGGACGCATCTTTACGGGGCGCTGCTGCAGGCGGCGGGAAGTGCGGACAAGGTAGGCGAAGCCCGGGACGTATTCTCGCAGATCGGCGACGATGAATTCGGCATTACGGTAGAGCCGGACGCCATGGATCTTTCCGAGGGACGGGTACACATGAGGGTAGGTCTTCCGGAGTCGCTGTTCTACCGTATTCTCGGGGAGGAGACCGGCTTTGAGGTAGACGGCGAAGAAGCGCTTATCCGCATCATGGGGGAGCTTTCGGGGGTAAAGAAGGAATACGACCGGCTGAAAAGTGCGCTTCGTGACGTGGAGGAGACGGGCTACGGTATCGTGGCGCCGGACGTATCGGATATGCAGCTGGAGGAGCCGGAGATCGTGAAGCAGAACGGCGGCTACGGAGTAAAGCTCCGGGCTTCGGCGCCGTCCATCCACATGATACGGGCGGACATCAAGACCGAGGTCAGCCCCATCGTGGGCTCGGAGAAGCAGTCGGAGGATATGGTGAAGTTCCTTATGAAGGAGTTCGAGGAGGATCCGACAAAGATCTGGGAGTCGAATATGTTCGGCAAGTCTCTGTACGAGCTCGTGAACGAAGGACTCGGCTCAAAGCTCGCCCATATGCCCTACGAGTCCCGGCTCAAAATCGCCGACACCCTCCAAAGAATCATCAACGAGGGCAGCCGGGGGCTGATCTGCATATTGCTGTAATTTTCTTTGCAAGGGGCTGCTCGCCCCCTGCACCCCATCGCCGCCTTTTGAAAAAGGCGGGCGAAAACTTTGAAATAAGGCAAAGTCCTGAACGGGCTTTGCCTATGTTTTTTCTTGATCAAAGGATTATTGCCTACTGTCTGTTGCGGCACTGCATGTCGCAAGCGCTTCTTTGGCGCTTGCGACAGCGCTAAAGTTTTCTTCGAAAACTTTCACTCAGAGTAACTTTGTGCGAAGTGACCATGAGTTTTGCCGCTCGAGTATATGGCGGCAAAACGGGATGATAGTCGGCATCTGCGCTCCCGTATTTTTCTGAGGTACAGTCTCGGATTGCCGGCGGGGGCTCCCCGCTGGCGGCGGGGGCTGCCCTGCGGCGAGCAGCCCCCTGCATTTAAGTATCGGTTATATGGCAGTACTCATCGAAATAGCGCACGCCGATGGTGCGGAGGGATGCGGAGCAGAAGTGGATGCCGTCGGGCTTTAGGGAAAGATCCCGGGAGGAGGCAACGGCGCTGCGTCCGAGCTTTGCGGCGGTTTCGCAGATGAATCCGTTCATGCGCTGCATATTGCCATGTACGTTCCAACGTTCGGTGATGCTTTCGCTGATCTCGCCGAGCACGATGGGGAGATCCGGACGTCCGAGGTCCTTCCGGAAGGAGGACAGAGTGTTATAGAGACGTTCGGTATAGCACTGCATATCGTTCTCGTCGTGGCAATCGCTTTCGCCCTGATGCCAGAGGATCCCGCCGAGGGTGGAGGTCCGCATGGCAAGGCGAGCCATAAAGACGGCATGGTCGTAAAGGACCTCGCCCGGCTGCCACTGGCTGATCTTCGTCCCGCCGTCGGCACAGGGGATAAGACCGATCCCGCATCCGAGTTTTTTCTGCAGAGCGTCCGCAAAGGACGGGGAAAGTCCCGCACCGCTGCGGAATTCTCCCTGAAAGATCGGGCGGTCGGGGTTGATCGGCTCCCGCATAGCCTGCCAGCGCCCCATGCGGAGCATATAGCATTTGTCGTTGACGATCTCCGGCACCTCGCCTAAGGTTCCCCTGCCCGCCATGTTGGACTGACCGACAAGGAGGAAGGAAAGAACGCCGTCGGGGGCAAATTCGATTCCGTCACCTATGAACATATCTTTTTTCTCTTTTCTTTTTGAATTTTAGCCGATAGAATGATCCGTTTACGGAATTTTACCGATTGAATTCTGTCACCAGTTCATTCCCATCGAGCAGTGGAAGTCCTCGGTGAATTCGGTGACGCCGTAGGACATCATTCTCCTATAGTCGGCGCCGTTTATCCTGCCCACGTTCCACACCGAGGCAAAATAGCCGCAGGAAAGGATCTCGGCGGCCTTTTCCTTCGTCATGTTCTTGTATTCAAGCTCGATGCCTACCCGGCACTTTGTTTTGTCGATGCCGAGCTCTCCCATCCGGGCGGGGTCGCCGTTGTCCCACGTGTAGCCGTCGATGGTATCGCCGAAGACGGAATACGCCGTGCGAAGGCACTCGAAGCCGAAGGATTTGATGTGGAATCTTTCAAGGATACCGAGCTCTGTCAGCATCCTTTTGACCTCCTGCCACTGCGGCAGTGTCAGAGCGGGGTGGGTGCTGAACATGGGGCGCATACCGGTTTTGGCGCAGAGGGCAAAGAAGTCGCAGAGAAGCGGGAGCTTCGTACCCTTATAAATCTCGTTTTTATAGATACCGAAGTCATATTTCAGAAGTTCGGAATAAGTAAGCTCGTCCACTCTTGTGGGCACTTCGATCTTCCTGCCGTTTTCGTCCCGGGCGGTGGCGTTGATCGTGTCGTCATGGATGAAGACGAAGGTACCGTCTTTCGTGACCTTCGGCACGACGATGCAGGCGGGGAAGCCGCAGGCGGCGGCAAGCTCGACGGAATGCATGGTATTGTTCGGCGCCATGCCGTAGAAGCCGAGATGGGCGTTATGACGGGGACCGCCGAAGATGCGGCAGTCGGGACGTTCCGGCTCTGCCGCAAAAGAGCGAAGATACAGCTTTGAATTCTCGGGGATATCCACGAGTATCCGCGCCCGAAGCGATTTGTCAAAGCAGGGCGGGATTCGCCAGCTTTTCAGCGAAAAATCGGAGGAGTTTCCCGTTTCGTACCTTCCGGAGGAGTAGAGGACGCTTTTTTCTTCGCCGTTCTGTAAGGTATAAAGTTCAAAGCGGATCGTGGGGGCTTCTTCGCCATCGTATTTCGTATAGGCGGAAACGGCGGTGCAGAAAGCGCCGGTCTGCTCTTCGGGGAGGGTCAGCGTAAAGGAGCGTGTAACGGCGCCGTCCGGAGCGGCGGGGATAAGGCTTAAAAGATTCATGACATAACACCTCGGATCATGCCTTCACAACGCCTTTTTTAAGGAGGATATTGGCGTAAATGGCGCTCTCGCCGGTCATAACGACGCAGTACGCCTTCTTGGCTCTTTCATAGAAGGCGAAGCGCTCGGTCATATCAAAGCCGTTCTTGATGCCCTCCGGCTCTCTTTTCCTTATGATCTTCTTGTATTCGTTCCAGATGGCAGGCTTTACGTCGTCGCCGGGAACGACCTCCATAAGGGCGCAGGGCTTTTCCACATAGGGGTCAAGGGGCATAAGGGTGAGGATGGCGTCGAGGACTTCCGGTACGCCGTGACCGTCGAGGCGGACAAGGTACTTGGAGGCGACAGAGCCGCCGGGGAAATTGCCGTCGCCGATAACGATCTCGTCACCGTGACCCATTTCCATGAGAACCTTCAGAAGCTCGGGAGAAATGATAGAAGGGACGTTTTTCAGCATGGTTTTGTCTTCCTTTCGTTTTTTGGGTAAAGTGACTGTTTACCGTCACTTATATAAACTTGTCAGATTTCCGTAATGGTGCCCACTTTGATATATCTCTGATTTTTGCTTTTCGGCTTATCCGGCAGCGTCATTCTGACAAGGTCAAGCCGAAGCGCCGGGTGCATATAGTTTTTGCGGAAGGATTCTTTTGAACGGATACCGAGCTTACTCATCAGGGAATCCAGCGTATACGGTGTATCGTATTCCATCACTTCCAAAAGCTTTTTCACATATTCCGAAATGCTTTCGGTTTCTTTTGCCGACCTAATGAATTCGTCAAGAACACCGTCGATTTTTTCGAGCATGAAGCGGATGAAAATATCCGAATCACCCGCTGCATGACATTTCGCTATGGCATCGTAATAGTCGTCCTGAAACTGCTCGATCCGGCTTTCGATGGGAACGTATTCAAAAATCGGATTCCACTTTGTGAGAAAGGCGGTATGCCAAAGCCGTGCCATTCTGCCGTTGCCGTCTGCGAACGGGTGGATGAACACGAACTCGTAATGGAATACGGCGGAAAGGATGAGCGGGTGCACTTCGTTCTTTGCACTCTTCAGCCATGCAAACAGGTCACGCATGAGGGAAGGCACCATTTTGGCAGGCGGAGCCATGAAAATACACTTGTCCCCGCTGAATACACCTTCTTCACCGCTGCGGAAAACGCCGGCTTCGTCGACAAGATATTTTGTCATGACGCCGTGGATCTCCAGAAGGTCGTCCATATCGTACGGGTCTATCCCGGCTATTCTTTCATAGGCGGCATAGGCGTTTTTGACTTCCTGTATTTCCTTTTGCTCGCCGAGTACGGTTTTTCCGCCTATCACGTCACGCACCTGCCCGAGCGAAAGAGAATTCGCCTCGATCTTCAGCGAGGAATGAATCGACTTTATTCTGTTGTTTTTGCGCAAGTGCGGTCTTGTTTCAAGATTACCCGTGATGCTGATCCTGCCGAGCTTTTCCGAAATGGAAGAAACAAGGGTCAGCATTTCGTTCGTAATATGAAACGGGGGGGTATATCGATCCATGCATTCACCTCATCATACGTGTTATCATAAGTGTTATCATGCGTGTTATCATACGTGTTTTCTTCCATTATACTCTTTTTCGGCAAAAAATCAAGAGGGAAAATGCTCTTTTACGCCTTTTCGATCTGTTCGAGCATATATTTTCCGGTTTTATAGAAGATTTTGCCATAGTCGTACAGAAGCTCCTCGGGGAGACAGCCGTAGACGAACTCGAAGGTGAAGGCGCCGGAGTAGCCGATCTTTTTGAGAGTGGCGAGGCCTTCCTGCCAGTCGGTCTTTCCGAGGAAGGGATAGAGGTGCATATCACTGCCGTAGTTATCGTGGACATGGGTGGAGATAATCTTGTCGCCCACCATCCGCATCATGCGGAACTGATCGTCGCCGTAGACGACTCTTGCGTGGCCGAAGTCCCAGCAGATGCCCACGGCGTCGGTGTTGTATCTTCTTACGATGCTGTTCAGCTCATAGATGTAGGAGCAGTAGCGGCAATGCTTATTGCCCTCGGCTCTTCCGTCGTCGAAAAGGGTCTCCATGGCGATCTTTATGCCCTTCTTTTCGGCTCTTTCCACCATGGGGGCGTAGGTGTCGTAAATGAAAGTCTCCACCTTATCCGGCTCGGTGATGCCGTTTTTATCGTAGAAGGTATCGGCGTGGATGACCACGGTTTTGACGCCGAGAAGGGCGCTTGTGTCCACCGTTTTCAGCATATCCGTCATGAAATCCTCCCGGCTCGTGCGGGTATAGTCGAAGCGGGCGTGGGACTGGTTGATCTCCACCCCTTCGCTGTCGGCAAAGGCACGCATTTTTTTGGCTTCCTCGAGATAGTTTTCACGGTAGATGATGTTCGTTTCCGGTTTCGTGCTTCCGAGGCTCAGATCCACGGTATCGAAACCGAAGGATTTTACAAGGCGTATCGTATCCTCGACGGTACGGAAGCCGCCGCCGTAGACCTTATGGAAATAGCCGGGGTTTATGGAAAGCTTCATGCCTTTATCACTCCTTCATATCGCTCTATTCTTTGTAGTAGGTAATTTCCGACTCATCGAGGTACACGGTATTATGGGCGACTCTGGCGGTCGTCTGCTCCGAGAAGAGTCCCCGGTTATTCGTATGCCTTACATAGTAAGGACGGCAGGCGGAGGCGATGTCAATGCGGAGCTTCTCGCCTTTTTTCACAAGGAAAGCATGATCGTCAAAGGTGAGCGGGATTCGGACCTTATCGCCGGGAACATAGTCGGGGCTGACGTTGGATATCTGCCGGATATCATCCCGGAGGCCGTAGTCCCCCTCTTCTTTTACAAGGCTGAGGCGGACGTAGAAGCAGGTATCCTCGCAGTCGGAGGAAACGGTGAGTAAGCCTTTCATTCTGCCGTGAATAAAGGTATCCTCCGAAAATTCATCGGAATAATAAGTAAGGATATCGTATCTCGTACCCGGCTTATCCTGCCATGCCGTTCCGCC
>JAZRXH010000110.1:0-13381 GCA_045600125.1 Eubacteriales bacterium | reverse complement strand
ATCCCTGAAGGTGCACCAATAGTTAGTGTCTTTATCGCTGAGGGTCCACCCGTTCCCATTCCGAACACGGAAGTTAAGCTCAGCTGTGCCGAAAATACTTGGATGGAGACGTCCCGGAAACATAGGGCGACGCTAACACCGCACTTAGCTGCGGATGCGGGGAAGCGAGCAGCTTCCCCGCGTTTGTTTTATATGTTTCTCCCTCATACGCCTCCTTAGCTCAGTCGGTAGAGCACGTGACTGTTAATCACGGTGTCGTTGGTTCGAGCCCAGCAGGGGGCGCCAGGAAAGCGCACCGTATAACAGTACGGTGCGCTTTTTATACATTATTGACATAGGCGTTAGTGTATTTGTTCTACGGTAACAGTGAATTTGTTTTGCGGGTAAAAAATCGAAGGAGCCAAGCTGTTGCCCAAAGTGAACGGTTTTGCAGCTGGGGCATACTATTGCTGAATCGTATCGTTTGATTTCATTTGTCGTTTTTTGGGTTTATATGTTTTTGCAGCCATTTTGATGCTTTAGGAGGTGCACTATGAACAGAAAGAGAAGATTCCTTTCCATTGTTTTGGCGATTTCTATTGTTGCGGCGTCGATGCCTTTTACTGCTTCTGCCAGCGTCGTTGTTGCCGAATGGTATATGGATAACGGCGGAGTAAACTACGTGTCTGCGTCCTCCTCTTCCGACAGCGACGTACTTAAGGCATTTGAAAACGGATGGAATGCTGCCATGGAGGCGGCGGACAGCGACCATTCGCACATGATGACCTTTAAGTTGTATGCCGATTGGAACGGAGACGATGACGGTGACCTTGCCACCTATATGTTCAGCTCCGGTTCCGGCTTCAACTGGTGGGCAATCTATATTCAGGACGGTGCAAAGGTGACTCTTGACCTGAACGGTCATATCATCAACAGAAGACGCTCTGATGCGCCGACGAACGGCAACGGAGAGGTTATTTATGTCGATTCCGATGCGACCTTGAATATTATTGATTCCAATCCCAATGCCGTCCATTACGGTGCAGTTACGAGGTATGGAGTTTGGCGGCCGGGAAGCGGAAGCATCGCCATAAAGGGCGGAATTATTACCGGAGGCTACTCTTCATACGGTGCCGGCGGAATTGAACTGAAGGGAAATTCGACCGTCAATTTTTACGGCGGAACGGTCTGCGGAAACAGAACCGATCAGTTGATGGGCGGTGGAGGCGGCTTTGAACTTGATAACGACGGTGCTTGCCTTACCATGTATGACGGCGCAAAAATTATGTATAATTATGCTTCCAATAACGACGGCGGCGGTGTCGAGGTATGGAACGGTTCCTTCATTATGAACGGCGGCGAGATCAGCCATAACAAGGCTAATAATTACGGCGGCGGCGTCGACACCTATGAAGACGACGGCATTGCCTTTGTTATGAACGGCGGTGTGATCTGCAACAACACGGCGCAGTATGGCGGCGGTGTATTCATTGACAGCAGTGTCCGGATCAACGGCGGAACGATCTGTAATAACTATGCAACAAAGGACGGCGGAGGCATCTATTTTAACGACGACGACAGTCCTATTGTCGATCAGGCATGTATCGACGGCAATGAAGCTGTCGGTAACGGCGGCGGTATATACATCAATACAGACGATGTTCAGATCAAACGCTCGGAGATCAAAAACAATACAGCTATCGGAGGCGCAGACCCGGGTAAAGGCGGCGGCATATACGTCGATAACGACGACATTATAGTCACCGAGTGCAGTTTTTCGGGCAACAGTGCCGCTTTTGGCGGAGGCATCTATATTTACGGTGACGGAATGACCGTCGATTCCTCGGATTTTGCGCAAAACCGCGACGAACACTACGGCAGTGCAATCTACATTTGTGATAATTCATACTTAAATACAGAACACTATTTCTCAAATATCCTTGTGGAGGGCAATATCGGAGGCGGCATATATGTCGGTACAAAGGTAACGGTAAATCTTTCCGGCGACGTGGTCGTAGGGAACGAAGAAATAGTACTTCCCGAAGGCAGTCATCTCAATATGATCGGCGTGTCGGACAATTCCTCCGTGCATTACTTCCTTTCCGGCTTTGATAATACCCGAACCATAAGCAGCAAAAAAGGAAATCACAACGTAAAGCGGTTTATTTCAGGTGACCAATTCTACGGTATCAAATGGATTAACGATCCGTATGATTCCCGCTATCGTGAGGTCGTCGGCGTGCCGAGCTCGCAGTTGACGCCGGCACCGGAAACGGAAAGCGTGCCGAACGGTATTCTTGAGCATCTGAACTATACTACGGATGGCGGAAACACCTACAGCCTTGAAAAGGGCGTTTATACGTATTCTTCGGGAGTAGATTCTGCAAGGGATAACGATGCGGTTTTCTATTATTCCGATGGGTATTTTGAGGCGGAACCGGAGATATATAATCCGCATCTTGCTACGATGAGCCTGAATATGGCTATGGCAGGTTTTTATTCCTCCACCGGAAACCCCGGAACGTATTACAACGACAACGGTGTGATTACGCCTTATCCGGATGAATCCGTTTATGAGAACAAACATGCAAACGGAAGACAGATCCTTTACGATATCGGTGTTTCGGATGATGACATATTCGTAAGTGATTATAACCTGAAGAAACCGGGATCGAATTCGATCGGCATTTCCCTGGGAAGCAAGGAACTGACCTACAAAGACGGTACAGGCACCGGCTATACGCTTGTGCCGATTATCGTCCGTGGCGGCAGCTACGAAAAAGAGTGGGTGAGCAATGTGACGGTCGGCACCGGCAAGCTGTACAACGGTGAGCATCAGGGATTTGCATCGGCAGCCGAGCAGGCGTATGAGATCGTCAACAATTACATTGAAAATTTCGGCCTTTCGGAAAAAGCGCTTGACGGAAAACTGAAATTCTGGATCGCCGGATATTCCAGAGGCGGTGCTGTGACAAATCTGCTCAGCAAGCGCCTTACGGACGAATACTGTGACACGTCGAAATACGGAAACGGCGCCAACCGTGTATACGGATATACCTTTGAAGCACCGCAGGGCGGCGTGGACAAAGCAGTTGTCAATGCGCCCCATACCTTCAACGGAAGGTATCTTAATATTCACAACTGCATCAATAAGGGTGACCTTGTTCCGTTGGTGGGACCTGCGAGAATGGGCTTCAAGCGGTACGGCGTCGATCATTACATCCCGGGCTCGCCGCAGGCCGGTGAAGTAACGAAGAAGGTTATTTCTGCAAACGCTGACAGTGTATACACCCGGACGGATCCGGATGTGCCGACAAGCGTCACGACGTATTCGGACAATACTCCGTACCATGTCAAGGCCATAGACGGTTACATAAAGAATACGAATGATGCAGAACAGAAAAAGTATTATGCCCAAAGGAAGCTTGCCGAGGAGCAGCTCCTTGCCATCGACCCGAGCCTTGGCATCGACGATTATTTCCACACGGCGACGTTGAACTATATCAGTGCGGTCTTCTACGGTCTTATTGAGGAGGCAGGCAGCGTCGACGATGTTCCGAAAATGGATGAATGGCTTGACGATTTTATCAATGACCTTTTGGATAGTGCGCTTTCTTCTCGTTACTGTTTTTCAAGACAGCAGATTTCCATTCAGACGGACGATAATACGACGATAGGAAATACGACCTTTGAAAAAGCGCTCAGGGAGACGCTCGGCTTTGTTTTTGACCTTTCGACGTCAAGGATGAACGATCTTGTGAACTGTGTAAGCGATCCCTTGAGCCATTTGAACGTGTGGCTTGTTGTAAAGGGAATATCCGAGGGAATATCCTTGTGGGACGATGCGCTGGGGGACTGGGACAAGATCGACGACGATGAAAAAGCCGAGCATATCGAAACGCTTTGGTTCTTCCTCATCGAAAGCTTTGGCGTCGGACAGTACCTCACAGAGGAGGAAAAGGAACAGCTCTGGCGTGCATGGCCCGTTATTGCCGATACCCTTCTGCGGTTTGTAAGTGATGACTACAAGAATAAGAAGGTGAGCGGAGTCAACGAGACGCAGGTGCACCTTGGTACCCTGATCAACAATATGAATCGGATCGCTGCAAATCATTACCCCGAGATAACCCTTTCCTGGGTGAGAAGCTATGACAGCTTCTACACCACTGCAAATCCGGGTACCGATACCGGCGTTGTAACGCCGATCAAGAGGCAGGGAATCGACTATGCAGAAGCCCCGATCGCACAGATCCTCGGTGAGGAGCTGCCCGAGGGGCAGACGGCGGTATTCAGCGGCGCACAGACTCTTGATCTCCGAACAGCCGCCGGCGGCGATGCCATCTATTATTCCGTTTCCGTAAATCCAAAGGGCAAAGATTTGGAGAATCCGGAAGAAATGAAGGTGTTCCGTGATGGGATCCTGCTCGACGACCTCAGCGAAGAAGGCGGCGTCACCCATTACAGGATCACGACGTACGCTATGCAGTACAGAACGAAGAGCCCTGTCCGTACCTTCTATGTTGACATCGGCTACACGTTTGACATCAGCTTCTGCGATGAAAATACCGTCGTGACCGCCCGGAATGCCGGAGAGTATACGGTCATTGCGGTAGATTATGAAGACGGAACCGTAAAAGATTTCCGGATCACGACGCAGAGCTTTGAAGTGGGAGAGAACGTACTCGACTCCGAATGGCTGGACGGATTGACCCTCGGCACCGGCGATAAGCTGATACTCCTTGCGGATCTTGTCACACTCAGACCGCTGTGCAGTGCCTTTGTTGTGGAGAACGGCGATTTTGAAGAGGACACTGAGTAAGGGAAAAAGCATCCGCTTTTGACGGATGCCCGAAAGTGTCCCATTGCAGGCTGAACTGCCACGGTCAAAAAGGACGTTATAAAAAAGCTCCTGCGGATGAATAGAATCACGTTTATCCCGGCGCGCCAAAGCAAGTGAAGAATAAAGCAAGCCTCACGATCCCGAAAGACCGTGGGGCTTATTCCTTTCTTTTCCCTGCGAAAGAAGCCGCTTTTTCACGGTTTTAGGAAAAGAACCAAAAGAACTAATACATTGACAAAACGACATTTTTGTGATATAATATTTTTATAAAAATGAATAGTATCTAGATGTGTGAGGTGTATACTGTAGACATTGGTGCTTACAGCAGGCTTTTTAGATGTAACATTTGAATAGTAGAACATCTGTTGCGTTTTATGATGTTAAACTAGTGATGGAAGCATCGTTACAAAACTTGAAGCATATAATGTAATTTTTGAACTCGCTCAAGATTTGGTAGAATGTTGTTCCCAAAATCATGATGATGTAAAATGGGCGTCAAAAAAAATATATATTCAACATATAGGAGGTAAAGGTGGTTAAGAGATGGGCTTGTTTGAGTTTTTAAAAATGAAAATGAAAAAATTAAAAATTAATACTGATGGGAATTTGCAGAATTCAATAAAAAATAAGCAAACTGAAAATGCAAGGTCTGATTTTCAAAATAAAAACGAAGTTGAGCATTATTTAAAAACAACGGGAGCATATGTAGTTTTGTTTTCTGAAGGGAAATATATGATCGGTGAAGGTAAAGTTATCGCTTTATGTTTTGACGATCAATATTTTATTAGGGAGATTGATTGGTGGCCTGCAGGGCCTGGCTCTTGTAATGCTGGCCAAAAAGATGAAGTGATGCCTAATAACTATTTTGCAAATCATTCTATTTATGAATTTGCAGAATTTTTATCAAAGAAATATAATAAGGATTTCTCGCATATATTTGTGAATAAAACTTTATCAGTTATATTTAGTAGTGAAGAACAGTATATAAAAAACAAGTTAGAATCTTATTTAAAGGCTTCTAATTTAGAAAATACTAATAAAAAATCTTTAGATAATATTTTTATAAATAAGATTGTAGGTAATCCGGGTGCAGTTGGGTGCTACTATGAAAATGAAAAATGGTATTTATACCAAGTTGATGATCATTTTCATTTGTTGGCAAATGGACCATTTTCTTTGAATGGTATAGTAGTTGGTTTGGCAAGTGAGTTATGTATTTCGAAAAAGTATCGGGATTTAAGTTTTTCCGATTCTGAATACGAAACATATTTACAGGGAATGAAACCGGTTAATTGAACAAATAGAATTTTAACAGTATTTTGAAAGAGGTGAGAAGAATTTGATGATTTTGTCGAACGTTCTCACCTGCGGTGTATTTTTAAACTATAAAATGTGTCTATATTAATGACACGGTTATTTTGAAACAACGACACGGTAAATCAGAACCATTGACACGCAATTTATATCAGTGACACGGCTAACGAGATAAATGCACAAGGCAAGGAGATTGTATCAACCTTATTCACCTTTGCCACAAAAATCCTTGAAACAAGCGGTTTTTGCGAGTTTCAAGGTTTTTTTCTGTCCTTTTTTACTGACTTGTCATACAAGTGCTATAACAAGTCAACATAGTTTTTGCTATCGGAAAAATCATTTTTGGGGGACGTTATAAAAAAGCTCCTGCGGAAGAACGGCATTACGTTCACCACGGCGCACCAAAGCAAGTGAAAAATAAAGCAAGCCTCACGATCCCGAAAGACCGTGGGGCTTATTCCTTTCTTTTCCCTGCGAAAGAAGCCGCTTTTTCACCGATGTATATACATCCTCGACGTTCCCGGCTCGCCCTCGCACCGGACTGTGCACAGAAACTCCCAGCCATAGCGCTCATAAAAGCCCGTGTGGTCCGTGACAAGATACAGCGGCGAGATCCCCTTCTTCCGGCATTCTTCGACAGCCGTCTGCAGCAGTTTCCCGGCTATGCCTCTGCCGCGGTGCGCTTCTTCGGTGTATACGGCGCACACGTTGGGGGCGAGGTCCTTTCTGTTGTGGAAATCGTTTTCGATGACGCCGAGACCCGCCACGATCCTGCCGCTTTCACCGTCGAGGCACAGATACCAACCGTAAGGCGTCCTGCCGCCAAGATAGGCTTCCATGCAGGCAAGATAGGCTTCTTCCGGTACACGCCATTTGCTGTGAAACCACGCTGCCGCTTCTTCTTTGAGGGAGGGCTGCTCTGCGAGATCCATGTATTTATAATATCTCATTTTTGCCTCTCATAAAGAAGCGCTGTCCTCTCTTCCGGGGAAAGAAGCAGATTGCAGTACGCCAGCGTCTCGTCGAGGGTTTCGAGGCTTCCGGGACCGATAAGGGCAAAGGAATTTACCTCTTCGTCCGAATAGAGCAAGGCAAGAACGGCGGCGGCAACGCTCACCGATCTTTCCTTTGCAAAGCGGCACAGCCTTTCATACAGGGCAAGGTTTTCTTCATTACAGTATGCCTTTTTTGTGTGGGGCGGAAGCGAGTCGATGCCGCCTTTTTGGAGCTTTGCGAAGAAGCCCCGTGCCTGGGAGGAGAAGCAGAAAACGCTGAGGGAGTCCGAAGCGTACTTCCCGTACTCATCCTCCGTCATGGCAAGGATGCCCTCGTCGGTGTAGTTGACTTTCGCAATGCTGTGCAGGATCTGACTGCAGACGAAGGGGCGAAGGCTGTTTTTCTTTGCATGGTCGTTTGCCGCCTTTATGCGGTCGTACGTCCAGTTGGAAGCGCCGAAGTACCGGACGTTTCTGTCTTTGTCCGCCTCGTTCAGCATTTCGATGAGCGATTCGGGACTCTGTGTCTCGTCGTCCTTGTGGAGCCAGTACAGGTCGATTTTGTCTGTCCGCAGGTTCTCAAGACTGCTTTCAAGGTCGCTCCTTACCTCACTAAGCGAAAGACGGGGCTTTCTTGTGGCAAGGTCGTAGTGCCCGCCCTTCGTGGAAAGGATAAGCCCGGCGCGGTTCTTTCGGGCATCCAGCCACTTTCCGATCGTTTTCTCGCTGAGGCTTTTCCCCATGCCGAGCCAGTCGGCGTAGACGCTCGCCGTGTCGATGACGTTGCCGCCGCATCCGGCGTAGCGGTCGAGAAGGTCAAAGGAAACGCTTTCCGGGACGCTGCTCCCGAAGCGGTCGGTGCCGAGAACGATGCGGCTGCCGATAAGATCTGTATGATGGATCGCAGAATATACCATGCCGTTTCTCCTTTCGGAAAACTACAACGCTGCCTTTTCGAGGCTCGGGTGCTGTACGTGCTTATTATATCCTCTCCTTCGGCGCTTGTCAATAGAGGAGGAAGAGTATTAAGACGGCGCTTCCGTTTTCAAGGTCGTCGAGAAGCCCGCTTTGACCGATTGCAAAGCTATATCAGCCAAAATTGTAAATATATTGTGAAAAGTCTCAAAAAGGCTTGACTTGTTATAAATGTCGTGATATTATCATAATGACAATAAGAGAGGAGGAGAAGCCTTGCAGAACGAAATACCAAACGGAAATGCGATCAAAGACGAAGAAGATTACCTGTCCCGGTATACGATCGAAGCCTACGAAAGACCGTCGCTGACCACCGATATCGCCGCCTTTATGATCCGATCCGAAAAAAGCGAGAATTATAAACGGGATTCCGAAAACAAGCTTTCCCTTCTTCTTGTAAAGAGGGGAGAGCATCCCTATAAAGATTGCTGGGCGCTTCCGGGCGGTTTCTTAAGACCCAATGAAACGGTGGAGGAATGTGCTTTCCGGGAGATCCTCGAGGAAACGAACGTCTCTCCCGTGTCCCTTATGCCGGTGGGCGTGTTCAGTGAGCCGGGAAGGGATCCGAGGGGCTGGATCGTCTCCGATGCGTATGCCTCGATCATCAGCGAGGAATCGGTGCGGCAGGCAGGCGGTCATGACGCCGCCGACGCCCGGTGGTTCGACGTGGGCTTCGAGCTCGGAAAAGACGGCGATCACATTTTGTCACTGCGGAACGGTGATGCCCTTCTGGAAGCTGTCCTGCAGGAGACCGAAAGCCGCTTCGGAAAAACAAAGTTCCGGATAAAGGACAGCGGAACGCTTGCCTTCGATCACGCCGGCATCATAGCAACGGCAATCACGGCGCTTCGGGAAGAGGCGAAGAATTTTGAAACGATCTTCGGTTTTCTTCCGGAGAAGTTCACTCTTTCCGAGCTGCAGAGAGTGCAGGAAACGATTTTGAATATTTCGCTTCTTCCCGCCAATTTCCGAAGAAAGGTCGGCGATTACGTCGTTGAGACCGATGAATACGACCGCTGCGCAGGACACCGTCCCGCAAAACTGTACAGACGAAAATAACGGGAAAAAGCAGAACGGAGATAAAGGGAGATAAAGAATGAAACTCACCCGAAAAGAAGCCTATGACCTTCTGATAAAAGACCTTGAAAACCCCGAAAGCATCGGGTACGTCCCCCATTGCCGATACGTCGGAGACCTTGCCGGCATGATCGCCGATGCGCTTGGGCTGGACGGGGAATATGCGGCGACCCTCGGATACCTGCACGACATCGGGCGGAAGGTCGATCCGGGCAATCATATGTACGCCGGATACAAGTTCCTTACCGAAAACGGATACGGCGAATATGCGTTCATCTGCCTCACGCATTCGTTTTTGAACAACGATATCGAATGCATCTGCGGAGAAAGGCTTTCTCCCGAAAGCGAGGGCTACGAAGAGGTTCGCCGGTTCGTTACAGAGCACCGGAACACCGATTATGACAGAATCATCCAGACATGCGATCTTTTGTGTATGCATACCGGCGGGAAAACGCTGGAGGAACGGATCGCAGACATCGAGTCCCGCAAGGGGACCCACGCAGGATCCGCCCGCCATCGCCGGACGGCGTTTGCGCAGAAGGAGGAGATCGAGAAAAGGCTCGGACACTCTGTCTATGATTTTTATGAAGATTTGAAAAAGAAAGGAAAGAGGAGCATGAAAAAAATACTGATAGTCGTGGATATGCAGAAGGACTTCGTCGACGGCGCTCTCGGCACGAAGGAAGCGCAGGGAATTCTTCCCGCTGTCACGGAAAAAATCAAAGGCTTTGACGGCGAGATCTTTGTCACCTACGATACGCATTCTGAAAACTATATGAGCAGTGCCGAGGGAAAGAAGCTGCCCGTGCCGCACTGTATCAAGGGGACGGACGGATGGCAGCTCGATGCAGCCGTCGCCGCATCGCTGTCGGGAAAGAATTACACTGCCGTGGAGAAAAAGACCTTCGGTTCGACAGAGCTTCCCGTCCTCATAAAGGAAAAGGCGCAGGGCGAAGATTTCTCGGTGGAATTCATCGGACTCTGCACCGATATCTGCGTTGTCAGCAATGCGCTCATCGTGAAGGCTTCCTTCCCGGAGGTCGATATCTCGGTGGACAAGGCGTGCTGTGCCGGCGTGACTCCGGAAAAACACGAGGCGGCGCTGGAAACCATGCGAAGCTGTCAGATCGAGGTAAAATGAAGGACGCTTCTGCAGGGAAAAAGAAAAATCCGTTAAAAACGATTTCCGTTCATAGCGGCAGATCATCGGCTGGACGTGCCTTGGAGTCTTTCAGACAGCGGGCTTGCCGGGAAGGACTTCCAAACGAACGGTTTTCCGAAAACGAACGGCAGTTATTAGAAATACCCGATATTATTTACGGAGGTTAGGTCAATGTATGCTTTTGATGTGGAAAAAATCAAAAACGAATGTGTGCAGTGGATCCGTGATTTCTTTGAGGAAAACGGAAAGGACTGCAATGCGGTCATCGGTATCTCCGGCGGAAAGGACAGCTCCATAGTAGCCGCCCTCTGTGTCGAAGCACTCGGAAAGGACCGAGTCATCGGCGTTCTGATGCCGGACGGCGAGCAGGCGGACATCGACATGGCGCTGCTTCTGGTGAAGAGCCTCGGCATAAAGCACTACGTCATCAATATAAAGGATGCCGTGGACGGCGTAACGAAGAATATCCCCTTCGAACTCTCAAAGCAGAGCCGGGAGAATCTGCCTCCCCGCATCCGCATGTCTACGCTGTATGCCGTGTCGCAGTGCTTCAACGGAAGAGTTGCCAATACCTGCAATCTTTCGGAGGACTGGGTCGGCTACTCCACCCGCTACGGCGACAGCGTGGGAGATTTCAGTCCCTGCTCCCATCTGACGGTGCAGGAGATGAAGGCGATCGGAAGACGGCTCGGTCTGCCCTCTGTTCTTATTGATAAGGTCCCCTCGGACGGTCTTTGCGGTAAGACCGACGAAGACAACCTCGGCTTTACCTACGCAGAACTTGACAGATACATCCGGGAGGGCGTCATCGAGGACGCCGGCAAAAAGGCAAACATCGACCGCCGACATAAAAACAACCTTTTCAAGCTGAAGCTTATGCCCGCATACGAACCGGAGATTGAGACCAAGGCGTAAAAGAGGGGGACGTCCCATAAAAATGCAAAGGGACAAAGAGTATCACGAAATCATCCGGGCTGTCACAGACAGCGGCAAAAAAGTCTGAACCGAAACCGGCGGGACAAAAAAGTCTTTCAAAGTCAAAAACAAAAAAGAAAGGATCGCTTTTGCAAAACGCAAAAGCACGGACAGCGTTATGAAACTTTCTCCCATTGTTGTATCTCTTCTGGATACAGACCTTTATAAATTCAACATGGATCAGGTGATTTTCCACAAGCATACGGATCTTTGCGGACAGTATTTCTTCAAGTGCCGCAACAAGGACGTCGTCTTCACCCCCGAAATGGTGCAGGAGATCAATGCCCAGATCGACCATCTCTGCACGCTGCGTTTCAGGAAAGAAGAGCTTGACTATCTGCGCTCCATCCGATTCATCAAGAACGACTATGTGGAATTCCTGCGGCTCTGGCATCCGATCCGTGATTACGTCAAGGCGGAACTGACAAAAGAGGGCGAGTTGTCGGTGGTGGTGGACGGACCGATCTTCTCCGCCATGCAGTTCGAGATATACCTTCTTGAGATTATCAACGAGGTGTATTTCAGAATGCAGTATGACTACGATGCTCTTCTCGAATCCGCAAAGCAGCGTCTTGACGCAAAGATCAAGGCGATGAACGACGGAACCTACACCTTCAGATTTGCCGAATTCGGTTGCCGCCGCCGTCTGTCCCGGGAATGGGAGGACGTAGTGGTACGTCGGTTCGTTACCGAGACGAAGAACTGTATCGGAACCTCCAACGTGTATCTCGCCATGAAGTACAACGTGACCCCCATCGGCACCTATGCTCATGAATTCGTGCAGATGTATCAGGGCATCGACTCCATTCCGCTGGCGTATACGAACCATTACGCCATGAGGGACTGGTACGACGAGTACGACGGTGATAACGGAACGGCGCTCACCGACACCATTACCACCGAGCTGTTCCTTCTCGACTTCAACCGCTCCATGGTGAACAACTACACCGGCGTTCGCCACGACAGCGGCGACCCCTACGAATGGGGAGAAAAGATCATTGCGCACTACAAGAAGTTCGGCGTCGATCCCAAAACTAAGCTCCTGCTGTTCAGCGACAGTCTTGATTTTGACAAGGCGCAGGCGCTTTACGACTACTTCAAGGAGAAAGCGAAGGTTTCCTTCGGCATCGGTACCTTCTGCTCCAACGATACGAGCGAGAATGCGCTGAATATCGTCATCAAGCTCCAATATGTGAACGGACGTCCTGTGGCAAAGCTCTCCGACACTCCTTCCAAGGCGATGTGCCGTGACGCCGAATACCTTGAATACCTGAAGCGTTCGGTCGATTTCCGGCTCGGTCGTGAAAGCGGCAAATGAGCAGGGTGCAGGGTGCGCCTGCTGTCATCTCGGGATCCCATCTCGGACAAAAACGGGGTTGCAGAAGCACGGATATTGTCCCGTTTGACCGCCGCAGGGAAGCTCCTGCGGGCAATTCGAGCCCCCACTTCGCACAAAATTACTATGAGTGAAAGTTTTCGAAGAAAACTTTAGCGCTGTCGCAAACGCCAAGGGAGGCGCTTGCGACAGGCACTGCTCCGATGAAGCCAAACGCCGGCTTCATCGGAGGTTTGTTTTTCCCTCGGCAAAACATCGGCGGAGTGTAAGCTGGGGCTTCGTTTGTTCTTTCTTTATCCTTCTTTGCCGCCCTTATGCTTATGCAAAGCATCGGCGCATTTTCCGAAAGATCGGAAGGTAAAAAAGAGATTTTTCAGAAAAAAGCACGTAAAATAGGCTTCCGCAAGCGCTGCTTGACAAATTTCCAAGTATGTTTTATTGACTTTACAGCGCAAAAATGCTATATTTACTGTGGCAAGGGACGTTTTATGCAAATATTACAGATTCAAAGGAGAAATGCAGATTATGTTGGGAGATAACATAAAGAACTATCGGAAACTGAACGGAATGTCGCAGGACGACCTGGCGGAAAAGCTGGACGTAACGAGGCAGAGTGTGAGCCTTTGGGAGACGGGACAGTCCCAGCCTTCGCTGGACAATATCATCGCTTTGTCGAAGCTCTTCGGCATATCCACCGACGTACTGCTGTCCATCGAAAGCGCCCCCGC
>JAZRXH010000109.1:0-67702 GCA_045600125.1 Eubacteriales bacterium | reverse complement strand
CCGTTATCATGCTGTATAAATACGTTTCGGATTCCCCGAACACGACGGCGATCCCGCAGATCAACATCATGAAGCGGAACAATCTGACAAAGGCGATCTCCATGAAAGCCGCCGAGCCTCTTCAGTGCGGCAAGCTCTGTGCTGCCGTTTTCGATATGTCCTCTGCCAGAAACAATATCGTTCCCGGCGCCGATCCGTTCCTTATCCAGATGCACGTTTATCCCTTCGGAAACACGATTCGTCCCTCCGCTCTTTCCGCAGAGGATGAATTCTATATAACCGACCTCATATTCTTAAAGGACAAGGCAGACAGCGCCGAATATCTCCCCGCCTTCATAAACGGCTTCCCGGACAATACCTTCCACCCGGGCGGCAGCATCACGAGAGCCGAAGCCTGCGCCATTGCCGCAAGAGTGGACGCCGGCGGCGACAGCCTTGTTCCGGACAGCACGGAAAACTCCTTTACCGACGTGGAAGGTACGGCGTGGTATGCAAAGTATATCGCCTACTGTGAAAGAAAGGGACTTCTCGTTTCCTATTCCGGCGCCTTTTTGCCGGACAAAGCCATTACGAGAGCGGAGTTCTGTGAGCTGATTTACCGGCTGTCCTTTGCCGGAAAGGCGGGCGAGGCAAACGTATTTACCGACGTGGACGCTTCGCATCCGTATTACGAGATCATATCCGCCGCTGCCTCGAGCGGTCTCATAAACGGCTTTGCGGAGCCGGACGGCACCCATTCCTTCCGTCCGGAAAGCCTCATCACCCGTGCCGAAGCAGTACGGCTCATCAACAACGCTCTTTCCAAGGAATGCAGTACCGATGCGATTTTCCGCTCGGCACAGCTTTTCACCTACAAGGATATCCGTGATCACTGGGCGTTTGCGGACATCGTGGACGCTTCCTCCACCCACGTTTCGTATTACGACGCCCTCGGAAAGGAGCACTGGGCGATCTGTGACGGCGCCGTCATGACAAACGACGGCGACTTCGAGCCGGACTATGCGGCGGGCGAGGCGGCAAAGACGGCAGCCGAAGCGGAGCTTGCACGGCGTATCGCCGAGATCCGCAGTACCCCCGATTCCTATCCCGCTCCCGCCGGAACGATATACTACGTTTCGCCCACCGGCAATGACTCGAACGACGGCAAGTCCCCGGCGACTGCCTTCCGTACCGCCGCCAAGGGCTTCAATACCGTAAAGTACGGCGACGCACTTCTCTTCGAGAGGGGCGGAGAATACCGGATCACCTCCGAGCTGAAAGCCCGGGACGGCGTGACCTACGCCGCCTACGGCACGGGCGCAAAGCCCATCCTCAACGGCAATACTCTCGGAAGCGGCGTGGGCGCCGAAAAGTGGAGCCTTGTGCCGGGAACGACGAATATCTGGAAATTCTATAAAAAGACAAACGATGTGGGCAACATCATTCTGAACGGCGGCGAAAAGACGGCAGAAAAGCTCCTTCCGCTGATCTCCGGCGGTGTGATGCAGGTAGACGGTAAGGTCTTTGACAAAAAGTCTTCCTTCGCACGGGACAACTCCTTCATCGTGGAATACGGCACGCTGGAAACGGACGGAGCGGACTTAAGGACAGTCAACTCCGACCTGTATATGCGCTGTGACGCCGGAAACCCCGGTACCGTTTACAGCTCGGTCGAGTTTGCCACAAAGAACCACACCATCAACGGTGCGGCAAGCAACTGTCTTTACGACAATCTCTGTATCCTCTATTCCGGAAACCACGGCGTGGGAGGTCTCGGCGGCACGTCGAATGTCCGCTTCACCAACTGCGAGGTGGGCTGGATCGGCGGCTGTGCGCAGAACTACAAGTCCGGAACCATGACCAGATACGGCAACGGCATCGAGGTTTACGGCGCCTGCAACGGATACTATATCGACAACTGCTACGTGTACCAGTGCTACGATGCGGGCATCACGCACCAGATTTCCTCCGGCGGAGCGTCGAACTGCATCGAACAGAACATCGGCTACACGAACAACGTCATCGAAAAGTGTATCTACAACATCGAGTACTTCCTCGGCAACCCCGATACCGACGAGTATGTAAGAATCATGAAGAACGTGCTCATCGAGGACAATCTTCTGGCATACTCGGGGTACGGCTGGGGGGCGAACCCGACCCGCTCGGCGCAGATCAAGGGCTGGGCCGATCACTACAACCGTACCGAAAACTATATAATCCGGAACAATACCTTCCTTTCGGCAAAATACAATACGTGGGAGGTCGGCGCAAGACAAAGCGCCTGGATCCCCGTGCTTTCGGGTAATACCTATATCATTCCCTATTGCAGCCGCTTCGTGCTCTACGGCTACGGCGGTGCGACCCAGTATACCTATGACGGAAACGCCGCCTCGGTTCTGCAGAACGTCGTCCATGAGGACGGAGCTTCTCTGTACTACGTTTATCCGTAACACACGCAAAAAGCAGACTTTTCGGCGTGAAAGTTCGGTCAAAGTGAGGAATATATGAAAACGATTTTCTCAAAGAGTTTGAGATTTGTCTGCGCGGCGCTTTCGCTGGCAATGATGCTTTCCTGCGCCTCCTTCAGCGTCTCGGCGGTAAACACCGAGCCGTTGGTGATCCCCTATACCGGGATCCAGAGGGGCAACGTGGACGGCAAAAAGAAAGCGACGGTCGAAACGGTCAGCGACCCCGAAAAGGGAACGGTCGTAAAGATCTCGCCCGTCGTGGATACGACCGAATCGGGAGCCGTCATGATCGACGGCTTCTACCTGACCAAATACGGGATCGATCTCAATTATTATAAGTATATCACCGTTGAATACAAGTATGTTTCGGAGTATCCCGAGAGCCTCCGACCCTTCGTCAACTATATGCGGAACGGCAACGTCCTTTCCGCCGCTGTCGGCGTTGAATCAAACGAAGACGTCTGCGAAGGCGAATGGGCAACGGCTGTTTTCGATATGAGCGAAGCGCTGCAGGGCAAGGTCACCGGCACCGGTATCCTCGAACAGCTCCACTTCTATCCCTTCGGGCAGGGAAGATCGCCCCGTTCCATGGAGGCATCGGACTACATGCTTGTGGGGAATTTTACCTTTTCCGGAGTGAACCCCGAAGGGAGCAGACTCTATAACGTGACCTTCGAGGCGGGCAACATTCCCGGCAGGACCGGCTCGCTTCCGGAGGATTACAAGGCGCACGCAGGAGATGTCTTGACTCTCCCGGAGCCGGGAGTCTCGGCAGAGGGCAGGGTCGCTGTGGGCTGGACGGTCTCCGGCAGCTCACGGGTATACCGCAGCGGAGAGCAGATCGTGATGCCGGGATCGGACCTTTCCCTCCGGGTCAGCTGGGGAGATGCCCTTGTCAGTCCCGACGTCAAGATCCTGCGCTTCCCCGATTATTTCCTCTGCATATGCGATAACAAGAATACCGCCGTCGCTTCCAAAACCACCTATGAAGGGGTCCCGGTGGTCGAGGTCGTTCCCAATATTTATTCTTCCGTCAATACCGGCATCAACCTTGACGGCTGGGTATACGGAAGCGCTAACATCGACGTGACGCAGTATAAGTCGCTGATTCTTTCCTACAAGTATATTTCTTCGTCGCCCAAAACGGGGCATCCGCAGATCAACGTCATGAAGGGCGAGTCCTTTACGGGCGGCACCGAAATGGCGTCCGCCGACCCCATCCGGGCGAACCGCTGGACGGCGGCTTCCTTTGACCTCACCCCCTGCGCCGGAAAAACGATCGCCGCTCAGGCACCGACCCTGCGGCAGCTGCACGTTTATCCGCTTGGGGGAAATAAGCCCTCAACGATGCGAGCGGACGACATTATTTACGTGGACCGCCTGATCGCCGTAACGGATAAGGTGCAGAGTGCCGACGTCCGCAGCGGTTACATCGGCGGCTACGAGGACGGTACCTTCCGTCCGAACGGAACCATGACCCGTGCCGAAGCGTGCGCCGCTCTGGCGAAAGCCGATGCAGGAGGGGAAGCCTCTGTACCGGAAAACGGAACGAGCAACTTTTCCGACGTATCGTCCGGAGCGTGGTATGCAAAATATATCGCTTACTGCGAAGGAAACGGCTTTATCGCTCCCTGCGGCGGAAACTTCCTGCCGGACAGCCCCATCACAAGATCGGAATTCAGTGAGATCATTTACAGAAGATCGCTTCCCGCATCCGAAAGAACGGCGCTGAACCTTTCCTGTAATACGCCTTTCTCAGGACAAAGCGGAAACGGCTCCCGTCTTGCGGGAGGAAATCTTATCACCCGTGCCGAAGCGGTGCGGATGATCAATGCCGCTTTCAATATCGAGGGTGCCCCCGATGTGGATATGGAAACCGTCGCCGGGAAGCTGTACAAGGACGTGGACACTTCGCACTGGGCGTATGCGGATATCGCCGCCGCTTCGGCAAGCTACGTGGTCTACCTTGACGAAAACGGCGTCGAGCATCTGATCTTCGACGGCGGAAGCACTCTGTCGGAGGAAGCAGCCGAGGTGGACTTTGCAGCGGGTCTTGCCAAGAAAAATGAAGTGGACGCCCTCATTGCCGAAAGAGCAGCCGAGATCCGGGCTTCGGTCGGCGACTATTCGGATATCACCGGTACGAAAATTTACGTTTCCCCCAGCGGCAGCGATGCGAACGACGGAAGATCCCCCGCCACCGCCGTAGCCACCATTGAAAGAGGCAATTCGCTGGTCAAGAGCGGCGACGCACTTCTCCTTGAAAGAGGCGGAGAGTGGAGGACCACCTTCACCTCGAAGGCAGGCGTGACCTACGGAGCCTACGGAGAGGGCGCAAAGCCGCTCATCAACGGAAACCTTATCGGCAACGTGGGCGGTGCTTCCAACTGGACGCTCGTTCCGGGAACGAGCAATATCTGGAAGCTCACAAGACCCGTCAACGATATAGGCAATATCATTCTGAACCGCACCTCGACCTTTGAGAAGATCGTTCCCAGCGTCGGCGGCTCTGTCCTTCTTGTGGGCGGCAGGAGCTTTGATCCCGCCACCTCCTTTACAAAGAACCGCACCTTCTTTGTCGTTTACGGAAGCGTGAACGGAAATTCCACCGACTATACGAGCCTTAACAGCACCCTTTACGTCCGCTGTGACGAAGGCAACCCCGGCAGTCTCTACTCCGATATCGAGCTTGCCACAAGGAACACGGCGATCGTCGGCTCCGGCTCCGGATGCGTGTTCGACAACATCGCCGTCATGTTCGCCGGCTGTCACGGCATCGGCGGCATCGGAGGAAGCAAAAACGTGCGCTTCCAAAACTGCGAGATCGGCTGGATCGGCGGCAGTGCCCAGTATTTCCAGAACGGCTCGATGGTACGCTTCGGAAACGGCGTGGAGGTATACGGCTCCTGCAACGGTTATTATATTGATAACTGTTATATTTATCAGTGCTATGACGCCGGCGTTACCCACCAGTACTCCAGAGGCGGAACGAACGATGTACTGGATCAGAACGTGGAGTATACGAACAACGTCATTGAAAAGTGTATCTACAACATCGAGTACTTCATGGGCGCTGCCGACTCCTCTGCGGCGCTGCGGTACATGAAGAACATCCTCATAAAGGACAACATCCTCGCCTATTCCGGCGCCGGCTGGGGCATGGCTCCCGACCGTTCCGCCCAGATCAAGGGATGGCAGCACTACAACCGTGCCGAAAACTTTGTCATCGAAGGAAACATCTTCCTTATGGCGGAGTATTATACGCTGGATATGGGCGCAAGCCGGGAGGAGTGGATGCCTGGCTTTAGGAACAACACCTACATTCTTCCCTACGGGCACAAATTCATGAAGTTCGCATCCTGGACGAACAACTACGGCGACGGTGCCGAGGATTTCGTCCGGAACAAAATGCAGGAAAACGGATATCACCTGTATTTCCTCGAGGGCTGACCGAAAAAACAGACGGGGAAGAGCCGAAAATAAGCAAATCCCGCATATTTATTAAGAAATCCTGCCGTATACTCAGTAAAAAGCAAAGTGTGCGGCAGGATTTTATTGCTTTTTGCACAAAATGAAGCACCTGTATTTGTGATATCGTACGAAATTATGTTTATGTGACGAATTATTGTAGATTAGGACATAATTTTGTGCTAATATGAAAGGGTCAAATTTTTGCTTTTGAAAGGAGCACAAGTACAGTATGAATTTCAAGAAAATTCTCTCCCTCGCACTTGCGGCACTGCTTACAGCCACCGCATCTGCGTTCTGCACCGTCAGCGCTGACGACGAAGTGACAGAACATCCCGATCCCCTCGTGATCCCTTATTCGAAGATCCAGAAGGGCAACGTGGACAAGAAAGAAAGAGCGACCGTTGAAACGGTCACCGACCCGGAAAAGGGCGACGTTATCAAGGT
This sequence comes from Eubacteriales bacterium, assembly GCA_045600125.1. GTDB lineage: Bacteria > Bacillota > Clostridia > Oscillospirales > CAG-382 > SIG622. Next base: position 61,340 of record JAZRXH010000109.1, on the reverse strand, counting down.
TGCGCCCATCGTAGACACCTCCGAAGCAGGCGCCATCAACATTGACGGCTACAGCATCGGCTCTCTCGGCATCGACCTCAGCTACTACAAGTACATCCTCGTTGAGTACAAGTACGTTTCCGAGAACCCCGATGAATTCAACCTTTACATCAACTTTATGAAGAACGGCGACGTTCTTACCGGTACTGCCGGCATGAAGTCCTACGAAACTGCCGAGGCAGGCAAGTGGACGACGGCAGCCTTCAACATGGGCACCGCTGTGAAGGACAAGGTCACCGGCGAAAAGGGCGGCATGCTTCAGCAGCTCCACTTCTATCCCTTCGGCGATAAGCTCGCTGCGACTTCCATGAAGCCCACCGACTACATGCTCATCAGCAGCTTCACCTTCACCACCGAGAACCCCAACAAGGACAAGCTCTATAACATCACCTTCAACGCAGGCAACATTCCCGGCATGACCGGCAGCGTTCCTGCCGATATGCAGGCGAAGGAAGGCGACATCATCAAGGTTCCCGAGATCACCGTTTCCGCTGAGACCAAGGAAGCCAAGGGCTGGACCGTTACCTTTGACGAATCCAAGCTTTACAAGGGCGGCGAAGAGTTCGTTATGCCCGACACCGACGTTTCCTTCAGCATCAGCTGGAAGGACAACTTCGTAGGCGAGGACGTAGTCGTTCTCGACTTCCCGAGCTACTTCAACGGCATCTGCGACAAGAAGGACACTGCCTTCACCGAGAACGCAGAGTACGACGGCAAGCAGACCGTCAAGGTCATCCCCAACACCGCTTCCGAGACCAACTCCGGTATCAACCTCGACGGCTGGAGCTACGGCGGCGCCAAGATCAACGTTGACCACTACGCTACCATGATCCTGGTTTACAAGTACGTTTCCCAGGCTCCCGTAGAGGGCAACCCCCAGATCAACATCATGAAGTCCAAGTACTTCTCCAAGGCTACCAGCATGAAGTCCCTCGATCCCATCGTTGCCAACAGATGGGCGGCAGCCGCATTTGACCTTACTCCCGCACAGGAAAACCGTCTGGAGGCAGACGATCCGGTCATCACCCAGATGCACGTATATCCTCTCGGCACCGTTTCGAGAGCATACGACATGGATGCCAACGACGAGATTTACGTTTCTCACATCATCGCCGCAAAGGATCCCTCCATTTCGGCTGATTACCACACCGCATTCATCAAGGGCTACGAGGACAACACCTTCAAGCCCGAAGGCAGCATGTCAAGAGCCGAGGCTTGCACCATCGTGACAAGACTTGCCTGCGGCGGCGACGACAGAGTGCCTGCTCATCATGAGACCGCATTCTCCGACGTAACTAAGAACGACTGGTTCTACAACTACGTTTCCACCTGCGAATACCTCGGCTACCTCAAGGGCTACACCGGCGAATTCCTTCCCAATCAGAACATCACCAGAGCCGAATTTGCAGAGCTCGTATACAACATGGGTCTCCTCAATGCAGAGCTTTACACCAAGACCTTCGTTGACGTGGACGAATCTCACCCCAAGTACAACGTGATCATGGCTGCTGCAAAGTCCGGCCTTATCAACGGCTCCAAGAACGGTGACGGCACCTACTCCTTCAAGCCCGACGATTCCATCACCCGTGCTGAGGTCGTTAAGATCATCAACAACGCATACGGCAAGAAGTGCAGCGCAGAGGGCATCTTCTCCTCCGTTCTCGGCTCCACCTTCACCGATATCAAGGATCACTGGGCATACGCCGACATCATCGACGCATCCAAGGAACACGTTTGCTACATTGACTCCGACAACAAGGAGCACTGGGTAATGGTAGTCGGCGAAGACGCCATCACCGAGGACTTCACTCCCGACTATGAAGCAGGCGAAGCAAAGAAGGCTGAGATTGAAAAGCTTCTCGCTGACAGAATCGCCGAGATCAAGGCTACCAAGGACGCATATCCCGAAGTAAAGGGCACCAAGTATTATGTATCTCCCAACGGTAACGATGCGAACGACGGTAAGTCTCCCGCAACCGCATTCAAGACCGCCGCTAAGGGCTTTGCCGCACCCAAGTCCGGCGACGCAGTTCTCTTTGAGAGAGGCGGCGAATACAGAATTACCAGCCAGCTTTCCGCTAAGAACGGCGTGACCTACGGCGCATACGGCGAAGGCGCAAAGCCTATCCTCAACGGTAACACCCTCGGCGACGCTGCCGGCGAAGAAAACTGGAAGCTCGTTGCAGGCACCTCCAACATTTGGGAATACGCAAAGAAGACCAACGATATCGGTAACATCATCCTCGACAGAAAGGACACCTTCGAAAAGATCGTTCCCACCATCAAGGACGGCGTTCTCCTCATCGAAGGCAAGGCATTCAAGAAGGACGATCCCAACTGCTTCAAGGCTAACCACAGCTTCGTTACCGTATACGGCAACATCAGCGGCGATTCTCCCGACCTTACCGGCTTCACCTCCACCACCTACGCCCGCTGCGACGAAGGCAACCCCGGTAAGCTCTACTCCAACATCGAGCTTGCTACCAAGAACCACACCATCAACGGCGGCGCTTCCAACTGCGTATACGACAATATTGCGATCCTCTTCTCCGGCAACCACGGTGTAGGCGGTCTCGGCGGTACCAAGAACGTTACCTTCACCAACTGTGAGGTAGGCTGGATCGGCGGCTGCGCACAGAACTACAAGTCCGGTTCCATGACCAGATTCGGTAACGGTATCGAGGTTTACGGTTCCTGCGACGGTTACTACATCGACAACTGCTACGTATACCAGTGCTACGACGCAGGTATCACTCACCAGATCTCCTCCGGCGGAAACAACGACTGCGTTGAAGCAAACGTTGAGTATACCAACAACGTCATCGAAAAGTGTATCTACAACATCGAGTACTTCATGGGTAAGCCCGACTCCGCAGGCGTAACCAGACTTATGAAGAACATCCTCATCAAGGGCAACCTCCTTGCTTACTCCGGCGCAGGCTGGGGCATGGATCCTTCCCGTTCCGCTCAGATCAAGGGTTGGGAACACTACAACTGCTCCGAAAACTTCCTTATCGAGGATAACATCTTCTTCATGGCTGAACACTTCACCGTAGATATGGGTGCAAACCAGGCTTCCTGGATGCCTCTCTACAAGAACAATACCTACGTTCTTCCTTACGGTCATAAGTTCCTCAAGTTCGGTGCCGGCGGTGCAACACAGTCCATGTTCACCGGCACAGCCGAGAACTTCCTGAAGAACAACGTGGCTGAAGAAGGCTACAAGATCTACTACGTAAAGCCCTAAGCGGGGATGCCCCTGCAGGCAGCGGGGAGCCCCCGCGGGCAAATCGGGAATGCACCGCAGACAAAATCGTAATCCCCGATGCCCGAGTATTATCCCGTTTGACCGCCTTATATGCAAGCGGTCAAACTCATGGGGCGGCATAAATAATTACTCTCTACTTCTCCGATGAAGTCAAGATCCGACTTCATCGGAGTTTTGTTTTCGGGTTTCGAATAATGAGGCGCTGTTTACTGTCTGTTGCGGCATAAAGCACCGCCGCAACAGAGGCGAATTTCACAATTTTGGTGTAGTGGTGAGTTTTGCCTCTCGCACATATGGCGGCAAAACGGGACGATACTCGGGCATCGGTATTCCAGATTTTGCCTGAGGTGGGGTCTCGAGGTGCCCGCGGGGGCACCTCTGTGGGCTCCTATAGTAATCTTTTAGTGGGGCATCGCAGGAGTTTTGATGCAATACAAAATATTCACCTCCTATTCTTGAGATATACAAAGATATCTGCTATGATGTTACCGTGACGTATGATATGGAAGAACAAATGCGGAAATAATAAGAAATAACTGAGAAAAGATGGTTTGATAAGTTGAAGGTACTCTATAAAGACAAGCATCTTCTGGTGGCGAAGAAGCCTGCGGGGATGCTGAGTGAGGACAGCCACGGCGAAAACGTCCTGTCCGTACTGAAAGCCGAAAACGACCTCGACTACGCGGGACTCGTCCACCGGCTCGACCGAGCCACCGAAGGACTGATGGTCTTTTCCAAAAAGAAGGAGCTCACCGGCAGGCTGTCGGCGCTGATGGCAGAGGGCGGCGTTACCAAGGAATATCTGACGGTCGTCCACGGCGTGCCGAAGGAGAAATGCGGTACCTTCCGGGACCTTCTGTTCCGGGACGCCGCCGCCAATAAAAGCTACGTTACCGACCGTATGCGGGGCGGCGTAAAAGAGGCGGTGCTGGACTATGAACTGCTTGGAAGCGCCGATTCCGAGGACGGTACTCTGTCCCTTGTGCGGGTGCGCCTCCGTACCGGCAGGACCCACCAGATCCGGGCGCAGTTTTCACACAGAGGAATGCCCGTCTTTGGGGACGGAAAGTACGGAAGCCACGCTAACAGAGGGCTTATGGCTCTGGCGTCGGCGCATATCCGCTTCGTGCATCCCGTGACGAAGAAGTCCATCGACGTCCGGGAGCTTCCCGAGCCGGGATATCCGTGGGAGCTTTTCGGGGGCGTTCTGTCAAAGGCGGTCTTCGACAGCGAGATCGAGCCTCAAGCACCCGATGGGGAATGATCCCGCTTTTTCGCACGGCGGCAGAAAAGCGAGCGTGTATCCGTCAAAATAAAAAACAGAGAGGCTGAATATATCATGAAAAGAATGAAAAAGATGAACAGAACAGGGAGGACCTGCGCACTGCTTGCGGCACTGCTCCTTGCATCCGGGTGCTTTACGGGATGTGAAAAGAACGGGAAAATGCCGAAGGACGAAGGCGGTGAGGAGATCACCGAAAATACCGACACGGCGGAAGGCACGGACGCTCCCGACGAAAACGGCGGCATTCCGGAAGACAGACGGCTCGTGACGAAGGTCGAAGCAGGGGGCGACGGGAAAAACGTGGACTGCTTCTATGCCGAAGCGCTCGGCGAAGGACTTTTTGCGATTTTCGACGAGGATTACAGCATAGCGATAGCGGATGCGGAGGGCAGCACCGTGCTTCCCTATGAGTATGCCAAAAAGCTGACGATCGCCGACGGCATTCTCCCCATCTTCTCGGAGAACGGCGGCTGGGGCTATTATTCTTTGGAGAAAAAGGACTTTATCGTCCCCTGCGGCTATGAAAATGCCTACGCCTTCAGTGAAGGTCTGGGACTCCTCTATGACGGCGAATACTATCTCTTCGTGGATACCGAAGGGAACACCGTGATAGAAGGTCTCTATGAGGCCGTGCCCTTCAGCGACGGGCTTGCCCGGGTCATGAGCGAGGAAGGTCTCGGCTATATCAACAAAAACGGCAGGATGAAGCTGTTCTGCGACTATGAATACTTCGACGACTTCCACTGCGGCATGGCGAGAGCCTCGGACGGCACCTCGAAGGGCTTTATCGACAAGACCGGAAAGATGAAGTTCGCCGTAAGCTGCGACAAGCTCTACAATTACAGCGAGGACCTTGCCTGCATCGTCCTCGGAACCCGCACGGGATATATGGACAAGAACGGCGAGGTCGTTATTACCGGCTTCGACGCCATGCCGAACGGAAACCGTGACGAATACTTCATGTTCTCCGGGGGAGTCGCTCCCGTGATGCGGGACGGCAAGGCGGGCTTTGTCAACAAAAACGGCGCCGAGGTGGTTGAATGCGTCTACGACCGTGTCTACCTCCCGTCACAGGGCACGATCCGGGTGGAGAAGGACGGCAAGACGGGCTTTGTCGCTGTCGACGGCAGCGTGATCTGCGAGTGCATCTACGATAAGGCGAATAACTTCTCCGGCGGTCTCGCCCTTGTCCGCAAGGACGGAAAGTGCGGCTATATCAACGCCTGCGGCAAAGAGGTCACGGACATCGCCTATGTGGACGGCACCGACTTTTCCGGTGACGCCGCTCTTGTGCTTGCCTCGGAGGAAAGCGAGACGTGGGAGCTTCTGAAAATCACCGGCTGCTCCGAAAAGGCACCCTTCACGGTTCCCGACACGATGCCGCCGGAGGAAGACTCGGACGACGTGCAGGATGATCAATAAGCAGGTAAACACAGTCCGCCCCGGAGAGCTTCCGGAGCGGATTTTGCTCTTTCTGCCGACCGTTCAAAATCGGGCTTTTTCCGAAGGAAAAGTGTCCCGGTGTTTACAAATTTTCAGTTTCCCGACACTTTTCTCTCCCTGAATTTTCATAGATTTTTCCCGATTGTGCATGTTGCTCAGTTCGATAAGCGTAAAATTGTTAATATTAACAGCCCTAAAAATGGAAATAGCATTTTCTTTGTTACAAATATGTTACAACTTAAAAAAAGTCTTGCAAATTGAAAAAAACTATATTATAATAGCACCGTGGGCAGATTTCTATTTGCCGTATCTAAATTTCAGGAGGATAAGAACATGAGAAAAACAGTGAAATTTCTCTCTGCTGTGTTATCGGCAGTCCTTGCACTCGGCACATTAACCTTTGCGGCATCCGCAAAATTCAACGATGTACCGGCTTCCAACAAGGCTCTGACCCGTGCAGTTGACCTTTTGGCGAGCGTAGGCATCACCAAGGGCACCAGCAGCGAGACTTTCGGAACCAACGAAAAGGTGACACGTCAGCAGATGGCTGCGTTCATCTACAGAATGATGAAGGCCGGCAAGTCGGTCGAGGGCGGCGATAACCTCACTCCCTTCACAGACCTTGACGATCCTACATTCTACTTCATGATCTCGTGGGCAAGCGAGAACAAGGTCATTAAGGGTACCTCCAAGACTACCTTTAACCCCAAGGGCGAGATCACCCTTCAGGACGCATACGTAATGCTGGTTCGTGCTCTCGGTTACGAGAAGGACGTTAACCTCAACTATCCCTATGACTACATCGACATCGCTGAAGAGATCGGCCTCGACGAGGACGTTCCCTCCAACCTCAAGTTCGATTCTCCTCTTTCCAGAGGCAACGTAGCCATCCTCCTTTACAACGCCATCTATGCCGACATGGCAGGCGGACACGATGCGTACAAGACCATCATCGGTACCGAAGAGCTGGAAGACGGCACTATCGTTGTATTCGAGAACGGTCAGGAGCTTTACACCGAGTATGACAACGTGGCTGAAAAGATCTTCAAGATGGAAAAGACCGTTCAGAGAGTCGTTGCTACTCCTAACTACGGTCTTGACAGACCCACCACCGACAACGACGAGGACGGCGAAGAAGTCGTTTCTCTCGCTGTATTCGACGATGATTACATCGAAGATGACGGTCTTTTCGGCGACTATCCTTTCTCGGAGCTCGGTCTTGAAGGCAAGGCTGACGATTACTTCCTTATGGACCTCAGCATCTACTATAAGGAAGACTCCGCTTCCGGCGAACCCAAGATCTTCGCCGCTACCTCCAAGGGTACCCGCACCAACTATGCGAACGGCAAGATCAAATTCGTAGCGGAAACCAAGGATAGCAGAGCGACCAACTTCCAGACCAGTGCTTCTTCCTCCAACAGTGAAAACCGTACAAGAAGATTCACCGGTGAGGTCCTCATTGACGGTGTTTCCAACTATGTATTCGACGCTCCCTACTCCTTTACCAAGGGTGTTGACGTAAAGAGCCTCGACGACAAGGACATCACCTTCATCGGTCTCGGCGCTACCCAGCGTGACCCCGATTCCGAAGACTTCGTTCAGGACTACAACTTCATGTCCGACGTTGACGTATTCTGCCGCGGCGACGAGTACTGGGATTCCATCAGGGGCTGGTACAACACCGGCGCTAACAACGAAGCACTCCTTCTGAAGGACGTTTCCTCCAGAGGCAAGGGTCTTTACTCCGACTACGGCGTACAGTACTACATGGGTATTGACCCCCATACTTACGCTCAGTACGAAGCTGACTGCTGGGACTCCGACGGTGACGGTCTTGTAGACTACATGTGGACCAAGCCTTACTGCGCAGGCCGTATCGACACGGACGAAGGCGAAGGCATCGACAGCCACAGAAAGGCTTCCACTCTCGGCGAAAAGTTCGGCCCGATTTATAACTCCGACGGTGTTCCTACCATTTATACCGCAGGCGCTACCGTAGAAGGCGGCATCACACTCAAGGCAGGCTCCGTATTTACCGGTTATATCAATGCAGACGCAAACTACATCAAGGTTGGTGCCATCGCTGACTGGGAATACGTTACCAAGACCTACACCGGTAACGGCTCCGACTCCAACACCGTTTACTTCGACGGCTCCAGCAGCGGTATGTGGGGCGCATCCCTTAAGTACATCAACTTCGTCGGCAGCAACGGTCTTGGCGAGGCTGCGAATATCGAGCGTGTTAACACCAAGGCTACCCTTTCCGTTCCCACTTCCTCCGGTCCTTACAACAGCAAGTACTTCAGCTCCAGCTCCGGCGTAAGAGGTCTTGAATACAACCTCGTTTATGTCAACGGCACTGTTATGTACGCAAAGCCCGCTACGACGCAGGTCGTTGCTTCCGACTATGCGATCATCTTCCCGAACACCCTCGGCAAGTATGCATACACCGTGCAGGTTGCAGAAGTATACGACGGTAAGCTTGAGCGCACCGGCAACTACATCGACGTTTATATGAACGGCGAGATCATGAGCGTTCCCGTTAAGCCTCAGACCAACAAGGGTCTTGCAGACATTGCACACAGACCTTACACCGCTTGGGACAAGGATGCGAAGGCTTATGACTTCTCCGACTATGTAAACAAGCTCCTCACCTATTCTCAGGATAAGATTTCCGGCGACTTCACCTTCCGGATCGTTCCTGTCAGCGAGACCGAGAACCATGATCCTTCCGTTCTGAAGGACACCAAGGATGACAACCTCTACTACTTCAACGAAACCGACGAGTACGGCGCTACCACTTCCGCATTCATCCAGTCCAAGGGTACCCAGTACATGTTCGTAAAGAAGGGCACAAGCCAGCACAACAGCATCGTTTGCCCCGCTACCTTCGTTAACTTCAACGACAGCTCCAAGTTCATCCTCAAGACCGAAGAAGACGGCGAAGATGTGTTCACCACCTTCGACATTGACAATCTTCCCAACTTCTCCAACACCACCGAGCTCAAGAACATCAAGTTCATCCTCCGCAACAATATCCACTCCACCGCAGTTGAAGATCTTGTTTACATGTACGCAGAAGCAGCAGATACCTCCGCTCCTACCGTATCCGGCAAGACCTACGACTACAGAATCGTTAAGAGCCACGCAATCACCACCGAAGGCGATGAAAGAATCGTTTACTACGATGTAATGAATCCCTTCACCGGCAAGACCGAGCTCGAGTACGAAGCATCCAGCGATACTGAGAACGTTGTTTGTGACAACCTCGGTATTTACCCCGTAACCGCTAAGGGCGCCATCAACGACGAATACAAGTTCGGTTCCGTTGACAAGCTCGGTAAGGTTGCTGATTCCGACACCAGACTTAAGGATACCGGCTTCGGTCTTGTAGAAATCGCAAGCTATGACGACGAAGAGGGTCTCCTCGAAGTTGTTGGCGACGATATGTTCTACATCGTTGACGACGATACCGTTGTTACCTTCCTCGACCTCGATGAAAAGGATATTGAACTCGTCGTTAAGAGTGCTTCCATCCTCTCCGGCAAGAGCAAGACCTACAGAATCGAAGGCGAAGATCACCTCTACGCATTCATCGCTTCCACCGAAATCAAGAAGGAAGATATGTATGAGCACGCAGAGATCATCGTAGTCGTTAAGGGCAAAAAGGTAGATCTTACCTGATAACCTTTCGTACTCAATAATAAAGAGCCGCTCGGAAACGGGCGGCTCTGTTATTTTGTGCCTTTTGGGGGTGCCATTGTCATAAGCTGTGGGGCTGCTCGCCCCACACCCTCGCCCGCCTTTTGAAAAAGGCGGGGCGAAAACTTTCACAGAGTATTTTTGAATAAAGAGTAATCGTATACTGTCTGTTGCGGCGGAAAAGCAGTGCGCTTCAACGGTGGCGTATTGCACAAAAGAGTGAACGTCTGCTGTTCGGTGAAAGCAAAATTCGCTTTATCGGTGTTTTTTTGCTGTATCTCAAACATGCGGAAGCTGTCTGTTGTCTATTGCGGCGGGGAAGCAGCGCCCGCAAAATGGTTTGAAGGGGATGCGGTGAGGACGGCGGAAAGAGAGTATTGCTTTGTGTCTTTTGGGAGCATGATACGAAGATCCGCTGCGTTGGTGTAGCGCTTGCCGCCGAAATACAGACAGAGCTCCCCGCTTTTGGCGGAGCACAGCGTATCAAAGGAGGAGAAAGCATAGTCGTAGAGCGCCTTATGGTCCCGCCAGTCGGCACGGTCGTTCAGCGTCACCGCTATGTACTCCCCATCCTCGTGCTTTGCGCAGGATACAAGGCATCGACCTGAGGCGAGAGTGTACCCCGTTTTTACTCCGATCGTGCCGGGATAACTTCGCAGCAGCTTGTTGTGATTGATAAAGTAGTGCGTGAGAACGCCGTCTTTTTCCACCCGGTGGGAGGTCGTGGAAACGATCGTGCGGAACACGGGATGCCTCATTGCCTCGCAGGCGATAAGAGCCAGCTCCCGTGCGGTAGTTCTGTGATTGTCGGAGGAAAGCCCATGGGGATTGTCAAAATGGGTACGGGTAAGCCCCAAAGAGGCAGCACGGTCATTCATAAGCTGCGTAAAGGCGGGGATGCTCCCGGCACAGTGCAGTGCCAGCGCTTCGGCGCTGTCATTCCCGGATTCAAGCATAAGACCGTAAAGAAGGTCTTCCACCGTGATATTCTCGCCCGGGACAAGATAGCAGGAGGAGCCCTCGACGCCGCAGGACTCTGCTTTGACTTTCACTTCTTCCGAAAGGTCGCAGTTCTCGAGTACGATAAGCGCCGTCATAATTTTGGTGGTGCTTGCCATGGGCAAAACGGCGTCTGCGTTATGGGCGTACAGAACGTCGAAGGTCCCCCGGTTTATGAGAAATGCCGCTTCTGCCGATACATCGCCGCTGTAAGCGATGTCGGCGCCGGAGAAGACGGCTTCAAGCGACAGCGCCGATGAAGGGGTGTTTCCGGGAAGAGGCGGATCGTTGGGGACGGACAAGGTGCTTGGTGCCGGTGCATCGGAAACGTTGGATAGTCCTGCGACCGAACGTCTTTCGCCGGTGCCGACAGAGTCATGTCCCGGTGGCGCCTTACTTTCTATGCTTTTAATGCTTCCCATGGATGAGGAAAACTCTGCTTCCTGAAGGGGAAGCTTTGAAACACCGTAAAAGCAAAGCGCCGAAAGGCACAGGGCAAACCAGCCTGCCATGGCAAGGGTTTGCTTTTTTCGATTGAATGCAAGGCTTTTCTCAAGGGCGGCGGCGAAGACCGATTTTTCCATATTGCGATACTCCCTTCCTTCCCAAAGCACCCGGGGCAGACGGCTGCGTGAACGGTCGTCCGTGCGGGACAAGCGCCTGCTGCGGGCGGCAGTAAAAGAATATTCGGCTTCGGGAGCAAGTATGTCACGTAAAGCCGCAGATTGGAAGTCTTTCCGGCGCATAATACAAGCATCCGATAAAAGGGCGGAAGTCTATTGACGAAATCGCAAAAATGTGATAGAATAAAAGCGGTGAAGATAAAAGGAAAAGCAATATGGTTTTTATAACCTTACAGCGAACGGATGCAGCGAAGGTTTTTCCGGATGTGATTTTGCCGTTCCGGATTACTACGGCGGCATTCGATTGAAGAATAAAAGGGGGATGCGAATGCAGGATATCAGCGAGGCAAAGATTCTTTCCATGCTGATTCTCAGCGAGTTGGAGGAAGTAATGGAAATCGGTGCTGCCGAAAGCGCTTTGGCGGCGGGCGGCGTTGAGCCGATGCTTCTTCGGAGCATTATTACCGAGCTTGCGGAAAGTAAGGCGCTGGAATGCGTCAGCGGCTACGTTTCTTTGACGGAAAAGGGAAGGGAAGAACTGGAGTGCTTTGAAGAAAGAAAAAAGCATTGCCGCTCCAACATCAACCGTGCAAGGCGTAGTTATGCTGCCATGGCACATGGCATTGATTACAGACTCAGCCTCGAAAAGGCGGAAGGCGGTTCTGCCGTTGTTTTCGAGCGGGTCGAAAACGGGAAGCAGACCTTTATGACAAGGCTTTTCTTTGAAAACGCCGCCGAAGCGCTGGAGGCATACAACTACATGGATGAGTTCCCGGACAATGTTTACGGCGGCTTCATGACCGCCGCTACGGGCAAGATAAAATACCTTTGACCGTGAATATATAGGTGATCACGCCGAAAGGCCTGATTATAAATTTTTTATTATAGGAGAGTACTGTTTGAGAAAGTACGACACAACGGAGATTGTAGGCTGACCGGGAGGTTTGCGTACAGTCTTACAAACCTCCCGCCGAATCCGGCATTGAAGTCAACAATTTTCAGGAGGACAAAAATAATGAATACAAATGACACCATCATCCGTTTGGAGAGAAAAGAAGACTACAGAGAAAACGAAAACCTTGTGCGGGAGGCATTTTGGAACGTGTATCACCCCGGCTGCAGTGAGCATTACGTGCTTCACGTGCTGCGGGACGATCCTGCCTTCATCCCGGAGCTTGACTTTGTTATGGAACAAAACGGCAGACTGATCGGTCAGAACATGTTCATGAAGACGATCATCGACGCCGACGACGGACGCACCATACCGATTTTGACCATGGGTCCCATCGGGATCCTGCCCGAGCTGAAACGCCGGGGGTACGGCAAAATGCTGCTGGACTACTCGCTGGCAAAAGCAACGGAGCTCGGCTACGGCGCCGTTCTGTTCGAGGGCAATATCGGCTTCTACGGGAAGAGCGGTTTCGACTACGCTTCAAGGTTCGGCATCCGGTACCATGATTTACCGGAGGGCGCCGACTCTTCCTTCTTCCTTTGTCGGGAGCTGATCCCGGGGTATCTTGACGGTGTGACCGGCATCTACCGGACGCCGATGGGATATTACGTCGACGCTGCCGACGTGGAAGAATTTGACAAGGGCTTCGTTCCGAAGGTAAAGCTCAGGCTTCCGGGACAGCTTTCCGAACGATGAAATTGCTATGGGGAACTGGCGGACTTATGCTTTGACCGTTACTTCCCCCGGCGGGGGTCGGCGCCTGCGGCGCCGGCTCTTTTTTTCGCCGTTTTTCTTTGATTGCCGTTTTGCTTTTGCTGAGAAGGATGGCAAAGTAAGGTGAGAATCTCCCCGAAGGCGAAAAAAATCCCACCGAGGAAAGATCCTCGGTGGGGACCGCCGGGTGTGGCAGGTTATGGCTGCCTGTGAAAGAAGGCGAAGTTTACATCGTACCGAAGTCCGGTACATCCAGAACGGCACCTTCCGCCTTGGCAGATTCGATGGCAACAAGCCCGGGAACGGTGTACCTTGCGGCGGCGCAGGCGTTGAGGATCGGGACTTCCTTCTTTGCCGCTGCCGTGCAGAAGTCGTCCACAAGGAGCTTGTGGGTCGCCATGTGGCCGTTGGGCAGAGAGTCGTATTCGGCGGGAAGACGGACGAACTCGGAACGCTGTACCTCGGCGATATCTGCCCACTGCCATTCTCCGTTGGCAACTCTGTCCTTGAAGTCGGCGTCGTTCTTGTGAGCGACCATTCCTTCGGTGTTGACGTAATCGCTGACGTCGATGAGCTTTACCTTTTCCTCGCCGTCCGTGGCGAGTTTTTCCACGAAGACGTGCTGGGCGTTACTGAACTCATAGCCCGCCTTCGTACCGTAGAGAGCGGAAATATAGGAGGAAGGCTTCTTCCAGCCGAAGGAGCGTGCCTCGGTGATCCTCGCCGTGCCGCCGTTGTCCAGAAGCATCATGGAATATTGGTTGGAGAACTCGTTGTCCCAGTAGTTGCAGCCCTTTTCAAAACGTCCGTCGTGAGTTTTGTCCTTGTAGCCGAAGCAGACCACTTTTTTTGCGAAGGAGGCGACGGCGGAAAGAAGCATGGAGGTGGAGTGGGTAGGGTAGAGCATGGGCGGCATACCGCCCTCCATAGGACGCTTGCCGTAGCTGATGGCGTCGATGTGGTGATAATATTGGGAAGCGCCGTAGGTAAAGTCGCCGAAAGCGCCCTTCTTGTACATTTCACGGCAGTACATGGCGCAGGGGTAGTAGTAGCAGGTCTCGCCCATCAGATAGGTAAGTCCCGTACGCCGTACCAGCTCGACGATCTGCCGGCACTCGTCAACGGTAGGTGCCATGGGAACGGCGGAATAGACGTGCTTTCCTGCCGACAGCGCCGCAAGAACGATCTCCCCGTGTCGGTGACGCTCGGTGAAGTTGGCGATGCAGTTGATATTCGGGTTGGACAGCGCCGCCTCAAAGCTGTCGATGATTTCCACGTCGAAGCGTTTTGCGTAATCCTCGGCTTTTTCCCGGATGAGGTCGCAGACGCAGACTTTTTTCACCGTCGGATGCGCCTTGAAAAGCGGGACGAAAAACTGGGCGAAATTTCCGCAGCCGATGATGGCGACGGTGAGCTCTTTATTCATGGTCGAACATTCCTTTCAGATAAAGAGAAACCATTTTACTTTGAAAATGCTCTCTTTTTTCGCTTCATTGTAGCACAGGTCACACGGCAAGTAAAGGCGAAAACTATGCAGGAAATTGTTAAAAATCAACTTTGATTTTTAACAGCCGCCCTTGTCTCTTTTACGGGGAGGCGGAAAGCGGTCGGGGAATAAGGCGAGAAAGAAACCGAAGGACTTAGCGGAACTTTCCGGAACTTTCCGGAATATGTAAATTTTTTGTTATCGCTCTTGACAAATAAACGGAACGGTTGTATAATGTTTACCCGGGCGTGCGTATTGCGCCCGGAAAAATAATACTTCTTACTCGGCACGATGTTGCCGGGTCATAGGCCGGAAGGAGGTGCAGGAAAAATGGAAAAAATCATCGGTAAGTATGAGACCATTTTCGTAATCAATCCTGAACTGACAGAGGAAGCTACCAAGGCTCTCGTTGACAAGTTCACCGGAATCATTACGACGAATGGCGGTACCATCGACAGCGTTGACGAATGGGGCAAGAAGAAGCTCGCATATCCGATTCAGGATTTTGAAGACGGCTACTACGTGCTCGTTAACTTCTCTTCCGAGAAGGCAGTCCCCGCTGAACTTGACCGTGTCTACAATATCACGGACGGTATTCTCCGTTCCATCATTGTAGCGCTCGAAAAGTGATCCGCAGGAGGGAAAGACAATGGCTTTTAACAAAGTTATTCTCGTGGGCAACCTTACAGCCGATCCCGAACTGAAGAAGACACCCAGCGGCGTGTCCGTGACGGCGTTCTCCATCGCAGTACAGAGACGGTATGCGAAGCCCGAAGACCCGGTACAGGCGGATTTCATCAACATCGTTGCCTGGAGGACAACGGCTGAATTCGTTAGCCGTTACTTTACCAAGGGCAGCCCGATCCTCGTGTGCGGTGCAATTCAGACAAGAAATTACACCGACCAGAACGGACAGAAGCGTTACGTTACCGAAGTCGTAGCGGACGAAGTCAGCTTCGTAGGCAGAAAGGGCGACGGAAACGGTGCGCGCAGAGACGATGTTTACTACGGCGAGGAGCCTCGCCACGGCAGTTCGGCACCCGCAGCCAACAGTAACATCGAAAGCAATTTCGAGGTTGTAGGCTCGGAGGACGACTTACCGTTCTGACAGAAGAACGGACCCCAAAAATCAAGCAGCATGCCGACCGATGCGGCACGGGAATAGTCCCGGAGCCCACGGCGGCTGTCGAAAGGAGATGTATTCCATGGACGCTCAGAAGCAGCAGCAGTTCAAGACTCGCAAGAAGAAGAAGATCTGTCAGTTCTGCGCAGACAAGATCGAGCATATCGACTATAAGGACGTTACAAGACTTCGCAAGTGCGTATCCGAGAGAGCCAAGATTCTCCCTCGCAGAATCACCGGTACTTGCGCAAAGCATCAGAGACAGCTCACCGTAGCCGTTAAGAGAGCAAGACATATCGCTCTTATGCCTTATATTTCCGACTGAGTTTTGGAAATGAGCACCGAAAGGACAGAAGAACTGCTTCTGTCCTTTTCTTTTTGCCCACCCGCCCGCCCCGCCGTCTTCCGCCGCCTGCGGCGTACTTCCGTCGGCGGGGCTCCCTCGAGCGAAATAAATATTTAGAAGAAAAATTGCTCTAATAACAGAAAAAGCCCGAATATACAAGCAAAATTCAGCTTGCATATTCGGGCTTAATTTGTATCTTGAAATCCACACATTTGTCAAAATACCGCTTATTTAATAGACTGTTGCTGGAGATTTGTGTGAATACTTAAATTCATTGATGGCTTCTAAATAGTTTGTTTATGTAAGTGGTAGAATACATAAAGGAAAGGAAGTTGATTTGAATGAG
Source organism: Eubacteriales bacterium (assembly GCA_045600125.1). GTDB lineage: Bacteria > Bacillota > Clostridia > Oscillospirales > CAG-382 > SIG622. The sequence continues at coordinate 45,014 of JAZRXH010000109.1, read as the reverse complement.
AAAAATCACAAATGCGCTTATAGAAAGCTTTAAAAATTATTTAATCGAGGAGGAAAAAAGCGAAAACACAATAGAAAAATATATCCGTGATATAACCTTCTTTATGGCTTGGCTGTGCGGTCAGGAAGTAACAAAGATATTGGCTTTGGATTATAAAAAGGAATTGTGTGAAAAGTATGCTCCTGCAAGTGTAAATGCGGCAATATCTTCCCTTAACAGTTTCTTTGCATTTATGGAATGGCACGATATACGGATAAAGGCACTAAAAATACAAAGGCAGATATTTTCAAGCAAGGACAAGGAATTGACAAAAACGGAATATGAACGGCTTTTAACAGCGGCAAAAGATAAGAAAAATCAAAGGCTTTATTACCTGATACAAACCATAGCAAGTACGGGTATAAGGGTTTCGGAATTACGCTACATTACTACATCTGCCGTGAAAACGGGACAAGCGGTAATTAACTGCAAAGGAAAAATGCGTATTGTCATCTTACCGAAAGAGCTTTGCAAAATGTTAAAGGGATATATCCGAGAAAATAAAATTGAAAACGGCTCCGTTTTCGTGAGCCGTAATGGTAAACCTCTTGACAGAAGCCATATATGGAAGATGTTAAAAGCGTTATGCGAAATCGCCGGAGTTTCAAAAGACAAAGTGTATCCACATAGTTTTCGTCATCTTTTTGCGAGAACATATTACAGCTTACAGAAAGACATTGTAAGGCTTGCAGATATTTTAGGGCACTCATCAGTAAATACAACAAGAATTTACACAATGAGCACGGGTGAGGTACACCGTAGACAAATACAAAAGCTCGGACTTTTGCGGTGCTAAAATAAAAAAGCCACATAATTGCGATTATGTGGAAAACTTATATAAACAAACTTGCTACATACTAAATGAATAATAACATATATGACTATAAAAGTCAATGATTTTAGTAATATTTACAAAAAATCTCCGTTATGCACAAAAAACGACATCAAAAGTTGACCAATGAAGATTTATCAACTAACATTGGTCTTGTTTTTGTGTCTGTAATCACAAATTTTAAACACATTTATTCTGCTTTATCCACATAATCGCAATTATGTGGAATGTTCGGCAAGCAAATTAAAATTTACAAAGGGGGAATATGTTATGGCAATTATTGATGTCATAAAATATGACGGTAATCCTGATGTGTTTGCGTGGAAGTATCCTAATAACGAATTGGGAACTTGGACACAGTTAATCGTAAATGAGTCACAAGAAGCTATATTAGTTAAGGGCGGACAAGTATGCGATGTGTTTAGTGCAGGCAGACACACCTTAGATACTGCCAATATACCGATTTTAAATAAATTGATAAACCTTCCTTTCGGTGGGCGTTCTCCGTTTACTGCCGAAGTATGGTATATCAATAAAGTTTTTTCATTAGATGTAAAATGGGGTACTTCAACACCTATTCAGCTTCAAGATCCTAAGTATAAGGTATTTGTCCCCGTAAGAGCTTTCGGGCAGTTTGGCATTCAGATAGAGGAATCAAAAAAGTTTTTATTAAAGCTTGTTGGAACATTACCTCAATTCGATAAAAACTCAATCTTGAAGTTCTTTAGAGGGGTTTATCTTACAAAGGCAAAAGATGTCATTTCGTCATATTTAATACATAAAAATATTAGCGTATTGGAAATCAACGCATATCTCGATGAAATTTCTACATATTTGCAGGAAAAAATTTCGCCGACTTTTGATAAGTACGGAATCAAACTCGTTTCATTCTTTGTAAACGACATAAATGTTCCCGAGGATGATAAAGCCGTTGTTCAACTTAAAAATGCACTTGCAAAAAGAGCAGAAATGGATATTGTTGGATACAGTTATCAGCAGGAACGTTCGTTTGATACATTGGAAGGTGCTGCTACAAATCCCAACTCTATGCAAGGTGGCTTTATGGGAGCCGGAATTGGTTTGGGAATGGGTGTTGGTGTCGGTGGTGCCATCGGTCAGCAGTTCGGTGGGCTAACGCAAGCATTGAATACTAACGATACGAAAGAATGCCCGAAGTGCAAAGCACGAATTGGGTTAAACGAAAAATTCTGTAATCATTGTGGTTTTGACACTACAGGTACACCAAAAGAAGAAACAACCGAAAAAGGAATAAAATGCTCATCTTGCAACACAGATTTAACTGAAGATACAAAGTTCTGTCCTGAATGTGGTAAAAAATATAATCCTTGCAGTAACTGCAAAGCAGATTTACCTGATGGGGCTACATCTTGTTCTGTATGTGGTGCAAAAGTTCCTACACCTTGCCCAAACTGTGGAAGTTTACTAAGTGGAAACAGTAAATTCTGTCCCAAATGCGGTCACCCTTTGATAAAGAAATGCAATAATTGCGGAAAGCAAATAGAAGATAACAGTAAATTCTGCCCTGAATGCGGAACAAAGATTGAGTAAGGAGGGCGGAGATATGTTAAAAAATTCAAAAGCTATCGCTTTAATCTGCGGTGCAACCTCAATAGCGGCAACTGTAATATTTTACCTGTTGACCTTTGACAATATTTTTACAATCCCGATGAGATGGATTTCACTGATGTTTCTGATATTTGCTGAATGTATAGGAACAATCAAAGCACTCAGTGTTAAAAAGTCAATATTTGCTGTTGCAAATATTATAACAAGCCTTTTCCATTTAGGTTTTGTTTTAGTAATGTCAATTATACTTGTAAATGTTTTCCCATTACTTATAAAAACATATATCTTATTGAATATTTTGGCATTATGTGTTTTGTTGGTTATTGATGTAATTGTTATTTATTTTAGTGGATATGTAAAAGCAGAAAATAAACCATTGACAGAAAGCCAAGTGGTTGTTGATACTTTATATACTAAGGCAAAGGGCTTATTAATAGAATATCAGGAAAGTGCTTATAAAAAAGATTTGGAAGAAGTATCTGAAATGCTTATGTTTTCTGATAATAGTGCACTATCAACTGATGAGGTGCTAATTTTAGATAAACTTGATGAATTGCAAAAGCTATTAGCTAACGCTGACGAAAGCATACCACAGAAAATATCTGATATAAAAAATGCTATAAAACTACGTTCTTTAAAAAATAAGAGCACTAAAAGAGGAAATTATTAAATTTGGGAGGTAATTTAAAGTGAATGAAAAAGGTGAAATCAGCATGTTATATTCATGGCCGATAATAATTTTGGCATTATGTATTTTTTGGCCAGTAGGTGTATTTTTGATAATAAAGCGCATATCCGTTGACAAGAAAGCAGCTATGGGTGCCGGAAAACTTATAGGTGGTATTGGCATTGCATCATATTGCATTGCCGGAATTGGATTTGTTGCTTGTTTGAGCGAAGGTTTTGGCTCAGATGATATTGGTATGATATTGTTTTTTGGTATCGCCGGATTTGTCTTACAGAAAGTTTCAAAAAAAACCAAGAAGGATGCTGAAGATGTTAAGAAGTATTTATCTGTTATTGTAAATGAAAACGAAAGACAAATTGATGTTATAGCTTCATCAATTGGTAAATCTTACGATGTGGCTAAAAATGATATTCAAAAACTGATAAGTAAAGGATATTTGAAAAATGCTTATATCAACGAAGGTACAAGAGAGGTTGTTTTACCGAATACCGAAATTCAAGAGCAGGTTGGGGCAACGGTAAATACAACCACAAACAGTGTTACAAAAAAAATTGTCGCTTGCCCTTGCTGTGGTGCAAACAATACTATTATAGGCGATATGGGAGAATGTGAATACTGTGGCTCCTCATTAAAATAAATGCCTTGCGTGATTTGTGAAATACCCTTCGGGTGTGAATTCGCCGTGCAGTTTTACGCTTGTTTCCAAATAGGGCGAAAAAACACCTGCTGAACGTTTTGGCAGATGAACCGAAAAATGTCTTTGATGAAATCCCCGCCAAAGGACGAACCTTTGGCGGGGAGCTGTCATTGTCCGTTTATAGCTGTGTGAAGGCGAGGACGATCACCAGAATACCGAAGAGAATGAGCGAGACGTCAAAAGCAAGACCGCTGATCTTGCCGCCCACGAGGAAATCGTCCGGCTTTGCCGGATCGTACTTTACCTCGGTGGTCTGCCCTACCTTGAAGCGGCTCTTCGAGTGGCTGTATATGCCGCCGGTTTTGCGCACATACCCGAGAGGCGTCGTGAACTCATAGACCGGGGTGTAGGTGTATTTTTTTCTTGTTCCTTCCCGCCCGGCTTCATCGTCGTCCACCTGAACCTCAACGATCACCGCCGGAGCCGAGGCTGAGCAGCGGTTCTTTTTCTTTACGCCTTTTGTAAGGCAGAGGATCCCGACCAGAATCAGGATCAGACCAACAACTAAAAGAATCAAAAAGGTTTTCATGGTCATCACCGTGACCTTCGCACGAGGCGAAGACATTCCTTTCTGTTATTTTGTTTTGGGGCTATTGCTTATCAGGACTGTGCTTGTTCGGAATTATCCGCTGCGGCATCTGCTGCTTCGGTGGTCTCTGCGTTTTCCGCATTTTCCGTGTTCTCGGTGTTTTCGACTGTTTCGGCTTGATTTGCCTCTACTGCCGCATCCGCAAGATTCCTCTTGCTCTTCACCACGCCGATCGCCTTGGAAAGCTGAGGATCGTTTTCGGGAGTCAGCATGTAATACTGCGCCAGCTGCTCGGCGCTCAGTTCTACCACAAGGTCGGGAACGACGCCCTTGCCCTCGTAGTTCTCGGAGTAGGGAGGATTGTACATCTGGGTGGAAACCGAAAGCGCACTGCCGTCTGCCAGCTGCATCATGGTCTGCATAGTGCCTTTTCCGTAGGTGGTGGCACCGACGACCGTCGCCTTCTTATAGTCCTTGAGAGCGCTCGTAAAGAGCTCTGCGGCGCTTGCCGTGTTGCCGTTCACCACGACCGCCATGGGAAGCTCTACGCAGGCGGCGTCGGAGGAGAGCACCTGCTCGCTTCCGTCCTTGGAAATGATCCGGATGATCGGTCCTTCGGGAAGGAGGTAGTCAAGAACGCCACGGATGCCGTCCAGATCACCGCCGGGGTTGTTGCGAAGATCGAATACCAGAGAAGTGCTTCCGTTCCTCCGCAGCTCTTCGACCGCTGACGTAAATTCGGCGGGGGTGTTCTTGGTGAACTCGGTGATCGTCACAAGCCCCACGTTGTCCGGAAGCTGTTCGGAGGTAACGGTGGGGGAACTGACCACGGCACGCTCGATGACGTATTCCGCCTCGGAGTAGAAGTCGGGACCCTTCAGTACCTTGAGGGTCACCACATCCCCCTCACTGCCGCTGCTGATGTAGGTAATGGTGTTGTAATAGCCTCTTTCGGCAATGCTCAGACCGTCCACCGCCGTGATCAGGTCGCCGGCGCAGAGACCGGCGGTCAGAGCAGGGGAGTCCTTTACCACGTTGGTGACGTAGATGCCGCCCAGCGTGTTGTCGTAGATGACCTTGATGCCGATGCCTACCATCTTGCCGCTTCGCTTGGAGGTGTAGCTCATGTACTCGTCTTTGGTGAGATAGGTGGCATACTTGTCGCCGAGACCGTACAGATAGCCCTGGATGATACCGTCCTCCAACTGCTTTTCGTTGATCTCGCCCACATAGGACTTGCGCACGATGGCGTCGATGGTGTCCATCTTGGCGAACGCCGCCTTGCCGCTGACCATTTCAGCCTGCTTCGAGGCGTACTTGTTGTTTACGTAGTTATACGTGATCTGAAACGATACAAGCGCCGCACAGGCGACTAAGAAGATCGTTATACTGAGGGGAACTCGCTTTCCCATTTCTGATCATTCCTTTCCGGAAAATATGGAACCCTTGGCGGAACGCCGGACTTTTTGCATCTGCAAATCTTTTGACGTCTTATCCTTGTCAGCTTATGTAGGGAACGGGGTTCGTCGTAACGCCGTTGACAAAGACCACGAAATGCAGATGGTTGCCGGTGGAATTGCCGGTGGAGCCAACATAGGCGATGCATTCGCCTCTGGATACCTTGTCGCCTACCGAGCAGTTGTAGCCGCTGCAGTGAGCGTACAGCGTCATCAGACCGCCGCCGTGATCAACGATGACGCAGTTGCCGTAGGTGCTGTACCAGGAGGAACGTACCACCGTTCCGGCTTCCGCCGCAAGGATCTTCGTTCCGTAGGGGACGGCAATATCCACGCCGTTGTGGAAGGCGGACTTCCGACCGGTGATGGGGTCGGTACGGTAACCGTAGTTGCTGGACTTGTTGGCAAGGGAGTAGCCGTTCAGCGGCCATCCCAACTTTCCGCCTCTGGAAACGTTGGAGGAACCGGAGGAGCCGGAGGAGCTGTTGTTCTGCTGCTTTTTCCTCTCCTCTTCCTGTCTTCTCTTTTCTTCCGCTTCCTGCGCCGCTATGGTGGCGGACAGCGCCTTTATGTCTCTTTCAAGGGCGAGGCGGTCGTTTTCGTACTGCGCCGCTTCTTTTTCGTAAGCGTCTTCTTCGGAACGAAGCTCTGCAAGGACCTCCTCGGCTCTTGCCAGCTTTATCTCCAGCTCACCCTTCAGCTGTTCCTTGCTTGCTGCGATCTCGGTAAGCGCCGCCCGGGCACTTTCGAGGTTCGCCGTTACTTCGGTGAGTTCTTTTTCGGTCTTGTCCATTTCCCGGAGAAGCGTGCTGGAGTATTTCATGTGATACGCCAGAAAATCAAGGCGCTGAAGGAAGTCCGAAATGCTGTCGGCTCCGAGAATGATGTCGAGATAGGAGGTCTCGCCGTACTCGTAGCTCATTTTCAGCATATCGCCCAGCATCGCCTGCTGTTCCGTGTGCTTTGTTTCGAGATCCTCGAGGCTCTGTGTCTTTTCGTCGATGTATACGCCGTATTCCTCCAGAAGTGCCTCCGCCGCCATCAACTCTTCGGTAAGCACCGTGATCTCCTCATCGAGATCCCGCTTTTCCTGCTCCTTGGTGCGGATCTCGCCCCGCTTGGCGTTCAGCTTGGTCTGTACGGCGTTGCGGTTTCCCACCGCCCGGTTGTATTTATCCTGCAGAGAGGACAGATTCTTTTTGTTTTCGGTGATCCCTGCCGCCGACGCCGTGCCGAGAGGCAGAGACGAGAGATCCCTGCCGAAGGCCCCCGAAAGGCCAAAGAGCATAAGAAGCGTCAGAAGAAACGCACAGAACCTTCTGCGGCTTATTTTATTTCCGATCATTTTGACTCCTTTCAAATAGTCGTTCCTTATCTGAAAAATGTCCTTTTTTCAGCGGAGATCAGAAAGATCCTGTGCGGATTCTCCGCTTTGCCATGCCGAACTTCCGTATTTTTCCGTAACTTTCCGACTGTTTTATGCCTTCAGATGCCGCTTTGTGGCAAGCGTACCGAGGAAGCCGGTGAGGATGCCGATGGCGAGGAAGGCAAGAAGGAAGAACAGACCGTAGCTCATTCCCGAAATCGTCTGCACATTGGGGAAGGCAGGATCCTTCATGCTGATGAGCTGTACGACGCTGCCGTAGTTTTTCGTGATGTTCTCACAGATCAGCTCGTAACCGTACCGGATCCCTCCGTAGGCGATGAGCGAGCTGACGATACCGAGGATGCAGCCCTCGATCACAAAAGGAAATTCTATGTAGAAGTTGGTGGCGCCGATGTACTTCATGATGCGGATCTCGTTTTTTCTTGCCTCGTGGGTAAGCTTCAGCGTATTTCCCACCACGAATACCGACACGATGAAAAGCAGGATGAACATGGCGGAGGTGATCCGTTCGATGACCGTCTTGAGGTTCGTGATCTTGTCGGCGATCTCCTTCCGGTTCGTTACGTTCTCGACCTTTTCGAGCCCCGAGATGAGCTGGATGTGATAGTCGATGTCCGACTCTTCGGGGGAATAGGTGACGGTGAAGGAATCCGGAAGGGGATTGGCTCCGTCCTTGTAGGAATCGAATATATAAGCGTATTCCTCCCCGTATTTTGCTTTTTCTGTTTCCAGAGCCGCTTCCTTGGAGGTGAACTCGATAAGGTCGTCGGAGGCGCCCATGATTTCCTTGATCTTGGTGCGGACGTTCTCTGTCTGTTCGGTGTCTGCGTCCAGCTCAAGGTACACCACGATCTTGTGGAAGTCACCGAGAGATTCCAGATTCTTCTCGATGTTCACCTTGAGAAGGAAGAAGCTTCCGAGCACCACCAGCGCCAGCACAAGGCTGATGATCGACACGGTGCTCGAAAGGGTGTTTCTCACGATGCCTTTAAGAGCCTCGCTCATAAAGGTGCTGAATTTATATCTTTTCATATCCGTATATTCCTTTCCGATAAAAGAGAGCTGCGGTGCATCTTCGGCAGATTTTCGGATGTCCGATGCCGGATGCCCGTTTGCCCGTTTCCCGCTGCTCCGTGCCGCTTCAGTCGTCTTCTTCGTCCTTGCTGTTTCCTGCAGAAGCGTCCGATGCGTCGCTGTCAAAGCTGATGTAGCTTGCCGTTACCTTTTCGGGTTCGCCGTTCTCTTCAGGAGCGCCCTCGGTCTCCGGCTCGGCGCCGGTCTCCGGTGCGTTTTCGTCTTCTTTTGCTTCCCCTTCGGCATAGGCTGCGCCGAGAAGCTCGTTGTTTTCTATTTCGCCGTCCACGTCCCGCTCGTCCTCGTCTTTTTCACGGGCACGTTCATCGGGGCTGAGGTTGTATTTCGTGTCGCCGACGACCCTTCCCTTGTCAAGGGTGATGATCCTCTTATCGTACTTCCGCACAAGCTCGCTGGCGTGGGTCACGACGATAACGGTTTTTCCGAAGCCCGCAATGCGCACGAGAAGATCCATGATTTCCATTGCAAGAGCCGTATCCAGATTTCCCGTAGGCTCGTCTGCCACGATGACGCTGGGGTTGTTCACGATGGCTCTCGCTACGCAAAGTCTCTGCTTTTCACCGCCGGACAGTTTTTTCGGCATATAGTTTTCTTTGCCGAGAAGTCCCACGATGCCGAGTGCGATCGGCACCTTTTCACGAATGGCGCTTTTGGATTCACCGAGTACCTCCATGGCGAACGCCACGTTCTCGAATACCGTCTTGTTGTCGAAAAGGCGGAAATCCTGGAAGACGAAGCCCATATTTCTCCGCAGGAACGGAACCTTGCGGCTGGGAATTTTGTCGAGTCGGTAATTGTCGACGAAAAGCTTTCCGGATGTTACCTTTTCTTCGCGGAGAAGAAGCTTTGTGAGGGTGGTTTTTCCGGCACCGGAACGGCCCATCACAAATACAAATTCCCCGTCATCAATGGTGAGATTCAGGTTTGTCAGAACAAATTTATCTTTATCGTATGTTTTATTTACATTCTCGAATCGGATCATTCTGCCGGCTCCTTTCCAATTCTGCCTGTTACGGTTTTTGTCATTCTTCCGATATCTGCGGACACTACCCGCATCCTATCAAACTATTGTACACCAGTATAGCATGCAAACGTGAAATATAAAAGCGACACTTGTAAATTAAGTGTTGAATTTCAATAAAATTTCCCCGCCTTCTGTGACGGGCTTGTGAAAACGGACGAAGAAAAACGGCGCACGCCGGGAAGGACGTACGCCGCAGTTCTGCGTTTATTTTTGTTTTGCAAAGATCAGTACTTGACGGGCTTCGAAACGAGGTACTTCTTGACCATGAGCGCTACCTTGAAGGTGATGGCGTGCTCGAATTCACGAAGGTCGAGTCCGGTGAGCTTGCGAATCTTTTCCAGTCTGTACACGAGGGTGTTTCTGTGTACGAACAGCTTTCTTGAGGTCTCGGATACGTTCAGGTTGTTCTCGAAGAAGCACTGAATGGTCATCAGTGTTTCTCTGTCGAGGCTTTCGAGGCTTCCCTTCTTGAAGACCTCCTGCAGGAACATTTCGCAAAGAGTAGTGGGGAGCTGATAGATAAGTCTGCCGATGCCGAGGTTTTCGTAGTTGATGATGTTCTTTTCGGTGTCGAATACCTTGCCGACCTCGATGGCGACCTGCGCCTCCTTGAAGGAGCGGGCGAGGTCACGGATGTTCTCCGCTACGGCGCCGATGCCGATGGTGACCTTTACGTAGAAGTCACTGCCGATGGTGTCCACGATGGAGGAGGCAATCTTTTCCAGCTCCTTGGAATCGCAGTTGGGCTTTACCTCCTTGACGACAACGATGTCGGTCTCGCCCACGTTGATGACAAAGTCCTTGTTCTTTTCGGGGAACATGTTCTGCAGGATGTCATAGGGCATGATGTCCGTCTTGTCGGCGAAGCGGACGAAGAAGACGGCACGGGACACGTCGTTGGTGAAGTGGAGCTCCTTAGCCTTTATGTAAATGTCGCTGGGAAGGATGTTGTCAAGGATTATGTTCTTGATGAAGCTGGACTTATCGTACTTTTCGTCGTACAGCGTCTTGATGTTGGAAAGCGATACCGAAAGCACCGAAGCGATGTCCGAAGCCGCCTTGTCATCGCCCTCTACCATGATGATGTATTCGATCTTGGAGTGGGAACCGATTGCCTTGTAGGTGAAACCGCCGGATACGAAATCGTCGGCGGCGAAGGATACGCCCTCTACCACGTCGTTTCGCTCTTCACCGATCTTCACAAGCTCACTGCAGGCAACGACCACGCCGTTTTCGTCTATGACACCGATCATGCGGTCGATGTTGTCCTTCATCTGATGGATGATACCCTGAAATAATCTGTTCGACATTTTTGACCCTCCCTACTTGCCGCTTTTGCGGCATAAAACCTGTATTTCTAATTATGAAGCCCAAAGAACGGACTTTATCTGTTCAGCATACGTACCGTGTAAACAACGCCGAGCGCCACGAACTGCACCAGCAGAACGATTTCGGCAAGGAGCACGGTAAAGGCGGGGATGAGCTTCACGAGCAGCACGAGGACGATCCCGATCACTGCCGAAATAATGGCGGGAAGGTAGGTGAGACCTTCATCTTTCATAAGCTTTTTATTCTGAATGGCTTTTACGGCGGAAACCACGGCAAGAGCGGCAGCGGCTGCCATCAGGATGAAGACGATTGCTTTTCCGAAGCCGGTGGAGAAGGTGAACTTCTTTCCGACGATGCCGATGAGCGCCGCAATGTCTGCATTGACGAGGGACGCCGCAAAGAAATCACGGGTGAAGAACTGTTTCACGAAGGTACATACCGCAAAGAGAACGGTGTAACCGATGAGAGCCGTGATCGTACCGGAGGCAAGGCCGCCGAGGATATTGACATAACCGAAGAGGAAGAAAGCGATGCCGAGAGCGTCGTAGGAGTTGAAATAGGAAAGTCCCTCGTCCTTCTTCTTCTTGAAGGAAAGGTACCGCCATACGCCGCAGAGTGCGAGAAGCACGGCGAAGGGCAGAATGAAATACCACTTCTGACAAAGAAGCGCCGCCTTGACGTTTACGCCCCGCTGACCTCTGATAACGCTTGTGGTAAACACGATGACGATACAGAACAGAATGAACGCCACCGAGGACTTAAAGGACGATATGTCCTCCCGAAGCTGTTTGTCCTGCTTTTCCTTTGTGCTGAGCTTCTTTGCTTTCTGAGCCATGTTCTTATGACCTGACCTTTCCTTGATTTGCACCCGTTTACTTCCGGGCGCAGGATTATATTCTTTCGTTTTGCTTTGCTTTATTCCCGGATCCTGCCGAAAGGGTCACTCCATATCCCCCGAGAAGAAGAGGATAGCGGACACGGCAAAGACCGGAGCGGTCTCGGTGCGGAGGATCCGTTTCCCGAGTCCCACCGTGACAATGCCGGCTTCTCTTGCCTTTTCCGCTTCCGCCTCGGAAATGCCTCCCTCGGGACCGATGAACACCGACACCGAAGCAGATCCCTCACCCGTGAGTTTCCCCGCATTCTCGGCGAGCACCGAGCGGAGCGACCTTTTATCCTCGCACTCATAGCACATAAGCGAGAGGGTGTCTTTCTTCATTTCCTCGATCGCCTGCTCGAAGGAGCAGATGGGGGATACCGTGGGGATGATCCCTCTGCCGCTCTGCTTTGCGGCTTCTTTTGCGATCCTCAATAAGCGTTCCACTTTTTTTGCACCGCCCTTTTCGTCGGGGCGGGAAATACAGCGGCTCGTCAGCACCGGCACGAATGCCGAAGCGCCGATCTCGGTGGCCTTCTGCACCACCGTTTCCAGCTTGTCGCCTTTGGGCAGAGCCTGAAAGATACGCACCTTCAGCCTCGGTTCACTTTCGCACCTCGACACGCCGAGGACGTCCAGCGTCACGCTGTCTTTGGTGAAGGCAGATATTTTACACTTGTATTCGTTCCCGAAAAAATCCGACGCCACAAGGCCGTCTCCTACCTTCATGCGAAGGGAATAGGCGATATGATGGGCATCGTCACCGGTGAGGGTGAGCGTGTGGCAGCCGTCCTGCGGCGCCTCCTTCAGAAAGAATCTCGGCATTACGCTTTACCGCCGTCTTTCTTCAGTACGATCGCCGCCCAGCCTTCCTTGTCATGGAAGCTTTCCCGGACAAGACCGTACCGGTTCAGCACCGCTTCCACCTCGTCCGCACGCTCCGAAATGATGCCGGAGGCGATGAGCCGTCCGTCCTCCTTCAGAACCTTTGCGAACATGGGCGCCATCATTTTGATGATGTCCGCCACGATGTTGGCGGCGATGATATCATAAGAGTTTTCGCAAACCCTGTCATACAGCGCCTTGTCGGTGAGGACGTTTCCCACGTATGCGTGGAAATTCGTTTCCGGCACCTTGTTGATCTCCGCATTTTCCCTGGCGATACGCACCGAGTTTTCCTCGATGTCCACCGCCACCACGTCGCTTCCCGCAAGGAGATAAGCGCCGATGCCGAGAATGCCGCTGCCGCAGCCCATATCGAGGAGCTTTCCGGCGCTGTGGCCTTCGTCCACCAGAGCCTCGATGCTTTCAAGGCAGAGCCTTGTGGTCATGTGTGAGCCTGAGCCGAAGGAGGAGGCGGGGTCGATCTCGAGGACCGTCTGTCCTTCCTTTTTCTCGAAGGGCTCCCAGGTGGGCTTGATCACGATATTCTTCCCGACGGGGAAGGGCTTGAAATACTGCTTCCAGTTGTTTTCCCAGTCCTCGTCGGCGATCTTGCCGATCTCCACCGTGAGTCTGCCGAATTTTGCCTCAGCGTCCTCGCTCTTCAGCCTTTCGAGATCCTGCCTTATGGCGGCAAGTCTTTCCCGTCCCTGCTTGTTGTCGGGGAGGTAGAAGGTCACTTGCGTTTCACATTCCCGAAGAGCGAAAAGCTCGTCCTCTATATAGTCCCAGTATATCTCCCGCTTTTCGAGGAAGTCGTTGAAATCCTTGGCGTCCAGCACCGAATAGCCGGTGATGTCGTTCATGAGGAGGATGCCCGCAACGGGCTCGATGCCTTCATTGGTGGTGTATACCGTGGCTTCAGTCCAAAACATAGCACATTTCCGTCCGTAATATCCGTAATAGCAGAAGGGTACTTCAGAAAAAACATTTTCATAACTTAACATTGCTATTTTACAATCTTTTTCGTCACTTGTCAAGCCCTTTTTCAAATTATTTATATAAAATACATATATTTTTTTGCCGTCATTTATGCATTTAGCATATAGAAAAGGTCAAATTGTCCAAACAGGGCAAGATTTCTTTGGGGAATGCTCCGCAAAATGCCGAGTAGTGTGTAAAAGAGTCGAAAGCCGGTTCGTCAAAATGACGGGAAAAGCGGAAAAGCGTCTCCGCATAGGGGGACGAAGAGAGTCTGTACCGCATAGTATGCACCGGAGAGAAAAAACGCATGCGCAGGGCGGCAACGCAATACCGACTGTATTTTTTATGATTTATTTACCTGTTTGATTTGAAAAGCAAGCCTTGTTCGCAAGCCGAAGGAAGGACAGAAAGATCTTGAAGCAAGAGCCCCTCTTTACGGGCGCCGCTACGGCGCTCATAACCCCCTTTGACGGCGGGAAAATCGACCTTGCCGCCTTTGAAAAGCTCATCAGAATCCAGATAGAAGGCGGCATCTCCGCCCTGGTGGTCTGCGGTACCACGGGAGAGGTGCCGACTCTGTCCGAGACCGAACAGAACGAGCTCATCCGCACCGCCGTCTCTGCCGCCGGAGGGCGGGTGCCGATCATCGCCGGCGCCGGAGGAAACTGTACCGCCAAGGTCTGTGCCCTTGCGGAAAACGCCGCCGCAAACGGAGCCGACGGCATCCTCTGCATAACTCCCTATTATAACAAGGGAACAAAGAGCGGGATCGTCCGCCACTTTGAGGAGGTCGCCGCTTCGTGCGGCCTTCCGGTCCTTGTCTACAACGTGCCGTCCCGCACGGGGGTGGAGCTTACGCCCGAGCTCTACCGGGAACTGTCGGCTCTTCCGGGTGTCGTGGGCGTAAAGGAGTCGGGCGGCAGTATGGAGAAGGTGCTCGGCACGAGGATCTGTGCGGGAGAGGACTTCGCTGTCTACTCGGGGAACGATGCGGACACCCTGCCCATCCTGTCCCTCGGCGGAAAAGGCGTTATTTCGGTAGCGTCCAACCTTTTCCCAAGGGAGGTATCGAGAGTCTGCTCGGCGTATTTTTCAGGCGATACCGAGGGGGCTCTGAGGGGAACTCTGCGCCTTGCGGGGCTATATTCGGCGCTCTTCTCGGAGGTGAACCCGGCTCCCGTAAAATACGCCGCAAGCCTTATGGGAATATGCCGGGAGGAATATCGGCTGCCCCTTACCGAATGCACCCCGGAAACGAAGGGAAAGCTCCGGCGGGTACTGGCAAATCTTCTGTGACTTCAGACTCTGAAAGAAAAGATGCGGCATTGCCTTTTTGCGGCGGGAAGTCCTGCCGCTTTTTCTTTTGCTTCCCGGCGCAGAAGAGGAAAGAGAAGACAAAGAAAAAGGGCGGTCAGATATTGACACAGCGTAAAACATATTTAGAACAGAATGGAAACATATCGAAAATGCCGTTGACAAAGGCACATTTATTTTGTATAATACGTCTGTATAGGTGTATTTTGCCGTCGGAACGGTATTTCCCGTAAAGAACGGCAGATGAAAAGCACCGAAGCCCCGTTTTCTCCGCATAAAAGCGGAACGGAAAACGGAAAGACAAAGGTCAGAGAACCGAGAAAGGAAAGAAAGAATATGAAAAACACCAGAACGAAGCTCATCGCTCTCCTTGTGGCGGCGTCCCTTGCCGCCGGACTTTGCGGCTGTACCGAACATTCCGGGAACGGCGGCAAAACGGAGGGTACCATAAGCGTCGGCGGCTTTGAAAGAGGCGTCGGACTCGATACCGAGTTTCTGGAAGAGGGGGAGCCGGACACGGAAACGGAGGTTCACCGCTTTGAAGGACCGATTTTCCAGAACGTGCTGACAAAACTGGACGGCACGGCTCTCCGGGGCGACGCTTACTTCTACCGTGATCTTCTTCCCGAGGAATATAAGAAAGTCTACGATATGCTCCGTGCCGGCATTGCCGAGGGAAAGACCGAGATCCCCGTGGAGGCGGTCGTTCCGAAGGAAGCCTTCCGCGATCTGTACAGAGCGGTGTTCTATGACAGCCCCGACTTCTTCTGGTGGAACGGCGGCGTAAGATACAGCTATAACCAGTACGGCTGCATCACGAAGATAAAGCCCGACTACAACGACCTTGCCGCCGATATCCCGGCAAACAAGGCGGCGTTCGATGCGGCACTTGTCAAGGCGCTCGCCGATATGTGGAGCCTTCCCGACGACGTTTCCCGTGCCAAGTACGCCCACGATTTTCTCGTTGATACGGTAGACTATACCTACGATATGCCTCACGGGCAGACCGCCTACGGCGCTGTTGTGGACAGAAAGTGCGTCTGTGCCGGTTACTCGAGAGCCTTCCAGTACATGATGCAGAAGATGGGTATCCGCTGTGCCTATATCCTCGGTATTTCCAGCAGCGAAGCCGGCAGCGGCAGCCACGCATGGAACATCGTGGAGCTGGACGGCGAATTCTACGCCATGGACGTGACCTGGGACGATCCCCTCGGCGCACAGCCCGGCAGCTTCTGCTACGACTACTTCAATACCACCGATGAAGCCATCGCCGCTTCCCACGCCCGCACCGCTCCCTCCGACGGACTTCCCGCCGCCACCGGTACGGCGGACAACTTCGCCAACGCCTTCGGCGGCAGCCTCTTCGGCACGGATTTTGCGGCGTACTCCGGTATCCTTCCCGAGGGAAGCGCCGGTACCGACACCGTATTCCTCGAGCCCGTCCCGGAAGTCCCGGCAGAGACCGAGATCGCCGATAACCCCTTCCTCGGCTGACAGATCCTGCATGATCAAGGCTTGTAACGCCTATGGCGGAAAGGAGAAAAGCGCACCATGAACGGCAGACGAACAAAGAACGCATTCCGACTTCTTCCCCTTCTTCTCTGCGCCCTTTTCGTCTTTTCTTCCTGTGAAAGCGGAAAGGATCCCGCTCTTCCCGACAATACCGAGAACGGTACCGTTTTGAATACGGGCGCCGGACGGGACGGTGAGGACGCCGGAGATTCCGGACAGTCCGGAATTGCGGACGCCGAAGAAAAACTCGACATAAAGCCCGATCCGTCGCTTCTTCCCGTCTCCGGCAAGAAGTGGGCAATCTACTGGTATATGTGCGGCAGTAATCTGGAAAGTCTTTACGGCTGTGCTGCCGAAGACCTTGCCGAGGCGGCAAAGGCGAATATCCCGGAGGACGTGGTGATCATCCTCGAGACCGGCGGTGCCCGGACGTGGCACGATCCCCGCATAAAAAGCGGCGTGATCCAGCGGCACGTTCTCGACTCGGAGGGACTGCACCTTGTGGAAGAGCTTCCCGACGCCAGCATGGGCGATGAAGCGACTCTGGCGGACTTCCTCGGCTTCTGCCGGGATAACTGCGACGCCGAAAAGAAAATGATGCTCTTCTGGAACCACGGCGGCGGAAGCGTTGCCGGCGCCATGTTCGATGAGACCCACTTCCTCGACGCCCTCAAGATCGACGAAATCGGAAACGCCTTTGAAAGTACCTTCGGGACCTCGGTCACCCCGGATGCCGAGCCTCCCTTTGAGATCATCGGCTTCGACGCCTGCCTGATGTCCACCGTGGACGTGGCGTCAAGGCTTCGCACCATGGGCAAGTACCTCGTAGCCTCGGAGGAGCTGGAGCCCGGAAACGGCTGGTACTACACCGGCTGGCTCGGCGCTCTTTCGGAAAACAGCGATATCGGCGGTGAGGAGCTCGGCAAAGCCATCTGCGACTCCTATTATGCCGACTGTGAAAGCAGAGGCACCCACGAGGAGATTACCCTTGCCGTGACAGACCTCTCGAAGATCCCGGGGCTTGTGGAGGTTTACGACGCTCTCGGGAAAGAGGCGCTTGTCGCCGCCCTCGATACTCCCGGCTTCATGGCGGCGTTCGGCAGAGAGGCGACCCGTACCGAAAGCTACGGCGGCAATACGCCCGAGCAGGGCTATACGAACATGACCGACCTCGGTCACCTTGCCCGCAACCTTGCCACCATGCTCCCGAACAACTCGAAAAAGCTTCTGGATACACTGGACGACTGCGTGGTCTATAAGGTCAACGGTCCCTACCGTACCGAGGCAACGGGTCTCAGCTGCTTCTATTCCTATAACGCCGATATCAGGAACTTTAACGCCTTTACCGGCGTCGGCGCCAGCGACGCCTTCAAGTATTTCTATGCCTACGGCATCACCGGAAACCTCAGCGAATCCGGCAAGCAGTTCGTGACCAATCTCGGCATGAACGCCGACGATCTTGCAAGGATCCCGGGCGTAGAGGACTTTGATATCGAAGCCGAGACCTCGGTCACCTTCGACGACTACGGCTTCCCGGTGCTCCATATTTCCGATGAACTTCTTTCCTCTGTCCGGGACGTGCGTCTCCGTGTAAGACAGCTGACCGTGGACGAGGATGAAAAGCTGAACGTGCTTGCATGGGGCGAAAGCGACCTTATGACCAGCGACTGGGAAAACGGAAGCTTTACCTCCCGCTTCGGCGGCTACGTGGCTTCCCTCGATAACCGGGCGGTCTATACCGAGATCGTCTGCCATACCGATACCTACACGCTGTACAGCATCCCGATCCTTCTGAACGGGAGCCCGAGCAACCTGCAGGCGGTGAACGAGAAGATCGTCACGATCCTCCCCGGCGGCGGAAAGCAGACCGAATACGACTGGCATATCATCGGCGCCCGGGAAGGCATCGACGAAAGCGGCATGGCGGATAAGAATCTGCACGTGCTGAAAAACGGCGACGTCATCAATCCCATCTATGCCGTCAACAGCGACCCCACGAGCAATGACAACTGGAGGTTCATGTACGTCCCGGAGAACGAATTCCGGTATTCCGAGGCATACACCGACTTCAATATCTATACGACTCTTCCCGACGCCTGCTACGATATCGACTTTGAGATGGTGGACGTACACGGAAAGAAAGCCTATTCCGACCGTGTCGTGCTGCGTGTGAACGAGGACGATAATACCATATGGCTTCAGCTGTATGATGATTTTATCGCCGGAAAGGACACCGCCATCGAAAGATACCGGTACGAATAAAAGACGGACACGGCACGTCCTTCACCGTCTGCCGTTTTCCGTCCCTCTTTCGGGAAATCTATTTCAATCAAATAAGCAAAAAGTCTGCCGGAGCACGGTGACGAAAGGTGCTTCGGCAGATTTGACTTTTTATTACCCTATTTCCGGAAAGGAATGATACGAATGTACGAAATCGGAAGCGCCGAGGAGAAACGGAGCTTTTATAAAAACGTCCTTGCCCTGGTCATCCCCATGGCGATCCAGAACCTCATCAACACCGGTGTGCAGGCGGCGGACGTGGTCATGCTCGGCAAGGTGGGAGAGCTTGAGATCTCCGCCGCATCCCTTGCGGGCAACGTGAACTTCATTATGACGCTGTTCTTCTTCGGTCTCACCTCCGGCGCCGCCGTCCTCACCGCCCAGTATTGGGGGAAGCGGGACATTCCGACCATTGAAAAAATACTCGGCATCGCCATGCGTCTGGGACTTGCCGTTTCGGTGGTCTTTACCCTTGCGGCACTGTTCTTCCCCGAACAGATCATGCACCTGTACAGTCCCGAGCCGGACGTCATCAAAATGGGCGCAAAGTACATGCGTATCGTAGCGACCGCCTACATTCCCTCTGCCGTTACGGCGGTGTATCTGAACCTGATGCGCAGTGTGGAACGGGTGAAGATCTCCACGGTGGTATACCTCGTTTCGCTTGTCACCAACGTATTCTTTAACTACGTATTTATCTTCGGTACATTCGGAGCGCCGGCTCTCGGCGTTGTGGGCGCCGCCGTTGCCACCGCCATTGCAAGATATGTGGAATTTTTCATCGTCGTCGTGTACGCCCTCTTCGTGAACCGGGAGGTGCGTCTGCGTCCGAAGTATCTCTTCGGAGGCTCCGGCAAGGTCCTTCTTCACGACTTTTTCAGCTATGCGCTGCCCGTCACCGCCAACGAGCTTCTGTGGGGAAGCGGCGTATCGGTCATCAATGCCATCATCGGTCATCTCGGTCAGGATGCCGTAGCGGCGAATTCCGTGGCGCAGGTGGTGCGTCAGCTCGCCATGGTCATTTCCTTCGGTATTGCCAATGCGACCGCCATCGTTCTCGGAAAGACCATCGGAGAGGGGAAAAAGGAGTATGCCGAGATCCTCTCAAAGCGTTTCCTTGTCATGTCGTTCGTTCTCGGGCTTTGCGGCTCCGCCATGATCCTTGCGGTATCGCCGTTTGTGCTTGACTTTATGGTGCTTGGCGAGACCTCGGAGATCTACCTTTCGAGGATGCTTATGGTCATGGCGTATTACGTCCTGTTCTCCAGTCTGAACTGTACCGGTATCGTGGCCATCTTCCGCTCGGGCGGCGACACAAAGGTCGGACTCGTTCTTGACTGCGGAGGTCTCTGGTGCATTGCTATCCTCTTCGGCGCCATCGCCGCCTTCGTGCTGAAATTTCCCGTTATCATCGTGTATTTTATCCTCGTCAGCGACGAGGCCATCAAATTCCCCTTCGTGTATTGGCGCTACAAGAGCAAAAAGTGGCTGAAAAATGTAACGAGAGATTTCTGATTTTTTGGGGGCTGTTCACCCCCAAACCCCATCGCCAGCCTTTTGAAAAAGACTGGGCGAAAACTTTTACTCCGGGGCAGTCCATACGGACTGCCCCGGTGTTTTTCGGGGGCTGAACGGTTGTTGCCTACTGTCTGCTGCGGCAGGAAAGCAGTGCCGCAACAGAGGCGGGGAAACCCGACGCATCATAATTCGACGGAAATACCGTGGCGATCCTGCCGGACTGCCACGGTTCTTTTGTATTTATTTCAAAACTTCGGTGCTTAAGATTTCTCCGCTTTCCAGATCTATGGTAACAAGAACGGTCGCACGGTCAAAATCCGTTTCCGCACATACGATCTCAAGGACACTGCCGTTTAGTTTTGGAGGGATCGTCGATTGGACAACTGCGCCGTTTTCATTGATCATGCGGTTAAAATAGTTTATTTTTCCCTTCAGCGGCTCCATCAGGTGATAGTCCTTTTCGCCATCGGCGGTCACCCGGAAGATCCTTCCGGAATAATAAAGATATACGTCATATTCCACGTAACAGTTTCTTCCGAAAACGTACTCGCTTGTGCTTGTCCCCATTCTGTTAAAGAGTCTTTTGTCAAGACCGATGGGTCTTACGGCTTCGGTACTGTTTATCACAAGACCCTTGTCGGGATCGAAAGAATAGTCCCAATCAAGTAACGTATGCACGTTGTCCCATGTCAGCGGAAGATACGTAACGCCGTTATAGCTTATGATCGGATACGGAGAGCTGTTGTCATATTCGTTTTCCTCAAATGCAATGTACGTATGGTAATCCGGGATCACGGCCTTGTAAGAAGTCTTGTTTTCTTCTTCTTTCAGATATTGACCTAATTCCGAAGCTGTCCTTTTGCCGTTCCCGATATGCAGGATCATTTCTCCCGGATGATATTGTGCATTTGTACCCGTGTCAAACGTAATTTTCAGCCCCATAAATGTTGAAAAATCGTATGTCATTGGCATATAGGTAATATCGTTGCACAGAAAAAACGGGTATTCGCTGCAGCGGCTGTCGTATTCAACTCCGTTCACCGTCACGGCGAAGGTCGGTATCGACACATCGACGGTTCGGGACTCTGCGGATGCAAAGGAAGGAAGACAGAGACAAAACAGAATGCTTAAAATTAACAGTACGGTCTTCTTCATAACAAATACATTTCTCCCTTACTACTTAGCTTACTGTCGAAATTCTGTATCTGTTTTTCCGTGAAACCATTCATCATATTCGCCAGCATAGCCAAAAACAATGAAGTAACGTTTATTTTTTACAAGTTGTCTTTTTTTATAAAAAAGCGTGCGAACCAAGCCCTTCCGATCAAAGGGGCTGACTCACACGTTATGCTTTGACAGCTTATATTCGTTTATTTAGCCTTTTCACAAAGAGGAATATAACAGCTGCCGCATTCCACACGAGTCCTGCCCCTTTGATAACTGCTGAACCATTGTTATCTCCTCCGTCCTTTTGAAGCCGTTTTCATTGTAGCAGGCAGATTCTTTTATGTCAATGCGTTTTGTAAAAACTTAATTGTATATTTACCTTGGTGACACATTGTTACTTGAGGATGGGGCGTTTTGCCGCAGCAGCCGGCAGTCGTTTCCTCTTTCCCGAAAAAAAGCAAAGGCAAGCCCACATAGAGCTTGCCTTGTTTGAAAGCTTTCATCCGCCCTTTTCAAAAGGCGGCGAGGGTGTAATCGGTAAAGAGCTGACAGCCTTTTGTAAAAAGGCGGGAAACTCCGCAATAGGATGGTGGAATCAATATGCCTTTCCCCAGAGGATAGTCTTGTCGGCCTTCTTGCCGCAGCAGACGCAAACGTCGGTATCGAGGGCGTCGCCCACCTCGTCCACGTCGAAGGGCATGCAGCGGCTGGTGACGTCAGCCTGTTCTTTGAGGGCAAGCTCGCATTCGAGGCTTCCGCACCACTTGGTCTTGATGAAGCCGGGCTTCGTGGCGGCGATCTCCTTCAGTTCGTCCATATCCTTTGCTGTGTAGGTCATGCTGTTGCGGCGGGCTTTTGCGGCTTCGTACATGCTCTTTGTAATGTCGTCGAGAAGAGCGGCAACGGTGTCGGCAATGCCGTCCAGCTTCGCCGTGATCTTTTCTCCGTTGTCACGGCGCACAAGAACGCACTCGCCGTTTTCGATATCACGGGGACCGAGCTCCAGACGGACCGGTACACCCCGCATTTCGTGCTCGGCGAACTTCCATCCGGGGGACTGATCCCGGTCGTCAAGCTCGGTGCGAAGCTGCTTCTTGAGAAGCTCGTAGATCTCGGTCGCCTTGTCGAGGACGCCTTCCTTGTGCTGCTGTACCGGAACAACGACTACCTGCGTCGGTGCGATCGCCGGAGGAAGCACGAGACCGTTGTCGTCGCCGTGGGTCATGATGATACCGCCGATAATTCTCGTGGACATCCCCCAGGAGGTCTGGTGACAGTACTTCAGCGTGTTGTCCTTGTCGAGATACTGGATGTCGAACGCCTTGGCAAAGCCGTCTCCGAAATAGTGGGAGGTACCCGACTGCAGCGCACGGCCGTCGTGCATCAGCGCTTCGATGGTGTAGGTCGCCTCAGCGCCCGCAAACTTTTCCTTGTCGGTCTTTCTTCCCTTGATGACCGGGATGGCGAGGTACTTCTCACAGAAGTCCGCATAGATGTTCAGCATCTGCAGCGTCTCTGCCTGCGCCTCTTCGGCGGTCGCATGCATGGTGTGACCTTCCTGCCAGTGGAACTCACGGCTGCGGAGGAACGGACGGGTCGTCTTTTCCCATCTTACCACGCTGCACCACTGGTTGTAGAGCTTGGGAAGATCCCGGTAGGACTTGATGATCTTGGCGTAATGCTCACAGAAAAGGGTCTCGGAGGTCGGTCTTACGCAGAGTCTTTCCTGCAGCGGCTCGTTGCCGCCGTGGGTCACCCATGCGACCTCGGGGGCGAAGCCCTCTACGTGATCCTTCTCTCTCTGCAGAAGGCTTTCCGGAATGAACAGAGGCATGGACACGTTGCAGTGTCCCGTTTCCTTGAACATGCCGTCCAGGATCTTCTGAATGTTCTCCCAGATCGCCCAGCCGTAAGGACGGATGATCATGCAGCCCTTGACGCTTGCGTAATCCACAAGGTCGGCGTTCTTCACAATGTCGGTGTACCACTGGGTAAAGTCTACGTCACGGGAGGTTATTTTGTCGATTTTCTTCTTGTCAGCCATTTTTGACCATTCCTTTCTTTTGAGTCTGCACCGGGCTCGGAAGTGCGGACGGCGCAGTCCCTTTCAGATTGTTTTTTATGTCAGGGCTCTTTTTGCCAAAAAGGAGTCAGATCCCGAGGATACCGGTGAATTCGTCCCGGATCGCACACAGCTTCTTTTCGCTTTCGTCCTTGTCCCTGCCGTTTACAAGGTAGTATACCTTGACCTTGGGCTCGGTGCCGGAGGGACGCACCACCACGGTGGAGCCGTCCTGCAGCGAGTAGTAGAGAACGTCCGACTTCGGAAGTCCCGTGGAGCTTACGGTATCGCCGCATACCTTCCTGTCCTCGAGGTAATCCGCAAAGAAGGCGAGGGGAATGCCGCCGAGAGCGGTGATTTTCGCACTCCGAAGGTCGCTCATCAGCTTCTTCTGCTTTTCGAGACCGTCAAGACCCGTCATGGCGATGTTGTCTACCTTCTCCACGTAGAAGCCGTATTCCTCGAAGATCGCCATAAGAGCGTCGTAGAGGTTCATACCCTTTTGCGAGTAGACCGCCGCCATTTCGGTGATGAGGAGCGTGGCAAGCACCGCATCCTTGTCCCGGGCATAGGTGCCGGCAAGATAGCCGTAGCTTTCCTCGAAGCCGAGGATGAAGGTGTGTTCACCGGTCTTTTCGTATTCCTTGATTTTTTCGCCGATGAACTTGAAGCCGGTCAGTACGTCCACGAGAGCCACGCCGTTCTTCTCGCAGATCCTGCGGGCAAGCTCTGTCGATACGATGGACTTGATGACGCAGGCGTTCGCCGGGAGATTGCCGTTCTTCTTTCTCTCTTTGATGATGTAGTCGCACAGAAGAGCGCCGATCTGATTTCCGTTGAAGGAGTAGTATTCGCCGTTCTTCTGCTTGACGAGCACGCCCACTCTGTCCGCATCCGGGTCGGTGCCGATAATGAGGTCACAGCCGTTCTTCTCGGCGAGGACTCTCGCCATGTCGAAGCACTGCTTTTCCTCGGGGTTCGGTACGTTGACCGTGGGGAAATTTCCGTCGGCGATCATCTGCTCGGGAACGGTGATAAGGTGCTTGATGCCCGCTCTTTCGAGAGCCTTGGGTACAAGCGCCGCACCGGTGCCGTGGATGGCGGTGTAGACTACCTTGAAGGAGTCGGCGACCTTTGCTACGGCATCGGGGGATATCCTCTGTTCGAGGATGCGGTCGATAAATTTGTTGTCGATCTCGCTTCCGATGACGGTCACAAGACCGCTCTTTTTCGCCTTGTCAAGGTCACAAAGGAAGTCGCCGAAAATGTCTGTCTTTGCGATCTCGTCCGATACGACCTTGGCGTGATCGGGGGGGAGCTGAGCGCCGTCCTCCCAGTAGACCTTGTAGCCGTTATAGGCACGGGGGTTGTGGGAAGCGGTGATGTTGATGCCGGCGATGGCTCCCAGCTCACGCAGAGCGAAGGAAAGCTCGGGAGTGGGTCTCGGCGCATCGAAGATATAGACTTTTATGCCGAAATAGGCGAGGACTCTGGCAGAGATTTCTGCGAAAAACATCGAGTTGTTTCTCGTGTCGCAGGCGATGACCACGCCTCTCTTTTCGCCGCCGTTCTTCTTTACGAGGCTGGCAAGACCGGCGGTCGCCTGCGCTACGGTGCAGCGGTTCATGCCGTTTATACCGGCACGCATGATCCCTCGAAGACCTGCGGTGCCGAAGGAGAGGGGAGAAGCGAAGCGCTCCTTCTGCTCGTTCTCGTCGTTCTTTATTCCGGAGAGCTCCGCCTTCATGTCCTCGTCAAGAGAGGCGAAGGAGAGCCACTTTTCAAATTCTTCCTTGTAAGACATTTTGCTTTGACCACCTTTTATGATTTGGAAAAATAGTTGACTGTTTTTTGGGGGGGCTCTCAGTTTTCGCCCTCTTCAAGGCACTTTTCGAGAGCGATCGAGAGCTGATCGGGGCAGGAGGTCGGCTTGAAGCCGCACCTGATCCCTTTTAAGATCCCGATGGCTTTTTTGGCGTCCATTCCTTCCACGAGCCTTGAAACGCCCTGGGTGTTGCCGGAGCAGCCGCCGATGATCTTTACCTTGCTTATGATGCCGTCGTCGTCAATCTCTACCTGCATAAGCCGGGAGCAGGTGCCTTTCGGAGCGTATTCGTACTGTTTCATATTCTTTTCAGAACACTCCCTTATACAGAAAGCCAAAGGTCTGCGCTATGCTTTGAAATGCAAACAAACACCGCAGGATAACATTGACCATAATAAAAGTATTATAGCACATCCTTGCCGAAAAAGAAACTGCCTTGCGTAAAAATTAACAATTTACATGATATTTTTCCCTGCCGCTGAGCCTTCGGAGCGGGCAGAGAGCAAAAAGATCCCGGACATACCCGCAGGGGGCTGCCCGGGAAGCTTTTCAAAGGATGAGCGGATAAAATCAGAATGCGATCTTCTTTTCGATGTACGCCTTCAGATCCTCGATCTTGATCCTCTCCTGCTCCATGGTGTCTCTGTCACGGACGGTCACGCAGCCGTCGGTCTCGGAGTCAAAGTCGTAGGTGATGCAGAGAGGAGTGCCGATCTCGTCCTCACGGCGGTAACGCTTGCCGATGGAGCCGGCTTCGTCGTAGTCTACCATGAAGTACTTGCGGAGCCCGTCATAAACCTCGCCCGCCTTTTCCGAGAGCTTCTTGGAAAGAGGAAGCACAGCCGCCTTGAAGGGAGCAAGGGTCGGATGCAGATGAAGAACGGTACGCACGTCGCCGCCCTCCAGCTCTTCCTCGTCGTATGCGTCGATGAGGAACGCAAGGGTCACTCTGTCGGCGCCGAGAGAAGGCTCTACTACGTAGGGGATATACTTCTTGCCGCCTTCCTGATCGAAGTACTCGAGGGCTTCGCCGGAATGCTTGGTGTGCTGTGTGAGGTCATAGTCGGTTCTGTCGGCAACGCCCCAGAGCTCGCCCCAGCCGAACGGGAAGAGGAACTCGAAGTCGGTGGTCGCCTTGGAATAGAAGCAAAGCTCCTCGGGATCGTGGTCGCGCAGACGGAGGTTTTCTTCCTTCATGCCGAGATCAAGAAGCCATGTCTTGCAGAAGCTTCTCCAGTAGTTGAACCAGTCAAGGTCGGTGCCGGGCTCGCAGAAGAACTCAAGCTCCATCTGCTCGAACTCTCTGGTACGGAAGGTGAA
Organism: Eubacteriales bacterium; assembly: GCA_045600125.1. GTDB lineage: Bacteria > Bacillota > Clostridia > Oscillospirales > CAG-382 > SIG622. The sequence continues at coordinate 18,609 of JAZRXH010000109.1, read as the reverse complement.
GTTGCCGGGGGTGATCTCGTTACGGAAGGACTTACCGATCTGGCATACGCCGAAGGGGATCTTCTTTCTGGTGGTTCTCTGGATGTTCTTGAAGTTTACGAAAATACCCTGCGCCGTCTCGGGACGGAGGTAAAGGGTCGAGGTCGCATCCTCGGTAACGCCCTGAAAGGTCTTGAACATGAGGTTGAACTTACGGATGTCGGTGAAGTCGCCGCTGCCGCAGTCGGGGCAGACGATATGATGCTCCTTGATGTATTCCATCATCTGCGCATCGCTCATGCCGGCAGGATTGTCCGAAAGACCGTTCTTTGCCACATAGTCCTCGATGAGCTTGTCTGCTCTGTGTCTTGTCTTACACTGCTTGCAGTCCATAAGGGGGTCGGAGAAGCCGCCGAGATGGCCGGAGGCTACCCACGTTTCGGGGTTCATGATGATGGCGGCGTCAAGACCGACGTTGTACTTGGATTCCTGAACGAACTTCTTCCACCATGCCTTCTTCACGTTGTTCTTGAGCTCAACGCCGAGAGGGCCGTAGTCCCAGGAGTTTGCAAGGCCGCCGTAGATCTCGCTGCCTGCGTACACGAAGCCTCTGCCCTTGCAGTAGGCGACGATCTTGTCCATTGTCTTTTCGGAGTTCTGCATTTTTATTCATCCTTTCCCGGAAAATCCTACTCTTCCCATCGGAAAAATGAGAGGCGGAGTTTTCCTTTCAAAAATACGTTTTTGATCTTCTTTGCCCGGCGTCCTTCTTTTGCCGCCCGTGCTCCTTCCGTAAGCCTTGGGAGGATCGGACGTGTCTTTTTTGCCTTCTTAAAAAAAGGGGATAAAAGGGGATGCCGGAAAAGCGGATATTCTATGATACCACAAACTTTCCGCTTTTTCAAGTACTTTTATACGCCCGTTTCACTTTTTTCGGCGCTCTTTTCTTGAAAAATGACGTCATGCGGCGCATTTCCCCGCCGTTTTGCGTTTGCCTTATATCTGCACCGTTATTTTTTCACGATGACCAGCGCTTCTCTTCCGAGGCCGGAATAGGCGCGCTCCACGTCGTTCTTCGGGTAACTTACCTGCTTTGCCCGCCACGGGTCGTTGAAATAGAAGGAGTCCTCATCGTAGCCCACAAGGACAAGGCAGTGGAAGGGCATCACGTAGGTGTGCTCTTCGTTTGTGCCCTCGATGCGCCACGTGCGGAAGCTGTATGGCTTCAGCATGTCAATGGTCGCCCAGAGAACGACCGGAATATCCTTGTCGATGTATTCCGTGCAGAGAGTCGACAGCGCCACGTCTTTCAGAACGATCGCCTTGTGCTTTTTCAGCTTCATATCGTCGACGGCAGCCTTTATGACCTCCGGGTAGCAGCCCCAGCCGCTGTTGTCTCTCGGGTTTCCGGGGTATGCCTTCCGAGGGTCGCACGCTACGAGGGTTTCCCCCTCGAAGTGAGGAGAGTCTTCTGTCGGCAGGTGGTTCTTTATGAATTTTTCCACCGAAATGTCCACGCCCGCATATTTCAGTGCCATGACCGCCGATACGCTCTCACAGCCGTTGGGGTAGTCCCTCTGCTGATTGATGTAGGGCACGTCGAGGAGTTTGCCATGTTCGACCTTTATTCCCGTATCGTAGTCGTAGGCGTCGTCCTTGTTCGGCTTTGACACCGGCGGCTTCGGGGAGGTGCTTCCTTGAGAAGCGGTGCCCCCGGTGGAAACGGGCGGGATTACGGGAGGCTGTACGGGAACCTGCGGCGGCGTGTAAGCGGGGATTTCCGGCGGCGTGTAGGCGGGGACCTCCGGAGAAAGCGGCACTTCGGGCGTCTGTACCGGCTCCGCCGTAATGACCTCGGCAGGAGGCGTCACGGCTATCGGCTCCGGATCGGCGGGCGGTACGTCCTGCATCGGTGCGGTGCCCGTTTCGGTCGGCGGCTCGGGGAGCACGGGGAGTACGGCAGGCTGTTCGGGAGCGGGCTCGACGTATGTCGGAGGCGTTTCCGCAACAGGCGCAGCCGCAGGCTCCTGCCATGCCGGTGCTTCCGGTACGGCTGTCTCGGGGGCAGTCTGCACGACTGCTTCCTCACCGTCGGCAAGGGTGCATAATGCCGGAATCGCTCCCGCTCCGAGAAAAAGGAGCGCCGACAGCAGCAGGCAGAGTATTCTGTTACTTTTCATCTGGACCTCATATTTAGCGAGAAGAAAGGGAAAATCAGTACTTTGCGACGATCCGGTTCATCTCGTCCATCTTCTTTTCCATATCCGCCACGAGCTTCAGCTGGGTGCGGGTACGGCGGAGGTTCTGATCGGGATAGTGGATCTTGAAGTAGGTGTCGCCCTCCAGATAGTCGGCGAGGAAGCGGATGCCGCATTCCAGCGTGAGGAGCTTTGCGGAGAAGGCGAGAAGCTCTTTCTCCTTCGGAGCGATGGTGTCGCCCACCTCCGAGAGGAAGCCCTTGACGTACTGCTCGAAGAGCTCGAGATCCACATCCACCTTGGAAAGATCGTGCTCGTCCTCGGCAGCATGGGTCGCACCGAAGCGGATCGAGTCGCCGAAGTCGTACAGCATCGAACCGGGCATGACCGTGTCGAGGTCGAGGATGCAGAGCGCTTCGCCGTTTTCATCGAGAAGCACGTTATTGAGCTTTGTATCGTTGTGGGTAACACGGAGAGGCATACTGCCGTCGGCGATGGCTTTCACCACCTGCGCCGCCTCCTCCCGTCTTGCCATGGCGAAGTCCACGTCTGCCTGTACTTCGGCAAGACGTCCCATCTTGTCTTCCTTCACAGCCTTTTCAAGGTTGTCGAAGCGCCACGGGGTGTTGTGGAAATTCTCGATGGTCTCATAGAGCTTTTCGGCAGGGAAGTCCGAAAGGAGCTTCTGGAAATGACCGAAGGCCTTGGCGGCACAGTAGAAGTGCTCCGGCTTTTCCACCGTCTGATAGGTCACGCCCTCGATGAAGGCATACATACGGAAGGCACCCCGCTCGTCGTTGATGAGCTTCTTGCCGTCCTTTGTGTAGATGACCCGCAGGCAGCTCGTTTCGGGATCCTTCCCCTCCTTTGCCGCCATATCTCTTATGTAGTCAAGGACGAGGGTGATATTCTCCATGACCTCCACCGGCTTTTTGAAGACGTTGGTGTTGATCTTCTGAAGCGTATACTTTTTGCCGCTTTCGGTCATTACGAGATAAGTGCCGTTGATGTGTCCTTCGCCGAAGGGCACGGCGCTCACCGGCTTCGAGTCGGTGGCGAACTGCTTTGCCATCATCAGAATGTCCGCATCGTTGATGCCCTCGTAGGCTCCCGCCTTCACGAGCTCGGAGATAGCGGCGGTGACCTCGTCCTTGTCTTCCTTGTAGGTCATGCCGTACCACTTGTCGGTGTTCTTCAGCACCGTGACGGTGGCTTTGCCGCGCTTTATGAGATTGTCGACGACGGTGGGAATATAGAACTCGGCGGTGTTAAGATCCGCCGTCTTGAGGAAGTCCTTGAAATCCTTCTCGATCTCGCCGAAAACAGCGGGCGTGAAGCCCCAGAGATTCATCGAAACGATGGTGCCCTTCGGGAGCTGTGTCCAGGTGCTTCCGCCGTCCTCGGTATAGCGCAGATCGTTTGCGATCTTGGTGCGCTCGGTGATGTTCACAAGATGACCGTCCGCTACTTCGCAGACGCCTCTTGCCACCGTGCCGTTCTCGGTGGTGGTGTTTTCAAGAAGGTAACCTACCATGCAGGTGTCGAGACCTTCCGCCTTGTCCAGCTGCTTGCGGATCTCACGGAAGGCGTTGCAGCCGTAATAGTCGTCGGCGTTGATGACTGCGAAGGGAGTCTTGACCACATCCTTGCAGCAGTAGATGGCGTGTCCTGTGCCGAGGGGCTTTTTTCTTCCCTCCGGACAGTGCTCCATGGTTTGGAGAACGTACTCCACGTCGATCATCTTTTCGATTCTTTTACCGACGATTTCCCTGAAGTCCTCTTCGATCTCCTTTTTGATGATGAATACCACTTTATTGAAGCCTGCTTTTTTTGCATCGTAGACAGAATAATCAAGGATGGCTCTGCCGTCCCCGGTAACAGGCTCCATCTGCTTCAGCCCGCCGAATCTCGAGCCCATGCCTGCCGCCATTACAACGAGTGTCGCATCTTTCATTTCGTTGACCTCCAATAATCCAAAGCCGTATAAAATCGTATCGGACATACGTTTTTGGTAAAATATAGTGTGAAACGGAGCAGAAATCCGTGCAGATCAAAGGGACATCGTCAAATCCGCACACTCTCCCCCATAACGATTATACCACATACTGTCTGAAAAGTCAAGAGCGGGAAAATCCTTACTTCCGGTCAGAAAAGGCGCCTTGCGCCATGCCGGCAAGCGAGTCGAGGGTCTTGCCGGTGATGCGGTAGGTCGTCCAGTCCGACATGGGGACGGCACCGAGAGATTTATAAAAGTCGATGCTGGGCTTGTTCCAGTCAAGACACCACCACTCGAGCCTGCCGCTTCCGCAGTCCTTGGCGATCTTGGCAAGCGCCGTAAGGAGCCCCTTGCCGTAGCCCTTGCCCCGGTATTCCTTCTTTACGAAAAGATCCTCGAGGTAAACGCCGTTGCGTCCGAGGAAGGTGGAGAAATTATGGAAGAACAGAGCAAAGCCCACTTCCTTTTCTCCCTCGAGGGCGAAGATCACCTCGGCGTATTTTTTCTCAAACAGCTGCTCACGGAGAAGCTCCGGCATCGCCACCACCTCGTCTGCCATGTGCTCGTACTCCGCAAGCTCTTTTATAAAGGCGAGGATCAGCTCCTCGTCGCCTTCGACGGCTTTTCTTATTCTTATATCGGACATAATCGTTTTCCTTTCTGCAAGTTACGTTTTACTTTTTCTTTCCCGGCTTTCTGTCGCCGTAGCCGTAAGCGCCCTTACCGCTTTTTCCGGAGGCGTATCCCGTCCTGCGGGTGCCGGAAGCCTTCTTTTCGCCGTAGGATTTCTTTTCGGCAGTACCCGTGAACTTTTTCCCGGAGTCTGCCCTGTTCTTTTGCCAGGCAGCCTTCTTTTCGGAAAAGCCGGAGGTCTCTTCAAGGAACATCCTTTCGGCGTCTTTCTCGGCGCCGGCAAGAAGGTCTGCCGCAAAGTCTCTGCCGGAAGCGATCTCGTCCTTCTTTACGGTATCCTTTTTGTAAGATTTTTGCTTGAGCTCGTCCTTCTCTGATGCGTCCTTTTTCTGCTCGTTTTTCTTCTTCTTTTTCTCTTTTTCTTTTTCGGCAGCGTCAAAACTCCTGCTCGTTCTTCTCTTGCGCGCCGAGAAGCCGAAGTCGCCGATCTTCTTTCCGAGAGCGAAATAGTCCCCGTGGGCAAACGCCATGAGGTGCGCCTTGTCAAGACGGATCTTGCCCTTTTCGTCCATCAGCTTTTCGTCGATCGCCACGTTCACGATGTCCGCCGTAAAGACATCGTGGCTTCCCGTCTCCCGCACGTCGGTCACCCGGCATTCAAGGCACAGCGGGCATTCGGCGATTCGGGGAGCGCTGACGCACTCGGCTTTTTCGGTGTGGAAGGAGCAGGCGCCGAACTTATCCTCTTTCGCTCCGGTGTAGATGCCGCAATAGTCCACCTTCCGCACAAGGTCGGAGGAGGGGACGTTCAGCACGAACTCGCCGGAGGAGGCGATGAGGCTGTGGGAGTAGCGGCTCTTGCGCACGGCGATATACGTCTTCGGCGGTACCGTGTTCACGATGCCCGTCCACGCCGCCGTCATGACGCCGCAAACCTTTTCCTTTCCGTCCCGGTCGGTGCCGCAGCTCGTCACGAGGACGACGGGAAGCGGCGCAAGGAGCGCCCCGCCCTTCATATTGATCTTGCTCATGATTATCGTTCTTCCTTTCTCTTCTCTCTTCGTTTCTTATTCTTTCTTTTTTCTCTGCCGGCTTTGCATGGCGCCGCTTTCCTTTGCCGACTTGTCACAAAAGGTTAACAGTGCGGTGGTTGCTATTACATAATTGTCGTTTAGAATGAATCTGTTTTCCGTCCGGGCATCCGGACAATGATACAAGAACTGCATTCTGAAAGGACAACGCAAATGGAAAAGCTGAAGGGACATATCTGGGCGATCGTCGTCATCTGCATCTGGGGCGTGACCTACGTCGCCACCGAGCTGCTTCTCGGGGTCTATACCGAGCTGCAGGTACTGGTACTGCGCTTTACGCTGGCGCTTCTGACGCTGTATGCGGCAAGACCGAAGCTTTCCCTTCCGAAGAGCCTTGCCGGGGAAGCGAAATATATGCTCCTCAGCCTTTTCGGCATGATCTCCTATTATTTTCTCGAAAGCCTTGCCATCGCCAATACCGACGGCACCAACGTGTCGATCCTCATCAGCTTCGCCCCGGTCCTTACGTCGGTGGGCAGCAGCCTCTTCGGCGGTAAAAAGCTGACGAAATACACCTTCATCGGCTTCGTCATCGCCATGGTCGGCGTTATCCTCGTGGTCTTCAACGGCACCGTGGTATTCTCCTTCCGCCTTACCGGGTATCTTTTCGCCATCGGCGCCGCCCTCTCCTGGGCAATCTATTCCATCATGCTGGACCGCAATTTCCGGGAAACCGACAGTATCATCGTCACAAGGCGCATGATCCTGTATGCTCTTGTCGTTCTGATCCCCGCCATGCTCCTGAAGGACGGTATGCCCGCCTTCGCTCCTCTTGCCTCTCCGAGAATGTGGCTGTCCCTTGCCCTTCTCGGTGTGCTCGGCGGCGGTCTCTGCTATATCTGGTGGACCTATTCCATAAAGAAGCTGGGCGTTGTCGTCACGACGAACTACATCTATACCCAGCCCTTCATCACCATGATCTCCGCCTATTTCATCACCGGAACGAAGATTACCCTCATGGGAGCGGTCGGTGCGGTGCTGATCATCGGAGGCGTCGTGATTTCGGATAAGACCTGACGCCGAAAAAGCACGGGTGCTTTACAGCGGCTTCTTTACGATCTGCGCATAGCGCCTCGGATGCTGCGGCGGGGTAGGCTTTACCTTCCTTATGAGGACGATGGAGTGATGCAGGATCTCTCCCTCGGCGTTTTCCGGAAGCTCGGTCTCAAAAATGCCGACGAGCTTTCCGCCGAGCGCCGGGATCGCCTTCTTCGCACTTTCGGTTTCCTCTTCGCTTCCCGTCGCCTTGTACGCCGCAAAATAGCCGCCTGTCTTCACGAAAGGAAGGCTGATCTCGCAGAGCACCGGCAATGCCGCCACCGCTCTCGATACCGCCGTGTCAAAGCGTTCCCGGTATGCCTTGTCGCCGCACAGATCCTCGGCACGGACGGGCTTTATATCCGCAGAAAAGCCGAGCGTCCGGCACGCCTCCTCGGTAAATTTCAGTTTTTTTGCCGTGCTGTCAAGGAAGGTGATGTCCAGATCCTTCCGCACGAGCTTCAGCGGAAGTCCCGGGAAGCCCGCTCCGCAGCCTACGTCGATGACTCTTGCGCCGTCCGGCAAAATCTCCTTCGGCAGGGTCGGCAGAAGCGCCGAGAGCGAGTCGGCAAAGTGCTTGATCGCCACGCCCTCTCTGTCCCGTATGGCGGTGAGGTTGGTGTGGGCGTTGAATGCGAGAAGGTCGTCGCAGAGAACTTCAAAATCCGAAAGATCCTTTTCGGAAAGCCCCAGAGCGTTTTTCTCTCCGAAGGCGCAAAGAATTTCGGTCACTGATTTCGGCATGGCTTTGTCCTTTCTGCTTTTTGCCTCTGTTCCGTTCAAAATGCAGGGGGCGGAACGGCAGGGCATATTCAAGGTCGTCAAAAAAGCGAATCGAATATAGAAAAAATCAACTTTTCAAAATCAAATCAAAATCAAATCAGGGGGTGACGGGCGTGGAAAAGCGCATACAAGAGGAAACAAAAACGGAAGCGGGAAAACTTCTCGAAAAGGCTCTCGGGGACTTTTTCCTCTCGGAGAACATCGACGTGTATGCAAGCCTTCCCATCGGCGAGTGTACGGTATCGTGTGAGCGAAAAATGCCGGACTATGCCGCCTGCGCCTGCTTTTTCCTTATTCCCTACTATTGCAAAGGCGAAGGCGGGAAACGGAACGTTTCTCTCTACGCTGTTCCGAGGGATTATCACGGATACATAAGAGAGCTTTCCGGACGCTTCGGAAAAGCGCTCGAAAACAGCGGCATCGAAGGGCTTCGCTTTGCCTTCTTTGCGGACAATTCCCCCTTTGATGAGAGAAAATGCGCCGAAAAGGCACAACTCGGCGTCGTCGGTAAAAACCGTCTGCTCCTGAGTCCGGAATACGGAAGCTACGTCTTTATCGGATGCGTCGTCACCGATACTTTTATCAGCATATCACATCCGGGGGAGAATTTCAAGCATCTTCCGTGTGAAAATTGTGAAAACTGTTCCTCTGCCTGCCCGAAAAACGCCGGACTTTGCTCGGAATGCCTCTCCGCCCTCACGCAGAAGAAAAAAGTGAGCGATGCGGAGCTTGCCGAAATCGCCGATCTTCACGCCGTGTGGGGCTGCGATATCTGCCAGACCGTCTGCCCCTGCAATAAGGACGTGACCGACACGCCGATCGCTTTTTTCAAAGAAAATCGCCTGCCGTATCTTACCGAAAGCGCCCTTTCAAAAATGAGCGAGGAGGAATTCCGCTCCCGTGCCTATTCCTGGAGAGGGAGAGAAACGATCCTCCGGAACCTTCGTGCCATAAGTAAATAATTGAATTTTTCCGGGCGGTGCGTCACACTTCGAGTGTTTTCACGCACTGCTTTGTGTTACACTGCGCACGGACCTTGCAAAACATCCGAAAAGATACAAAAAGACGGAGGCGGGAAAATGCGGGAAGCATACACAAACCGGTATCGGGAACGGGAAAGAGAAAAATCATCAAGGCAGGCGGAAGAAGCAAAACCGGAGGGCGCTCTTGTCCTTTTGCCGCCATATCTTATCCGGGCGGGAAAAGGTACGCCGAGAACGCATTTTGAGGACGTCTCGCTGATTCGCCTTGGCGACAGCATCCGGAAATACGGCATCCTCGAACCGCTCCTCGTGCGCATCACCGGGGAGGGAAGGTACGAGCTGATGGCGGGCGAGCGGAGACTCCGAGCGGCGCTGCTTGTCGGAATGCCCACTGTGCCCTGCCTTTGCTATCGGGTCGGAGACAACCGGGCGGCGTGCATCGCTCTTGCGGAAAATCTTGTGCGGGAGCCGCTGCCGCTTTGCGACGTCGCTTTCGCCATGGGGCATCTTTCATCGGAAAAGGGAGTGGACACCGCCGACGTGGCGGCGTATCTTTCACTGGGAGAAGAACGGGTCGAAAGGCTGCTTCTCCCCTGCCGCCTTTCAAGAGCCGAAAACGAAAGGCTGTACGAGGCGGGCATCCGGGGCGAGGGGCTTCTTGCCGTGGCTTCGCTTTCGGAGCCTGCCCGCCGTCTTGCCGCCGATGCGGCGGTAAGGGAAAGCCTTTCGGAAAAAGAAATCACCGATCTTTGTCGGATGCTGTCCGGGATCCACTTCCCCACGGAAGAAGACGCAGAGGCGTGCGTGCGCCTTTTGCGAACGGAAAGGACCTCCTGCACGGCACAGAATACGCCGTGTGAAAAAGCAGAAAAAACAGAGCCCCCGGAAAGCGCCGGGGAAAAGCGCTCTTCGCAGACGCCGTTTTTGAGAGGCGTCCTCCCGGGACTGGCACCTTTTTACAATTCGCTCACAAGGCTTGAAAAGCTCCTCGAGGCGTCCGGCTACGCCGTTTCGGAGAGCATCACGGAAAAAGACGGCACGTCGACGGTCACTCTCTGCATAACGGAAAAAGAAAGAGCAAAAGACCGATAAAGGACGGCTGTGCTTTTCTTTTGGATAACTGATTTTGATAACATTTGATAACAAAGAAACCTCACTCTTTTGCCAAACGCAAAGAGTGAGGCGCTTTGTTTCCCCCTTTTGTGATTATGGATTTACTTTATGAGAGAATCGAAGTTCTTTTTGATATCGAAGAGGGAGACCTCGTCCCGCTCTTTGGGCATTCTCGATACCTCGTACATGAAGACACCGTTATAGTCCAGCTTTTCGAGCCGGTCGAAGATGCCGTTCCAGTCGTTGATGCCGTCGCCGGGGAGACGGTGGCGCTCGTCGATGAAGTCGTAGTCCGAGACGTGGAGGGTGCGGATGCGGCCTGCCATGCCGTTGTCGATAAGATCGTCGAGGAAGTCGAGATTGGGCTGCATGGTCAGGTGGTTCGTGTCAAAGCAGAGTCCCGCCTCGGGGATGGAGTTGAGGAAGGTGAGGATATCGAAGGAGCAGTTGCCGAGACACGTTCTCGGCAGATCCTCGATGGCAAGCATGGCGCCGTCTTCTGCACAAATCTTCGCAAGATACGCCATGTTCTCGGTACTGCGCTCGATCTGCGCCTGCCGCTCCTCTTCCTTGTTCGGTTCGCTGGAGGGATGGAGCACGAGGGTCCTGAAGCCCGCCTTCAGAGCGGCACGGGTATAGCTTTCAAGGATCTCCATGGAGAGCTTGTTTCTTTCGGGGTCGAGGTTTGCGGGATTGAGAAGGCCGCTGAAGGGAATGTGGAAGGACCAGAACTCCACGCCGTGCTCCTTTGCGATCTTTACAAGGCGGCAGGGATCCTCGAAGAAGCCCAGCTTCCGGCAATTCTCGTCGTTTACCGAAAATTCGGCGTATTTTATGCCCGCCCTGCGGTAAAGCTCAAAGCCTTCGCCGTTGTGATTCTCGGCGCCGATGGTGCTGGAGGAGGAGCCGACCTCCCATGTGTGTCTGTCTGTCATCTTTTTCACGTTTCCTTTCATATACTTTCACATATTGGTGTTGATAGCATTTTCACGGAGTTTTTGCTCCCCCTTTCCGGGAAGGGCAGAACGAAGCGGCATTCCTTCCCCGCTTCCTATCCTTGACCATTGTACCACACCGCCGTGACATTTTCAAGCCGGATTTTTCTTTTTTTGCCGGAAAAATCCCGCTTTTTTCGGTAAAAGCTCCGCCATGCCGGAAATACACCGAAATTTTACAAATTGACGTGTTTTTTCTGTATAAGGAAGAGGCCTTCTTGTGATAAAATAACGTCTCGGGCGTGTCGGAACGACTCCGTGCCGGTCCGGCTGCTCCTCTGCGAAATTCTGCCGATAAATCCCGATATACACCATAGATCTTCATGAAAGGCGGTACCGCTTTATGGAAATCGCAACTCCGAGGGAATGCGCAAAGCTGCTCCTTTCCCACCGCAATATACTGATACTCATCCACTCCAATCCCGACGGCGACTGCATCGGCTCGGGTGCGGCGCTCGCAGAAATGCTTCTGTCGGCGGGGAAGAACGTGCGTCTTTCCTGCGTCCATGTGCTTCCGAAGCGGCTCGCCTTTATCTGCGAGGGGCTTCCGGAGGAGGTGCTCTGCTTTGGAAAAGAGCCGGACGGACACTTTATCCCCGATTTCATCGTTTCGGTGGACGTGGCGTCTCCCGAGCTTCTCGGAAGAGCAAACGCCGAATACGCCGACAGGATAAACCTCTGCATCGACCACCATGCGATCAACACGGTGAAGGCGGACTATATCCTCCGTCTGACCGACGCCTCGGCGGCAGGAGAGATCGTTCTTGACGTCGCCGACGCTCTCAAGGAGGAAGCGGGGCTTTCCGTTTTGTCGAAGTCCTGCGCCGACCGGCTTTATGCCGCCATCGCTTCGGACAGCGGCAGCTTCAAGTACGGAAACACCACCGCTAAAACCCTTCTCTACGCCTCGAGGCTGAAATCCCTCGGAGCCGACAGCGAGAAAATTTCAAAGTATCTGTTCGACACCCGGAGCCTTGCCCAGTTCCGTCTCGTCGGGCTTGCCATCCCGAAGACGGTGTTCTACTGCGGCGGGAAGCTCGCCTACTGCATCCTCACCGAAGAGGAGCTGGAGGAGGTCGGCGCTCTCAAGGAGGACGTGGACGGCATCACCCAGATCTTCCGGGAGGTCGAGGGCGTGGAAATGAGCATCTTCGGCCGTCAGTATTTCGACAGTGTGACCGGCGGCAACCGGGTCAAGATGTCCCTTCGCTCGAATAACGACATCAACGTCGCCGAGATCTGCGAGAAATTCGGCGGCGGCGGACACGTGAAGGCGGCGGGGTGCCTTATTCGGGATTTCTCGAACGCCGAAGCGGAAAAACTGATCGTGGATACCGCCATCGAGCTGAACGATATTCTGAAGGACTGAGCCCTTCGGGAAAACTCCGTGCGCCCTTTTCACCCTGCGCACACCGACAAACAACAGAAAGGATCCCCCGAATGAAAAACATAAGAATGCAAACGTTTCTCCTTGCCGTTTCTCTTTTTCTTTCCTCGCTCCTTCTCTTTTCCTGCGAAAAGGAGCCGGAGCACGAGTGCTATTCGGATACGACGGTCTGCACCGAGGATAAGGTCTGCGAGATCTGCCGCAAGGTGATCGAAGAAGCGAAGGACCACGTGAAGGCATCAGACGCCACCTGCACCGAGCCCTCCGTCTGCTCGGTCTGCGGCACCGTTCTGGAAGAGGCGCACGGCCATACCCCCGGCGAGGCGGCAAGCTGTCTTGCCCCCCAGAGGTGTACCGAGTGCGGGATCGTCCTTGCCGAGAACTACGAGCACAGCTTCGCTCTTTCCGAGGACGGCACGAGGATGATCTGCCCGGTCTGCGGCGACACCGTGAACGCAAGCTATCTGCCCCTTTCCGAGACCGCTTCCTCCGGGCATTACACCAACAGCATAAAAGCCTACTACGCCTCCAACGTCCTTATCTGCGGCGACTACGGCATCGAGTATTTCAAGCTGAACACCGCGGGCAGTGAATCCTATGCGGGGATCGTCAACCGCTTCGCCGAGAAGTATCCAAGCCTCAACGTGACGAGCCTGCTCATTCCCAAGGCGTGCGCCTTCTATTCCCCCGAGGGCTACGGCGACTGTGAGGAGAATCAGCGGCAGTACATCGCTTCCACCTACGCCATGATGAACGACAGCGTGAAGAAAGCCGACGCCATGAGCATCCTTTCCGAGCATAAGGGCGAATATACTTATTACCGTACCGACCACCACTGGACACAGCTGGGCGCCTACTACGCCTCCCGTGCCTACTGCCTTGCAAACGGCATCACCCCCCATGAGCTCTCCGAGTACCGCACCGTGACAAACGTAGGCTACACCGGCTCTCTTTACAACTACGGAAACCACGACGCTCACCTGAAAACGAACCCCGACTACACCGTCCTCCACCTGCCGCTGCACGATTGCACCATGACCTACACGAGGGGCGGCGTGACCTACGACGGCACTGTCATCAACAAGAAGACCGGCAACTATTCTTTCGCCTTCATAAACGGCGACCAGCCCTTCACCGATATCGTGACCACCGCCGCCACCGGCAGAAAGCTCATCGTGTTCAAGGAGTCCTACGGCAACGCCTTCGTGCCCTTCATGGTGGACTACTACGACGAGATCGTCGTCATCGACATCCGGGAGGATACAAAATCCGTGGCAGGCATCATTGCGGAGTACGGCATCACCGACGCTCTCATCATCAACAACGTGCAGGGTGCCGGAAGCCTCCAGAATTACCTCAGTGCAAAGCTCGCTTCGTGATATTTTCAAGCAAAGCACAAAGGAGCCGTGTCCTTTCCCGGGCACAGCTCCTCTTTTTTTCATCTTTTTTTATCTTTCCTGTATCCGTCCGTCCCGGATAAGCTCTGTGGCGCAGTCTTCCTCACGGAAACGGAAGACCTTGCCGCCCGGCAGCGTGACCGTCTTCTTCCCGGGGGAAAGGAAATTCACCGCCGCAAAGCCGCCCTCGGCAAAGACGCATCCGTCGTCCTCGGTGTAGATATGTACGCCGAAGCGGCGGGCAAGGGTGCGGAATATGCCGCAGTCAAAGGCGGGATAGGCGAAGAACAGTTCCTTTCCTTTTATCGCCGCAGAGACCTTGCCGTCACCGTATCTTGCAAGCACCTCGAGGGAAGCGTCCTCTTCCCCGATGAAGAAGGAGGGGGCTTCCTTCGCCAAAGCGCCGGAAAAATGCTTTGTCGCTCCGGAGAGGAAAACGTTGTGACAGTCCTCATGCCGGCATTTGCCGATCTTCATGCCCGAGAGTCCGGAGATACCTTCCGTTGACAGTCCTTCTGCATCGACGTAGCCCGGCGCATACAGCCACAGACGGGCGCACTTTTCGGTAAGAGACAGCACTTTCTCTCTGTCCCCTCTTGACATGAAGTAGGTATTGAAGAATATCACCAGCTTATAGCGGGACATCTCCGCTTTTTCAAGGTCGGAGAAATAGATGCAGTCGTACGCCGCACCGCTCCTTGCAATCGCCTCAAAAATCGGGTATTCATCGAAGGCGGGACGGGTCATCCGGCAGAACTGCTCGGTGCCGAGAACGACGAGAACGTCGGAGACAGGGCGGTAGGGCTTTTCGTAGATCTCCGAACAGTCCGCTGCAAGCCCTGCAATCTCCCCCATGAGCTTTTCGGTGTCCCACCAGCCCTCCTTAAAGTAGATGGTCGCCGCCTTGGAGGTCTCTTTTCCCTTCTTCACAAGGCTCGGCACGACCCGGTGATCGTAGTACCACATCCCCATACCGGCAAGGGCGTTCTGATATACATAGCGGCGAAGCCTTGCCAGCGTCGAGCCGAGAAGAGCCGGGTCGCCGCCTCTCGGGAAATCCTCCAGCCCGTCGGGACGGTCGTCCATTTCGGTGAGCCACAGAATACCGTTCAACCGGCAGCTTTCGAGAAGTCCCCGCATCAGCGGGACGCCGCCCGTCTCTCTGTTTTTGCCGTAGGGGAAGGGACCGCACAGAAAGTCAATGCAGCCGCTCCCGGCGAGACGTGCAAATTCCAGATGACCGTTGAGCGGCGTCCGTTCCGACGCCATGAGGATATAATAGCCGTAAAAGCTGCCGACGAGCACGTCGCTCCATGCCTCTTTTACGATACGGCAGAAATACAGGATATCCTTTGCGGTATTGGCTTGCAGAAATTTCTGTGCGTCGGTGATATATCGGGCACTTTTCGGATCACGGAAAATCCCGTCCTCTGCCGGAAGGAAGTTTTCCGGGTGGAAGGGAGCGTTCTCAAAGGTGACGCTCTCATTTCCCCACGCCGCTCGAAGCGCTTCTTCGGTGCCGTAGGTGCTCCGGAGATACTTTGCAAAGCCGCGCTTTGCCGCTTCTCCCACATCGGTGCCGTTGCCGAAGGGATGCCACTCGCCGAACATACCGCCGGCGATCTGGATGCCGACGACGGCGTTTCCTTCCTCACAGGTCTTCAGGTCTTCAATAAGGATCTTCAGCTTTTCTCCCGCCTCACACAGCCACTTTTCGGAGCAGAGGCTCACGTTCATGCAGTCGTCGGAGTTATGGGCGATAAGCCGGTTTTCCTCCCCGTTGTCGATGCCGAAACAGTCCCCGTTTTCGTCCCGGTATTTTACCTGCTCCTCCTTGTTGTCTCTTATCCACCAGTAGGGCGGGTTCATATGAAGGCGGAGGATGACCCCCGCATCCGGGACGGCGGCAAGAACGCCTGCGATCTCCGCCCGGATGGAATTCGTTTCAAAGGGGTAGTATTTATGCCACTCGGTCGAAATCGCCACGTCACAGCAGACGAGCTTTATCCCGGCTTCGGCAAAATTCCGCATGTTCCGCTGCGACATGGCGGTATTGCTTCTTGAGGCGGGAATATCCGACATGCCGTACAGCATCGGCAGCGTCTTTTTGCCGTCGATATACAGGGTCGGTCTTCCGTTTTCCGTTATTATTTTTGAAACAGACATTTATATTCTCCGTTTGTTCTTTATTCTAAAGTGTTTTTTCCGAGTTTTTTCGCCTCATTATAGCACGGTTCTTTTGCCGGTGTCAACAGGTTCCTGCGTGGAAGGAAAATGAAATTGCGTGGAAAGAAAACGAAATTTACAGCCGCACGGGACGCTCCGTTTTTCATTTCCCTATAAAAAACTCTTGAAAAAATGCGGGAAGTGTGATACAATATCGTTATAATGGTTTTGTGTGTGCATTTTGCGGGGAAATGACCGAAAAACAGCCCTTTCCATCACAAAATCTCAAGATTAAAGCGTTAAAAATACGGGGAGGTCTTCCGCTACGGTCATAAATGCACCGGCACATCGAAAGCCCCCCGAAAACCGAAAGGAAATACAAAATGGAACTGAAGGATAAAGTCGTTAATTTTCTCGGAGACAGCATCACCGAGGGACACGGCACCTCGGCGCCGGAATACCGTTTTTCGCAGGTCATCGCCGAAAAGTGCGGTCTTAAAAAAGCCAACAACTACGGCATCGGCGGCACGAGAATAGCCCATCAGACAAAGCCCAGCGAATACCCCCGCCACGACCTCGACTTCTGCGGCCGCTTCGCCGAAATGGATCCCGATGCGGATATCATCTTTGTCTTCGGCGGCACCAACGACTTCGGTCACGGCGACGCTCCCATCGGCAAATTTTCCGACCGGACTCCCGACACCTTCTACGGCGCTCTGCATTATCTTATGAGCGGTCTTCTTGAAAAGTATCCGGAGTCGGTCATTGTCTTTGCAACGCCCCTCCACCGCCTCGGTGAGAAGAACATCCGGGACGGCCGTCCGGATCTTGCCGGCTTCTGCGCCATGATCAAGGAAGCAGCGGAATACTATGCGATCCCGGTGCTTGACCTCTGGAGCATGAGCGGTCTTTCCACCAATTCCAAGGTGATTAGGGAAAAGTATATCCCCGACGGACTGCATCCCAACGATGCGGGCAACGCCGTCCTCGCCGAAAGGATCATCGGCTTCCTCTCGGCTCTTTGATTTTCGATTTATACCGGGCTCTATGGTTTTTCCGTTTCCCGGCGCAAACGGGGAAAACGGGGAAACCGAAACTCTGAAAGAAAGGCAGGGATGATATGAAGGATCTGAAATATGTAAAGCTGTTCATTGCCGTTTTGCTCGTCTTTGCGGCAGGCTGCTGTATGTTCCCGGATGCGGGGGCTCTGCGGGGTCTTCCTCTGATCGTGCTTCTTCCCGCCGCCGCCTTTTTCTTCTATCGATACACGCTGCGCATCACGGCGATGGGAGCCGCTTCGGCGCTGCTTGCAGGACTCCTTTTCGGGCACGGAAGCACGGCGGCGATTATCTATGCCGTCCTTGCGGGAGCGGCGTCCTTCCTTTCGGTCATCACCCTCCGGCTGTTCTTCACGGCACGGGAGGAAAAGAAAAAAAGTGAAAAGAAGAAGCTGTACGCCTTCTCGGGAACCCTTTGCGTTCTTCTTCTCGGCAGTTATTTTGTATTTTGCGGAACCGTTCCGGGCATTCTTTCGTCTAAGAAGACGGCGGAAAAATATATGGCACAGCGCTATCCCGAAACCGCCTTCACCGAAGGACAGACCTATCGGAGCCTTGCGGCGAACGCCTACGTGAGCGAGTACGTCTTCACCGACGCCGACGTTTACACCGCATATGTTTCGGCAAGGAAGGACGGAAGCGCCGGGTACGACGGCTATGCCGACTACTGTAAGGCGAAGATGCTGGACGCGGGAATGGCGAAGATCCGCTCGATCCTCACGAACTACTACTACGAAAACGAAGATTTCGCTCTGCGTGCGGCAGGGCTTGACACCGAGGACGTTCTTTCGCCGGAGTCTGCTTTTGAAGACTACAAAGACAAGGCGTCCTACGAGATCGCCTTTTACGGCACCTTCCGGGGCAGCGAGGACTTCCTCGCCCTTTGCCGGGAATACGCAGGACATATCCCGGACTCGGTGCCTTTTGAGAGCATCCGCTTCTACGGTCTCGGCAAGAGCGGAAAGATCAAGTACACCGCCGTTCTTTCCGGCGATCCCCGCACGGTAGCCGAGGAGAAGTTCAAAAAGAGCGAATACTCCGACTACTCGGATTTTTCACGGAACACCTTCCGCCTTTACGGGGCGGAATGAGCGGGCTTTTGTCCCACCTGCCCGGGGCGGCGTCCCCGATACCGTCGGCAAGTTCCGACAGAACGGAGAAGTTATAAATATGAAAATGACTGGCAACAGAAAGACGGGAAAGCTTCTTTCGGCGCTTCTGGCGCTTCTTCTTGCCGCTTTGGCGCTTTGCCCGGCTCTTACCTCCTGCGAAAAGGAGCAGACCTCCGGTGTAAAGGATCCGGACGGCACGGTGATCGAAGAGCAGTCTCCCGACGCATCCGCCGACGAGACGGTGAAGCTTCCCGAGGACGAGGACAAGTCCGAGGCGATCGAGGTAAACGAGGATTACGCCGCCGATCCGGAGCGCCTTGAATTCGAGGGCACCATCGACGAGATCTACGAGGACGGCAGCATGCTCATCTACTCCCCGTTCTTCTTCCAGTTCGACTACAAGGTCATCGTGGAAACGGATGAAAACACCGACCTCGGCGACTTTGTGCCGAAGGAAAATCAGTGCGTTCTCTTCAAGATCTATTCGACGGTGAAGAGAAGCGAGCCCCTCACCGTTGTGGCGGAAAGCATGTCCCTCGCAGCCGAGGTCAGCGACCAGCGTGAAAAGGAAGCCGAACGGCAGCAGCGAATAGCGGATAGAGTCGCCGCCATAGAAGGCAGGCTCGGCTGACCCTTTTACAGAAACTGCGGGGCTCCGCCCCTGCACCCCGCCGCCTTTT